>JAGVLJ010000030.1 GCA_020049855.1 Bacteroidia bacterium | reverse complement strand
CGCCATCGTAAACTTTACGACCGCCTTTGGTTTTAAACTCTTTTTTTAAGGAATCTGCAAAAAATCCAACACTCCCATCCGCATTGCGATGCGAATAATCGAGTAATTGGATGCATCTACCCGATGGGATGTAATATTTAGCTGTGGTTACTTTTAATTGCGTGTTGAATGAAAGTGGACGTGTTGATTGAACCAAACCTTTGCCAAACGATTTTTGACCAACAATCACCCCTCTGTCTAAATCCTGAATACTGCCGGCAACAATTTCTGATGCTGATGCAGAGTTTTTGTTAGTCATTACAACTAATGGAATATCGGCATCAACCGGGGCATTGAGTGTGTGGTATGTTTTATCCCATTCCGAAACCTTGCCGTGTGTATTTACCACTAATTGCCCTTTGGGAGTAAACACGTTAACTATATTTACTGCTTCGTGCAGCAATCCTCCCGGATTTCCTCGCAGGTCGAGTATAACTGATTCAAGCTTTAGATTCTTTTTTAATTCCTCAAGGGCATTTTTAACTTCTTTTCCTGCATTGGCCGTAAAACCGGTAAGTTTAATGTATCCGGTGGTTTCATTTATCATTCCAAAAAACGGAACATTTTTTACATGAATCTCTTCCCGGATAACTTCTTTCACAATTTCACCTTCTTCCTCACGTTTTATTTTTAACAATACTTTTGTTTTGGGTTGTCCTTTCAGCAATTTACCCATTTCATCGGGGGTTTTTCCTTTTACCGATTTGCCATCAATTTCAAGAACAAGATCGCCTGCACGCAAATCATTTTTTTGTGCAGGATAATCTTCATACACATCTGTAATAAGAATATACTCCCCTTTTTGCCCAATTGCTGCACCAATACCTACATACTGCCCAGAGGTTTCAATTCGGTAATCTTCAATTTCTGCTTCCGAGATATAATTGGTATATGGGTCAAGCGAATTGAGCATGGCATCAATTCCGGTGCGCATTAATTTTGATGAGTTTATTTCATCTACGTAG
Source organism: Bacteroidia bacterium (assembly GCA_020049855.1). Lineage (GTDB taxonomy): Bacteria > Bacteroidota > Bacteroidia > UKL13-3 > UKL13-3 > JAGPCK01. The sequence continues at coordinate 20,814 of JAGVLJ010000030.1, read as the reverse complement.
TAAGTATTAATCTCTTTGTAAAGTGTTGCAAAAATGTCGAGGTTCTTACTTATCTCGAAGTAATCATTGGCGAAAGAAACGGATAAAAACGAAAGAATTCCCAGTGTTCCCGTAATTTTAATTCTTCTCCAATATGTTCCGAAAAATTTCATAAAGTGCCGTTTTTTATATTTTGTAAAGGTACTCAATTTTATATGCTAATTAACTTAACGGATCGTAGCCATGACCGCCCCATGGATGGCAACGGGAAATACGTTTAATACTTTTAACAAATCCTTTAAATGGACCATATTTTTTAAACGCTTCTAAACTGTACTGAGAGCAAGTTGGTGTAAAACGACATCCGTTAGGCAATATGGGCGATATTATTGCCTGATATATTTTTATAAGTAGGATAAAAAAATTGTTTAGCAGTTTACGTAACATGTTGTTCTACCAATTTGGTAAGTACTTCCTGTAGTGGTATATTTAGTTGCTGGTATGGTAGCGGGGTTTTACCAATGTAAGTTATAAGGATGGCCGCTTGTTTATTATTGCGTTGCAATGTAGTATAAAGCTCGTTTTTATGAAGGCGGTATATTTCGCGTATTTGTCTTTTTATTCTGTTTCTGTCATGAGCCCGTTTAAACCTGCGGGAGGAAACCGAAATAAGTACTTGAGCAGGAAATGTGCCGGGTAGTTCCGTAAATAAAATGCTTACTTTGAAAGGGAACTTAAATAGTCCTTTACTGTTTTGTGCAAACAGTTGCTCAATAATTAACTGGCTTGTAAGACGTTCTTCTTTATGAAAATGGAATCTGTTGTTGTGCACTTTTCAAAGGTACTTAAATAAAAAAGCTCCGAAAGGTTATTTCGGAGCTGATATTCATAATTTAATGTATTGATTAACGTTTGTGTCTTTTCTCGTCAGAAACGGTTAATTTTTTCCTGCCTCTGGCTCTTCTTCTTGCAATAACTGCACGGCCATTAGCAGTTTCCATACGATCTCTGAAACCGTGTTTGTTTTTTCTCTTTCTAACTGAGGGCTGATATGTACGTAACATTGCTTAAAAAATTTTGGACTGCAAAGATAGGTAAGCTGGTAACAAATAAAAATTTTTTTCCATTTTTAGCATTTTACGCAATCAAATCACCTGTAAACTTTATTATTGAGCACCATTTAACTGCAAATGAAATACAAAATAGGGGCATCTCACCCACATCGGCACATGATCGATATTGAGATTTATGTTTCTGGTCATCAGGCTGATAATTTGTTTATTCAGTTGCCATCTTGGCGTCCCGGAAGGTATGAGCTAGGCAACTTTGCCAAAAATGTAAAGGACTGGAGGGCAGTTGATCGCAATGGGAATGTGTTGCCTTTTACAAAGACTACCAAAGATCTATGGGTCATTCAAACATTGGGGATACAGGAAATTGTAATAAAGTACAGCTACTTTGCCAATGAGTTAACGGCCGGAAGCAGTTGCTACAATGACGAGATACTTTATATTAATCCGGTAAACTGCCTAATGTATGTTCCCGGACGAGAAAATGAGCCTACTGAGGTTGAGGTGGTAGGAATGGACGAGGATTGCGAAATGGCTTGCCAGATGGAGCAAAGGAGTAAACGGGTGCTTATAGCTCCCAATTTTGATTATCTGGCCGACAGCCCTCTTATTGTAAGCAAGCACCTAAAGCATTTCCATTTTTTGTTAGGCGAGTCGGAGATTCATTTATGGTTCAGCGGGAATTTTATGGGCGACTTTGGGGAAGTTTTGGAACATACCCATGCTTATTGCCAAAAACAGGTGGCTGTTTTTGGCGAACTGCCATGTAAAAAATATCATTTTCTGTATCATATTTTACCTTATCGTTTTCATCATGGAGTGGAGCATTTAGATTCAACAGTAATTGCATTGGGGCCTGATGTGAATTTTGGTGACATTGAATTTTACCGCGAGTTTTTGTCGGTTAGTTCTCACGAGTTTTATCATTTGTGGAATGTAAAACGTATTCGTCCGGCTGAAATGTGGCCGTATGATTTTACTAAGGAGAATTACTCACGTCAGGGTTATGTATATGAAGGTATAACCACGTATATGGGCGATTTGATGTTGCTGCGGTCAGGGGTATTTGAATGGGATGAATATGCTGCTAAGTTCAGTGAAATTTTGCAACGCCATTTTGATAATTACGGACGGTATCATTTATCGGTGGCCGGAAGTTCGTGGGATACCTGGCTTGACGGATATGTGCCTGGAGTTTTTGCTCGTAAGGTTTCTATTTATGTAGAAGGTGCCCTTGCTGCATTTATTCTTGACATGATACTGATGAAAACCACAGGAAATCAAAAAAATGTAGATGAACTGATGCGTAGGCTGTATGCCGAATTTTACAAAAAGGGAAAAGGATATTCGCAACAGGAGTACCTTAAACTTATCAATGACTTGAGCGGCACCTCTCAACAAAAATATTTTGATGAGGTACTCGAAGGTTGTGGGTTTATTGAAAAGTATCTGCCCGAAGCAATTACTTATATAGGTTGCGAGCTGCAGCAAACCAATTCGCCTGACTTTGCTGAAAGGATTTGGGGGATCAAAACATTGCATGAAAACGGAAGCCTTATCGTAAAAATGGTTGCACCAGGTTCTCCTTCCGATAAAGCAGGACTTGCTGACGGGGATGTGATTTTTTCAATTGATGATACCCCATTAGCAGAAGTTGCCGATATAAACGGATGGCTGAATACTTTTGCTCTGTCTGATCATCTGTTACAGTTAAAAAGTAATCACCGTATTAAGGAGGTGAAGTTGGCAGCTGGGAACCTGACTTATTGGAACCGTTACCATATTGTAAAACCAGGTGATGCAACGCCAAAGCAAAAAGAATCATTTAGAGTATGGGCTCACCAGTCCTTTTAATTCTTTATCTATCACTTCGTATCTTGCACAAGTGAATATTAAGTTGTCGGTAGTTATTATTTCTTTTAATGAGGAACACAATATTGCTAGGTGTATTGAATCTGTGCGTGACGTAGCAGATGAAATACTCATTGTAGATTCTCACTCAACCGATGCTACCCGTGAAATCGCATTGGCAATGGGAGCTCGCATAGTGGAGCATGATTTTGACGGCCATATTCAACAAAAAAACAGAGCCGCTTCCTTAGCCAAATACGATTATGTACTTTCATTAGATGCCGATGAAGCGCTAAGTGATGAATTGAGGATTTCTGTGGATAGGGTAAAACAAAACTGGAAACATGATGCTTTTCAAATGAACCGATGTACCAACTGGTGCGGGAAATGGATAAAACACAGCGGTTGGTATCCTGATAAAAAGTTACGATTATGGGATAGGCGAAAAGGGGAGTGGGGAGGCGTAAATCCACATGATAAATGGGAACTTTATGATGGCAGCAAAAATTACGTATGGATTAACGGGGACATTTTGCACTATAGTTATTATACGGTTGAGGAGCACTGGAAGCAGGCGGGAAAATTCAGTACTATTGCAGCCAAAGCTTTATATATAGACGGTAAGCGTATTTCATGGGCAGGTGTTTACCTCAAACCAGTTTCAAAGTTCATCCGCAATTATATTCTTCGGGCCGGATTTCTAGATGGGCGCAGTGGTTTTTTAGTTTGTAAAATTACGGCTTGGGAAACTTATCAAAAATACCTTAAGCTATACGACATGCAAGGTGGATGAAGCGTAATAGTAGCATGTATCTGAAGTTCTTTTTGTAATTTGGCACGATATTTTAACAAATAGTATAAATTAAAATTTTATGAAACGCATTTTACTTCTGATGGTTGCAGCAACCTTGTTTTTTGCCTGCGGAACAAGGAAAAAAAGTACTACTGAAGGGATGACTGAAGTTACAGGGCCTTTTAGTGCAAAAAAATATCAGAGCGACCGTAGGTTTTTCCGGGCAACCGGAAGTGGAGAAAGTATAAATCTTGAGGCTGCTCGTAGTCAGGCGATGCTATTGGCTAAACAGCGATTGGCATCGGCTGTACAAACGCAAATTAAAAGTGTACAGGAAGCATACAGTAGCGACCGTAAGGCTGAAGCAGGAACCGAATTTGAACAACGCTTTCAAAACTTAACCCGCGAAGTACTTAATCAGATTATTGTTGATGTGGCCATTATTGGAGATAAAATTTTTCAAAAAACAGATAAAAGTTATGTTGCTCACGTGGCCATTGAAGCCCGTAAAAAAACTACTTACAAAAAATTAAAAGAAATTGCCAAGCAAAAGGCCACCTTATCTGACAAAGACAAAAAGTACATTGAAGAAATGATTGACTCCGCAATTAAAGATTTAGATGACGGAGAATAAAGACAGGTTGTTGTATTACGTGGAAGGTAGTGTTTAGGAATTTGCTTACGTACTATTTTGTTGTCCATAGTTTCCACCAGGGCAGGTAAGGTTTATCGTGGTGTTCGTAATGGTATCCAAAAAAATAGCAGGAAAAAAATCCCCAAATATGATTTTTGACCTGTGAACGTGATTTGTGGGGATCAGGTAGTTGTTCCGGATTTTTGTGAGGTAAGTAAGTGCCAAAATAGAACAATTGAAAGGTACTTAGTATTGATGGGATTATCCAGAATAAAATGAGATTAACCTGAGGGAGGTTGAGTACATAATGTAAGAAATTGAACATGATTCCCAGTATTACAAATTGCCCCCAGCTTAAATACTGAAAAATAAATCGTACATACCATGATAAAAAACGGCCCCTATGGTAATCCGGATCTTTGGAAGTGGTTACATGCTTATGATGCAAATGGTGTAGAGGCAACAACCTATTAAATGATAATGCTGCATAAAGTAAAAGCGATAGTTGACCAACGCCCTTGTTTATTTTATTGTTATTGCTTACGGCTCCGTGCATCGCATCATGTGCGGTTATAAATAAGCCGGTATACAAATGCATTTGCAGCAAAGTATACACCACCCATATAGGTTTTTGAAGAACCAAATGATATTGCATTAGAAAAGAAAACCCTAAACACCACAATGCAATAATGATAAGGGCCACGAAAATACCGATGAAGCGATTATTTTTCAATCAACGAGATCAATATTTGGTCAAAAGGTTTTACAGCAGAGGGGAAATACTGAATTAATTCACCTTTTCCACTTATAAGAAATTTATTAAAGTTCCATTTCACTTCGTAATCACCTTTGCCATTCAGTTCTTTTTGCGTGAGCCATTGATAAACCGGATGTTGATTATTTCCTTTTACCTCTATTTTATCAGTGATTAGAAAATGAACGCCATATTTTTCTTTACAAAAACGCTGAATAGTCTCGTTGTTTCCAGGTTCCTGACCGCCAAACTGATTACAGGGGAACCCTATCAAAATCAATTTGTCTTTGTATTTAGTTTGTAGTTTTTCGAGGTCAGAATACTGTGGAGTATATCCACACTCTGAGGCTACATTCACACACAATACTTTTTTCCCTTTCAATTCAAAGAAGTTAATGGTTTTGCCGTCAATTCCTGTTATAGATAAATCATAGAAAGATTTTGTGGCAGGATGTACGGAGGGGTCAAGTTTATATGTTTTAAATTTGAAACTGTAGAACAGAAAACCTGTTCCTGCAATGAGTAGTACTATAACAAGTGCTTTCGTCATCATATTTGTTTAAAATTTTTCGAGTGCATTTTTTACATCATTCATCAACCAAAGGGGAGTAGAGGTTGCTCCGCAAATCCCTACTGAATTGTTTGGGCTAAACCATTCAGGGTTTAATTCGCTAACTCCACTCACCATATAAGTTTCGGCATTATTGTCTTTGCATACATCAAACAATACTTTCCCGTTTGATGATTTTCTACCGGAAACAAATACAATTTTTTCATGTTGTTTGGCAAATTCCCTTAGCTGAATATCGCGGTTAGAAACCTGTCGGCAAAGGGTGTCGTTAAAATCTACTTCTACCCCGCGTTTTTCAAGTTCGGCTTTTAGTGCATAGAGGTTTTTGGTACGCTTGGTTGTTTGGCTGTACAATGCCAGTTTTTTGGGAAGTTGTACCAGATCAAGCTCTTCAAATTTTTCGATTACAATAGCATTTCCTCCAGTTTGCCCTTTCAGGCCATTTACTTCGGCATGTCCGTGTTTTCCGTAAATAAGAATAGGTGTGTTATCGCTGTATGCCTCGCGCACCCTGTTTTGTAACTTTAATACCACCGGACATGAGGCATCAATCAATTCAATATCGTTATCAAGAGCAATTTTATATGTTTCGGGTGGTTCTCCATGTGCACGTATCAATACTCGTTCATGGTGTAGTGATTGCAGTTTATCATGGTCAATTATTTCCAATCCTTTTGCTTTCAGGCGTTCCACTTCTTCTTCATTATGCACAATATCGCCAAGGCAATACAGTTTACCATATTCGTTCAGGTAATCTTCGGCCATTTGAATGGCGTACACCACCCCAAAACAAAATCCCGAATGCTCATCAATGGTTACTTTAAGCTGTTTCACACTGCAAAGTTAAACCAAAAGGCGGTTAAAATGTTTTAGCTAATATTAAGCGCTATAAAAAAGAATAGTAAAATAAGGTAGATGTTGCGGGCAATTCGGTTTCGCGCATCAATTTCTAACGAAAAGAAAAGCATAGCGTAAATTAGGGATAACACAAACCATACTGCATAGTTTTGGAACGGGATATTATTTTCTAGCCAACTCCAATAGTCGAAACGGATAGCAACGGGCTCCATGATAATATCCATAAAAACCATTAATAGTCCCGATGTAAGAGTTCTGGCTGTAAAGCTTTTGGAGGTGCGCCAAGCAATGCAGCACGAAGTGTAACTTAAGGTAAGCCAGTTTACACCTATGATGAATGGGACATCAAAAATCTTGTATCCAAGAGTATGTCCATAAGTATAGTCGCCAAAAATAAGTTTGGTGCTTACCCCCAGCATTTCAATAAGAACGGAGGAAGAAACAACGACTAAAGTATAAATGATAAAATTTGAATCAAACTTGCGATGAAAAGAGAATACCACCACAGCGGTAAGAATGATGAAATAAGGTACCAGGTGTTTGAAAAAGGTAGTGAGCGCATCAAGGTTAAATCCAACAATACCTACCAAGTATAAAAATCCGATAATTGCGGACCATATTAGAGGTCTGTTATTCTGCCTTTCCATTTGCTGGTTTTGGTTATTTTTTTTTGAATGGCCAGTAAAGATATATGAATTAGTGTCAACATTTGCCATGGATGATAAACAATATTATCAAAAACATTCTGGCGCGATATTTTTGAAATCATAAAGCGCATGTAACCGATTAGAATGAATGCCAGCCATAGGTGTGTTTTAGGAATGAACCAAAGAAACCACAAATATGCAAAAAAGGAGAGAAAAAGATATAGTAGTAATGCGGTATAACTGTTGCCAAAACCACTAAGAATATTCTTTGCGAAACCCTCAATGCCTTCCGTATAGTTACGGTACATGCGGCACTCAATAAATCCGTTTCCTAAAACCGAGTGGCAGTTGTAACCCAGCTCTTTTAAGAATTTCATGCTGGCTATATCCTCGGTAATGTTATTGCCAACTGCTAAATGAATGGAGTGCTTTTTATATGTAGGTGCGTCATAAAGCATGCATTGTCCAACTGCTGCCGAAAAAGAAGGCAGATGACTTTTGCGTATCAAAAACATGGGCAACAACGAGAGCAGCAGGTAATTCATAAGTGGAACAACCAGTATTTCTTCCCGGCTTTCCATTTTTTGGTCTGGAAAAACGGATAGTAGAGCCAAATTGTCATTTTTTAATTTGTTCACTGCATTAGTGATAAAATCGTCTTTAATCACTACATCAGCATCTAAAAAGAGCAGGTATCTGCCCTTTGCAGCTAAGGCCAATTGATGACATGCCCAACTTTTGCCTAGCATTTTTTCCGGAAGCTCTTTGCCATTCAATAATTTTACCCGCGAATCGGTTTTGCGAGATTCCCTGACCATATCTGCGGTATTGTCAACTGAAAAATCATCAAGCACCAATACTTCATAATTCCGAAAATTTTGTTCATAAATAGACCGCAATAACAGGCCAATTGTGTGCTCTTCATTGCGAGCCGGAACTAGAATAGATACCAAATCAGTTACCGATGAAACATCTTTTTTTAGTAATTGCGGAAACCAATAGTTAAGCGCAGCTACTAAGAACCTGATTAGTAAAAAAATGAATGTTACCCACCAAAGTATTATCATATCAGCAAAACAATTGGGAGCTAAAATAGTTATTTTTGTTTTAGCGTAGTACTAAGCAATGTCAAAACAAAAGCCGGATGAGTTTTCATATACGGGAGAAGCTTCCTTATCGCCAATACCTCTGAGTATCGGTTCTCCGGTAATAAAACCAGAAGACCGGAATAAAATTAAGGCGAATGCGGTAGAGGCCATGCACCATTATGCCCAGCAGGAAATTGCCATGCTAAAGCAACAGGCCGACCTGATCATGAAACAAGTGCGGGAAATTGAAGATCGGTTAAAAATTTCGGAGCATATTTACGATTCGAGTTTTCGCTTCAATCCGGTGGTGGGCCAGATGTACCATTTGTATGAGAAAGAAGACCATTACCTGCTCTCCCTGGTTGGCCCGGATGACTGGGGAAGGAAAGGGATGCCCTATACTCGATACGTTGCTTCGGTAAAATTACTGGGAGACCATAGTTGGGAAGTATTGAAATAAGAATGAATTAAGCACGTGATAGATTTGTCAGCCCATATGTTTTAAGAATTTAGCGTGCCATAATTTCCTCTGGTAGTATGCCATTTTCCCGCAACCATTTTAACGAGGCACTTCCTGCCGATTTTGAAAGTTTTTTTCCTTCATCATCCGTTAACAGGTGATGGTGATAAAAGTGTGCGGTTTCAAAGGTCTGAAGGTTTAATTTTTTGGCCAGAAATAGTTGCGCTGCGGTACTTTCTAACAAATCTTCTCCCCGTACAATGGTATTGATGCCATGATCCACATCATCGGTGAGCGAGGCAATATGGTAAGCAGGCAATCTGTCTTTGCGCCTGATAACAAAATCGCCAATGGACTTAGCCAAATCAATGCTGATTTCTCCTTTAATCTTATCGGTGAAACGGATGATGGTATTTTCGGGCACTAAAATTCTGAGCGCGGCATTGGGGTAATGCAGTGGGAGATTTCTATGACGGCAGGTGCCAGGATAGCGGCCATGCGCCTGTTGCTCATGAATTTCCCTGCGTGAGCAAGTGCAGGCAAATATCTCTCCGGTAACAATGAGTTGTTCTATTAACTGATGGTAGTAGGGTATACGCAATTGCCTTGAATGGCAGGCATAGTGTTCCTCGGCATTAACAGGGCCGCGTTGCCATTGAATACCCAGCCAGTTGAGCCCGTCAAAAATTTCTTGTACATGTTCGGGTTGTAAACGCAACACATCCAAATCGTCAATGCGTAAACGCAAAGTTCCCCCATATTGCCTTACCAGCCGGTAAGCCAGCAAAAAATTATACGCGTTACCTTTGTGCAGGTATCCGCTGGGCGTAGGGGCCAGACGCGTGTGAACGGGAGGCATGAGGCTAAGGTACTAAAAATGCTGGAAGTAAATACAAATAAGAGAAAATACGAATTGACATTGTTGGTAAGAATTATGGGTTAAATCGGTCGGTTACCGTTTAACCTGCGATATTGGTTTTGGAGGGGGCAACATAACTAATATTTGAAAACCTGAAACAGCCTCCAGTGGTATGAACAAATATTTTTATATGCTTTGTTAGTCTTATCGATAGGATGATATTTCTGTTTCGGGCATCATTTAATCAGGTAAATGTTTCGCTTATTATATTCCAAAAAATTCAGGGTTATTATTTCACTTTTGCTTATTGCGTTTATCGGCTTAAATTAAAATGCAAAAGTTTGCTTAATGTAAATCAGTGCTATTATTTTTATGCTTTCTGTATTCCTTACCAAACGGGTGTACTGGGTGCTGATTGTTGTTCATATTGTTTCCTGTGTTCAGCTCATAAACGTTGGTGTTACTATTTATACTTATCTGCAGGCAAAACAGCATGCTTTTGTGTATTGGGCAGAAATGTATAATAGTGAAATATTTTTGCAGAAGGAGTATGGTTCAATTGTGTAAGGCATGATATGCGTGCAGATTCTTAAATACGTTGTAAAAAAGCAGTAATCGGCAAGGTGCATTATCTATTGGCTGTGTTAATGTTTATATTGGCTTCTGAATCATAAAAACGTAAGCTGTTTTTTGTTTATGCTTATAAGCCGTGAGGTATTTTAAATATGAAGAGTATGCAAATAATAAGGTCCATTTTTATCACGGGGTAATTTTTCCCGATTAATTATTTTTCGTTTAATAAAGCACGATTTATAGGGAGAATTCAGATTATTCCTATAAACACATCCTCCCTTTCGTTGGGATTAAAGGCCAGCAGGCGGTCAAGGTTTACCTGTCCAATTACATAGTTGTATGTTTTGCTGCCGAACGCTTGTTTAATATTCACCACCTGTAATTCATCCAATACTTTTTCATTACTAAAGCGTACATAAACCTGCAGGGGAAAATCATTGCTGAATACCATTCGGTTTTTCTGAAATGTTTTTTTGTATTCGTATCGGTAATGGAATTGCAAAGCAGAAATATCTGACAGCACAGCCGATGCAGTAGGGTAACTGCCGGCTCCTTTACCTACGAAAAACTGCCGGTCGCTGAACTGCGCCTGCACCAGCGCAGCATTGTATTCATTGTTTACGTTGTACAGCAATTCATCTGTGCGAATAAACCTTGGAAGTACATAGGCCTTTACTTCATCTCCACTTCTCGATGTATGGGCAATTAACTTAATACGCAACCCTTTTTCTCTTGCAAAATTGCTGTCGTGTTTATTCATGTGATGAATACCATAGTTTAATACCTGTTCAGGTTTTACAAAAATGCCAAATGTATGTGCGAGTAAAATGGTTAGTTTGTATTTAGGATCGAAGCCCTGTACGTCCAACCTCGGATTGCTTTCAGCAAAACCTAACTCCTGAGCCTCTTTTACTGCTTCAGCGTAAGATTTACCTTCCAGAGCGGTTTTAGTAAGGATATAATTGGTGGTTCCGTTACAAATCCCTTCTACCGAACTGAGCAGGTCATTGTCATAATACTCTTCGAGGTTACGGATAATTGGAATGCTGCCGCATACCGAAGCTTCATAAAGAAACGGAACTTGGTATTGCTGTTGCAACGAAAACAATACTTCAAAATGCTCAGCAATCATTTTTTTGTTAGCCGAAACAACAGCTTTCCCCATTTTTAAGGCAGTACTTACAATATCAAATGCCTGATCGGCATCGTCAATCAATTCAACAATAACATTGATTTCCGGGTCGTTGAGCAAATCAGTTTTATCAAACGTAAAGCAGGAAGCATCCAAGCTGCGTTTTTTATTCCGGTTCTTTACACAAATTTTTTTGATGTCGGCTTTGATGCCCGTGGTTTGATGAAGTACTTCGTATAAGCCTTTACCTACGCAGCCAAAGCCAAATAAACCAAGGCGGATATGTTGTGGTGTCATGGGGATTTATAATTTATATGATTGCTAATACAATGGATACAGATTCGGATTAGATGGAAGCTGGTCTGGTTTTATAAGGAATGTTTTTGGGAAATAAAAAGTTTTGGATAATGGCGTTTAGCTGATCATGCTCAGTCATAAATCCATCATGTCCGTACAAGGAGTTAATTAATTTGAAAGAAGCATTTGGAATAAAACTGTAAAGCAGCAATTGTTCTTCTATTGGGAAAAGGATATCGCTCTCAATACCGGTTATCAATGTTTTGGCCTGGATTTTGGCCAGCGCATTTTGCCAGCCACCCCGGCTTCGTCCTACATTGTGACTATCCATGGCTTTGCTAAGGGTAACGTAACTGTTCACATCAAAACGGTCTTTAAGTTTTTTCCCCTGGTAACGCTGGTATGAATCAGCTTTGAAATGCTCCAGTTTTTCGTCCGGATCAGTTTGCGACACTTTGTACAACTCATAATTACGGTACGAAAGCATGGCTATGGCTCGTGCTGCTTCCAATCCTTTTTCTCCGGCTTCAATAGCCATACGTTGAGTTGAGTTGAATGCAATGCCCCAGGCTGAGTGTACAGCATTGGTGGCAATGAGAATAAGATTCCTAAACAATTCAGGTTCACTGATAGCCCACTCCATGGCCTGCATGCCTCCCATAGAACTGCCAATGGCTACCTGAATTTCTTTAATGCCCCATTTGTTTTTAAGTAGCTGGTAGGCCTTCACCATATCACGGATGGTGAGCAATGGAAAGGTAGTGCCATATGGTTTTCCTGTTTCAGGATTGAGGCTTGCAGCCCCGGTACTACCATAGCAGGAACCGGGCTTGTTGACACAGACAATGAAGTGCTCTTTGGGTGAAAAGACACAGTTTTCGCCTGTCATGCCCGGCCACCATTCATCTACGCGGGCATTAGCTGTGAGCGCGTGAAAAATCCATATAACATTATTTTTGACGGGATTGAGTTTGCCGATAGTGCAATAGGTCAGTTGCAGTTGAGGCAATACTACTCCGCTCTCCAGCGAAAAGGGGGATTGGTATATAAATGTGTTTTCCTGCATAGGTTGTAACGGATTACTCCAGGATTTTTACTCCCGGAATATTTTTGTAACAGATATTAGTTTAGCGCAGCCCGGGTGGTTATTTTATAATTGATCTGAGTGGGGTTAGATATGTTGTCATTTATCGGGCAACGTTCTTTTGCTTTGGTAATGATCTCTGCATTTTTTGCTTCGTTGGCATCTGTTTCAAGTTTAATGGCTACATTGAGGCTTTGAAATCCGGCACGGTTAAAGAAGGTTGAGCCAGTAAATTTTGCCGGATCAATATCTCCGTTTACTTCAATCTCCAGTTTTTTTACCTTTACTTTCAGTTCCTGTGCCACTAGATTGATGACTACATTCAGGCAGCCGGCATAACTGCCCAGAAAATATTCAACAGGATTTGGACCTTCATCTTTTCCGCCTAAGGATGGGGGCTCGTCAACAATGAAGGAAAAGTTGCGCGCTTTGTTTTCAAATTTGGTGGCACTTAGGCTGACACCTTTTACTGAGAAATTTAAATTTGACATATTATTTATTTTTTTAGGTGAATGAATTGGATGTTGTATTATGCTTTTACATTTGTTTTTTGAATGGCTTTGAAGGCTTGTTCAAAGTCGGCTTTGATGTCCTGAATATGTTCTATTCCCACCGATACCCGTATCAGTCCGGGATATACTCCCGCAGAGACCTGTTCCGTTTCATTTAATTGTTCGTGAGTGGTGGAGGCAGGATGAATGGCCAGTGTTTTTGCATCACCCACATTGGCCAGATGGCTCACTAATTTTAAATGATTGATGAATTGTTTGGCTGCCTCTTTCCCTCCGTGCACTTCAAAATTGAGTACACCGCCAAAACCGTTTCGCAGGTATTTATTGGCAAACGTATGGTAAGAACTTGAAGTTAAGCCGGGGTAATTTACCCGCGCTACATCCTTATGTGTTTCGAGCCACGAAGCCAGTTCAAGGGCATTGTCAATATGACGTTGTACACGCAGGGATAATGTTTCCAGCCCTTGCAGTAACAGGAATGAATTGAAAGGAGAAAGGGCAGGACCGAAATCGCGCAAACCTTCTACCCGTGCCCGGATGACGAATGCAATATTTGGTATGCCTAAGGGATTACCTTCTCCAAAAACATCCCAGAATTTCAGACCATGGTAGCCTTCACTTGGTTCGGTGAATTGCGGAAACCTGCCGTTGCCCCAGTTATAATTTCCACCGTCTACAATTACACCGCCTATGCTGGTGCCATGTCCACCAATCCATTTGGTGGCTGATTCCACCACAATGTTGGCACCGTGTTTCAGCGGTTGAAACAGATATCCTCCGGCACCAAAGGTATTGTCTACGATTAGAGGTAAATCGAATTTTTTTGCTATGGCTGCAATGCGTTCAAAGTCCGGAATGTTAAGCCCCGGATTTCCTATGGTTTCTAAATAAATGGCTTTTGTTTTTTTGTCAATTAGTATTTCAAAATTTTCTGGCGCATCGCCATTGGCAAAACGAGCCTCTATGCCTAAGCGTTTAAAGGCTACTTTGAACTGGTTGTAGGTTCCTCCATATAAAAAGGAGGTGCTGATGAAATTGTCTCCGGCTTGCAGAATATTGTTGAGGGCAATAAACTGGGCAGCTTGTCCTGATCCTACAGCCAGAGCGGCCACACCTGCTTCCAGGGCAGCAATACGTTTCTCAAATACATCGGTAGTAGGATTCATAATACGTGTGTAGATATTGCCAAATTCTTTCAGGGCAAATAAATTGGCAGCATGATCGGCATTGTCAAACACATAAGAAGTGGTTTGGTAAATAGGTACAGCACGTGATTTAGTGCAGGCATCAACTTCCTGCCCGGCATGAAGTTGTAATGTTTCAAAATGTAAATGGTTCATTGTGATGAATGATTAAAGGTGAATAATGGATGATGTGATGATTGCTGCTTGATCTTTAAATTCAACCGGGGCATTACCGAATACACAACCATGCGGATAAGGCTTCCCGTTTTTTATCGAAATAAAAACAAAGGTGGCATCGCAAATGGTTTCAATGCAGCCTTCATGATTTTCCCTCGATACATTAACATAAATTTCAATGGAAGTACGACCAAGTTTTTTAATCTGTGCACTTAATTCAATAATGTCGCCCAAGTGAGCTGGTCTTTTAAAATCTACCTTGTCAAGGCTTGCGGTCACCGCTCCATCACAGGCGGTACCATACAACATTCTTCGGGCAGCCTTCAAAGCGGTGCGATCCATTTCAGCCAGCACCTTCCCTCCGAATAGGGTGCCGGCATAATTCATGTCTTCCGGAAAAACCATAAAGGAGTGTATAGTTTTGAAATCGCGTATCATTTTATTTGTTGTTTCCATTTCGGTATTGATTGGGCATACCTCTCCCGTTTGCCAAGCCATCTGTTTTTAAACATCAGGGAAGGCATTACAGGAGGCAGATATGCTTTGCTTACTTGTTGGGTTGAGGGGTTGTTCTTAAATAGGGTTTAACTTCTTTAAAGCCTTTCGGAAATATGTAAGGGATATCAACTGTTTTTACAGCGGGAGCCACCATCACATCCTCTCCGTTTTTCCAGTTTGCCGGTGTGGCTACGCTGTAGTTGGTGGTGAGTTGCAGTGAATCTATTACGCGGATAATTTCATCAAAATTTCTTCCGGTTGAGGCGGGATAGGTAATGGTGAGTTTTATTTTTTTATCCGGACCAATAATAAATACTGAGCGCACGGTAGCAGTCTCGGATGCGTTGGGGTGAATAAGGTCATACAAATTTGTAATCACCAGATTGGGGTCGGCAATTATCGGATAGTCAACAATGGTGCGCTGAGTTTCATTGATATCCTTTATCCATTTGTTATGCGACTCGAGCGTATCTACGCTGATGGCAATGGTTTTTACGTTGCGTTGGTTAAATGCTTCGCGATACTGAGCCACGGTGCCCAGTTCAGTGGTGCATACGGGAGTAAAGTCGGCAGGGTGAGAAAAAAATACGGCCCAACTGTTGCCAATCCATTCATGGAAGGTAATTGTTCCCTGAGTGGTTTGTGCAGTGAAGTCTGGAGCTGTGTCTCCTAGTTTTAATGACATGGCAATTAAAATTTAAACGTGAATAACTAATAACAAAACAAGGGCGGTTGGGTAGTAGCCGATAGAGAGGATTGATGTAAAAAGCCTGATCAGGGCTGTTACAACAAAGGCAGGAAAACTAAACGAATATGATTTTTAAAGAATGCCTGCTGAATTAGCGGCAACAACAATAACAACACTCGTGGTGCGAGAGCACAAAATTGTCGAAGTGAATGTTGTTAATAGTAATAATCATGGCGCAAATATAAATATAAATAAAAATAGGATGCAAGAAAAAAAATAAAAATAAGAAGGTAATGCTTCTTAAATAAAGAGTTTGAAATGAATAGGCATCAGATGTTGAGAAAGTTTTCTCTACCGCATAATTAACTTATGCTCATACAATACTTTCTCAGGGTTTGATACACGGATGATATAAGTTCCTGATGCCAGAGATGACTTATCAAAGGTTAACGTATTGTTGCCTGTTGGGAGTGCTCCGTCAAAGAGCACTTTTACTTCCTGTCCAAGTACATCATAAATTACGATACGTATAAATTGTTCAACAGGTAGTTGAAATTCTATTTTGAAACGGTCGATGATTGGATTTGGGAAAATAGCATAGGGTGATTTCACCACTAATGTTGATGTGTCGGGAATAAGTGGTGGGGTAATAGAAACTTCTGCAATCCAGGCTGCACGTCCTATTCCACTCGCACCGTATTCTCCCGAAATCCATCCGGTAGGAATGCGTGCATTGTGTTTGCGGGTACATGAGGTATAATCTCCCCATCGGTTATAAATAATACTTGCCGTACCGGTTCTTAACGCAACCGGGTTACTCCAGCTTCCGTCATTTTTGCATATGATTGCTGAAAGGCTTGGATATTTGGTGCTGCTTACCTCCTGAAACCCGATGAGTACCGATTGATCGGTTTGGTTGTTTTTGGCACTAAATAACGCAACAGACGGGAAGGCCAAATCGGTTTGTGTTTTGGCAAATTTATATGTATTGATAGTGGAAGTGTTTACATTTACCCTATGGTATAAGAG
The DNA here is from genome assembly GCA_020049855.1 of Bacteroidia bacterium. Taxonomy (GTDB): domain Bacteria; phylum Bacteroidota; class Bacteroidia; order UKL13-3; family UKL13-3; genus JAGPCK01. Next base: position 4,076 of record JAGVLJ010000030.1, on the reverse strand, counting down.
AGCTGCGTATCCGGCATTGTCGGCATCTCCATGTTGCACCGCATGAATTACTCCGTTACTGTAAACCGCACTTAACATTCTCGCATCGTTTGTTTGCAGTGTCCATGAACTCTGATACTGTGGTGCGTTTCCGGGCGGAAGGTAATTTATTGAGCCTATGATAGTGCTTTGCGTAAGTTGAGGATTCCCGCCAATTGTGTCAGATATAGTGTATAGGTAATACCTGTTGCTGGGTGAAGTTGATCGGGTGCTGCTTAGTAAATAGGATTTGGTGCCATAAGCAAATTCAGGTCCGGCATGGTTAACTACACAAAGGGAGTAATTATTGGTGGTTCCCAGTTTGTAATTTCTCATTCTAAGCGGTTGAGCTGCGTAACCTTCGGCTTTTGAAATTTGTAAAATATTCGGATGAACCAATCCACCACCCGAAGGAAATACCGCACCCGAAACAATAAGTTCATGTTCAGTTATTCCAACATAGGGGTAATCGTATATACTATTGCTTGCCTCACCCGGAATAGCTAGCGAATACCGATTCCATGTTCCGGTAGGGTCATTACTGTTAGAGAAAGCAATAAATATCATAGCTACATCGGTTGGGATTGCCAAGACGATGAATCGGTCAGTATAGCTGTCATAAATAACTCTGGGGTCGGAAATGGAATTGCTAACACCAAAAAATGTAGAAAGCGCCAGTGATTTTAACGAAGTACCCGATGTGTCCCGCATGGAGATAGATGCGTTAACTGAATGTACTAAATACTTGCCATTAGATACGGCTGTGCCATTATCAAATGGAACTGCGTTTGAATTAATTCCTGCAAAGTTGTTTCGCACCTCAGGGGTGTCAATTCCCTCAGTTTGATTAGTTGAATTTACTTTAAACTTGTCTCCCAGTGCAGCAATTTTTTGTCTGGTAACTTCTTCTTTAAATTTAATGGTGGCTTCGTCAAGTTGGTTAATTTCCCTTTCGCCATGTGCTATTGTTATTTTCCAGGTATCGTTGGGAAGTGTAGCTAAATTTACCTTATCACGGCACGGTGAAGTGGTGTAACCCGACTGAACAACCTGTGCCCGCACTTGTATGAATAAAGTTGCGAGTAGTACAGTAGCTAATAGTCTTCTAATATTACGTGTCATTCCAAATTAATTGTTCAGCAACGAAGGTAATATAAAAACAACATGAAAACAATTGCATTAAATGCCCCTTACGGATGAGACCGGATGTTGGTGGCTACGGCTCACTTACTTAAATAAGATACCAAAAAAAATGAAAGCCAGCCATCCACACAGATGCCCTGCAGGAGTGGGCACTATCACCGCTGAACAGCACTAGCGAACGGGCAATACAACACCCAGCATATCCATACGGTAGGAATGACCTTAACAGAAGATTATTTGGCCAAAAACTTTAATATTTACAATATTAAACCGACAGGGAACTCAAACTCAAAATTTATTGCTGCAACTAAGAGATTGGTAAATGAAATAAGGTTTATCAACCGGTGTCCGTAATAGCAGCGAAGGCTATGAAATGATTGCCAAGCTTAAAAAATGGGTATTTCGGTTTTGTCAGTTGATTACCATTGCATTTTGCTCTCCCTCAACGATAATTTTTTACGGGAGTGTTTTGGCATAAAAACCAATAACCTAATTAATTATCGAACACAAAAAAAGGGACAAAGTTTTTAACCTTGTCCCTAACGGTAGCCCGTAGGGGAGTCGAACCCCTCTTTCCAGGATGAAAACCTGATGTCCTAACCGATAGACGAACGGGCCAGTTTGCCTTTCGGGGCTGCAAAGATACTTTTAATCGGTTTTCTGTCAACACCTTTTTTATTTTTTTCTTTATCAGTCACCTTGTTTTTTAACAACCCTTTCATATTCAGTTAATATGTAAGCTTCAATTTTGAAACTGTAAAAACAATATTCATAGCGTTTGGTTCTTTCGGAAGTCTCCCAATCGGGGGACTTCCTCATTTATAGCTTAAATATTTGGTTTAAAACCCGCCACTGGCTAATTTTGCACCTCAATTTTGAACAATTAAAAAACCCAATTACAAATCATGAAAGTAGGTATTAATGGCTTCGGCCGCATCGGACGGCTGGTTTTCAGGGCTGCCATCAACAACCCGAAAGTTGAAATCGTAGGTATCAATGACCTAATTGACGTAGATTACATGGCTTATATGTTAAAGTACGATTCAACCCACGGAATATTTAAAGGTGAAGTTTCAATTGAGGGAGGAATACTGGTGGTAAACGGTAAGAAAATACGTGTAACCGCAGAGAAAGATCCTGCAAACTTAAAATGGAATGAAATAGGTGCTGAATATGTAGTGGAATCAACAGGATTGTTTTTAGAGAAGTCAAAAGCGGAAGGACATATTAAAGCCGGAGCCAAGCGTGTAATTATGAGTGCCCCGGCAAAAGATGATACCCCTACTTTTGTAATGGGTGTAAACCATTTAAAATATACAGCCGATATGGGTGTTGTTTCTAATGCATCTTGTACCACCAATTGCCTAGCTCCGGTAGCTAAAGTGCTGAATGATAATTTTACTATTACTGAGGGTTTAATGACTACCGTGCATGCAGTAACTGCTACACAGAAAACAGTTGACGGCCCTTCGGTGAAAGATTGGCGCGGAGGTCGTGGGGCTTACCAGAATATTATCCCTTCATCCACCGGTGCTGCCAAAGCCGTTGGCCTGGTAATTCCTGAACTCAAAGGAAAATTAACCGGAATGAGTTTTCGTGTACCAACTCCTAATGTTTCTGTGGTGGATTTGACATGCCGATTGGAAAAGCCTGCCAGCTATGACGATATTAAAGTTGCTATGAGAAAAGCTGCAGATGGAGAACTTAAAGGTATTTTGGGTTATACAGAAGATGCCGTAGTATCAAATGATTTTTTGGGTGATGCCCGTACCTCTATTTTTGATGCCGATGCAGGAATCTCTTTAAACCCTCATTTTGTGAAAGTAGTAAGCTGGTACGACAACGAGTGGGGATACAGCAACAAATTAGTTGACTTGATTTGCCATATGGATACTGTTAAATAATTCCATAAACCCGGTAACAGACAAAAGGCCATTCTCAATTCCTGAGAACGGCCTTTTGTTATTTTATTTTCGAAGGAGCACTAAAACGAAAAGCCACGAAGGGACTATGACGAGGTGGTGTTGAAGGCTTAAATTCACCCAAACAATTATATGGTATCCAAACGAAATTTATTTTTAATCTATGCCAGTGCGTATAGTTTTATAGAGCCGTATTAATGCACCCGCTAAATAATAGAAAATATGTATGGTCTTTATTCTACCATGTACAATATTGGTAGTACTTCAATTTGCAAAACCTACTATTTTAATCAAATAAAAACCATTTACGGGCAATACACCTACGATGTATTAGTTGGGAAATTCATAACTTTGAGTAATCAATTCAAAGACTTGTTTGTGTTAAGCGAGTGGCATATATACGGTAGCTCACGTTTGGGAATTCAAAAACCTGTTTCAATGGACAGTCATGCTGCCCCGAATTTTGTCGGGATCGCATGTGCCGGAACAGGGCGTGAACTGGTACATATTGAATTCAACGGAAGTTGGAGTAGCTACGAAGTAAATTACGCTGATACCTCAAATACCACCGTTACCACTTACCAGATGAGTTATGAATATTACTCACTCACCCGTGGGGAGAAGAACTATGAATTGGTAAACCATCTCGGAAATGTGCTCGTTGTTATCTCTGACAAAAAACTAAAAACCTGCGAAGGTGATACGGTGAATTATTATACTGCGGATGTACTTCGGGCTACGGATTACAGTGCGTTTGGGGTGATATTGAAAGGTAGGGAGTATTATGCGGATACCACAAATAAATACCGATTTGGCGGAAGCAATGGACAAGAAAAAGATGATGAAGTTTTTGCAGGGGCATATTCTGCTGAATATTGGGAATATGAAAGCAGGCTTGGTAGAAGGTGGAATGTTGCCCCTGTGGTGAAGCATTGGGAAAGCCCATACGCTGCATTTGGAAACAATCCTGCATTTTTCACTGATGTGAAGGGG
>JAGVLJ010000002.1 GCA_020049855.1 Bacteroidia bacterium | reverse complement strand
TTCAGGAAACAATCTTTCACTGAATGAAATAATCGGTTTAACAAAAGCAATGATTAACAGCGGGCAAAAAATAAAATGGAACAATGCAATGATTTTTGATAAACATTGTGTTGGCGGACTTCCCGGTAATCGCACTACACCCATTGTAGTAAGTATTGTAGCAGCAGCCGGATTAACCATTCCTAAAACATCTTCAAGGGCTATTACTTCTCCTGCGGGAACAGCAGATACAATGGAAACAATGGCTCCGGTAGATTTGGGGTTGGAAGAAATAAAACAAGTGGTTGGAAAAGAAAACGGTTGCATTGTTTGGGGCGGGGCAGTAAAGTTAAGTCCGGCTGATGATATTCTTATTTCAGTGGAAAAATCATTGGATGTGGACAGCGAGGGGCAGATGATCGCATCTGTTTTATCAAAAAAAGCGGCAGCAGGCGCAACTCACGTGGTTATTGATATTCCGGTTGGCGAAACTGCTAAGGTCAGGTCCACCAATGAAGCAAAAAAACTTCAGTCCCATTTTGAAACGGTCGGTAAAGAGATTGGATTACAAGTTAAAGTAATACTAACAGATGGTTCTCAACCGGTAGGAAAAGGCATTGGGCCATCATTAGAGGCGATGGATGTTTTATCTGTTTTAAGAAATCAGAAAGATGCACCACAGGATTTAAAAGAAAGAGCAATTATATTGGCAGGAATGCTGCTCGAATTATCTGGAAAGTATCCAGTTGGTGAAGGAAGTCAGGCAGCAAAAGAAATTCTTGAAACCGGCAACGCAATGGCAAAATTTCAGGCTATTTGCGAAAAGCAGGGAGGATTCAGAGAGCCTCAATTCGCAACACACAAGCATGAGGTCTTATCTGAAAAAGATGGAATCGTAAAAACCATTGATAACCGAAAGCTCGCACTTGTTGCGAAACTGGCCGGTGCGCCCAAATCAGCATCCGCAGGAATTTTATTCCTGTCTCCGCTTGGTAAAAAAGTCAGTAAAGGGGAAGTATTATTTACTGTTTACGCAGAGGCTAAAGGGGAGTTGGAGTATGCCGTAGATTATATGAAAAGTAATAACAATATCATAAGCATAGATTAAATGAAATGGCCATATACAATAAGGCATACTAACAAAATGGATATGGCTATTCCATGCGACCTTAAAATAAACTAAAATATGTTACGCATGAAACCAATCGTATTTGCATTACCGGGCAATGAAGTTTTAGCAAAAAATATTTCCAAAGCTATTCAGGCCGATTTAGGCGAATTAATTGTTCGCCAATTTCCGGATGGAGAAACATACGTGCGTGTGCTTAGTGATGTAAAGAACAGGAAAACCATTTTGGTGTGTACATTGGCGTATCCCGATGAAAAATTACTGCCATTATTATTCCTTTCGAAAACGTTGAAATCACTGGGTGCAGATGGTATTTCCCTTGTTGCGCCCTATCTTGCCTATATGCGACAGGATAAAGTATTTAATCCTGGAGAAGGTGTAACTTCTGAATACTTTGCATCGCTAATCTCAGAATTTGCCGATACGCTCATTACCATTGATCCTCACTTGCACCGAAGGCATTCTATGACTGAGATTTATTCGATTCCGTGTAAGGTGCTACATGCTTCATCCCTCATCTCTGCATATATAAGTGAGCATATCACCAATCCGTTATTAATTGGGCCTGATGTAGAAAGTGAACAATGGGTTGCGGAGGTTGCAAAAAATGCTAACGCTCCTTTTATTGTTCTTGAAAAAATCAGATCAGGCGACCGTGATGTGAAAGTTACCGTTCCGCAGGTTGAAAAATTTAAGAATCATACTCCTGTATTGGTAGATGATATTATTTCAACTGCAAGAACAATGATTGAAACAGTTGGCCATCTCAAAAATGCAGGAATGAAAGCGCCAATATGTATAGGAGTTCATGCGGTGTTTGCAGGGAATGCTTTTGAAGAACTGAAAAAATCAGGAGTTGATAAGGTTGTTACCTGCAATACGATTCCACATTCATCCAGCGAAATTGATGTAACAGATTTGATTGCAATATATATTAAGAAATGAATCTACGGCTTGATAGAATAGGAACTATTGGAGTTTTTCTAACAGCAATTTTATCTCCATGCTGTTTCCCTTTGTTCTCCTTTGCTTTATCCGCAATGGGTTTAGGGAGTGTTACACTTTTTGGCGGATGGACTATGTACGTTTTTCAGGGATTGGTGTTTCTGTCTTTAATAGGGTTTTATTTGTCTTATCGTAAACATAAAAATATTCTTCCGTTTCTGATAGGAATAATCGCCTTCGGACTGATTATTTACTCTTATTATCTTAATAAATCTGACAACTTGATATGTATACTATATGCCGTGATGTTTGCCCTTTTGGTAGCAACTGGCTTGAATTATTACATAGCACGGGAGCAAAAGAAGGCTTGTTCAACCTGTTCAATGAGTGATGGGAAATCCGTAGAACTTCAATCTGTTATTTTATGCCCTCACTGTGGGCATAAAAAGAATGAAACAATGCCAACAGATTCATGCCTATTTTTTTATCAATGTGAACATTGCAAAATGATGTTGAAGCCAAAGGCAGGTGATTGCTGTATTTATTGCTCTTACGGAACAGTAAAATGTCCGTCAAAGCAAAAAGAGTAAATATGTTGTTAATGAGAATCAATTACATGGAGAACCAAACAAACACGTAGTCACCGGGAAACGCAACATAATGTCGCACGTGATTCAGGATTGAATGGGCTTTAAGTCAGCAACACACAGTTAAATAAAAAGCAAGATTAAATCCTGAAAAATGATATAAGTCAATCTATTGCCTGACCACACTCATTCTTTGGGTATTCGATTATTTGCATATTTGCATAAACAAAAAGCCATTGCTCAATAATATTAGTAAAATACAATTTATGAAAACTCAAACTAGAACACATTTTTCTTTAACCCAAGGAATGTCTGGATTACGCCATTGCACCATTGTGAATACGGGGCTGTGTTTAGATGCACTTTATTCATAAAAGGAGTTGATACTCCTTTAAATTTATGCTAATGTATTTGTATGAGAACAGCTGCGGCAAGATTATTGAATAGCCAATGTATGTTGAGTACTATACATGAATATGCTCATGGAATAAGAATTACACGCCAACCTTTGGATGGCTACAAAACAGTTAAATATATACAAATTTTAAAATTCAAGTCATGAAAAAAATCTCATTTATTATCGCCTTTTCTGCTGCACTACTAAGTTCGTGCAGTTCAAAAAGTCAAAGTACTGTTAAGGGCAATAGCCTGGGGGCTGCCCAGCAACAGTCTCCGGCAGACAGTATTAAGCAAATACCAAATAAGCAGGTGTGTATGATCAATAATAAGTTTATGAATAAAGATCAGATACCCGTTCCAGTTAGCGAAAAAATTTATTATGGTTGTTGCCAAGGATGTGTCTTAACTTTAAAAAATGATTCAACCTCAAGATATGACACAGATCCACTAACTAATGAAAAAGTGGACAAGGCAAAAGCTTTTGTAATTATTAAACCTGGTTCTCAAGATGAAGTTCTGTATTTCAAATCAGAATCCAATGCCAGAAAGTACCTAAAGAACAATAAGAAGTAAAAACGGGGTCATCGCAAAAATTTTTCTGGAATGCGTCTTAACGATCTTTATAGTGTTTGAGTAAAAATGTTTAAAAGAATATTGACAGGAATTCTGATATTACTGTGGAGCCTTTCAGGGAAGGCGCAACAGATATATCAAACCAGAGAAGGAAGTAGTGTCGTTACTGCTTTATACAAAAATAATAAAGTAATTGCACAAAGCAATCAATTGCTTGCTTTGATTAATTACGAAACCGCTGAAATTGAATTAATACTTAATCCCTCTTCATTGCAGACGACCACAGATTCATTGAATGTAAAACTTCTTAATTCAACAATAGGGACTGGTATCCTGAAAGGAAAATTGAATATCCCATACGTAAGCACCCTAAAGCACCCTGATCATAAATTAAATTTTGAAGCTGTAGTGCATTTAAACGGAATCACAAAACAAATTTATGTGACAGGAGATCTTAAACACATTGCTAGCAATGGAGCCATCTCTTGTTTGCTTACGCTTAGTGTTCAATTAGAATTGGACGACTTTGGTGTTAATTTGCCTGAAGGGTGGGGTAATGAAATAACAATACAAATTACCCAGACTGTGCTTAAAAAAGCAAATCAATAAGAATTGAACCACTGGAAAAAATGCGTAGCTCAAAAGGTTGCATAGACAGAAGGAATAATTACATTGAATAGAATTGACCGGGAACAGAATAAACTGATATGGAGTGGAGCGGCTAAAGGAGGTTTATGCGTCTCCCGTACTTTAGAGAGAACCTCCATTATGCCGTGTAGGAGATTCATGAAAATTATCTGCATGAATCTGACATGGGACATAAATAGTTAAATAAACCACAAATTTTGAAATAAATAAAGGAAAATAAATTAATGGAAAGGATACCACTATCATTATAAAGTGTTTCGACATTGGCAGTCACAATAATGATTTTTGCCACCGCCATGCAAAATCGGCTTTTGTAACTTAGATGGGCAATGGCGCATTAATCATAGCATTGCTGACTGGGGGGGGATTTATATTTGTTAAGCATAATGTTTAAAATGAAAACGATGTATTAATTGCACTTTGTACTAAGGCGAATGTAAATAAACAGTCATTGAAGCTAATCAGCTAAAAAGTGAAATACATTTTGCACCTTTGCAAAGGATACCCCCCCCGATATGTCAACGAGAATTTATTAAGTATGATGCCCCATTAACAAGCAAATAATAAGTAACCCTTGAAAAATATACTTTTAATAGTTGCACTGTTACCATGCGTAAATATACTTTACGCACAAGATACCACACACATTTCGTTGGAAAATTTATTACAGCAGGTAGAAGCCAATTTCCCATCTGTTATTAAATATCAGTACAACATTCAATCTGTTCAGGCCAGGGCAGAGGGTGCAAAAGCATGGATGCCCCCTACCTTTTCATCCGGGCCAATGAGTTTTCCTTACAGACTGAATATGATTAAAGAAAAAAATAACCCGATGAATCAGGCTGGTGTTGTTTTTTCTTTTGAACAAATGATTCCGAATACGAGCAAACTTAATGCAAAGAAAAATTACATCAACTCGCTAGCAGAAATTGAAAACTCAAAAGGCGAATGGACAAAAAACGAATTGAGGCGTGAGGCAAAAATTCTGTATTATAACCGTTATGTTACGGAGAAGAAACAAATCGTTCTGAAAGAAAGCGAGCAAATACTCCAATTACTTATCACAACATCCGAAGAAAAATTTAGCAACAACCAGTCGCAATTGCAAACTATTTACAAAGCTAAAGCCCGTTTAGCCGAATTAAGTAATATGTTACTGATGCTTGACAGAACAATTGCCGAAAGTAATATTGGCTTGAATATACTTACTTTACGTGATGTAAACACGGCTTTTTATATTGACACATTTATTGCGCCAGCCAATTATTTGCTTAGCTCGGCAGACACTGCTAGTGTTTTAAATCGCAGCGATATTACCGCACTCACAAAATATATTCAATCCATGAAGTTAGAACAACGCTTAATGAAAATTGGCGTTCGCCCCGATTTTGGTATTCGTGCTGATCACGCACAAATGTTTGGGATGCCAAACCAGTGGACAATAATTGGAATGATGACAATACCCATCGCACCCTGGTCGTCTAAAATGTTTTCGTCCGAGGCAAAATCAATCGGTTTAAATATAAAATCAATGGAAAATGAAAAGAAAACAATGGAGTTGATTGCTTCAAGAATGTTGGCTGAAAAACTTTCCATGCTCAATTACGAAAACGGGCAGTATAAAAATTACAATCAGCGAATAATACCCGCTTACGAAAACAACCTGCAAGCCAACTTGCTTGCTTTCAAACAAAATACGGGAGATTTTTTTGTGTTATTGGATGCGTGGGAGATGTTGCTAATGAAAAAACTAGAAGCTTACGACAAATTATTTAGCATCTTAAAATTGGAAGCAGAATATGAATATGAGAGGGAAATTAAATAGCATAAGCATCATTGCGTTCCTGCTTTTCGTATCTGTCTTTTCTTCATGCAAAGAGGAGCGTAAAGAGCAGGGGCACGAAAGTCATATTAAGGATGAGGGGAATTACATCTGCGCTATGCGCTGCGAAGGAACTAAAACATACCCTCAGCCGGGCAACTGTCCTGTTTGTAAAATGAAACTCCTATTAGTGGAGGAAGAAGTGGTTCAAACCGTTCCACCGAATAAGCGCGTTTTATCCCGTCAGGCAACTGTAAAATTACAAGGGGTAAGTGAACAACAATTCATAAAAGCCCCGGGATATATTGATTATGACCGCAACCGAAATCAAAATGTGTCCGCACGGTTTGGCGGAAGAATAGAAAAACTTTTCGTGAAATATAATTTGCAGTTTGTTACTAAGGGGGATAAAATCCTTGAGTTATATAGTCCTGAGCTAAACACCATTCAGGAAGAACATTTGTTTTTGCTTAAAACTGAAACTGCAAAAACGCTTATAGAGCAATCCCGCCTACGACTGAAACTATTGGGAATTACTGAACAACAGATTTCACTGCTGGAAAGTAACGGAACAATTGCTCATAGCATTTCTGTTTTTAGCCCTGCTAACGGGTATATTCTTTTTAAAGCCGAAACGCAGTCCACTGCGGGCTTAGAAAACCCTCCACAAGCATCCCGAAAAAATATGAGCATGTCTGCTGCTGTTTCCGCTACTCAAACATCTGGTTCATCCGGGTTGCAAATCCGAGAGGGTATGTATATTAGCAAAGGAGAAGTGCTTTTTAGTGTAAATGACTTACAAAGTGTTTGGGCAATTATTTCAATTTCCACAAAGTATCATTCATCTATTGTATTAAACGGGCAAATCAATATTGTTTCCGAGTTGATTCCGGATAAAACGTACAAAGGGAAAATTTTATTAACCGAACAAACCTTTGAAGAGAAACAACAACGTTTCATCAGGATAAGAGTTGAGTTACCAAATCCTACGATTTCCATAAAACTAAATTCACTAGTTACAGCTAATATTCCGCTTCAATCCCAACCGGGTTTTCATGTACCCGCATCGGCAGTTTACCGCACCGGAATGAGTGCATTTGTTTGGGTTAAAACGGGAACTACAAAAAGTGGAACAGGAATTTTTGATTTACGAGAAGTTACGGCCGGTGCAGCGAGTAACGGAACTACAACCATTGTAAACGGCATCGCGGCCGATGACGAAATTGCTTTACATGCCGGAGCACTAACCGACAGCGAAACTTTTTTAAATGGAAACTGACATGAAACAAAAAATACTTTTCATTGTTATAACTTTCCTTCTTGCATACGGTGGATGCAAAAACGAAAATAATTCAGGCAATGAGGGCGGATCATACTATACCTGCCCCATGCACCCGTCTGTAAAAAGCAATACCGCGGGTTCTTGCCCAGTGTGCAATATGTCATTAATAAAAGTTGAAAAACAGAGCAACGAACATACACAGCAAAAGGGTAATTTTATTACAATTGACAACCGAAAACAGCAATTGGCAGAAATAAAAACCGACACGGTACGGTTTCAATCCATTATACCTTCTTCAACTATATTGGGAACAATTACTATTGATGAAGAAAGGGTAACAACAATCAGCAGCCGAGTAAAAGGCAGAATAGATAAACTCTATATCAAAACATCTGGCGAATACATAAAAAATGGAAACCCCGTTTACGCCATTTACAGCGAGCAGCTTTTTGCCGATGAAAAAGAATTTATCGTCCTTTCCGAAAAGAAAAAGAACAGCTTTTCTGAAAATATACTATTGAATGATTTGCTATCTGCATCAAGAAATAAATTGATACTTTGGGGGCTATCCGAAAAGCAAATTCAGGATTTAGGAATAAATAAATCTCCTTCGCCCCAAATTATTTTTTATGCGACTACGGCAGGATACACAACCGAAGTTATGGTAAAAGAAGGCGATTATGTGGAAGTTGGAACGCGCCTTATTAAACTTACATCTTTAGATCAAGTTTGGGTTGATGCACAGGTGTATTCAAATGAAATCGAAAAAATTTACAGAAGCTACTCCTTTCACGTTTTTTCCGAAACCTATCCTAATGAAATTTATTTCGGTCGTCTTGTGTTCCGTAATCCAAGTGTGGAAGATGGTCGCAAGGTGCAACTGTTGCGCTTAAGGGTCGACAATGCAAAAAACAAACTCATTCCGGGTATGATGGTTTATGTGAGTCCTATGCAAAATTCAAAGCCCGTTATAGCGGTTCCAAAATCTGCCGTATTGTTAGAAAAAATGAAAACCGTTTGGGTATTAACGCACAATAATACATTTGAACAACGGATGGTTGAAACAGGGATGGAAAATAAATACTGGGTTGAAATCTTATCCGGCCTGAAGGAAGGGGAAAGAGTGGTTACGGAAGGCGCATATTTAATCAGCAGCGAATTTATTCTTAAAAGCGGAGCAGGACAACGGCACGAACATTAGGACTTTAAGCCTCTAATCGGAGATACATTGGCTACACATATCACCTTTTCTTTGCTGGCAAAGTGTTGAGGTTTTCTTTCTAATTTCAATATGCCAGCGTGTTTGGCTTACGCTTGCGTGCCTTGAGAGATGGAGGAGGGTATCAAGCATTGGGTTAATTTGTTTATAGCAATTCCTTTTCTTTAATTCCATCGAAAAAGGGTCGTTCACTCCTTCGTTTGCGCTGAACTAACTTTTATTCGCTTCATCTTGTTTCTTCCGGTAGGCAATTCTGGTTTTTGCTTTTTGAATTTGCCTTTGTATAATCAGTTCGGCAATCATAGAAGGAATTTCATCAGGGGTGTATTCATCAAATACCCGTTTTACATTGTTCTCGTGTACATCAATTCGGTATAAGATGGAAAGCAGTTTATGAAAATTGTGTTTCATCAGGTAGCTCACTTTGCCGGCCAGCCAGTCTCGCAACATGTCGTACGTTAGTGTAATGTTAGGCATTAAGCCGGTTTCTATTTTTTCTTTTTCCAGTTCACCTTTGATGAGGTTGAGCGATTCCTGTAATACTTCGTTGGTATTCATCAGCCGTTTTTTTAGTTAGTTAAAAGTTGTTTCTTCATCTGGTCAAAATAGTATTTCAGGGTTTCGTTGCCATTGGTGTTTTTTTGCTCACTTAGTTTCTCTTTGGCAAAAGTAATGCGTTCATCAGTCGTAGGATGAGTGCTCAAAAAAGGCGGTACTTGGGGTGCTGCAGATTTTTTTAAGGTTTCAAACAGGTGCAACATGCCGCTGGCATCTACCTGTTTTTGCTGCATCAACTGATAACCTTCCACATCGGCTTCCTTTTCCAGTTCGCGGCTGTATTGCAAATTATTTAAGGAGGCTGCATTTTGCAGTACGTAGGCCCCAAGTCCGCTTACATCGCCCATAAGCGAGTAGAGCAAAATGGTAATGGAGGCCTGTCGCAGAATATTTCGGGTGGAGTGGCGCAGCTTTACGTGTGCATACTCATGCCCCAGCAAAGCAGCCAGTTCTTCATAGCTGTTCATCGAGTGTAAAATGCCATCGTACACAATGATGTGTCCGCCCGGCAAGGCGAACGCATTTACTTCCTTGCTATGGACTACATCTACCTGCACTGGGTATTCGCTGCTGTCAATAAGCGCTTTTAAAAATAGCGTTGCCTGTTTACCCGCTTCTGAGTTCAGTTGTTTTCCCTGCACCGAGCCCTTGTACATTTCTTCGCCAATTTGCACTTCATATTTTTTTGGGAAATGGTCTAAGGCAAAATGTGCCACCCAGGGAAGCAGTACAAACCAGATAAGCAAAAACAAGGTAGAAACGGTGAGCAGTAACCCGATGATGAATGGTTTGTTCCATGCATAAAAACTAAATTGCTTGTTTGACATTAACGGCAGGGCAGGGTAAAGTTGTTTCAGTGCCAAAGGCAACCCGCTATCCGTAATGCGGAGGGTTTGGTACGGAAAATTTCCGTAACTGAATTGGTGGGTTTGATTTTCGGATTTGTAATGCGGATGCAGCAGGGTCGGGTTCCAGTTTACGGTTTGCAGCTGGCTATGTGAATCGGTGTAAGTAATGCTAATTGTATCGGTGTTAAAAGCAACTTCGCAGGCAAAGTTGTGACCCGATTGTCCGGTGGTATAAAATCCCTGGTATCTCATTGGTAAGGGCAAAGTTCGGTAAATCCTTGAAATTGATAACCAAACTTATTTTGGCAGTTAAAAAATAAGCTGAAAAACTCCTGCAAATTGCTTTGAAATTGGCTACCTTCGCGGCCGAAAATTCTTGTAATTATGGCATTTGATATTGAAATGATTAAAGCTGTTTACGCCCGTATGGAAGAGCGCATAGCCGCAGCACGTAAGGCAGTAAACAAACCATTAACATTAACCGAAAAAATTTTGTATAGTCATCTCACAGAGGGCAATGCTACTAAAAGTTTTGAAAGAGGTAAAAGTTATGTTGATTTTGATCCCGACCGTGTAGCCATGCAGGATGCGACCGCACAAATGGCTTTGTTGCAGTTTATGCAATCAGGTCGTCCAAAGGTGGCAGTTCCTTCCACGGTTCATTGCGACCATTTGATTACTGCAAAAAACGGAGCTGCTCAGGATTTGGAGTTTGCCAATAAAGAAAGCAAGGAAGTATATGATTTCTTAGGTTCGGTATCGAATAAGTATGGTATTGGTTTCTGGAAACCGGGGGCCGGTATCATCCATCAGGTGGTATTGGAAAATTATGCTTTCCCGGGCGGAATGATGATTGGTACCGATTCACATACGGTAAATGCCGGTGGATTGGGAATGATTGCTATTGGGGTTGGTGGAGCCGATGCCTGTGATGTAATGGCCGGTTTGCCGTGGGAACTGAAAATGCCCAAACTGATAGGTGTAAAACTTACCGGAAAATTGAGCGGCTGGACCGCCCCCAAAGATGTGATTTTAAAAGTAGCCGGTATTTTAACCGTGAAAGGCGGAACCGATGCCGTAGTAGAATATTTTGGGGAAGGTGCCACCAGCATGAGCTGTACCGGTAAAGGAACTATTTGTAATATGGGTGCCGAAATTGGAGCCACTACCTCCACTTTTGGTTATGACGATTCCATGGCTCGCTATTTAAAAGCAACCGGCCGGGCAGATGTAGCCGAACTGGCTGATGGAATAAAACATCACCTTACAGCCGATGCAGACTGTTATGCCAATCCCGAAAAATATTTTGATCAGGTAATAGAAATAAACCTTTCTGAGTTGGAGCCGCATGTAAACGGACCTTTTACTCCCGATTTGGCAACTCCCATTTCTAAGCTAAAAGAAGCGGCTTTAGCCAATGGATGGCCTACCAAAATTTCTGTAGGTCTGATAGGTTCGTGTACCAACTCCAGTTATGAAGATATTTCACGTGCGGTGAGTTTGGCAAGGCAGGTTGCTGAAAAGGACTTGACCGCTAAAGCAGAATATTTAATCAATCCGGGTTCGGAGCAAATACGCTTCACCATTAAGCGCGATGGTTTTTTAGATGTGTTTGATAAAATAGGAGCGAAGGTTTTTACCAATGCCTGCGGCCCTTGTATTGGTATGTGGGACAGGATGGGTGCCGAGAAACAGGAGAAGAACACCATCATTCATTCGTTTAACCGAAACTTTGCCAAACGTGCCGATGGCAATCCAAACACTTTTGCATTTGTGGCCTCTCCCGAAATTGTAACCGCAATGGCCATTGCCGGTGATTTAACCTTCAATCCACTTACCGATACATTAACCAACAACAAGGGACAGCAGGTAAAATTAGACGGCCCTTCGGGTGATGAGTTGCCAACTAAAGGCTTTGCTGTTGAAGACGCTGGCTTTGTAGCTCCGGCTGCGGATGGTAGCAGAGTAACCGTGGCGGTGTCGCCATCCTCCGACCGTTTGCAGTTGCTCAATCCATTTGCGGCATGGGAGGGAAGTGATTTAAAAGGATTAAAATTATTGATTAAAGCTAAAGGAAAATGTACAACCGACCATATTTCGATGGCTGGAAAATGGCTTAAATACCGAGGCCATCTCGATAATATTTCGAACAATTTACTTATTGGAGCGGTAAATGCGTTCAATGACAAAACCGACTCGGTAAAAAATCAGCTAACAGGAGCTTATGAAAGTGTACCCGTGGTGCAGCGTCAGTACAAAGCCAAGGGAATCGGTTCGCTGGTGGTAGGAGATGAGAACTACGGTGAAGGCTCATCACGTGAACACGCTGCCATGGAGCCTCGCCATTTGGGAGTTCGTGCGGTACTGGTAAAATCATTTGCCCGTATTCACGAAACCAACCTGAAAAAACAAGGGATGCTGGCTTTAACTTTTACCAATAAGGACGACTATAACAAGATTCTGGAGGACGATACCATTGATATTTTTGGGTTAACTACTTTTGCCGAAAACACCCCGCTTACTATGGTGTTTACGCATAAAGATGGAAGTAAAGATGAGATTAAAGTAAAACACACCTACAACGCCCAGCAAATTGAATGGTTCAAAGCCGGTGGTGCATTGAACATCATTCGGGCAAGTGTGGGACGCTAAGTAATTGACTCCGTAGCTCAGCTGGTAGAGCCCCGCAAAGGCGGGACTTAACTAGCTCAGAGATTAAAGTAAAAAAGGAAGAAACAAAGTATAATTGACTCCGTAGCTCAGTTGGTAGAGC
>JAGVLJ010000072.1 GCA_020049855.1 Bacteroidia bacterium | reverse complement strand
GCTATATAGGACACAATAAATATCTAACCAATCTTGCTGTTTACGAAAAACCAAATTCCCTTATAGCCGAAGCCTTCCGAAACATTCGAACCAATATTGACTATATCTTAAAAAAATCAGACCAGAATATTATTCTTATCACATCTACGGTAAGTTTTGAAGGCAAAACTTTTTTCGGAATTAATTTGGCTTCAGTTATTGCCCTCTCCGAAAAGAAAACAATTTTACTTGGACTTGATTTACGGAAACCTAAAATATTCAATGATTTTAATATTTCAAATGATAAAGGAATAACCAATTACCTTATTGGAAAAGCAGAGTTAAAAGATATCATTCACAAAACAAATATCCCGCATTTAGATATTATTCCGGCAGGCCCTATTCCACCCAACCCAGCCGAACTTATTCTTGATGAAAGAATGCAAGTGATGATTGAAACCCTAAAAAAAGAATATGACTATATTATCTTAGACACCCCCCCTATTGGCCTTGTAACAGATGCACAAATACTTTTAAAGTATGCAGATGCGGCTATTTATGTTGTAAGGGAAGGGTACTCTTTGACTGACTTTACAAATGCAATCAATGACTTGTATGAGGACAAACAACTGAAAAATCTTTACCTTGTTTTGAACGATACAAAAATATACAGTAAGAAATACGGATATGGGTACGGGTATGGATATGGGTATGGGTACGGGTATGGGTACGGGTATGGATACGGGTATGGATACTACTCCGATGACGCAAGCAAATCAAAAACCTCTGTTTTGTCAAGAATTTTAAAAAGAAAATGATTACTGAATTAATAAAAAAAGAAAAAAAGATAGCTGTTATTGGCTTGGGCTATGTTGGGCTTCCAATTGCCCTTGAATTTGCCAAAAAATATAGTGTCATCGGATTTGACATCAACTCCAAAAGAGTGGATATGCTTAAACATAAAATTGACCCAAGTAATGAACTCACTAAAGAAGATTTTGATCATACTGATATAATTTTCACCGACTCATTGGATGAATTGGGAAAGGCCTGCTTTTATATTGTGGCTGTTCCCACCCCGATTGACGAACATAATACCCCAAATCTAAAACCATTGCTTAGTGCCAGCAATTCTGTAGGTAAAGTCCTTAAAAAAGGAGATTATGTGGTTTTCGAATCCACTGTATATCCAGGCTGCACCGAGGAAGACTGCTTGCCGGTTTTAGAAAATCTCTCCGGGTTAAAATTGAACACAGACTTTTTTCTCGGCTATTCCCCGGAACGAATAAACCCTGGAGACAGAGAACATACCTTAACCAAAATTAAAAAAGTAGTGTCAGGTTCCACAACCAATGCCCTGAAGGTAATTGCTGAAGTGTATGCTTCTATTATCACGGCTGGAATCCATCAGGCATCATCCATAAAAGTAGCAGAAGCGGCTAAGATTATTGAAAACACACAACGGGATATTAATATTGCCTTGATGAATGAGCTTTCGTTAATCTTCAATAAAATGAACATTAATACCTATGATGTACTAGAGGCTTCAGGAACCAAATGGAACTTTTTGAAATTTTATCCGGGCTTGGTGGGTGGACATTGCATTGGCGTAGATCCATATTACCTTACCTACAAAGCTCAGGAAATAGGTTATCATTCAAAAGTAATTTTAGCGGGTCGCCAGGTTAATGACTCAATGGGTGCATATATAGCAAAAGAAATAATTAAACATATCATCAGTATTGATCGATCATTAAAACAATCTAATGTACTGGTAATGGGCGCAACATTTAAAGAAAATGTAACCGATATTAGAAACTCTAAAGTTGCCGATATTATAAATGAATTGAAGTCGTTTTCTGTAAATGTAGATGTTGTTGATCCAAAAGCATCATCTGATGAATTACTGCACGAATACGGATTTAGTCTCATTGCTGTTCCTGATAAAAAATATGACGCAGTTATTGTTGCAGTAAATCATTCGGAATATTACAACCTAACCGAAGCATATTTCAAAGAAATTACTGCTCCCAATGCACTTTTGGCAGACGTGAAAGGTATTTACAGAAATAAATTTCGCTCGCTACAGTACTGGTCACTTTAATTTTTAGTGAATCAGGTGCATCGCAAGAAAAGATATCTATTTTTTGATTTCTTCAACTACATACGTCCAGACTTTTTTTTGCTTCACTCTCCCTTAACGAAAGGGATATTTTGGAATAAGTATTCACTCGAAACAGAAGCCAACTTCCCCATTCCACCATTCAGTCATCCACATTCAACCCTACTTTACAAAGCATACAAACTGTGGCAAAACGGAGATTTAGTACCCAGCAAAATAACCTGTTCTAATACTGAATTAATATCGCCTAACTTAAAAGACAATTATTTATTCATAACATATGAATTCGGAATAAAACAAGCAGTTCTCATCTTAATAAGGCGTTTGTTAACACTTAAGAACCCTGTAAAAAATTTAGAAGCATTTGTTCATGCTGTTCATATTTTTACATCTAAAAAATTGCCCCCCCGACCTACTAAGCAACCAACTAACACAAACGAAATTCAAAAACAGGATGTCTCAGTAATTATTATAACCAGAAACAGATATGATTCATTACATAAATTGCTTCATCAATTGGAAAATCAAACAATACTCCCAATTGAAACATTGGTTATTGACCACTCTGAACAACTAATTCAATTACCGTATTCAAGCACCATAAACAGTAAACAATTACCGGCCGTTGATGCAGGTTTTGTTACCGGCCGAAATCTGGGAATATTGAAAGCAAAAGGTTCGCTCCTACTGTTTATTGATGACGATTGTGAAATTCTCCCGGATTTTATAGAGCAACACATTCAATCAGTCCAGAAGGGCTTCCACGTTTCTACCGGACAGGTGATCGAAACTAAAAACCTGAAACTTGCCGATCAACAGCAAAACAAAAAGGTTATTGCGTGGTTCTTACCGGGTGGGAATTTTATGATTTCAAAACAAATGATTAGTAAAATTGGTTTGTTTAATCCCCATTTTAATAAGCTGCCTTTTGAGGACTTAGAATATTACCTGCGCTTATTAGAATCAGGCGTAAGCGTTATCTGTAATTACCTTGCTCCGGTTTATCATAAAAAATTATTGTATGGCGGAAGCAGAAATAATTTATTTGCACAAAAATATTTGGCCGAAGTAATCTCATTAAGCAACAGAAAGGTGCTAAAGTTATATGCCGGTTTAATCCCATCAGATACCATTTTAATTCTAATAAATAACCGGTTTTTAATAACCCTTTCCCGTCTTCTAAGTAAAATATATTACCCAAATTGCTTTATTGAAACAATATTCACTATTTTAGTCTGGCCGTATATATATATTTATAGCTTGATAAGACTTGAGAAAGATAACCCAAAATATACTCTTCAAAAAACTAAGAATGACTAAGAAAGTGGCAGAAACTTTTTTTTGGCACTATCATTTTACAAAAACCATCTTCCCGAACTCTTATCTAACACAAATTAACCCCACAGACGGTAAAGGTATTGAAGATGTTCGCAGGGAATATTGCGACACATGCTCCAGTCAGGTTTTTTCCATTTCACAAAAAGCCTCTATTGTTATTTACAATCTTATCCATTCACTTAAACCACCGGTTATACTTGATCTTGGTTCAGGTTTTACTACTTGGCTGTGTTATTATTCAATCGGTAATTCAACAAACACAACGATAATTTCAGTTGATTCAAGTAACGACTGGATTGCAAAAAATGAAAATTTTCTCACCAAGCATCATATAAAGACAACTATCAGCAATTACAAAACATTTGAAAAAAGTCCGCCTTATTTACCATCTGGCAGCTTAATAATTAACGATATTGGAGATCCTGACAATTTTATACTTAGAGAATCAAGTCTCCACCTGTTAACTGAATACATAAAAAATGGAGCAATTTTATTTCTTGATGATATTCATAAACCCAGAGTAAAGGCTGCAGCCCTTCAACTCATTCATGACAACAACTTTTATTTCCAAGACCTGTGCTCTATAACTTTTGATAATTTCGGACGCTATTCGTGGCTTATTTTTTCGAAACCAAATGAAAGTTGATTTTATGCTTATTGGTGCAGCAAAATGTGGCACCACCAGCCTAGCTTATATTTTAAGTAAGCATCCCGAAATTTGCTTTTCAAAAGAAAAGGAACCCCATTTTTTCAGTCGTTTTGCAGATTGGCAAAAACGGATTGATGAATACCACCAACTATTCACCCCACTACCTAATCAACTCATTGGCGAAGGCTCCCCTTATTATACACTATATCCCGAATTTATTGGAACTGAGGAACGGATTTACGAATACAACCGCAACACCAAATTTATTTACATTATTCGAAATCCCATTGACCGGATTTATTCTAATTACAAATTTGTTCATGCGTTCAACAAATTGAAATATCCTTTAACTCAAATGGAAAAAGAAATTTTGGAAAATCCCATGTACCTGAATCGCTCCAGGTATTTCATGCAGATAAATCGCTATGTTGAAAGATTTGGTGCTGATAAAATCCATATTTGTTTATTTGAAGATTTTATTTCGAGCAGACAACAAACAGTAAATGCCATTTGTGATTTTTTGGGAATACGGCATTTTCACCAATACGAAACAGATTTGCTAAATACACACAAGAACAAAACAGAAGAAGTTAGGAATCTCACTAAACTGGGTACTTTTATTGCGCGTCTTCCCTTTATTTATCCCATTCCTAAGTTAATAAAATGGCAATTCAGGTCTTTATTTGAAATAGACATGAACAGATTCCAACCAATGAGCCATTCATTCAAATCAAAACTCATTGATTTACTTGAGGATGACTTAGTTCAATTAAATTCATTTACCGGAAAAGAGTTGATGACAATTTGGGGATTAAAAAACTAAAGAAGTTTGGATTGTACTCAGGAAAACCGTTAATTTTGTTACGTTATTTTAATCAAAGCTTAAGCTCGTATGAAAGTCTCCCATGCACTATTAATATTTTTTCCATTCCTGTTCTGTCATGTTTCTAAGGCGCAAGTAACTGGTGATTTCAGAACCGTTACTGATGGCGACTGGAGTTCAACCTCCACCTGGGAAACATTTGATGGCTCCACTTGGAATGCCGCTTCCGGAATCCCAACCTCAAGCACTGCGGTTTTTATTCAGGATGGCGACTCAGTTGTTCTCTCCGGCAACTCGTCTTGTAAAGATTTGCATTTAAATGCTGACTTGGGAACTGATGTGGGGCGATTAAATTGCCAGTCGTTCACCCTTGCCGTATACGGTAAATTAAGAACCTATACCGGTAGCCATGGAACTATACCAGGTACAAGTGTTACCGGTACAAACAACCATGCCGATTTTATTAAAACAGGTACAGGTAAAATTCAAATTACCGGAACAACAAGAGATGTGACCTCGGCAGGTGAATGGGGTGTGCCGCT
>JAGVLJ010000078.1 GCA_020049855.1 Bacteroidia bacterium | reverse complement strand
GTACTGGTTAAAGATTGCTTAAGTTATACCATTGGTTTTTTATTATAGTCTTATTATCCCATTGCCTGTTATAAAATAGTTCACTAATATTTGGGACTATTTTTTTTATTTTGGGTTGGCAAAAAATAGAGTGGGATATATTGCATACAGAGTAATGATAAACGAGTGTGAAATCGAGCTTAAAAACTGATGGAGAACAGTTGAGATGCGATTCACGTGTAATTGGGTTTTACCCCAAAATAAAGAAAACGGAATATATTCAAAGGGATAATAGCCCTGAACCAGCGTGCATTTTTTTATTCTCTTTTTAGCTTAAAATTATCGGGTAATGGTATGCGACATTCAAAAATTTTCAAATTTGTACTCCAGTTCATTGGCAAAAGGCATCATCTTTAAAATAATATTTTTAGGTTCATTACTGGACGCCTGTTGCCATACCACGCGAAGCCTTTTAAGCGCAATTCCGGATCGGGAATTTTGTCAACAGGGTAAATGATGCCTTCAGGTTTTTCGTAAAAAGTTATTTTCTGAAGTTTATTTGAATCAAGTCGTATTTGCATAAAGCTGCATTCAATTTTGTTTACTCCCTGATATCCGCTGCTGTCTTTCGCATAATAGATGCTTTGGCCATTCCCGTATACAAATACCTGCTGCAGTTGTTGATTTTTAAAAACACCTTTCATGTTTCTGCCTTTTATCTGATTAAAGTGCTTTGCATTTTCCATCATAGCAATAAACGCATTGTTGAGAAGGTGTATCGAGTCGAGTTTATTCTTATGCATATACAACCTGATAGTGTCGGCCGTTAGCTGTTTTTCTTCCGACCACATAATAGGCTTTTTGAAAAGTGTAATGGTTGAATCTCTAAACGAGTAAACAATTGAATCGCTTACGGCCTGCATATCTTTTCGGTAAATGCTGGCATGGTAATATGCTTTTAAAATGCGCGCTGAATCTTTTGTTTGGTTATAGAATAATGTATCGGCATAAAGGTAAAGCGAATCTTTATCGGTATATTTTTTTGCAACCGGATTTTTGGTCATATAGGTGATTTTTTTCAACCGGTTTACTTCTCCAAATTCACCTCGTATAGTAAGTTTTTCGGCTGTATCTATTACCCTGATATTTCTGAAACCTCTTCCTATTCCGGTTTTTCTATTGTAGGTGAGGCTATCGGCATAAATCATATTTTCTTTGCTAAATAGTCGGGCGTTGCGGCTAAACTGGGATAATTCTCTTTGCGTATCGTACCAACCGTTTTCACAATAAATAGTATTGTCCTGACTTTTAATTACCGTAGGCCCCAGAAAGAAGGCTGTTTTACTAATGGAGTTATAACTGAGGGTGTCGCAGTCAATAGTATATTCCGGGTTTACCAGCAAAACATCCCGTTTGAAATAAACTTGATTGGTTTTACTGTAATAATAGCCCGTTTTGCTGGTGAGTTTATTTTGCTTATTAATAATGGTGGCTCCATTGGTATAGTACCCGATATTATTCTGCAAATCGAAATCCATATCGGTAGTGGTTAGGTCCATACTGGGATCCATCATTCGAACATTGCCCTCTACATGTGCTTTTTTTGTATTGCCTTCATAGTTTAAAAAATCGCTATATAGAAAAAAACTATCACCTTGTTGTATCACCACCCGGCTGTATGCCTGCAACCTGTTCTCTTCATCAAAAAAATAGGCACTGTCGCAAGTCATTATTAAATTATCCTGACGAAATCTTACCAGCCCAATTAAGCGTTTCACTTTTGATCCGGTACTCTCATCGTACTCAAAGGTGTTGGCATTTTCAATATGTACCTGCGATTTCTTTTGCGCACGCAAATGAAGGGAAGTGAGCAGTAAAAAAAATATAATGATATGCTTCAAACAAACGTACTTTGCTGCAAAGAAAACAAAAACCCTGAATTAAGGGCACAAACTATACCAACACATGCTCCACAGAATTCGTGAATATATTCAGAACAACGGGCTTATTAAAAAGCAGCACAAGCTGTTACTTGCCGTTAGCGGAGGAATAGATTCCATGGTATTATTGCATTTGTTGTTGAAAGAAGGATATGACGTGACGGTAGCACATTGCAATTTTCAATTACGCGGAAAAGAGAGTGATGCGGACGAACAATTTGTAAAAAAAACAGGTGCTGAAAATAAAATTCCGGTTTTTGTTAAAAAATTTACTACATCAAAACAGGCCGCTATTGATAAAACAGGCCTTCAGGAAACCGCCCGCAAACTGCGCTATGAGTGGTTTGCTGAATTAATGGAACAGCATCATTTTGATAGGTTAATTACCGCCCATCAGGCTACCGATCAACTCGAAACTATATTGCTTAATCTTTCCCGGGGAAGCGGATTAAACGGGTTGGAAGGCATTCGGGTGAAGTCGGGTACATTAGTGAGGCCACTATTATTTGCTACCCGAAAGGAAATTGAAACCTATGCAGTTAAAAATAATATTCGTTACCGCGAAGACAGTTCGAATGCTTCAGACAAGTACGCGCGCAACCGCATACGGTTACATGTATTACCTGAACTGCTTCTTATAAATCCTCAGGTGGTGAAACATGTGCTGCACACAAGTGAAGTAGTACAACAAGCCAATGAATTCATCAGGGCCGAAACAACCAAATGGTTGAATAAGCATGGTGAAACCACAGTTGACGGGATCACTATTCAGATAAAACCACTTATAAAACATGCTACCCCTGCCTTTTTGTTGTTTCAATTAATTTCTCCTTTTGGATTTAATAATGATCAGGTGGCGCAACTATTGCTAAGCATCGAAAACCAATCGGGCAAAATATTCAGGAGTGCTACTCACCAACTATTAATAGACCGCAATGCCTTTATCATTCAACAGTTTCAAAACACCGGAGTCAGCGATTTTAGTACGGCACTTTCAGGTGAAAAAGGTAAATTTTATACTGAACGCTTCCAGCTAAAATGGAACGTGAAAGAAGTTCCGCTTAATCTTTCCTCACCTGCTGGCAAAGTACTAGTTGACGCTGCCAAACTTCGTTTTCCGCTCACCCTGCGCACCTGGAAAGAAGGAGATAAGTTTCAACCGCTGGGGATGAAGGGAAATAAAAAACTAAGTGATTTTTTGGTGGATGAAAAAGTGAACCGGATTCAAAAAAAACAGGTGCTTGTTTTAGAATCAGCCGGGGAAATTGTTTGGGTAGTTAATTACCGCCTTGCCAATCCGTTTAAAGTAACCCGGCATACCAAATCGGTGGTTGAATTTGAATACAAGGTGCACTAATCTGTAGCTTTGTTCTACCTTTGCGGCAAATTACCTTATACATGAATCAGAAAAAAACACCTTCGCAATCGGCCACCATTATGAATGAATTGGTGTTACCCAATGATACCAACACACTCAATAATTTGATGGGAGGGAGGTTATTGCATTGGATGGATATTGTGGCCGCCATTGCTGCACAAAAACATTCAGGGAAAATAGTGGTAACCGCTTCGGTTGATAGTGTTTCGTTTGGAAAAAGCATCAAACTGGGCGATGTGGTAACGCTGGAAGCCAGAGTAACCCGTTCATTCAACACTTCTATGGAAATTCACATATCCGTGTCGGCCGAAAATATACCATCAGGAGAGAAGTTTAAAAGTAACGAAGCTTACTACACCTTTGTGGCGTTGGATCGTAACAGTCACCCGGTAAAAGTGCCGGAACTGAAACCGGAGACAGAAGAAGAAGTGAAACGCTATGACGGAGCTTTGCGCAGACGGCAGTTGCGCCTGATACTGGCCGGTAAAATGAAACCCGATGAGGCCACCGAGCTTAGGGCGTTGTTTATTCCTGAATAGAATTTATCAAAAATTCAAAAGTTCCGATAGCGGAAATGCTAATTGTTCGGATAATTGAATAATGGTAATTAAAGTTTGGTTAACTTCTCCTCTTTCAATGTATCCTATCTGATTCTTGCTTAAATTACATCTAAATGCTAGTTCTTCTGGTGAATAATTCCGGGATAACAAGCTCTCTCAGGTGTTTACCGAATTTATTCAGCATCTTTTTGTCCCGGTTGTTTATCACATTGTAAGCCGAGCTAACATAACAAAAATGTCCACCCAATGTATTGGGTATTTCGTTTTATTTATTAAGTCTGTTTATATTGCAATTGCTTATTTTTACTTTTGAAATTGTATCTAACATAACTAAACAAGGGGTGCCGAAAACTTTTCAGAGTAGGCGAAAATTAAATTTATTTATCATGAAAAAATTTATTCTTATTCTTACCATTTTAATGGGATTCTTATCCGATGCTATGGCTTTTCGAGTCGTTACGGTCGATTATTCAAATTCATGTTTTATAGGTTGCGGAACTATAAAGGACTCAAAAGATTTAGTTAGAATCGATCATCCTGATGGAACTTGGGAGATAATATGGGAGAGAAAAATCGCATGTTCAGGTTTTGGATTTCATGGATGTCCAAGCCCTAGTGTAACTAATGGGGAACCAAATAATTGGCTCGAGAGTATTTCGGCTCAAATGTTTGACCATGCTGCAGCACAAATTCAAAATACCGTCTTAAGTGGAGCGTACAATCAAACCTTTGTAAATAGCACAACAGGTGAGATAGCTTATATGCATGTTGAATGGACGAGAGTATTGGATGCTAATGGAAATCCAGTTTCTGATTCCATAGAAGTTTCACGCGAATTTTAATTTATAAAGTTTAACTTAGCTTTTGTGTAAGCTAAGTTAAACTAATTGAATTTGACTTACAAATATGTTTAAAGGGATCATTCTTCTTTTTTTTTGGATTAGTGTAATTCGCATACAGGCCCAACAAATACATTTCGAATCGAATACACTTGTAAGTACAAAATCAGGATTTCCTGATAATTTTATTTCTTTCAAACAGGAAAAGAATAACACTTATTTTTTAACATTAGGGGATTATCTTTCAGGTAATATTGAGATAATTTCAATACAATCAGATAGTCATAAATTTCTAAGTCGAGTTATCTCTCTTGATAAAGAGCTGAAGTATAATAATTCCTTAGGTGCAGACCCCATTATTGATTTTGATGTACGTGATAGCCTGTTTTTCATCCTAACTCAAAAACGGATTATTGGTTACCTAACAGATCAAAGTTTTTCTTTTTTCAAAAAAGCAATTGAACTAAGAATTGATCAGGTGTTTTCAGGGAATAGCATTGCAGCTAAATCAAAGTTTAGCAAAATCAATTTTTGTAAAGACGAAAAAACATTAGTACTATCAAGGCATTTCATTAATAGTTTAGGAGATGAAAAAGTATGTTTAGTAAAGTTTTCAGTAATTAATGTAGACCCAAATACTATTTCAATGAAAATGTTGAATTATTATTTTTCGGGAAAAACCTCTTATGCTAATGATGCGATGTCGCTATCATCAGGAGTAATTCATTACGCAATGAGTCCTCGTGGCATCCATGCAATTGTAAAGAATGGGTTTATCCCTTGTGTTACTTTTCTTGGGAGTAATTTTAACGAAATAGGAAAGGTTTACCTTAATTTGTTTGATACAACCGAAAATAGGATGGCAGTTGATAAAGTTGATCTTGCATCGAAACGTTATATTGCTAAAAACAACTCTGCAAATTTAAGTAACCTTATGAATGCGTTGGATTCCTGTTTTTATATCCATAGTGTATCTTTCATTAATGAAACAACGCTATTTGTTCAAATACAAAACCCTACTTCATTTACTATGTATCAATCTTACATTGTTACTCTTGATTCATTTTTTGGGTTGCATGACATAAAGCAAATAATTGAATTTAAAATCGATGGGATTGCAAGCGATACAATGACAACAACTAATTTCCCAATTTGGTTTTCAAACCTGCGCTACATTACCGAAAATAATAGGATTTATGTTTTGAAGACGAAAACCCAGGAAATAAATCTATCAAAGTCACTGGTAAAAGATTTTTTTACGCGTAAATCTCCTTACGAAAACAACTATCACTACTTGATTGAGTATAAATATAATACAGAATACTAAGCGAAAAGTCAAGTTTGTTTACTTAGCCTTACTCACCCACTTATTATTTTTTATGCTAAACCTGTAAGGAAGTAGTGCATCTTCTTTGGCGTAGGCCACACCCACCCTTGGCGAAGCAATAATTTCTTCCGGAATAAGGCCTGAGTCTTCTATCCATATTTCCTTACTCATAAGTGAAAGCCCTGAATGGCGGGTGTGAATGCCCATGGCCTCTGATAATGCTCCCGGTCCGGCTGATAAGCGAAACTCAGGGCTATTCATTTTTCTTCGTTTCAACATAAACTCTATTCCCAGCAAAGGTTCTGCAGCCCTAATCAACACCGCATGGGGCACTCCCTTTACATTCGTCACCACATTAAAAAGGTGGTGAATTCCATAACATAGGTAAACATAAGCCGTTCCACCTGCTTCATACATTATTTTGGTTCGCTCGGTTAAACGATTGTTGTACGCATGACTGGCTTTGTCGGTAACCCCGGCATAGGCTTCTGTTTCCACAATTCGGGCTTTGCAAAGTTGACCGTCAAATTGGGTCACCAAAACCTTTCCAAGCAACTGCCTGGCAAGTTCTACTACATCTGGTTGCTGGTAAAATGCTTCTGTAAGCTTCATTTATAGGCTGTTGAAAAAAAGCTAAATCTAATTCAAGGTATCTGTTTGTTATTAGGTGTAAAACCGTATTTTTGCAGCGTTTTTTTGAAAGAGTTTATTCATCAAATCTACAATCATTTATGTCACAAAATATTGGAAAAGTTTCTCAGGTAATCGGACCGGTAGTTGACGTGAGCTTCTCAGCCGAGAATGCCATGCTGCCTAAAATTTACGATGCCTTGTTTATTAATCGTCCCGATGGGACCAAGTTGGTGCTTGAGTGCCAGCAACATTTGGGCGAAAACACCATCCGTGCTATCTCTATGGATACTACAGATGGATTAGTTAGGGGTATGGAAGTGATTGATTCGGGAGCTCCGATCCAAATGCCTGCAACCGATGTTATTAAAGGACGTTTGTTTAATGTGGTAGGCGAAACTATTGATGGGTTGCCGCAACCTAAAGCCGACACAGGCCGTTCCATTCACCAGGAAGCGCCAAGGTATGAAGATCTTTCAACCAAATCAGAACCATTATATACAGGTATCAAGGTAATTGACCTGATTGAGCCTTACGCTAAAGGAGGTAAAATCGGTTTGTTTGGTGGTGCCGGTGTGGGTAAAACCGTACTCATCATGGAACTCATCAACAATATCGCAAAGGCATACGAAGGGATGTCGGTATTTGCGGGTGTGGGTGAGCGTACACGTGAAGGAAATGACCTGTTGCGTGAGATGATTGAATCAGGTGTAATTAAATACGGTAAAGAGTTCGTACATGCCATGGAAGAAGGCAAGTGGGACCTTTCTAAAGTGGATATGAAGGAATTGGCCGATTCACAAGCTACCCTTGTGTTTGGACAAATGAACGAACCTCCGGGAGCCCGTGCTCGTGTAGCCCTTTCAGGTCTTTCGGTTGCCGAATATTTCCGTGACGGAGATGAGAAATCAGGTGGTCGCGATATCCTTTTCTTTATTGATAATATTTTCCGTTTCACTCAGGCCGGTTCTGAGGTATCGGCTCTTTTGGGACGTATGCCTTCAGCGGTAGGTTACCAGCCAACTCTGGCTACTGAGATGGGTGTGATGCAAGAACGTATCACTTCAACCAAACGTGGGTCTATCACTTCAGTACAGGCGGTATACGTACCTGCTGATGACTTGACTGACCCTGCTCCGGCAACAACATTCTCTCACTTAGATGCTACCACGGTATTAAGTCGTAAAATTGCCGAGTTGGGTATTTACCCTGCGGTAGATCCATTGGATTCTACTTCACGTATCCTTACTCCGCAAATTGTTGGCGATGCTCACTATAATTGTGCTCAACGTGTAAAAATGATTTTACAGCGTTATAAAGAACTTCAGGACATCATTGCCATTTTGGGTATGGATGAGTTGAGCGAAGATGATAAACTCACTGTAGCCCGAGCCAGACGTGTACAACGGTTCCTTTCTCAACCGTTCCACGTGGCCGAGCAGTTTACCGGTTTAAAAGGGGAGCTTGTTCCGATTGAAGAAACCATTAAAGGTTTTAACGGCATTATGGACGGACAATATGATTACCTGCCTGAAGCTGCTTTTAACCTGGTAGGAACCATTGAACAGGCTATTGCCAAAGGAGAAAAAATGTTGGCTGAAGCCAAGTAATTGGGAAAACATGCAAGTAGAAATTTTAACTCCTGATAAAGTCCTTTTTTCCGGTGAAGCTACTTCGGTAAAACTTCCTGGAAGCAAAGGACAGTTTGAAGTACTAAGCAATCACGCTCCGCTAGTATCAAGTTTGGATGTCGGAAGTGTTCGTGTTAAAACGGATACGGGTGATCAAAATTTTAATATTAAAGGCGGAGTGGTAGAAATTACTAAAGATAAAGTAGTGGTATTAGCATAATCACCTGATGAATGCATAAAAAAGGCGATTCTTTTTTGAATCGCCTTTTTTATTTTGGGTAAATCTAAAGTTATTCTGAGCGAAACCATTTTAGTAGGTGCATATATGGCTCACTATTTTTTTGGGAAGCAGTCTTTTTATAGTAACACAGCCCAATCCACTGTAAGGTAGCTACACCTACAAAACACTCCGAAGTATATTGCTCTATGAGCCACTCTGAGGCATCTTTATAGCCATCGGGGTGAAACAATACTTGTGGGGGGAGGCCAAGTTTAAACAATGCGGCATACGACCAACAAATGACCATCATCTTTTCGCCCAGTGCTTTTTGTGTATTTATTGGATTATCTACATTGCCACAACCAGCTTCAGGTTCTTCAGGTTTTATACTTGCACTATACAGTAAATCTTCTGGTATTCCCATTTTTTCGTCATTTAAAATGGGGTATATTCTTTGTCAAAAGAATGGGTAAAAAGGACTGTTCAGGTAGATAAAACCAAATTGGTTGTAAGAAAGTAGAGGGTATCGGTTTGTTAATAAAAACCTAGCACAGGGAGAATGTCAAATAGCCTCTTTTAGTAAGTCAGGAAATTGGTGAAATAATATCACGTTGAGTCAAGAATAATACAGAAGAAAAGAAAAGACTTAAATCGCTTATACCAGGCAAGTACCTAAATACAACAACATAAAAAAATGAGAAGGAAACTTATCCGGTTGAGGAGGTACTAAAGCCGGTTGTTTGGCTACGGTCACTAATTTATTCTTTCGGAAGCCTTGGATACTTTCGGAATAACCCTTTCAAAAATAGTTCAATTACCCCCCAAATGGCTTCTTTAAAAATTCCTTTAGTCATTTTACTTTGACCCATGGTACGGTCAGTAAAAATGATAGACACTTCTTCAATCCGGAATCCTATTTTCCAGGCAGTGTGCTTCATTTCAATCTGAAAAGCATAGCCTTTAAATTTTATTTTATCCAGTTCAATTGTCTCAAGAACCTTTCTTCTATAACAAACATATCCGGCAGTAGTATCCCTTATGCTCATTCCGGTAATAAATCTAACATACCACGAAGCATAATAAGATATCATAACTCTGCTCATTGGCCAGTTCACCACATTTATTCCAGTTTTATATCTGGAACCAATAGCTACATCGGCTCCATTAAAGCATGCATTGTACAATTTTATAAGGTCATGGGGATTATGCGAAAAATCGGCATCCATCTCAAAAATGTACTGATAGTTTTTTTGAAGGCACCATTTGAATCCGGCAATATATGCTCTGCCCAATCCTTCTTTTATGGCTCTTTCAAGCAAATGCAGCCTTCCCGGAAATTCTGGTATTAACCTTTTGATTATAGACCTTGTTCCGTCAGGAGAATTATCATCAACTACCAGTATGTGAAAGTCCTTTTCAAACGAAAATACTTTTCTCACCATCTGTTCGATGTTTTCTATTTCATTGTAAGTAGGAATGATAACAATGCTGTCTGACAAAATATTTATTCTTTCTTTGTAGCCGATAATTAACGCAATAATTAATAAAACTAATGCAAAAAGCAATTTTTTTAGACAGAGATGGCATTATTAATACAGAAATCGGCAATTATGTGACCTGTGAACAGGATTTTCAAATTAATCCAAGCCTTATTCCGTTTCTTAAAGCCATGAAGGCGTTAGATTTTAACTTTGTAGTTATTAGTAATCAGGGTGGGGTTGCAAAAAAGCTATATGATCACGCGTTTTTGGATAAGATCCATCAAAAATTAATCAATCTGTTGAGTAAGGAAGGAATAAGTTTACTTGAAATATACTATTGTCCACATCATCCTACTGTTGGCAAGTGTATTTGTCGTAAGCCTGATTCGTTACTGCTGGAAAAAGCAGTGGCACGGTATAAACTGAATGCGGCCACAAGTTGGTTTATTGGCGATGCACAGCGTGATATAGAAGCCGCTGCCAAGGCGGGGGTAAAGGGCATTTTGGCCGAATCAAATTCGAACCTGACCCTTTTAATTGATAAAATTGGTAAGTGATTACCCGTTAGCTTTTTTATGGTCTGCCAAAAATTTCTGCAGACCACTATCCGTTAACGGATGGTTTAATAAAGCAAGAATCGGTTCAAGTGGACTGGTAATCACATGGGCTCCAATTTCGGCACATTTTACAATGTGGATTGGGTTACGGATGGAAGCAGCCAATACCTGAGTTTCATATCCCTGCACGGCAAAAATACCGGTAATCTGGGCTATTAATTCCAATCCATTGAAGGCAATATCATCCAAACGACCGATAAAAGGAGAAATATAAGTAGCACCCGCTTTGGCTGCTAAAATTGCTTGTCCAGGTGAAAATACCAGTGTGCAGTTGGTACGGATTCCCTCCGATTTAAAAAAACTGATGGCTTTAATCCCATCTTTAATCATGGGCACTTTTACCACAATATTTTCATGAAGTGAGGCCAGCTCTTCACCTTCCCTGATAATACCTTCAAAATCGGTTGAAATTACCTCGGCACTTACATCTCCTTTTACAATTTTACAAATGTCAACATAGTGTTTCAGAATATTGTCCCGTCCTTTAATACCTTCTTTAGCCATGAGTGAAGGATTGGTTGTTACTCCGTCAAGAATTCCTAATTCATTGGCTTCTTTAATTTGGGCAAGATTAGCAGTGTCTATAAAAAATTTCATGATACGCTGTTTAAGGATATAGGGTCAAAAATAATGGTGCAGCATTTTATTGATAAATCAACTTGTACACAAACAACTCACCGTTTTGTAATGGGCTGATAAACAAAAAAGGGCGGCCATCATATCGCACCGCTACAACCTTTTGCCCTTGCTCCGATCAAGGCCTGGGGGAGTTCAAAGGGAGCTGGTCGTATGACGCCTACCCGAGCGCAAAAGTATTTATTTTTGGCAAAAGGAGGAAAGTGATTTCCATCTTTTTACGGGATAGGTTAGATTTGCCGTGAACCTAAGGCGAATAAAGATTAGGATAAGCGCGTATGAAAGATAAACTCATTGAGTTAAAAAAACGGGAAGAAAAAATATTTATGGGTGGCGGAGCAAAAGCATCTGCCAAACAAAAAGAAAAAGGGAAACTACTAGCTCGGGAGCGTGTGGCCTATCTTATTGATAAAGGATCCGACTTTATTGAATTGGGTGCTTTTGCCGGCTACGAAATGTATGACGAGCACGGAGGATGCCCTGCTGGTGGAGTTGTGATAGGTTTAGGGCATGTAAGTAAACGACTGTGTGTAATTGTAGCCAATGACGCAACCGTAAAGGCTGGAGCATGGTTTCCGATAACGGGTAAAAAAAACTTGCGAGCACAGGAAATTGCCATGGAAAATAACCTGCCCATTATTTATCTTGTAGATAGTGCCGGAGTATATTTACCTATGCAAGACGAAATTTTCCCAGATAAAGAACATTTCGGACGTATTTTTAGAAACAATGCCGTGATGAGTTCAATGGGTATTGTGCAAATTGCCGCCATTATGGGTAGTTGCGTTGCCGGAGGAGCCTATCTGCCCATTATGAGCGATGAGGCTATGATAGTTGATAAAACAGGATCTATTTTTCTTGCCGGATCCTATCTGGTAAAGGCAGCCGTTGGTGAAGATATTGACAACGAAACTTTGGGCGGAGCAACTACCCACTGCGAGATATCAGGCGTGACCGATTATAAATTTCCCAATGACGAAGCTTGTTTGGATCGCATACGTGCCATTATGGACAAAATAGGGCACAAGGAAAAAGCCGGTTTTGACAGGGCAACTGCTAAAGCTCCATTAAAAAATATCAGTGAAATTTATGATATCATTCCATCCGACACATCAAAGCCATATGATACTATGGAATTGATTGAACGCCTGGTGGACGATTCGGTATTTGATCAATACAAAGAATTATATGGTAAAAGTATACTTTGCGGGTATGCCCGTATTGACGGATGGGCAGTAGGAATTGTTGCTAATAATCGCAAAATTGTTAAATCAAAAAAAGGGGAGATGCAGATTGGGGGAGTAATTTATTCCGACTCCGCAGATAAAGCAGCCCGTTTTATTGCAAATTGCAATCAGAAAAAAATTCCGCTTGTTTTTTTACAGGATGTCACCGGTTTTATGGTTGGTTCACGAAGTGAGCATGGGGGCATTATAAAGGATGGTGCTAAGATGGTGAATGCCGTAGCCAATTCGGTGGTGCCTAAATTTACTATTGTCACAGGTAATTCATATGGGGCAGGTAATTACGCTATGTGTGGCAAAGCGTATGATCCGCGATTAATTGTAGCATGGCCTACCGCACAAATAGCTGTGATGGGCGGAGCACAGGCAGCCAAAACATTGTTGCAAATACAGGAAGCAAATCTAAAAGCAAAAGGGGTGGAGATAACCGAGGAAAAAGAAAAGGAGTTATTAAAAACGATTACCGACAGGTATCTTGAACAAACTACACCGTATTATGCGGCAGCAAGATTATGGGTTGACGCCATTATTGACCCGGTAAAAACACGGCAGCTTATTTCAACAGGTATTGAAGCAGCTAATCATGCACCATTAACACGTGCGTACAATCCCGGTATTTTGCAGACCTGATTTTTGACAACAGTTTAAACTAAATAAATGTTATAAGAAAATACTGCATGAAAAGAACATTCATTTTACTTTTTTTACTTCTGTTTTGTTTTGTGGCAAAAGCCCAGCGGGAGGTAGATATGATTTTGGCAAACGGATTAATTTATACCATGGATGCCCGGTTAAGTAATGGATATTACATGGCAGTTCATCAAGGTAAGGTGGTTGCCGTTTCAATGATGAAAGATGATATTTTCAGCAAGTTTACAAGTAAACAAATAATTGATCTACAGGGCAAGTTCATTTATCCTGGGTTTAACGATGCACACTGCCATTTTATGGGTTTGGGCATGATGATGATGCAGGCTGACTTGCGGGGGGCCAAATCGTTTGATGAAGTACTTGCTCTTTTAAAAAAATATGAGCAAGATGCACTACTAAAAAAGAAAAAGATCAAATGGGTTCAGGGTAGGGGATGGGATCAGAATATATGGGTTGTAAAAGAATTTCCATCTAAAGAAAAATTAGATTCTTTATTCCCCGGAACTCCTGTTATTTTAACACGGATTGACGGCCATGCCGCATTGGTGAATTCAAAAGCACTGAAACTTGCTAAAATTGGTTCAAAAACAACGGCCGATGGAGGTGAGATTGTACGAGATGCCAATGGCAAGCCCACCGGGTTATTGTTGGATAATGCTATGGATTTAGTAGAAAGAATAATTCCAAAACCAACAGATACAGAAATGCAGGAAGCCATGCTGGATGCACAACGTATTTGTTTTAGTTATGGCGTTACTTCGGTACAAGATGCAGGCGTTGATTATTTTGTGATAAAGAAAATGGAATCGTTGCAAAAAGAAGGACTGCTTAAAATCAAGGCGTATGTGATGCTTAATCCTACAGAAGAAAATTTTAAAAAAATTATGTCAAAGGGGCCATACCGAAATGGCAATATTCATATCCAATCTGTAAAGTTGTATGCCGATGGAGCATTAGGAAGCCGAGGAGCATGTTTGCTTGAACCTTATTCTGACAGGCCGGGGTATTATGGCTTTATGAATAAGGATACAAGTTATTTACGGGCCATGGCCAAACGTGTATTTGCGGCAGGGTATCAATTAAACACTCATTGTATAGGAGATTCGGCAAGCCGGGTGATGCTTGATATTTATGGAGAGATCTTAAAGCAACAGAACGATTTTAGGTGGCGTATTGAGCACGCCCAGGTAATTCATCAGTCTGATTGGATTAAGCTTAACCTTTATTCAGTTATTCCTTCTGTACAGCCAACTCATGTAAGTTCTGATAAAAATTGGGTACCTTCTCGCTTGGGCAAAACCAGACTAGAGGAGGCTTATGCCTATAAATCCCTTCTGCCTTATTCGGGTCGTTTAGCGTTAGGAACCGATTTTCCTGTAGAGGGCGTAAACCCGATGGCAACTCTTTACTCGGCTGTGATGCGAACTACTATTCAGGAACATCCAATGGGTTCATTCCAGATTCATAATGCACTTACCATATGGGAGGCGTTAAAAGGGATCACTTATTGGGCTTCTTATGCTCAGTTTGAAGAAAAAGAAAAGGGTTGCCTTGCAAATGGGATGGCGGCCGATTTTGTAATATTGGATATGGATATTGCCAAAGTTTTAATTTCAGATGTGGTAAAGGCTAAAGTTATGGCAACTTATCTTAACGGGGAGTTGGTTTACTCCGGCAATTAACCATTCGTTATAATATATTTTGACAATCTTTTTAAAACCAAATATCATCGTATCATAATTACCTTAACTAAATGAATAAATTAATTTACCCCTTTTTATCAATTTTATTTGCTTTTCAGGCCATTGGGCAAGACGATAGTGATAGAAAGGATGCTTACCCTTCGACTTACACTTTTGAAAAAGCAGAGGAATTTATTGCACGCAAAGAATACGCAAAGGCAATGTGGTTTTACATTAATTTGTATCCACAGTATAGGGCGAAAGTAGAAGTTGAAATTAAGCGATTCAGAGCTCAGCACGACAGCATTGATATGATTCCTTTTATGAAGAAAAGTTTTGCCATTTATGCTCCGTCTGATCCCACTATAAATGCACCTGATAACCTGAATCCTGAATTGGGGAAAGAAAAAAATATATGGCTTGATGCGATCATATTACGGTTTGGAGATAATGATAAAGCATTGCCTACTTCCTTCGCTTATTATGGCCGAGGTGTGCGAAAATTGAGAGTAAATGAATACGAATGGGCTATTCTGGATTTTAATAAGGCCATTGAATTGGAGCCATCTTCAGGAGAAACTTACTTTCAGCGTGCCGAGGCTAGGAGAAATTTAGATGAATTTATTGAGGCTGCTGCCGACTATGCCAAGGCTATACAATACGAGTACAAACTTGCATTGTCTTATTGTAAAATGGGCGAGGTATATTTTAAAGCAGGGAATTACAGCGAGGCAATAAAGAACTATACACTGGCAATAAAAGAAGATCCGAATATGGCCGAAGCTTATGCCGGAAGAGGTAGAGTTAAACAGCAGCAGAAAAAATTTAAAGAAGCATTGTCGGATATGGATATTGCAGTAAAAATTCAACCCACTTCTGCTGAAATATTAATGATAAGAGCATGGGCAAGGCGTGAGGCCGGTGAGAAAAAAGATTCCTGTAGCGATTGGAAAGCTGCTTTGGCTTTGGGAGCGAAAAGAGCCAATGAGTTTTTGAAAAAATACTGTAATTAATGGCTTATGAAATTCTTGACCACACTTTTGAGTGGTGCTGTTTGTTAAGCCACAGCTTTACAGGAAGATTTTCAGGTTGCGTAAAATTGTAATCTTCTGATAGTAATTGCGAGGCACAGTTACGGGCTCTTTGTAAAATATGCTCATCAGTTTTTAAATCGGCCAGTTTTAAATCAAGTAACCCGCTTTGCTGTGTTCCATCCAAATCTCCCGGCCCGCGTAATTTTAAATCAACTTCTGAAATATAGAATCCATCGTTACTTTGCTCCATTGTTTTAATCCGGGTTTTAGCTTCATTACCAAGTTTATTTCCGGTCATTAATATACAATAACTTTGTTCGGCTCCTCGACCCACACGTCCGCGCAACTGATGCAATTGAGAAAGCCCAAAACGCTCGGCACTTTCAATTATCATTATCGAAGCATTAGGGACATTTACCCCTACTTCAATTACTGTAGTGGCAACCATAATATTGGTTTCACCTTTTACAAAACGTGCCATTTCAAAATCTTTGTCGGTCGGCTTCATTTTGCCATGCACAATGCTTACTTTATATTGAGGCAATGGAAATGCACGTGATATGCTTTCAAATCCGTCCTGCAAATTCATGTAATCCATTTTTTCACTTTCGGCAATCAGCGGATACACAATGTAAATTTGTCTGCCTTTACTTAATTCCTGTTTCATAAATTCAAACACAGCCAATCTTCCGCTTTCAAACCTGTGAACCGTTTTAATTGGTTTTCTGCCTGCGGGAAGTTCATCAATTACCGACACATCCAGGTCTCCGTAAATTGTCATAGCCAATGTGCGCGGAATGGGAGTAGCTGTCATTACCAAAACATGTGGTGGTTTTTCGTTTTTTTGCCATAATCTCGATCGCTGCTCAACTCCAAAACGATGTTGCTCGTCAATGATAACAAGGCCAAGGTTTTTATATTGAACCGAGCTTTCAATGAGAGCATGCGTTCCGATAAGGATGTTTAACGAACCCGATTCAAGATCTTGCAACATTTTTTTTCGCTCTTTCATGGTTGTATTTCCCGTGAGCAACTGAACTGATACAGGCAGTTCAGTTAAAAGTTCTTTCAGGTTATGAAAATGTTGCTGAGCCAGAATTTCTGTTGGAGCCATTAGAGTGGCCTGGTAGTTATTGTCAATCGCAATTAACATACACAGCAGGGCAACTATTGTTTTACCGCTTCCTACATCACCTTGCAGCAGGCGATTCATTTGAATACCACTTTTCATGTCCACTCTTATTTCCCTTATTACCCTTTTTTGTGCTTCGGTAAGGTTAAAGGGTAAATGTTTTTCATAGAAGGTGTTGAATAATTCTCCAATATGTTCGAAACTTATTCCGTTCGGAAATTTCCCGCGCTGAACTTTGTATCGCAGGATTTTGATTTGCAGAAAAAACAATTCCTCAAATTTTAATCGTTCTGTGGCCAGTATCAATTCATCTGCGCTTCGCGGAAAGTGTATAGCATGAATGGCTTTTCCCCTTGTTAAAAGTTTTTCTTTGCTGATGAGTTCATTTGGTAAGTCTTCGGGAATTATCAGGCGTTCATCTTTTAAAAGGGTATGTACCAGTTTAAGTATAGCCTTGCTTTC
Organism: Bacteroidia bacterium; assembly: GCA_020049855.1. Classification (GTDB taxonomy): domain Bacteria; phylum Bacteroidota; class Bacteroidia; order UKL13-3; family UKL13-3; genus JAGPCK01. The sequence continues at coordinate 16,081 of JAGVLJ010000078.1, read as the reverse complement.
AAAATTGCGTTGTTTCATTTTTTCGGTTGTGTTGTACATAGGCATCAAGGCTGAAAGCATTTTTATGTTTTCATCGTTGTACAAATCAATCGAAGGATGCACGATATTAAACTTCCCGTTGAAAATGGTTGGCTTGCCAAATAGAATATACTCGGTATTGGGTTTTATAATTTCTTTCACCCATTTTGCTCCCTGAAACCATACTATTTCCAGGTTATTTGAGCCATCGGTAAAGTTGGCAACCAAACGTTGTCCCCGGTTTATTTTTTCACTTCTGAGGTCTGTAAACTTTCCTCGTAGTTGAATGTATGGTAGATCATCTTGCAGTTCGGCAATTTTGTAAAATCGGGTACGATCAATATGTCGGTATGGATAAAAATAGAGAAGATTTTCAAAGGTGAAAATGTTCAATTCCTTTTTAAGTAAATCAGCACGAGCCTGACCAACTCCTTTTAAAAATTCAATGGGTGTTTGAAGGAAATCACTCACAAATGCAAAAGTGCACTAAAATGACGCAAAAATAAAACAGGTTAAAGTAAAAAGTCGGGATGCTGGTGAAACCGCATAACTTTTGTAAGCGGCACATTAAAAAAACTGATGATACAGGATTCACCATGTTTCAAAAAGTTCTTTCTCCATAATGCCCCGTTCAACCAACTTATTACAATTCGTCATTTTTGCCAAGCCTTCGCCCTAACTTCGAAACCACTTGCCGCTGGCATACTGCCATTCGCAAAAGCCTTGCAGTGTATTGCTTTAAAATTCTATTCGAGCTGTTAGAATGGCTCGTGTTAAAAAGTTTTTTTTCTTGCGGCCGCTGATGAATTAGAATCGTTTAAGTCATTTGGTATCTTTGGTGTAGGCGCGGCACATCTTCACGAGGTGCGGTAGATTTTTCGCCATCATAACTTTCAGTATAGTTTCTACCGTAAATCAATGTTTGATAGATGCGTTTTTTCTATTTTTTTGAAAAGTTATGCCAATGCTTTTTTAGGTTACCAGGATATTTCTTTCCTGTCTTTGAAAAATTTTCCTGTGGGAATATTTTTTTCGGTGGCCAGCCATACGGCTGTATCAGCGCCTTGCTGTACCGTACGTGGGGCATTTGACCCTCCCATATCGGTTTGTACCCAGCCGGGGCAAATGCAGTTAATTTTTATATGTGGTGGGGCATCGGCTGCAAGCAACATGGTGTAGCCATTTAAACTCCATTTGGATAACCGATAGGCGGTATAACCTCCGCTTTGTATTTCCTTCAATGAGCCCATACTACTGCTCACGTTGATAATGCGCGCCTCCTTACTTTTTTCAATCATAGGCCACAATGCCTTAGTTGTATTAATGGCTCCAAGCAAATTTATATTTAATACCGCCTGTAGTTGACCCATATCAAAAGTGGTGGCAGGTTTGTTTCCAATAATGCCTGCATTGTTTACCAAAACATCCACCGAAGAAAATTTTTCAGCAAGCAGGTTGTAAAATCTGTTGCACGAGGAAGGATCGGACACGTTCAGTTGATAAGCAACGATTCCGTGGCCAATCTCCTCGGCAGCCTGTTGTATTTTATGAAAATCACGTCCCGTGGCAACTACCTGAAATCCTTTTTCGGCCAGTTGCCGGCAAATCTCTTTTCCAATGCCGCGGTTAGATCCGGTTACAACAGCAATTTTCATCTTAACTCAATTGAGCATCCAGCGTAATTTCGCAGTTAAGCATTTTTGAAATAGGGCAATTTGCTTTGGCATCGGCCACACATTCGTTAAATTTTTCCAGACTTATTCCGGGAACTTTTGCACTTAGTATCAGATGTGATTTGGTAATAGTCCCGTTATCAAGGGTAATTTCACATTTGGTATTCAGGTGTTCGGGTGTAAAACCTGCGGCACCCAATACAAAACTACATTTCATTGTAAAACAACCGGCATGGGCGGCTGCTACCAGTTCTTCGGGATTGGTTCCTGGTTCATCACCAAAGCGTTTGTTGAATGAGTACGCGGTGTTGTTTAATACATTACTTTGAGTAGTAAGGTGACCAGTGCCTTCTTTGCCCGATCCCTGCCATACGGCTGTTGCATTTCTTATCATGGGTTAATTAGTTAAGGGTGAAAGTTACGAAATTTTGAGTTATGTTTTTTGTTAAATGGATTTGGTAATACGTTGTTTCCTGTGTTTCATTACTAAAAAAATGGAACGTGCTTATTTCTTTAATAGTTTAAAGGCATGCATCCATTGGTTTTTTATAAAACCCGGTATACACCATAAAATACAAAGAGGTTCAATGGCTCGTGCAGCTTCGGCTTTCCCCATATCTTCAACGTCCCATCCAAATTGGTCAAGAATGTTTACAACTTCGGCTTTTGCAGCGTCATGGTTACCGCAAATAAACATAGTGGGTTTCGTAGTGCCAAAATAGGGGTTAACCATTAAAGCGTTTCCAACACAACTAAATGATTTTACAAAATTTGCCTCAGGTATTGCTTGTTGCAATTGCTCCATCAACGAACTATTGAGGTTGGTGAAAAAATGCAATACTCCATTATCGGGTGCTGTTTTTTCGTCAATTGGGTTGGTAGCATCAATCACCGTTTTTCCGTTAAGGTTGGGTTTCCCGGCTTTTTTAAGCACTTCAAGGGCAGCATGCCCCTTTACGGCCAGCACAATTAACTCACCGTATTTAGCGGTTTGCTCAAAGTTGCCAATGGCAGCACCACTTACTTTTGTTTTAAGCGTTTCATGTTTTGCTGCATCATTAGTTCCTATCATTACCTTGTACCCATGTTTTATAAAACCATTAGCCAGCACTTGTCCTACAATGCCCGAGCCTATTACTCCAATTTTTTTCATGTGTTGTGATTATTTATGTTTGACGTGCAAGTAAGTTATTTTTTGGTAACTAAAGGTAACCCACCTGACTGTTTTTACAGATAAACCACATGTACTTTTCTACTGTTTACCGACATGTGTGGTAAGTTTGTTGCGATAATCCAATGCCGCTATGGGTTCATCATTACCTTTGTAGTTGTATTAAAAAAACAATGAGTAAAAAAATACGTTCTTTCTTTTTTCCGGCAGCTACGTTTGTGTTGTTGGATTTTTATGTATTTCAGGGCGTACTGTCAGCTATTCACTCTTTTTCGGCTATCACGCAATCGGGGATTATTTTTTCCTACTGGATTATTTCGCTGGTTGCCGTATTGGTATTTACAGCATTAATGCAGGCCAATATGTTGCGTACGGCCAAACCAGGAAGTATTGCACTTCATTTATTTGCCATGGTGGTGGGGTTATACATTGCTAAGGTAGTAGCAGGAGTATTTCTGCTCACCGATGATATCAGGCGTGTGGCGCAAGGGGTGTTTCAATTGGTGGGGTCGTCTGCACCGGGGTTGGTGTATATAGGTCGTTCTTCCCTCATGTCGCTGGCTGGTCTTGCATCCGGATTCTTTCTTTACGTAGTGTTGCTTCTGGGTTTCAACAATAAGTATCGTTATAAATTGCACCGTCACACCTTACGTTTTACTAACCTTCCTGTTGCGTTTAACGGGATTAAAATTATTCAGCTAAGTGATATTCATTCCGGTAGTTTGGCAAATCGAAAGGCGGTGCAACAGGGACTAGACCTGATAATGGAAGCAAAACCCGACTTAATCTTGTTTACGGGTGATTTGGTGAACGACCATGCTCAGGAAATGCATGACTACATCGATGTATTTTCTCAGCTAGGAGCACCTTTGGGGGTTTACTCCATATTAGGGAATCACGATTACGGAGATTATGTGACATGGGCGAGTGCAGCACATAAACAACACAACCTTCAGCACCTTAAACAAATTCATGCCGATATGGGTTGGCGTTTATTACTGAATGAGCATACGGTACTGGAGCGAAACGGGGAACAAATAGCCTTGTTGGGAGTTGAAAACTGGGGAGCGAAAGGTTTTGCCCAATACGGAGACTTGGAAAAAACCTATCGTGGTTCGGAAAAATATGTTTTTAAATTATTGATGAGCCACGATCCCAGCCATTGGGAAGCACAGGTATTACCATCTTACCCCGATATTGATTTAACGCTAAGTGGTCATACCCATGGAATGCAGTTTGGCTTTGAAAATTCATTTTTCCGTTTTAGTCCGGTGCAATGGGTGTATAAGCAGTGGGCCGGACTGTATGAGCGGGCATCGCAAAAACTCTATGTAAATCGTGGCTTTGGCTTTATCGGTTATCAGGGACGTGTAGGCATATTGCCCGAGATAACCCTGCTGGAGCTAATCCGGGGGTAATCTGGCTAAAAAAAACAGGCTGATATGTCTTTTATCTGTAAATGAATCCGATCTTTCGCGTGTTCTGATCTCAGGTTTTTATCATTCCTTCAATTTTGCTACTAACCAATGCGCTGCCATATTAAGTCATCCTTTCTGCGCCCATTCCTTTGGTAAAATAGGGCTGTGTGCTTTGTATCCGGCAAAATCTTTATAATTGAGGTACTGATTTCGGAAAGTAGGACTGGTGTAAATTATCTGGCGAATACCCGGTGCTTTTTCTACTTCGGCAGGCTCTTTTGTAAACTATTGATTTTCTGAATTAATTCTGTGCATAATTGGGGAATAACTGCGCCTGCCCATTTGGTAACTTGCACTACTACTACAGAAAGAATAAATAGCATGCTGACAAGAGTAATTGTACTAAATTCAAAAGTGTACGGAAAAGCCGAATTAAGACTGGATGATTGTGACTCCCTGCAATTGGTCGGGCCAAATAATATCGGTAAAAGTACGCTCATTTACGCCCTTAATTTTCTTTTCATTATTGATGGGAATAAAATGACCTTCAGTGGTCAGCGTAAAGGGGATAAAGAAACCATTCATCACTATTTCCCCAACCATAATCAAAGTTTTATTCTGTTCGAAGTTTTTAAAAAGTCGTATTACACTATTTTGGTAAAACGGGATACAGATAGTAACCTCGAATATTTTAAGTTCGACAGTGAATACCGGGAAGAGTTTTTTGTAGATGAAGAAAAACGTTTGCGCAATTTTGATCAGGTAAAAGAGCGTTTGATAAAGGAAGGACTCGTATTGAGCATGTTTAAAGACAAACGCGAGGTATTCCAGTTTGTGTACCAGCGCGGGCGCAGAAACAACGGGGTGGTTTGGCTGGAAGATACGGTAAAAACAGATGGGTTAAGCAATAACTTCTCGCGTATTTACCGTTACCTCATTAATACCAAACTGATCACCAACAAAAACCTGAAGGAAGCGTTGATAGTGGCAGATAACAGGGAAAACGAGGTGCTCAATTTTTCGCAAAAAAACAAAAAGGATATTCAGGATTTGATGAAAATAAATACCGATATCCGGAACATCAAGGCTGTAAAGGGGGAGTTTGATGAGTTTCGCGAGGCGGTGAGTCAGTACAACGCCAAGGCACGTATCATTAGCAACTTGTACTATGGGTTTATGAAATCCTATCAGGATACATTGCCGCAATTGCAAAATCAATTACTGGACAAGGATAAAAGTATTGCCAAACTAAAAACAGAAATAAACGAGGAATTGATTCCTCAAAAGGCCGATCTTGACCGCAAAATAGGGGGGAAGGAAGCCGAAATAAGCAGCCGAGCCGCCCAGCTAAATGAGAAGGAAGCAGAGGTAAAAGAAATAAATAGCTACGAACCTCAAAATATACTCACTGAGTCTCTTTCTAACTTGGATAAAAAACGAAAAGATCTGGAAAGCCGTATAACTATGGCCGAGTTGCAAAAGCTCAGCAGCAAACAGGTTGAATCCCGCTTGTTATCTATTACGGAGCAAATAAAACGCGAAGAAAATCAGGTGGGCAATTACCGCAATTTGTTGGTGAATAATATTTCCGATTCGGCTGACGTGCGCAGAACGATGAACTCTATTTTATCAGAGCAGGTATTGAGTTTGCCAAGTGAGCAGGTATTAAAAAAAATAAAAAAAATTACCGACAAATTGAATCTGTTTGACGGGGAGATTGATATTTCGGAAAACATTGTCCTGAAAAATTTCCGAAGTGCCAATGAAATTAAAGAGGAACTGGATGCGCTGAAACTGGAAAAGATCAATTTGGAAAGTTTGCTCGGAATTTTAAAGGATGTAGAAAAAGCCCAGACCGACCTGCAGGATATTAACGCACAAATTGAAACCATTAAATTTAAGTTGCAGCGTATAAAGTTAAAACCTACCCTTGCTAAAGCCATTGACAAACTAGCTAAAGAAATTAATGAGTTTAAAATGGAGCGCGACCATTTTGAAACCGAGCAAAAAAAACTGGAGAAAAAATTGGCTCAAACATCCAATGATTTGCAAGAGCTGGTTGAGGATAAAAAAAAGAGGGAAGACCGCATAAAACAAATTGCCGAATATTACCGTGAACTGATAGAAATGGGTATTGCAGGCGATGAATATGAAACAAGCGAAAGTCTGGATCAACTGTACAATAAAATTAAACTAAATCAAGCCGACAGGATTATTCTTAAAAACAATAAAGATAAACTTTTTGATAAATTGCGAGAACGTTTGCAAAGCACCTTTGCCAGTGAAGACGAATTTATTCAGTACGTTGAAGAGGAAGTAGCGTTGATTGAAGATAAAGAAAGCAGTATTTCTGCCTTGCTGGAAAGCATCAGTACCCAGTTTGCCAATCCTGCTTATACCATTCTTAAACGTTATGAAGAGTTCAGGGAGTTTGTTGTTAATAAATTTAATACCAAACTTTCGCAGGCGCGCATTTCGGATATCGAAAACCTTCGAATTGAGTTAATAGATAATAAACGGCTGGTAGATGAAGTAAGAAAAATAAGCCAGATTCAACAAATAAAAGGACAATTAATATTCGAATTTGACCACTCTGAAAATCTTAAAATTTTGAATAACTACCTGGATACCGGTAAAAAAATTGATTTTGATGACTTGTTCGATATTCAACTTTCATTGAGTAAAAAAGGTCAAAATAAAACGGTTGATTTAGGAGAACAAATAGAATCGGACGGAACGGATAAGATGATTCGTTTGGTGATTATTATGAGCATCATAAACCGGCTGGCCATTAACGATAATGAAAACCGTATTTCGTTGTTTATAGATGAGGTGGCTACCATTGATAAACAAAACAGGCCTGAATTGGTGCGTTTTTGTCAGGAGCATCATTTCATTCCTATTTTCGCTGCACCTGATGCGGTTCCCGGATTTGGAAAATATTATTTCATTTTTCCTTCGGCAGGTAAAATCAATATCAGCGAAAAAGTAAATGCAGCTTATGGAGAGGTGGTTGATAGTGCAAAAGCATAAGGGCATGAGACAAAAAAATTATTTAACACGCCCCATCATTTCAAGCCATATACCCATGCCGTGGCAATTTCCCCTTTCGGACGGAAATTGCTGTACTGCGCTGGCCATGATGTACGGGAAGGGAGGTTGCCAATGAAAGCAGAACCAAAAACTATTTTATACTTTCTCTCGAATTATTTCGATACCATAAAGGGGTTGTTCGAAATACAGTCGAAAGATGGTTTCATAAAACGCGAACGCTTGCATCAATTGCTTAAGGAGCATGACAATGCTATTGAGCCGCAACTGCACGAATATAAAATCCTGAGGAAAGTAGGAGAGGATTTTGAAATACGCGGAGTGTACTTCAATTTCTTTGAATTTGTATTCAACGAATTTCGTCCGCTGCTTCCCGAAACCATTGAGAAGTATGCACACTCTATTGGAGAATTGTTCAAGAAAATACGTGAGGGGATTCACAAAGACCGCAATATCTTAATGCAGCGCATCAGCGATTTATACGGAGAGATAAAAGATTTCTCGGAGTCGGTTGAAAAAAATACACTACGGTTGCTGGTAGAAACCCGTGAGTTGAAATCGAACGTAGATAAAATAGATTATCAGGAAAAAGTGCGTAAGGCAAGTTTCTGGATTGATTATTATATCAGCCCGCTCAATCAAATTCTGGATGTAAACCACAGCCAATCCATCACCAACCGCTTGTTTGATATTTCGAATTACGTGAACGTACGAAGACTCAATTTTGACGATGAAATGGTGAGGCAGCAATTTGAAAAAACGTATAATTTTCTGGTGCAAACCAATGATGATTTGTTGCGTCAGTCAAAAATTCTGACCAATGAGCTGTTGCCGTTGATTGAACGCATCCGCACCGAGAACATGATTCTCACCGGCTGGATAGAGTTTTTGAAAAAGCCTCACAAAGTACAGGTTCCCCAAGTGTTTAAGCTATTCCGCGATTATCCTTACAGCAACGATATGTACTATAATGCCAAAGAATATATGGAGCAGTTTGCCGGAGACGAGGTAGTGATTATTGAGGAGCAAGATGTGCGAGCCAGTATGTGGCTGTTTAATAAAGAACATTACCGCGAGATGATGATGAGTAAACTACCTATGAATAATTTTTTTGACTGGGCAGGCAGCACCTTGAAAGCAGAATACAAAACAGTAGATACAGATAAATTTTTTGCGTTAACTACGTTATTATTCGAAGAAGGAATTATGCTGGAGTTTGATCCCGAAGCCGACAAAAAAGTAGTGCGCACCACCCAAATGACCTTACGAGTACCACCCATTAAAGTTTTAAAATATGGAATTTCCTAGATACCACCTAGACATAGTAGGCGATTTGATGGACGGAAAATTTATTCTGGCCAGCGACCCTAAATTTATTGAATTAAAAAACAACCAGCAGTTTTACGAGCGGTTTTTTAAAGAAAGTTTTAAGTATGAACTTGAGTTAAAATCTGATTACGGATATATCCTGTCTTACGAAACAAACGAGCAGCTATCTCGTGATATTTGCATTTTTTTTGCTATTCTTTGCTACGAACTGGATAAGGACGGGAAAAACTTTTTGGAGGAATTGCAATATGCCGAGTTTGAACTGGAGCAAATAGATAATTACTTTGATAACTCGCCCTATTCCGATTTGATTAAAAGCAATAAACAGTTGCAAGACCCTGAGTCTCGTAAGCAATTTTTAAATACTTTAGGCAGACGGAACATCATAGAAAAGTCATCCGAGAAAAAATTTACATTTACTCAGGCCTATAAGGTATTTGTTGATTTTGCCAGTGATTTTGCCAAAGGTAAACTCGGAGAGTCAGACGAGCCTATGGCTGATAGTGATAACGGAGCTAGGATTATAGAGGAGGTGTAAAAATAATTTCATTTATTAATTGACGGGCCGGATGAACTTGAAATCATGCATTTTTTTGGGCGCATATTTTTTTACAACAGCGAAGAGCAGCATCTAATACCTCAGGGCATAGCATGTGCAAATTGCCAGCATTGTTACCCAAACCGATGGTATAGGAATCTTCCGGCAGATCGTGTGTGTAAGAATACACATTATGAAAAAATGCTTTTAACCAAGTATTGCGTTGTTACCAATTTAGGTTAAATGGCAATCTTGGTGCATATTTAATCGCTTTGATTCTGCTGTCAATTCTGTTGCATTTGGCATCAGGGCTAAAATAATTTTTTGGAAGTTTATATTAATTACCTGGCTGCTTGTTGCACCCTACTATCTATTTTGCCATAGATAATTACTGGTATATAGTTATCCTATTTTATACGACTTACATTTTGGGAGCAGTTAAATGTATCTAATCAACAGGATGAAGTTGGCAGTATTTTTTGCCGTTTTCTACATGCAGGGTTTCTGGTCAGATTGCGCTGTGCGATCTGAGGCTCAGGTGTGGGCTTTTGGGATCAAACAATTTCGGTATCATTTTTCACGTGCTGTAGCCAACTATAGTGTTGTTTTATTAGTATATTTTTTATTTTTTTCACGCATAAAAAGGCGGGTATTTTGCAAAAAAATCTATGGTTACTGTATAAACTTTTAGTTTTTATTGAGTAACACAAAGAGATGGTTTTTTTGTTTAAATCTACTTCCTGCTTCAGGTTCCGCTGCTTCCTTTTTTCAGCTTTAGTCTTTTTGCCGGAAAAGTTTTAATCATGGAACGCACGGCTGGATGAATCCCTGATTCAATATACAAATTGTCGTATATGTCAGCCTGCACGGTGCAGGTCCAAACTAATCTGTTTTGCTTGCGGTCAATGGCATTTAGTGTAAAGGTGGTTTCCACATATTTTTGGGTGTGAGTTTCGGTTCTGTACTGTTGAATGGGTGGTCTATAAGCATAGCCGTTGTTTGAATAATTTTGTTGGTTATAATTATAATTGAAGTTGTTTGAATTATTATAGTTGTACGGATTTGGCGTAGGGGTGTAGTATGGGTTTGCCTGATAATTATACGGGGGGGGCGGTGTTGCTATAGGATGTTGCTCGGTATAGTTATCTGTTTTATTCACGGTGGTAATCACTTGTTCAAAAAGCAAATCGGGATTTTCTGCATCAGCTGTGTATCCGAATTCGGCAAAGTGCAGGGAGAAATAATTTTTAATGTTGTTATGAATAATTGAATTGTGATACTGCGAAGATTCATTATCCTTATCCGGAAGCCACGCATAAGTATGGTACTGGGAGAAATCAATGCTTCGGTCGTAGTCGGAATTAATCACCTTAAACATTTTGCAGCCATAAATGGCTGCAAGAAGTAAACCTGTTAGAGCTATCACCAGGTTTTTGTTTGAGCGTTTTAATACATTCATCCTATTTTTTATTTTAAGTGTGAAAAAACTCTTTTAGATGCAGTGACTACTTTTACTCTTTATGTAGGAGAGGGGTAAAAGCAAAATTTCATGAAATTCATCTCTTGTCATATACCGGCAATTGCCAAATCTAAAGATTTATTAATCTATTTATTTCTCCTGCTCAGAACCGAATTATTTTTATTGGGTTTTTACTGCATTAAATGTACCACTTTTTTTTGAAAAACGGAAAGCTTAGTTAAAAATCAAGTTGATGGCCAAAAATTTATTGGTACCAACGATGCTTGTAATTACAATTACAGCAGCTTGGTACATTACCTCTTATCGCATAATGTGGGGGAAAGGAACGAAGAATACGTGGAATTTATGAGGCACTAAGGAGCCTGCAGGGTTCTGCGTCAAAGTTGATAAATAGTTTTTAAAAAGAGGATTAATGTTTAGGGGGGCAACTGCATCCAGCATTACTCGTGATCCAGTCCATTTATTACCGCATACTTCACTAAGCCTGCAATATTTTTTACCTGCAATTTGCTGATTAAATTTTTACGATGTGTTTCTACGGTATGAAAACTGATAAACAGCTTGTTGGCAATTTCGTTCGAGGTGAGTTCCTGAGCAATTAGGCGCAATACTTCTTTTTCGCGTTCGGTTAATTCTACTGGATGCTGGTTGTTTTCTATTTTTTTGCCCTGTAAACCTCCCATGATACATTCAGTTACTTCTTTACTGAAGTAAGATTCGCCTTGCATCACTTTTTCAATGGCGGTAGTCAGTTCCTCTTTTCCTGTATTTTTTAGAATATATCCGTTGACGCCTGCACGCAACAGTTTCTCTATATATTCTCGTGAGCCAAACATGGTGAGCATAATTACTTTTATTTCCGGAAATAATTTTTTCACCTGTTTGGTAGCTTCAATACCATCCATTACAGGCATATTTACATCCATTAGAATGATCTGGGTTGGGTGGTGTTTTAACAGGGAAATTAATTGTTCTCCGTTCGAGGCTTCTGCCGAAACCCGCATGTTTTTATTTCCCTTTAGCAGCGACTTAATCCCATCAATAAACATTTGATGATCATCTGCAATGGCTATCTTTATCATATAGTTATATTGTAGTTGGAATTTCAATAATCGAGATTGTCCCTTTACCCGGATATGAGTCCACTGTGTAAATCCCATTTAGCTGTGCTGCCCGCCTTTCAAGGTTATATAAGCCCATTCCTCCGCTTTTTCTTTTTTCTTCTACATTAAAGCCTATGCCGTCATCTTCTACGGTCACGTTTAATGATTCTCCTACATGATTAAGTTGTACATTAATGTTGCTTGCTTTGGCATGTTTTAAGATATTGCTGAATAGTTCCTGAATCATTCGGTACACACCAAGTTCAATGGGTTGGTCAAGGCGTTGTTCCATTCCATAGGCCAATAATTTGCATTTAATAAGTTTGCTTTGATATACACTGTGGCATAGTTCTTCCAGGGCAGCTACCAACCCCGAACTCATTGCAATGCCTGAGCTTAAGTTGTGTGAAATACGCCTTACCTCACCGCAGGCTTCATCAAGCAATGATTTGGCGGTAGAAAATTGCTCGTTGTTGTCTAAATTGATAGGGTCGATCTCGTTATCTAATGAACTGAAAAGTAGTTTTACGGTAGCCAGCATACTACCCAGCCTGTCGTGCAAATCGGCAGCAATGCGCTTGCGTTCTTCCTCCTGTCCTTCTATCATGGCATTGTAGGTTTTTATTTCTGTTTCATTCAATAGGCCTTTTATTTTTTGTTCAGCTATTTCCTGATTTTTTCTGGATATTTTGTTGCGTTGTACATAGTAAAACCCTAATATAAATAGTGCAAGTAACAGTAAAGTGCTGCCTGCAATCAATGCATTTCGCTGTGCAGCTTTTGTTTTATTTTGTTGGTCAAGTAAAATAATTTGCTGCTCCTTTTTTGCCGTTTCGTATTTGGTTTGCATTTCACTGATGCTGGAAATTTTCTCGGCATTTAGTATCGAATCGTTCAACATATTAAATTGTACATGGAATTGATAGGCCTTCATGTAATCTCCTTTTGCGGCCCAGGTTTCGGCAAGAAGTTTATAACATTCCATCGATTTTTCAAGCTGATGAATGCGTATGGCGAGTGCTAAAGATTGATTTAAAAAGTAGATGGCACTGTCGGGCATTTGCAAATCATTATAAAGGATACTTACGTTATAATAGAGATTTGCTTCTTCGTTTTGCATGCCATATTTTTTGTATGCTTTAAGCGCTTTGCTATAGAAGGAAAGTGCTTTACCTGCCTGTTTCAATCCGGCATAACACAACGCAATGTCGTGTAAGTTTTGGGCATACCCAATATCATCATTGATAAGTGGCAGAAGGGAGTCATTTTTCAAATAGTAATTCAGTGCTTTTGTAAATAAGTTCTGTTTATAGTAAACGTTTCCAATTCCGGTCATGGCATCACTCATTTCCCTTAAAAGATTTGCATCTTTAGCAAGTCTCAATGCTACGTTAAATTCCCTTAGCGCTTTATCATACTCATGGTAATCAAAGCTAAGATTGGCCATTGTGCAGTACGCTCCAATTTTTAAAACAGGATTTTTTGCCCTATCACTGTAACGCAAGGCCCTGTATATGGTTGCAAAGGCAGAGTCTTTTTGTCCTCTATTCTGAAAAATAATACTTTTTAAGATGAGTGCTCCGGTTATTCTTTCCTGGTCATTTAGCGATTCACAGATAGCGATAGCCCGATTGATGAAGCCCATTGCTGAATCATTGTACCCTTGGGTTATAAGAACTGACCCTATTCGCATACATGCGCCTCTTATTCCATTCTGGTAATTGATCTGTTGGGCAATTTTGTAGGCCGATGCTGCCAGCAAATAGCATGAATCTACATTGATTCGTTGGAGACTTATGGATTGCCTTAGCAAGTTGTTTACTTTAATTGTGTCTGACGAATTTGCCGCAAAGCCCAATTTGCCGAGTAAAGTAACCGATAGAAGGAAAAGTATAACTCTTTCAGGTATTCGCCTCATTTAACTTAGATTAAAACAGGATAGTTGATACTACATTGTTGTCCGAAATTTGCAGTTGGGTTTTGGGTTGTTCCATATACAACCTGTACCGATTGGTATTGATATAGGGATACAGGAAATGCACCTACTGCCGCTCTGGTGGTATCTCCTAAGGAATCGCTCGGTGTTAACATGCATAGTAAGTTTGTGTCATCAGTGTTGAAGCTGATTTTATTGGTATAACCGGAATTCTGATTCATACCCGTATTTACCATTACTACTACAAAATAAAACGGTTGCGTGCTAATGCCACCGCTGGTTACAGAAAAATTGCTTTGAATTACTAAGGTACTTGGTAAGCCGGGATTAATAGTACTTTCCGGTGTTACGTTGTTTGAAATAGTAAAATCAAATACAGGAGGCTGCCTTTTGTTGGGGTCTCCCGTTATCACAATCGGATTTGGTTGTGTCTTATCTGTTACGGTTACTGAAGTGGGTATTGTACCGGACACTGCCTGACTTACAAACACAGGAAGCATAATGGTTTTTGTAGGAGCGGCATCAGATAACTCTCCATCATACCTGTATTCCAATGTGCTGCCGGTTTGTGTTCCGTTGTTAAACAGATTCGGATTCACACTATCATCTACATCAAGCAGGATTAGATAATAATGGATGGTTTGTTTTCGTGAGGGTTTTATTAAAATTCCTCTTAAGTTTTGTGCCATTGAGTTTTTTTGTTTTAAGTTGGTTATTAGTTAAGAGTCAAACTTACTTACAATAAAACAAATAGCACAATCTATTTTACCTTCTGGTTGCCGTTTATGGGTACCACATATATAGGAACTAGTGCGATTTGTAGGCTGTTCATGGATATTAGTTCCCCCTGTTTCTTCCATTTAACTGAATTGGGCGGATGCGTTTTAAAAGTTTAATTTTAGGCAGGGCAACCATTTGATGGCAGTTTACGACAGGCCGTTGTTCAATTTTTTAAACGAAAGCAACTGCTATTAATCTATTTTGAGATACTTCATTTTATGGTAATCTGCTCGTTTTAATATACGATTTAAGTAAGTGCTTGATTTAATTTAAAGAAGTAGTTTGAGCAAAAATAGATAAGACTATCATTGCTGTAATTAAACAAAGTTAAGTTGGGTTTAACTGTTTCATACTGGTTGATATTTTTTAATGTGTTTTGTTGGATACAAAGTACCTGAATACCGTATATCGCTACAATTTGGTAGACTCGCTAATAAGTAAGAGGACGCTTTTGGGAGGCTATATAGGGTTTTAGTTTATGGCAATTCTTTTAACTACTTGTCCACCCTTACCGGTTATGGTCAAAAAATAAATTCCTTTTTTCAAGGATGATAAATCAACGGGTAATGTGTTTTTCCCGTTGTTAAGCTCCCAGGCTTGCTGGTACACCTGCTGGCCGGTTACATTGCTTACTTCAATTAAAAAATATCCTGATTGTTCGGTTTCATAGGATAGCGCAAATTGGCCATTATTTGGATTAGGATAAACCTTTATGTCAATTTCATTTTTTGGAACTGGCACCGTGCCTACCCACCAAATGGTTTCCTTAATGGCGGCATACACGTTTAGTTTACCGGCTCCCCATTTGGTGGGATCAGGCGATTGTGTAGTAAAACCATCTTTAATGGCAGTTTGTTTTAATAAAATCTTTATTCGTTCAGGGTCTAAACCCGGGCTTACTTGCAGCATAAGTGCAACTGCTCCGGCCACCATAGGCGAAGCAAAAGAAGTGCCCTGACCGGTGACATAATAATAGTTACGGCCGTTTTTGGGCGAGGTATATTTGGATACCAAATAGGGAGCAAAAGATCCTCCGGGTATAGCGGAAGCATCAAATGAATTGCTTGCACTGTGAATCATTCCGCCAGGTGCGGTTATTTCCGGTTTCATTCTGTTATCTAACGTGGGTCCTTTGCTTGAATAGTTTGCCAGCATACCCTGTTGGTTATTAGCCGGAATATAATAGGTTTGGTTTTTTAAATTCTTCCAGAAAACCCTGCTTACCGTTGAGCCAACAGTGATTACAGATTTTGTACACGCCATTTCGCCTATTGTATAATTATCATCCCCTTCCGTAGCCCAGGATTTATTACCCAGAAAATTACCAGATAAGTCAACCCAGGATTCATCAAAATATTCCTGCCACATATGTATTGCCCCGCTTTGGGAAAAAGCGGTAAGACACAAAGTATCTTTTGACTTGCTGAGGATATCAATGGTGGCGTGGGGCTTCTTGTTGTATTCTTGTGTCTTAGTAGTAAGGGTTATATAGCAGGTGTCATTGTCGGAGCCAATGATAAAAAAGTTCTTAGTTGAATTATCCATGCAGTAAATGGTTGAATTGTTTATCACCGTTCCGTTTTT
>JAGVLJ010000073.1 GCA_020049855.1 Bacteroidia bacterium | reverse complement strand
GCGAGAGTATATTTTCGTAATGGGTCACGTAAATATGAGGTAATCTACAAAAATGGCGAGAAAACACATTACAAAGCCTACTTCAATAATGATACATTGTATGAAATGTATGCTATGGAAGGTGGGAAAGCAGCAGGCGATTATATCTGCTACTACAACAACGGACGGGTGCAGTCAAAAGGGAAATATACCGCAGGCAACGCAGATGGTATGTGGGTGTATTATTACCTAAACGGGAATAAAAAATACGAAGGCACTTACGATAATGGCAAAACCGTGGGGGTGTGGAATTATTATCATTGGAATGGCTCTTTTGAGCATAAGGAAGAGTATGATGAAGACGGTAAAACAAAAGGCTGGATAAAAATGTTTGATATAGACAGTGTGCTGCACTTCGAATATTTTTATGAAAAGGGTAAAATAAGAAAATATACTTTTTATGATAAGGAAGGTCAAATTCTTTCATCGAGCCAGGAAAAGGGTGGAAAGCTACTGTTGAAAGGATATTATCCCGAGGGAGATGTGGTTGAAATGGAAGGAGTACTTGATGACGGGCAACGTGACGGGACATGGAAGTTTTACGACCGATCGGGGGCATTAACTTCAACAGTCCAATATAAAAAGGGCATTCAAGACGGACTAAGCGAAACCTTTTTTGCTAACGGAAAAATCAAAACCAGATGCACATTTAAAAATGGTGATTACAATGGGTACTTTACCCGTTATTTTACTAACGGGAAAGTAGATTGCGAAGGATGGTATGTACAAGATGATATGCAGGGCGACTGGCTCTACTACCACCTTAACGGAAATATAAGAAGCCGTACCTATTACCTCAATGATAATATTACCGGACATGAAGAGTATTATAACGTAAATGGTCAGTTACAAAGCGATTATTATTGGGATAACATTCGCACCAACAGGATAACGACCTACGATACACTAGGGAAAATAATAATTGATAATAAACTAAATCACGGACATGGAGCATATAAGTTTGTGTATGCAGATGGTAAACTAAGTACAACTGGACGATACAGGAACGGACAATTGGATAGTGTGCGCACCGGGTATTACCGAAGCGGTAAAATTCGTTCTCATGAAGAATTTTTTTGTGGCAGACGGGTAGGAAAATATGTTTTGTATTGGGAAAATGGAAAAATTTCAACCGAAGGAAGTTATTTCTGGGACAATAAAATAGGGGAGTGGAAAGATTATGACGCGGATGGGAAGCTTACTGAAGTGGCTACATGGGGAAACGGAGAACTTGAAGGCCCCACTACCTGGTACTATACTAACGGGAAAGTGGAGGTACAAGGGGTATACCATGAAGGAAATCGTGAAGGCTGGTTCACCTACTACGAGCCGGGTGGGATGGTACGTTTCAAGGTACGGTATATTGAAGGGGTGGCTCAGGCGTATTCTTATCTAAATAAAGATGGGGAATATGTTCCCGAAATTTCTTTGAATCACGGAAATGGGACTGTAAAAGCTTATTTTCAAAACGGGGCTCTGTCTGCCGAGCTAGCATATAAAAACGGATGGCTCTTTGGCTCGCGTAAACTATATTTTTCAAATGGAAATATTCATAAAGACGAACCTTATACACATGGCGATATTGATGGCGTTTGGAAAGAATATTATCCAAGCGGTAAAATTAAAACATCAATCAATTATTACATGGGTTATTTTAACGGAGCGTCCATATCGTATTTTGAGAATGGATCAGTTGAAAAAGAAGAGAATTATTT
Organism: Bacteroidia bacterium; assembly: GCA_020049855.1. Taxonomy (GTDB): domain Bacteria; phylum Bacteroidota; class Bacteroidia; order UKL13-3; family UKL13-3; genus JAGPCK01. Next base: position 27,235 of record JAGVLJ010000073.1, on the reverse strand, counting down.
ATTGGGTGTTCTGCACGGGGTAAAAACCAAATATGATATTAATGGAAAGATAGCAGAGCAAAACGTTTTTATATATGGCGACTAAGGTAAATAAAACAATTTTAAGTCTGCTGGCTGTAGTGGGATTGCTGAATAATGTGTCTGCCCAAAAGCCCGATGCAGGGAAGGTAACGGAGGTGATTGGTAAATACGGAAAAACCCATAATGTTGCCATCTTTTCCAATAAAGAGCACCTTATAATTGATGTAAATAGAAAGGGAGAAATTTCAGCGGTAAACAAAGTGATATCAGAGCAATTGATGCTTACGGAAAATACAGCTGACTACAATGAACAGGAAATTCATTTTACCAGTTTCACCCAAATTAAAGACATAAATGCCTACTCGCTTCAACTTGAAAATGGCTCTTTTAAAAAAATACCTGCACGGGGATTCTCTACCCAAAACGCCACCTCAGGCGCAATTTTTTATGACGACCATAAAAAAATTAATGTAGCGTTTGCTGCTCCTACCAAAGGTACTATTACACATCTCGATTATACCGAAGTGTACAAAGAAGCACGTTTTCTTTCTTCTTTTTTCTTTGGGTTTTATGTGCCTGTGGTTGATCAGGAGTTTAAAGTTACCGTTAGCAGCAAAGTAAAAATAAAATACCTTTTGCGGGGAGACAATACCGACAAAATTGCGTTCACCAAAACCGAATCGGGTGGGAAAACCACCTATTGCTGGAAGGCAGGAACTGTACGTTACCTTACCCGTGAAGGCAATACCATGGGGTATAAGTATTATTCACCTCATATTATCATCTATATTGACGAAATAGAAGTGCAAGGGAAAAGCCAGCCATTTTTGCACGATGTGGGCTCGCTCTACAACTGGTATTATTCCATGATTGAAAAGGCCGATACCGATACTACCGGAGATGGGCAGTTAAAACAACTTACAGATAGCTTAACAGAAGGTGTTACTGAACCTATTGAAAAAGCCAAACGCATTTATTACTGGGTGCAAAAAAATCTGAAGTATGTGGCGTTCGAGGACGGATTGGGGGGGTTTGTACCGCGTATGCCAAACGATATTTATGAGAAACGGTATGGCGACTGTAAGGACATGAGTTGCCTGTTGCATAAATTACTTGATTTAGCCGGATTGGATGCCCGCATCTGTTGGATTGGTACAAGGGATATTCCGTACACTTATAGTGAGGTGCCTACCCCCGCCAGCGACAATCACATGATTGCAACCATTATGGTGGATGGTAAAAGATATTTTATTGATGGTACCTGTGCTTACTGTGCGTTTGATATGCCAAGTTCGTTCACCCAAGGTAAAGAAGCACTCATTAGCTTAGGTAAAGATAAATTTCTGGTGGAAAAAGTACCTGTGATGCCTAAAGAGTTTACCGTAATCAGCGATTCCGTGTACCTCTCCATAGCAGGAAAGGAATTAATTGGAGAGGGAAAGGTAACCTATAAAGGATATGCCAAAGTAGATGTAATGTACTCCTATTACAGCATGAGCAGCAGGTTGACCAACGAAGAAAAACTGAAAGCGTTTATTCAGCGTGGTAACAATAAAATTACAGTTGATTATGCACGTGCAAACAATTTCGATAACAGCGATAGTGTATTTACTATTTGGTATAAATTCAGGCTTCCCGACTATGTAACGTTTGTGGGAAACGAAATTTACCTCAACATGAATCTGGAAAAAGTATTTGACCAGTACAAGCACGATCTCTCCACACTTGATGTAGATATTGATAATGAGTTTGCCTATACTATAAAAAATGTGGTAATTTTAAAAGCCCCCGACAGTACATCCGTTGAATATATACCCGCTAATGCCTCGTATGATTCCCCATTTTTTCGATTCAAAATTACCTATCAAAATGAAGGGAAATACATTCGCCTCTACAGGAGTTACGCGGTTGATGATATTGTTCTAAGCCGTACCAATTTCTCCTTGTGGATGCAATGCAACAGTAAAGTAAAACAGGCTTACAAAGATCAGCTCATTTTAAAGCTAACCGAAAAATAAGATCGCATGAGAATATATATATACCTGGCTGTATTTTTTTTGTCGGCCATTCGGGCATTGGCTCAATCTTCGCCTGAAAAAAAATATTACGATTGGGCAAAGCCTGAAACCATTGAACGGGTAAAAGTAAACGACACTACCGACCGCCCCGCAGATGTGTTGATGGATGAACGCGCCATTGAATATAAATACGGAGCACAGGAGTTAGAGTATTATTCCTTTCGCCACATGGTGGTGCAGATTAATACCGACCGTGGTTTGGAACGTTTTAATAAATTGTATATTGGAGTGGATGATGTAATTGATATCATTCTCATCAAAGCGCGAAGCATCTCGCCCAAAGGAGTAGTGAAAGAGATAAATGAGGGTCAAATGAAGGATCAAACGGATGAAGAAGATGGACGAAAATCAAAAATATTTGCTTTTGAAGGATTGGAGGTAGGGAGTATCATAGAGTACATTGTGTACACCAAAAATTATTATGAGGTTTTTGGCCGCATGATTTTCCAAAATGATTTGCCAGTTCACAAGGCAAGGTTTGAGTTATATAGCCCCGACAACCTTCAGTTTAAACTAAAAGGGTACAATAATTTTCCAGTTATAAAGGATACCACCATTGGAGATAAAAACCACTACACCACCGACTACTTTACCGTAGATCCCCTGTTCGAAGAGAAGTACTCAAACTTTCGTGCTAATGTGTGCCGGGTAGAATATAAGTTGGCTTACAACACCTCCAACAAAGGGAAAGTTCCTATTTACACCTATGCCGAAGTAGCCAAAAATGTGTACAACCGCATTTACTCTCCGTCCGAGAGACCTGCGAAGAGCCTTGAAAAAATTATTTCAAATTTAAAATTGAAGGAGGCTTCGCCCGAGAAAAGAGCGCGGCTGGTTGAGAATTATTTTAAAAGCACTATAAGTGTCAAAACCAATCAACGCCTATCCGAAGAGGTTGAAGATATTCTAAAAAACAAATTGGCCAGCGAATCAGGCATTACGAAAGTAATGGCTCAAGCTCTTGAACTTGCCGGGGTGAAAACGGAACTGGTAATTACTACCAATCGGTATCAAGTGCGTTTTGACAGCGATTTCGAAACCTATAATTTTTTGGGCGATTACCTGATTTACCTTCCGGTCTTAAACAAATTTATTGCACCTTCCAAATTTTCGTATCGCCTTGATATTACTCCGTATGATTATATTGGAAACAACGGGCTATTTGTGAAAGCGGTAGAAGCCGGGGGGGTAAAAATGGGGTTGGGTTCAATTAAAAAAATTGGGATACCAACGGTAGATGATACCAAAGAAACCATTAAAGTGGAGGTACTACTTAACCTGAACGATGATAAAATGTCCGTTTCGTATCATAAGGAAATGGGTGGATACCTTTCTACATTTTATAAACCCGCCTATTTTATACTTGACAAGGAAAACCGCGATAAAATAATTGATGAACTGCTGAAGGGCGTTTCGAAAGATGCGAAAATAAGTGAGGTGGCTGTAACCCATACCGACATGAATAATGTGGATGATAAAGAGCCTTTCACCATTGATGCAAAAATGGAAATTTCGGAATTATTGGAACGAGCCGGTACTCGTTACCTCTTTAAGTTGGGCGAAATCATAGGCCAGCAAAGCGAAATGTACCAGAACAAAAAACGCCAAACCGATATTGAGGTCGAATACCCGCATCAGTACCTACGCATCATCCGTTTTAAAATTCCCGATGGATACGATGTTCAGGGACTCGAAAAAATTAAAATGAACTTCGTTCTCACCGAAGACGGAGCACAAACAGCCGGATTTATTTCAGACTATACATTAGATGCTGATGGTTGGACTACCGTTACCGTTAAAGAGTTTTACGGCAAAATCATCTACCATGTATCTAAGTACGAAGAATACCGTAAAGTGATTAATGCTGCTGCCGACTTTAATAAAGTGGTTATAGTGTTTGTAAAGAAATAGTTTTTTCGTGTCGACAGATCCTTTTTTCGATAGGGCATAAAGCAGAACGCATAGTCAGTCTTGGAGACTTCTAATGTATGCAGTAGTACCTCATTAAAATCCTTATCGTTTCGGAGTTGCTCCGGGTTGTGTTCTATCATAAGTGAAATGGGATCTATTTCTCACATAGAGAACACCGAATTAGAAAGCGGGTCTGCAATAAGGAAACTTTGCATTATGATGCTCCTTGTAATATTAAAGTTAATGCAATGAGATTAGCTTATGATGATGATGAAGGAGAAGGGCAGCCAATTGAAGAGGTGTTTTCATTAACAGAAATAGAATGTCTAAAGACACGTAAATCAAAAACCGCAAGGTAGAATAATCAAGCAACAAAATCATTACAAACCAAATAAAACAAAATGGGCAACATGGATAATTGCTCGCCTGGGTGGCTGGAAAGCATACAACTCCCAAGGCCACCTGGTGTAATCGTTATCTGAGAGGTTCAGTTATGTGTTTGAAGGGTTTCTGTTAACAAAAGATATGGGTACACGGCAGGTTTGCAACGAGGACAAGTATTGGGGGTTACCCCACCGACCTTTTATCATAACCTGTGGAACTATGGCATAGGCATTAAGTATAATTTTAGGCGCGAGAAAAAGTAAAAAAATGGTGGAAGAAAAGGGGGAGTTTAAATGACTAACACTGATAGGGCTTTTGTTTCAGCACACAATCCCTGTGAAGGTAATGCACTGGTTTTATTGAAGAAGCAGGGGGGAGGAAGGGGGATGATGGGTAGAAGTAAAACAATACATAATAATAACATTACCTAAAATGGTAACGTTATTGGGGCTAGATGTAAAATTATAATCTTATTGTAAATTCAATTTCTCGCCTTCGCGTTCAATTTTTTTATCAGCCAGCATACCCAGTAGCAGTGATAGTTTTTTCTTCATCTCGGTGCGCGGCACGATAAAATCAACAAACCCATGCTCCAGTAAAAACTCGGAACTTTGAAATCCTTTTGGCAAATCTTTTCCGATGGTCTCACGTATTACACGAGGTCCGGCAAAACCAATCAATGCTTCAGGCTCCGCTATATTAAAATCTCCGAGCATGGCAAACGAAGCTGTTACTCCACCGGTAGTGGGGTCGGTTAATATAGATAAGTAAGGAATTCCTTCCATATCAAGCAAAGCGAGTTTGGCCGATGTTTTAGCCATTTGCATTAAGGAATAGGCTGCTTCCATCATGCGGGCACCACCTGATTTGGAAATCATGAGGAAAGGAATTCTTTTTTCGCGGGCATAATCTATACTGCGGGCTATTTTTTCACCCACCACCGAGCCCATCGAGCCTCCGATAAACCCAAAATCCATGCAACAAATTACAACGTGAATATTATTCACATTGCCGGTGGCGGTACGCGCAGCATCTTTTAATCCCGATTTGCTGATAGTGTCGGTAATGCGGTCTTTATAACTTTTTGTATCCGTGAATTCGAGCGGGTCGGCTGGGTAAATATTGTCAAATAATTCGGTAAATTGTTGCTCATCAAACAAGATGTCAAAATATTCTTTTGATCCAATTTTTTCATGCAGCCCGCAATTGGTACATACCCACATATTGGCTTGCATATCTTTGGTAAGAATTGCTTTTTTACATCGCCCGCACTTATGCCACAATCCGTCAGGAGTAGATTTCTTCTCCTTGGTAGCTGTGGTGATTCCTTCTTTTACCCGTTTAAACCAACTCATTTTTGTTTTTTAATGATAAGGCAAATTAAAATTCTAATTGGCAAAATATTAATCTGCCGTCCAAAATTAGGCGATTGTAATATCCTTATTCAGGTACACATCCTGAATGGCATTTAACAATGTTATTCCGTCTTTTAATGGTTTCTGGAATGCTTTACGTCCTGAAATTAATCCCTGTCCACCGGCACGTTTGTTTACAACGGCTGTCATTACAGCTTCAGCCATATCACTGGCTCCTTTCGATTCACCTCCCGAGTTAATCAATCCCTGACGTCCCATGTAACAATTAGCCACTTGATACCGGGCCAAATCAATCGGGTGCTCGGATGTTAATTCTTCGTATACTTTTTTATGTGTTTTGCCAAAGCTTAGGGCGTTGTATCCGCCATTTGTATTAGGCAACTTTTGTTTGATAATATCGGCCTGAATGGTTACGCCTAAATGATTGGCTTGTCCGGTTAGGTCGGCTGCGGTGTGGTAATCTACTCCGTCTTTTTTGAATGAGCCATTGCGCAGGTAGCACCATAAAATGGTACCCATCCCCAATTCATGGGCACGTTCAAACGCTGCAGCCACTTCCTGAATCTGGCGTGCCGACTCATCTGACCCAAAATAAATTGTAGCACCTACTGCAGTGGCACCCAAATTCCATGCTTCGTCAACCGAACCAAACATGATTTGATCAAATTTGTTCGGGTAACTCAGAAATTCGTTATGATTAATTTTTACAATAAAAGGAATTTTGTGCGCGTACTTGCGAGAGCAGGCAGCTAATACACCATAGGTTGAAGCCACCGCATTACAACCCCCTTCAATAGCTAATTTTATAATATTTTCGGGGTCAAAGTACGCGGGGTTGGGAGCAAATGATGCACCTGCCGAGTGTTCAATACCCTGATCAACGGGAAGAATTGAAACATACCCGGTTCCGGCTAAACGGCCAGTAGTGTAAATGCTGCTGAGGCTTTTCAATACTTGAGGGTTGCGGTTGGTTTGTGCAAACACACGGTCAATAAAATCAGCACCGGGTAAATGCAGGGAATTCTTAGAAATGGTTTTACATTCGTGTTTCAGAAGTTTGTCGGCATCGTTGCCTAACAATTCGGTAATTTGGCTGGTATTCATTTTTTATCAGTCTGTTTTTAATTAAGAAAAGGATTGCAAAAGTAAGCATTTTTCTAAAAGTGATAATATTTGATATATGAAACTCATTATTAAGGAAGTATATCAGATAAGTGACCGTGAACTCACTTATATGATTAGAGAAAGGGTTTTTATCGAGGAACAAAAGGTTCCTCACGATATTGAATTTGAATACGAAGACGAGAGCCATCCTTATCTGGCTCTTTTAGAAGGCGAGCCCGTTGGTACTGCCCGTTGGCGCAAAACCAATGAAGGAATAAAACTGGAGCGTTTTGCCGTGCTTACAGAGTATAGAAATAGAGGCATTGCCACGCAACTTTTAAAAAGAATTCTTGATGACCTTGGGTCGGAAAAAGTATTTTACATGCATGCACAAACTTCGGCTGCTTTGTTTTATGAGAAAAATGGTTTTAGGCCCAAGGGGGATACTTTTGTTGAAGCAGGGCTTGAGCATATTAAGATGTATTTGTACAGATAGCCAGATTTTTACCTATATTTAAATGTGTATAATTATTATTATAGAGGGATGAAAAAAATACTTTTACCAATTTTTTTTACCGCACTTTCGGGTGCTTTGTTTGCTCAGTCTGCTTCACAAGATTATGCAGTACTGTTGCAGGCTCAAGTTCAGGAGTCTCCGGCTTCCATTAAAATAAAATGGCCTTTAGATAAATCAACCGGGGTACAGTATTTTGTGTACCGAAAAACATCCGAATCAAGACAATGGACGGATACTCTGGCTGCCCTCGACAGCAATGCCACCGAGATTACCGATAATAATGTGACTACAGGGAATACCTACGAGTATTTTGTGAAAAAACGGAAGCCCGGATTAACTATGTACGGACAGCCGTCAACTAGTTCATATTTTTACCCTTTTGCTACCGGGTATATTCGTACAGGTATAAAAATTCCGGTGCGAGATTATAGAGGTAAATTAATTTTATTAGTTGACCAGAATTATGTAATTCCACTTGCAGCCGAGTTAACCACCCTTGAAAATGATTTGATAGGAGACGGGTGGGAAATTATTCGTCATGATATTGACCGTACAGCAACTGTTACATCGGTTAAACAACTTATTTCCACAGATGTGTTGCTGCCAAATGTTAAATCGTTGTACTTGGTAGGACGCATTCCGGTACCTTACTCAGGTGGTTTTAAAGCAGCAAGCGGATTCGATTATCCACCTGATGGGCATCCGGAACACAGCGGGGCATGGCCTGCTGATTTGTATTATGGAACAATGAATGAATCTGTTTGGACAGATGTATCGGTGGTAGACTCTACCTCGAGTCGAGCCCAAAATCGCAATATGCCGGGCGATGGAAAGTTTGATCAGAATAGTATTTATCCCGATTCGGTTTCGTTAGAAATTGGACGGGTAGATTTTTCAAATTTACCGGCTTTTGGGTTAAGTGATACGGCTCTTATGAAACGTTACCTGAACAAGGCTCATAATTTTAAAGTAGGTTTAGTAAAAGCTGAACGCAGAGGTCTTGTTTCGGATAATTTTGGCCCTATGAACGGAGAGGCATTTTCTTCATCCGGGTATCGTCCATTTGCAGCTATGTTTGGCGATTCGGTAAGAACAGTTGGCGGAGGCGGGGCTTACCTTACCGAAATGCGTACTAACTCTTATTTATGGGCTTATGGAACCGGTGCTGGGAGTTATACAAGCGTAGGAGGCATTGGCACCACAGCCGACTTTGCAAATGATAGCTTGAAAAATGTTTTCTCCATGTTGTTTGGAAGTTATTTTGGTGATTGGGATGCACAAAACAATTTACTACGCGCGCCATTGGCACATAAAGGTTGGACTTTAACCTGTATGTGGTCGGGGCGTCCATATGGCATTATACATCCTATGGCTATTGGAGAAAATATTGGATATTGTACCAGGTTGTCTCAAAATAATCTTGACGAAACATTTTATCTGAATCCAAGAAACAACAAAGGCTATTCGCAAAATTTTAATCCTACTTTTATTCATCTGGCCTTAATGGGCGATCCAAGTTTACGCTTACATCCGGTTTTGCCTGTAACTAATTTAACCTTAGCTACCATTAATCAGCAGCGTCATGTGGTGTTAACCTGGAATCGGTCGGCCGATGTATCTATTATTTCGTACAGGGTGTATCGTTCCAATGTACGTAATGGAGTTTACACTTTGCTGGGAATATTACCGTCAACCGACAGCACTTATACTGATGGAACTGCATTGGACGGGGTAAATTATTATCAGGTAAAAGCAGTTAAACTTGAATCCTCTTTCAGCGGAACATACTATAATACCAGCCTCGGGGTGATGGATACCATAAGTACACGCAGGTATGTGGGAATATCGGATGTAAATAGCGTAAACTATTTCACGCTATATCCAAACCCCGCAGCAAATGAGCTCTACATAAAAGCCGCAGTTGAAAATGCCTCAATTACCGTTTCCTTATTTGATATAAACGGTCATGCTGTGCGCACTGCAGAGTTTGGACATTTGCAAAGCACACAATCGGTTAAAATGAACGTAGCCGATCTGGCCAATGGAGTATATTATGTTCAAATAAAAGATGCCTCGCGCAGTACCACTCAAAAATTGGTGTTGATGCGATAAGATAAGATATTTGGGAAAAAGAAAGTTCTGTGTACTTTTGCATCCCCAAGTAAGCGCGGGTGGCGAAATTGGTAGACGCGCTGGTCTCAGAAGCCAGTGGGGTAACACCTATAGGAGTTCGACTCTCCTCTCGCGCACAAATAAAAACCCATGCCGAAAGTGTGGGTTTTTTATTTAATAATGAAAGCATTTTTCTCTTCGTTTCTTTCACTAAACTTGCAACCGTGAAACGCGTACTTTACATTGCTTATTACTGGCCTCCTTGCGGAGGAATTGGTCCTGTGCGAAATGTAAAGTTCACCAAATATCTTCGCCATTTTGCTTGGGAGCCGATTATTTATGCTCCTCAAAACGCTCAATATCCGCTACTGGATAAGAGCACTTTTAAGGATTTGCCGGCCGGAGTTGAAATAATAAAAACCCCAATTAACGAGCCCTATACTTTTTTTAATTTACTGAAGGGGAAAAAGAAAAGCGAAGCTGTAAAAGATGTGTTTTTGGTAAAGGAAAGCGGTAACAGTTTGATGCACCGACTGGGATTGTGGGTGAGGGCTAATTTTTTTATTCCCGATGCACGGGCAGGCTGGATAAAACCATCGGTAAATTACCTGCGGCAGTATTTAACAGTGCATCCGGTTGATGCCGTAATCTCTTACGGGCCGCCACACTCCATGCACCTGATTGCACTGGCCTTGCATAAGGAGTTTGGCATTCCGTGGATAAGTGATTGGCAGGACCCCTGGACACAAATCGACTACTACGAAAAATTTCCTATGACAAAAAGTGCAAGACAAAAACACGAACAACTGGAGAAGGAGGTTTTGAGCACCGCCAATCGGGTAGTGATGGTGAGTAAAAGTTGGTGTGAAGATTTGAAAAAGCTTAGCGGGCGTGAAGTGAATTATATTCCATTTGGATATGACGAAGCCGATTTTAACGGAATCGTTCCTCAACAAACAGGTAAATTCACCATCAGTCATTTTGGGTCATTTGGTATCGACCGTAATACCGATGCATTATGGAATGCATTGAGGGAGTTGTGTAGCGAAGACATTGCATTTGCGAAGAACCTGCAAATTCATTTGGCCGGACATGTGGATGCCTCGGTATTTGTTGCAATAGAAAAAGCAGGGTTAAAAAAATCATTACTCTACCAATCTTTCATCGCAAAGGATGTGTTGTTTCAGGAACTGGCGAATTCGGCTGTGCAATTAGTGCTTATTAACAAACCTGAACCCCTATTAAAGTATAATAACAAAGGCCGTATTCCGGCTAAAATATTTGAATGCCTGGGTGCACGCAAACCCATACTGGTCATCGGTCCGCATGATGGCGATGTAGCAGCAATTGTTAACGAAACCGGTGCCGGAAAAAACTGCGACTATCATGACGTGCCAGCTATTAAGGAGGTCTTGAAAGATTGGTATGGGCAATGGAAAAAAGACCCTCTTAGGCAGTTAGCATCGCACTCCGAAATTTATAGTTTTAATAACTTATGTAAGCAAATGAGTGTGCTGTTGAATCAACTATGAAAGCAAATTGTCTCTTTGTACTCCTTGTTTTTTTTGCAAGTGCCAGAGCACAGGTTTTGAAGGACTTTTCAGTAAAGGCAGGAGTAGCGGCAAATTCTCTTTATCATAAAGCGTTAAATATGTCCACACATACCCCCTTTTTTAAGTATCGCACCCCTTATAACTACATGGGATATTTTGTTGGCGCCAACACCACCTTTGTATTTGGGAAGAGAGTGAATATTGGATTAGAGACCTATTTTATTTCAAAAGGGTATAACTCGCCTAAAATAAGTTTTGCGAGTAGTGTAAAGACTAAATCTAAAATAGATTATGTTGGTATTTCATTACCACTTAAATGGAAATTCAAAAGAACTCAAACACCTGAAGGCCGCAGATTTTATTTTATAACAGCACCTCGAGTTGACTTGGATTTAAATAGTAGAAAAAGATACCCAAGCGGTACATCAGCTTACGACAGTACTAAAAAGATAATCCCGGGTTTATATATTGCACCCGGAGTTGAATGGAAAAAGGAGAAATTTTCTTTGGGCTTTGAAATATTTTGGAGCATTGACTTGAAGAATGTTTATGGCTATACTCCCCAAAATTATGAACCTGTAATTGGTAAGCACAATGCCCTTGGAATTAGTGTAGTGTATAGACGTTATTATATGAAAAGTAAAACTTTCTACGAAAAATATTATTAACCAAACCGCCACTTCCGGTAGGCTTTAAATAAGGAAGTGCCTTTTAGCAAAGCAATCAGTTTTATTTTTATCACCATCAGCGGATGCATCAGGTAGTTGATGATGGTTATGTGCAAGGGAAAATGTTCATGGCTGTATTTGAGGGTTTCGCTTAAGCTTCGGGTTCTATTGATGTAACTGAATCCAACCGTTTCGTATTCGGCTATTATAGTATCAACATAAATGGCATTGTTTTTTTGTTGTCTAAAGTAGCGAATAAGCCATTCCAAATCGGCCAGAATTTTATAGTTGAGGTTATAATTTCCAATATTTTTAAACGTGTTGCAGTGAAAAAATACTCCCTGATGATTAACCGGAATGGTGTAAAAAAACGAAGCCAATGTTAAAGGTTGTCCGGTAGTGTAATTCACTCCGCTTGGCTCGTTTTTGGTAATTACTTTTCCGTAAATTAAGTTGTGGTTTTGCTGGCGCCCGTTAAAAATATTAGTGAGAATATGAGGCGAAGCAAAGGTGTCGCCCGCATTTAAAAAGTAAAGCCAGGTTCCATTTGCATGGGTTATACCTTTGTTCATGGCATCGTAAATTCCGTTATCAGGTTCACTAAGCAGGCGTATTTTTGAATTATTGAAAGCACGAATAATCGAACAGGTAGCATCGCCCGATGCTCCGTCAATAATTAAGTGCTCGTAATTGGTAAAGGTTTGTTTTTTTACGCTTTCTAATGTTTCGCTAATGTAAGCGGCTGCGTTGTATGTAACGGTAACAATGGTAAGAAGAGGAGCCTCATTCATTTGGGAGTACAATCAGGAGGCATAGCGTAATTTGCGGTAGGCAGCATAAACAGGGTTATTTTGCAAAGCCCTTAATGCATATACCTTTCCAATGAGAAACGGATGCCGCAGCATGCGCAGCAGGTTAACATACAGCGGAAAATTTTCCCAGCCGTAGCGGTTACACTCTTTAATTCCGATGATGCGTTTTTTGTAACTGTTTCCCATGGTGTCGTAGTCAACCACAATGCGGTTGATAAACTGTGAGTGGTTTTGATTAGTGAAATAGCGCACAAACCATTCCTGCTCTGCGAGCACAGGGAAATTGAGTTTAAATAAACCTAATTGATTAAACAGTATTTTGCGGGTAAATACCACCTGATGGCAAAGGGCAATATTGAAATAAAATGATCGAATATCAATCTTGTTTTGAATCACAATATCCACCCCCGAAGGATGATTTTTTAAAACAGCTCTTCCATAAAGTAAATCGCAGGCATCGAGGTTTGTTGCTTCAAATAAATCACGCAGCACATGTTCATCATGAAAGTGATCACCGGCATTCATAAAGTATATCCATTCTCCTTTGGCCAATGTGATTCCTTTGTTCATGGCATCATAGATCCCTTTGTCTTTTTCGCTCACTAAACGGATGTGCGGGTCATTGTATGAACGAATAATATTCAGGGTACGGTCTTTTGATGCCCCGTCAATAATGAGGTATTCAAAGTTTTTAAATGATTGCGCCAGCACGCGCTCCATGGTTTCAGTAATGGTTGTTTCTGAGTTGTAGCATACCGTAATGATGCTGAGGAGCGGGGATGTGGAATGGCTCACGTTAGTTGGTGTTGGCGGCAACCAATTGTTTTTGTTTTACCAGATTTTCTATCCAGGGGTAAGTAAGTTCAATGCCTTTAGCCAGCGCAAAGTCGGGAGCCCAGTTCAGTTTTTCCTGAATGAGTTTGTTATCTGATTTACGGCCACGCACACCCAGTGGACCCGGGATATGTTTAATATGAATTGTTTTTCCGGCCACTTTCGATACAATCTCTACCAGTTGGTTGATAGTAACCATTTCTTCAGAACCAATATTTACAGGCCCGGTAAAATCCGATCGCATCAACCGCAATACACCTTCTACACATTCGTCAATGTATAAAAACGACCGGGTTTGTTCACCGTCACCCCACATTTCAATGGTTCCTCCGTCAGGTGTTTCGGCTACTTTGCGGCACATGGCAGCCGGGGCTTTTTCTTTTCCTCCAGTCCAGGTTCCTTCGGGGCCAAAAATATTATGGAAACGTGCAATGCGCACCTGCATGCCGTGGTTGCGGTGATACGCTAAAAACATGCGCTCAGAAAATAGTTTTTCCCAGCCATATTCACTGTCTGGTGCAGCTGGGTAGGCCGATTCTTCGCTGCATTTAGGATTCTGTGGGTCAAGTTGATTGTACTCAGGGTAAATGCAGGCCGAAGAGGAATAAAAAATACGCATTACGCCTGCTTTCAGGGCACAGTCGGCCACATTCAGATTGATGGTAGCTGAGTTGTGCATTACATCGGCATCATTTTCTCCCGTAAAAATATATCCGGCTCCGCCCATATCGGCTGCCAGTTGATAAATTTCATTGATAAACGGTTCAACCACAGTTTGGCAAAAGGAATAACTGCGCAAATCGCCTATCCAAAAATCATCGGCTGCTGTAGGAGCAAATTCAGGAAGTTTTAAATCAACCCCACGCACCCAATAGCCTTCTTTCTTTAGGTGCTTTACTAAATGACTTCCAATAAAACCACCTGCTCCCAATACCACTGCTGTTTTGCGATCTGCAATGGGTTGAAGCGATACATTTCCCACGCGTTCTTTATCCTGTCCTTCATACGCTCTGCGGTAAATAATGCCCTGAGACGGTGCTTCAAATGTTTGTATTGTCATATTCCTTATTGTATGCGTTAAACTGCGAAAATAGAGAAAAACTTTTATTGATGTTAAAAATCGCAATTGCAGCCTTTTCCTTTTTTAGGCGAGTGGTGTTTCCGCGACTGGCAACTTTCGGCTACGGTAGCCAGTATCACTACGCTTATCAATAAAATTAACCAACGTTTTGTTTTCATTTGCACAAATCTATTAAAAAGAGGGATTAATTCTGTAAAATTGCCATTCAATTATCCCTTATGGAAATTTTTCACACAGCCCTTGATTTTTTTCTTCACTTAGATAAACACCTCACTGATATTGTAAACCAATATGGCACTCTTACCTATGCCATTTTGTTTTTAATTGTATTTGTGGAAACAGGCCTGATTGTAATGCCACTATTGCCAGGTGACTCTCTTTTGTTTGCTGCCGGAGCCATAGCTGCCCTGCCCGGATCTGAATTAAGTGTTTCAGTTATAATTCCTCTTTTAATTCTCGCTGCTTTGTGTGGCGATAATGTGAATTATGTTGTTGGACGGTTTTTTAGTACGCAAATAAAACGCAGGGAACGGATATTGTTTTTTAAACGGGAGTATATTAACCAAACCGAAGCATTTTATCAGAAACACGGAGGTAAAACCGTTATCATGGCTCGTTTTGTTCCCATTGTACGCACTATTGCTCCGTTTGTAGCCGGAGCCGGCAACATGCCTTATGGCAAATACATTACCTTTTGCATAGCTGGCGCTGTTTTGTGGGTTGTCGGAATCACCTTATTAGGTTACAGTTTCGGAAACATTCCATTGATTAAGAATAATTTTGAACTGGTGATTTTCGGAATCATCGGACTTTCGTTACTCCCTATTTTAATTGGCGTAATCAGGTCTAAAACCCCAGTTCACAACAAAGCATGAAACAGCTTGGATTAATTGGCTATCCCCTCTCACATTCATTTTCTGAAAAGTATTTTACGGAGAAATTTTTAAAACAGGGATTAGCCAATTGGAGTTATCACTTGTTTGAGTTGCCTCATATTAATGAGTTGCCCCAATTGCTGCTTAGCCATTCAGATTTGGTTGGATTAAATGTAACCCTACCGTACAAGGAAAAGGTAATTCCTTTTCTTTCTCACCTGGATGAATCGGCTCGGATGGCAGGGGCAGTGAACACGATTCGTATTACAAGGGGGGGCATCCATCCAATTTTAGCGGGTTACAATACCGATATGTATGGATTTAGGGAAAGTATTAAACCCTTGTTAAAACGTAATCACCAGCGTGCGTTAATTTTGGGCACGGGAGGGGCGGCTAAGGCAGTAGCGGCCGTATTGGGGGAAATGCAAATTGAATATTTGTTTGTATCACGTCATCCGCAAACAGGGCAGGTAGGTTACCATGAACTGAATGAGGCGGCTGTTACCAATTTCCCTTTTATTGTTAATTGCACTCCGGCAGGCATGTTCCCATATGAACAAACATCACCTGTTATTCCTTATGAATTTTTAACCAGGCATAATTTTTTATACGATTTAGTTTACAATCCGGCTAAAACCATTTTTCTGCAAAAGGGAAAGGCAAAAGGTGCTTTGGTGATGAATGGATTGGACATGTTGCGCCTTCAGGCGGAAAAAGCATGGGAGATTTTCTCCGGGTCATTGTAGTATTTTTGCCGCAACATGTGGCGTATTTCTTTTTTTTTGCTTATTTACCCTGTTGCGATTACGGTAAACGCTCAAATGATATATTCCGAGAGTTTCACACCGTTACCATTTGACAGCACCAAATGTGTTATTGGTTCGGTATCGGGGAGTATTCAATCACAAAAACAAAAATATATATTTTTTCAATTTAGCGAGCGGGCCGATTTGTCTATGCGTTTCAAGCATCATTATGCGTTTACTGTTGCTAATAGTTTTGATATCATACGAGATGGAAACAAAACAGTGTTGAGTGGTGGATACCTCTTTGGCCGTTTTTACCGGCACATCGCCCAACCCGTATCGGTAATGTATTTCGGGCAATACCAGTGGTTCGCAATTCGTGGGTTAGATCAACGCATTTCAGGCGGCCCCAATTTATTTTTTCGGTTAATCTCTCAAAAAAAACAAACCCTTCATGCCGGAGCAGGGCTGATGGCGGAATATGAAAAATGGAATTATAACGCGGTTGCGGTAGAGAAGCGCCCGGTTGTTAGTAATCCGGTAGAAATTATTTCTCCCCGATGGAACTCGTTTGTATCTTATGATATTGATGTAACGGATGTGTTTAGTATTGATGCAGCTTTGTATTATCAAACCGGGTTTATTCCTGGTTTTGAACGCACACGCATTGGTACACACACACGTTTTGGCTGGAAAATTGGCAAACACCTGCGACTCTTTTCCGAATTATATACATTGTACGAGTACAAAACGGTGGTGCCCATTGATCCGTTGTGGTATAGGATAAATACCAACCTGAGTTATTATTTTTAGGATAGCTTGCTAATTTTTTCAAACTTTTGGCGAATAATACAATAGCTGTTGTGTTTCTTTGTTGCCTTGTTATTTGCAGACCCGATTGAATTTTTAAATAACCTCTTTTAGCTAACAAACAGATGAAACTGGAACTAAAAATTGCCCATGAAACAGGAGAACTGCAAGATGCTTATCAGCTTAGGTGGACTATTCTAAGAAAACCCTGGCAGCAGCCAAAGGGGAGTGAGCAGGATGAACTTGAGGCCAACTCAATAACTGTAGTGGCTAAGGCGCGAAACCAGATTGTAGGCACAGGTAGGGTTCATTTGGCAACACCGGGCGTGGGTCAGATTAGGTATATGGCAGTAGCGGATGAAGAACAAGGAAAAGGGGTTGGAAAACAGATATTGTGTATGCTGGAGGCGGAAATTAACAAAAGAGGTGCACAAAAAGTTTTTCTCAACTCGCGGGAAAACGCGGTGAAGTTCTACCTTGCCAACGGTTACGTCTTGGTGAAGGAGGTTGATAAATTATATGGGGTGATCCGACATTTTTTGATGGAGAAACAGTTACATACTACCTTGGTCAAATAATATGAACAGTAGTTTTTTTATACGGGAGTTACCTATCATATTGTCAATAGCGGTATTGCTTGCTACGCTAATTTTATACCTCCTTTATTTGCGCAAGCGAAAGCAAAATCAACGGTTGCTTGAGTCTAATAGAGATTTGTTGCGTTCTATTAATAAAAATATTAGCGAAGGATTGTACCGTACAACCCCATCAGGTCAGTTTTTATATGTAAATAATGCACTTGCCCGTTTAACCGGATTTTCATCTCCCGAAGAAATGATGAAAACCAACGTAAAAGATTTATATGTACAACCAGAAAAGCGCAAGCAATTGCAACAGCTTATTGCAGAAAGGGGGCATATTGAAAATGAAGATGTGGAGTTTTATAAAAAAGACGGCACTACTGTATGGGTAATGGTAAGTACCACCGGGGTGCGCGACTCGATGGGCAATATTGAGTTTTATGACGGGGTGATAAATGATATAAGCCAGCGAAAGGAGGTAGTTGAAAAGTTGCTCGAAAGCGAGGAACGTTACCGCACACTTATTGAAACCATGAGCGAGGGGTTGGTTTGTGTAAATAATGAGGATCACCTGCAATTTGCCAATCACAGGTTTTATAAAATGCTTGGGTATACCGAGCCGGAACTTGCTGGAAAGCCACTGATGGATATTATAGTGAACCCGGAAGATCGGGAGTTAGTTAAAGGAAAAAATAAGTTGCGAACCCAGTTGGTATCCGATTCGTATGAACTTAGGTTTATACATAAAAGCGGGCGACAGGTATGGGTAAAAATATCAGGGCATCATTTGCTTGACAAAGCAGGTAAAGTAATTGGGTCTATTGGTACCATTACCGATATTTCATCACTTAAGGAAGCCTATGACGAATTAAAATCGAGTGAAGAAAAATTTCTGGCTTTTATGAATAATATTCCTTCACTTTCCTGGATAAAAGACGATAATGGACGGTTTATTTTTCTTAACAAAAAGTACTGCGATACATTCAAGGTTACCGAGCAAGAAGCGATAGGCAAAACAGTTCAGCAAATATTTCCATCAAACGTATTAAGTCCGTCACTGATTGAGGGAGACCGAAAGGTTTATGAAGAAGGTCTAAAAGTAGAATTGGTAGAGCGAAATGATACTCCGGACTACTCGGGACACTATTGGCTGGTGAGCCGATTTCCCATTCCTACCAAAGACGGGAAACGATATCTTGGCGGCATTGCATTTGAGGTAACGGCCATGATTGAAACTCAGGAAAAGTTGGAGCAATCTCTCACTGAAAAAAATGTGTTGCTAAGAGAAATTCATCACCGGGTAAAAAATAACCTTCAAATTATTACCAGCCTGCTTCATCTGCAGGCAAGGCAGATAAAGGATGAGGGTCTTTCACAATTTTTTACTGAGAGTCAAAACCGTATTCGCACCATGGCGCTTATTCATGAAAAACTATATCAGTCCTCTGATTTGGCTTATATAGATTTTGGAGATTATGCTCGAGGAATTTGCAACCATTTGTACAAATCATACATCATTGACCCATCAAAAATAAAGTTGAATTTGCAGGCCGAGAACATGAAGGTTGATATTGAACATGCCGTACCATTGGGATTAATTTTAACTGAACTTGTGGCAAACTCGGTAAAGTATGCTTTCAGAGACCGCATGGAAGGCCATATCAATATATCGGTGCGCTATGATGGCGAATGGCTTGTGATGGTGGTACACGATGATGGCGTTGGTTTACCTTTAGGATTTAACCTGAGCGAAAGCAAATCATTGGGGCTGCAGTTAGTTGCTTCGCTGGTAGAGCAGGTACGGGGAGATATAGAGTATGAAAGTAAAAATGGAACCAAGTTTATTATTGTAGTTCCACAAAAATTGCAACACCGTAATGATTAAGCCGCCAAACATAACCTTACATCACAAAGGGAGGGGTGAACAAAACTTTCGATTCAGTATTGTTATTCCTTCATGGAATAATCTGGAGCTACTTAAACTAAGTGTTGGCAGTATTCAAAAAAACTCCACTTTCAACCACCAGCTTATTATTCATGTAAATGAAGGGACTGATGGTACACTTCAATGGGTACAGCAGCAGCCTGTTTCTTACACCCATTCCGTTGAAAATGCGGGTGTGTGTTTTGCTTTAAATGCAGCGGCTTCCCTTGCAACAACCGATTATATTGTGTACATGAACGATGATATGTATGCTTGCCCCGGATGGGATAGTGCCTTGTGGAACGAAATACAGGATGTAGGTCATGAATACTTTTTTTTCTCAGGTACAATGATAGAGCCTGCCGGAAATAATTTTGCCTCCATCACCCCTCATTCCTACGGTATGTCGGCTGCTTCGTTTAATGAAGAAGCATTGCTTAGGGAATTTAATACATACACTAAGAACGATTGGAGCGGGGCGGGCTGGCCTCCCAATGTGGTACATAAGAAACTATGGAATTTAGTAGGAGGGTATAGCATAGAGTTTTCTCCGGGCTTTTATTCCGACCCTGATTTTTGCATGAAATTGTGGCAATGCGGGGTACGTATTTTTAAGGGAATAAGCCAAAGCAGGGTTTACCATTTTCAATCTAAAAGCACAGCACGTGTTAAAGGTAATAATGGCCGGCAAATGTTTGCTGCCAAATGGGGATTTCCCTCATCTTACCTCTATAAAGAAATTTTAAAGATGGGGCAACCTTACAGCGGACCTCTCCCCGAAATTAAGGTGACAGGTACAGCCCGACTGAAAGCATTTTGGCAACGCGTAAAATCCTGAAGCGGGTATGACAATACAATATGAACTGGAGTTAATCGGGACTTTCTTTTTTGCGATCTCAGGGGCGCGCACTAAACCCGAGAAGGAACAGGATTGGTTTGCGGCTTCGTTTATCGGATTTATTACAGCCATTGGTGGAGGAAGCCTTCGAGATATTTTGTTGGGAAGCTACCCATTAGTCTGGATAGGTGATATCAATTTTCTTTACGCAATTTTGGCCGGGATTGTTTTCGCCAATATTTTTTTTAATTTTTTGTTCCGGCTGCATCGGGCATTGCTGGTGTTCGATACATTAGGTATTTCTTTTTTTACCATTGTAGGAACTGAAAAAGCACAAAGCCTGGGTGTGCAACCGGAGATAGCCGCTATTATGGGGATGTTTACCGCTGTGATGGGCGGAGTAATCCGTGACACACTCACCAATGAAATTCCGGTTATTTTCAGAAAGGAAGTTTATGCAAGTGCCTGTTTGAGCGGAGCGGTTTGTTATTTGGTATTCGATCATTTTCAGATAGACCGTACACCAAATTTTCTACTCTCGGCTGCGTTGATTGCGGTGATACGTTATTTAGCGGTGAAATATAAATTAGCCCTGCCATCCTATGGCCGTAAAAAAACACAGCCATGAAACGAGATATAGAAACCCGTGACGACATTGAATTATTTTTGAAAGCATTTTATTCCCGTGCTTTGCAACATGAGGTTTTAAAAAGTCAGTTTGTGCATTTAAATATGGCTCATCATATTCCCATTATTACCAACTTTTGGAGCAGCCTGATTTTTTTCGATCAGAGTTATGATGGGAATCCGTTTATTAAGCATAAAGAAATGCAACTTAACAAAGAACATTTTGTTACCTGGTTGCATTTGTTTCATCAAACCATGGATGAAATGTATGCCGGGGAAAGAGCAAATGAAATGAAAAAGCGGGCTGATTCCATTGCGCAGATTTTTCAGTATAAGTTAGGGATTACTCCGGTAGGGGGTGATGGTTCTTAATTGAAGTTTAGCTGGTTGTGCTGTCAACTCAAAAAAATAAGCGGGGGTACTATTCATCTTCCATTTATCGGAAGTACGCACTTGTCATATTCTCTATTTAAACACATAGGCACATAGATTTTTTGCTGTTGAAACGCTATGAGGCCATGTGCAACTATGTTTCTATCTTTTTCTTCTGTTATCACCATAGCCTTTGGCTATCTCTGTCCACTTCAATTTGCACCTGAAACATTTACTAAACGCTTATGCTTTTCGTGTTGACTCATTTACGAATAAATTAATTAAAGTTTGCGAGGCTGGCAATAGGCCAGTGCAATGGTTTACACTCGCGGCACTCGAGCGAAGGCAATGGGATTATAATCAGAATCTAAATATTTATCGGGTGGGAAATTTAATAGAAGCCCAGGAAAACATTGTAATTAAACATGCCCTTTTCCCTTTTGTAACTTCGTTAACAAATAACCCCTTATCGCCTAAGAAAAACCCTAACTCTGAACAAGGGGTATTGTAATTTGATAGAGAAATATTTTTTGATGTGGTATCTCCATTGATTATATTAAATACTGATATTTTTACCCCAAAGGCATTCTTTATCTTAATTGCCTGAAAATAATTAAGGGGTGGGGGAGAATTTGTGGCGTTGTATAGATTTCCAAGGATTAAATTATTACTAATAATTTTAAAATTCGCTCCGGGAGTCGGGCTACTCCAAGGCGTTACATCATAGGGAAACTCCTCTTTTGCCGACAGATAGTTTTGAATACAGGTAGTTTTTATAGGTGTACCGCTTGAATCAATAAGTGTAATCCTGAAGTTATTTCTGGATTTATCCCAAATGTAAAAGGTCCTTGTAGTTTCATCCATTCCACCGCTAAAAGAATTATGCGAATATCCGGTCGATAATTTCCTACGATTCATTTTGATTTCCT
Organism: Bacteroidia bacterium; assembly: GCA_020049855.1. GTDB lineage: Bacteria > Bacteroidota > Bacteroidia > UKL13-3 > UKL13-3 > JAGPCK01. The sequence continues at coordinate 5,082 of JAGVLJ010000073.1, read as the reverse complement.
CTTCTGTAACTAAAAATAATTTGTTGTCCGTAATTGATGAAAAAAATAGTACTTTATTATCTGAGGCAGGGGATAAGCTAAGCATCTTTTCTTCAAATGGAATTAATTTTAATTGGTATGTTTTACTTTGACCCGAGATTAATTTGCAGGTAAATATACCTTTGATTTGGTCTATAGTTCCGTAAGATCCAATTATAAATAGATTACTACTAGAGTCATCAATGACCTGTAAATCTCCTCTCAGCATATAACCTTCTAAATCGAGTGCAAATGGTATTTTTTTAAATGTTTTTGGAGAATAAATTTCTTCCGTTCTTTCGCTTATTACCCCCAATTTATATCTGGCATGACGAATAATAACATATCCTGAATTCGTTATACTTGTTTGTAGATTAACCATTATATTTTCCTGTAATTTGTCAAAAGTATTCTCCGGGTCCCAGAATGAATATAGATTATCTGCTTCCGAAACAGTTTCTAGGTACTCATCCATAATCATTAATTTGTCAAATGAATTGTCGTTAACTTGTTTGCACCGATAATGAAATAGTAGGTGTTTCCCATCAGGGCTAAACGCGATCTTTTCGTAGGGGGCGGTTTTTTTGCTGAATGTTGGTAGTTCAATTTTCTTTTCTTTTATACAGTTTCCGCTAAGGTCGTATAGAAAAAAATTGAATACGTATTTATCCTTTATTACTTTACGGAAAATGAGAATAAGGTTGTTTCCCAGAAGTAATTTTTCAGTAACGTGGCGATTCCCTAATGATTCAATAGACTCTTTGTCAGTATGCTTTAAAGGGGTAACATTAATTTGTTGAATTTCGTCAATATTTTTATTTGAAACCGGAATGGCATTGAGGTACATCCCTTTCTCAAACATTTCCCAATTAACCAGGAAATACAAGCTGTCATTTTTCTGTGCAACAAAACTTTGAAATTGAATGTAGCTTTTATATTTATTAATATTGAATTCACCGGCCCAACAGGTTCGAAGGGTATCCTGAGCAAGAACATTAAGATTGGCGCATTTAATAAATAGTAGAATAATTAATAACTGTTTCATATATGCTCTATTAAAATTTTGTACCCGTAAACTTTAACATTCACCAAACAATCTAATCCATTTGTCTTTGCCTAATATAGTATTTACTTTGGCATCCCAACTAAATTCTATTTTGTCTGTTCGTATTTCTGAACTTCTTCGTGAAAAAATTCGAGGTGTACACCGGCTTTTTTCAGCATATCTTCACTTTCGCCCCCTGCATGATACTTGCGTTCGCACACCACTCTTTTAATTCCACAGTTAATAATAAGCATGGCACAAACCCGGCAGGGAGTCATGCGGCAATATAGGGTAGCGCCTTCCAGTGCCACTCCGTTTTTGGCGGCCTGGCAAATGGCATTTTGTTCCGCATGAACGGTACGCACACAATGTTCCGTGATGCTGTCGTCTTCATGAATCACTTTTTTCATCTGGTGGCCTACGTCATCGCAATGGGGCAACCCGATAGGAGATCCCACGTAGCCTGTAACCAGCAATTGATTGCCTTTAGCTATCACACAGCCGCTACGCCCTCTTCCGCAGGTAGCACGTTTGCTTATGGCATCCATCACTTCCATAAAGTACTCGTCCCAGGTGGGGCGTATGTATTTCTCTTCTGTTTTTGTAGTCATGGTGTTATATTTTTTCAATCACCCGGTCAATTTGCCGGTATAATTCTTCAAAGGTTCCGTTATTGGTAAAATGGTAATCGGCCAGTTTCATGCAGGCGCTTAAATTCTGCTTGTTGGGGTCGGTGGCGGTAAGTTCACGTTCTTCGTTGGCAGCAAATGTTTCAAACGAGATGCGATCCGTTTCAGAGCCGCGAAGTACAATGCGTTCATACCTTATTTTCCGTTCGGCATCTACCGAAAACAAGGTGAAATTCCCTTTGCTTTTCAAGGCCTGTACCTCTCCCAAAGTTCGAATACTTTCAATGATGCAATTGATTCCGCTTTGTAATGCATCGGTATATAATTCTTCGACAATAAAACTCGGGCCGTGCTTTGCACGCAACTCGTTAGCCGTATGGGTGAGTGAATCGCGGTTTACCTCGTTACCCTGCGCTTTGATAATGTTGATGAGGTATCCGCGTACAGAGAAATGGTTGAATCCGTGGTGGGTGGTGAGGTAATCCACAATGGTTCCCTTTCCTGCACCAAGTGTTCCGGTGATGCCTATAATTTTCAATGGACTATTTTTTTGTGAAATTAATTACCTGAAATCAATTACACAAACCTGTGAATAAGTTTTTCACTGTATCACTAAGAGTTTCCTATTGCCAATATCTCCACTATTTTCTATATACAAAAGGTAAATTCCTTTTGGAAAGTACTCTGTGCTAATTGACGTTTTATTGTGCGAAAGCAATGATTTGTAAATTATTCTCCCGGTAAAATCCGTTATATTCAAAACAGACCCGTCTAGATAGTCGCTTACCGTTACATTGTTTTGTGCAGGATTTGGGTAAACTTTAAAGTTGTCTTTCATAGCATATTCATTACTAATCCCTGTGTTGGATATATTATAACAGGATGATATAGCTGCACAACCATTTACTTTTACTTCTACCGCGTAGTTCCCGTTTAAAGTTGGTGTAAAACTCCTAAATGTTGAGTTGGCTATGGGCATATGATCGTTATTGCAATCAAGCCATTGGTAAGTTGCCCCCGCCTGATTAGCTGTTAATGTACTCCAATGTTGAGAAACAGTTTTATCTATAGTTTTAATAGTGAGATTAAGTTTAACAACGCTATCACATCCTTGTGCATTCGTTAAGGTAGAGGTTGCTGTATTGTTACTTTCAAAGTATGTGATTTCGTTAATCCAGGTATAATAATTACAAGCAACTATTGAATCAGTGCCCATAGTTCTGCATCCTAATCTATGAACAAAAATATCTCCTCCACCGTGGGACGTTAGGTTATATACCCAGTTATCAGGATTGAAGTCTGCTGTAAGATTAAAATATCCGGTTGTATAAATATTTCCTAAAAAATCTATTGCTATACCGTTTCCAAAATCCCAATCGGCTCCGCCCATATTTTTTGCTGAAACAAAGTCCCCATTAGAGTCAATTATAGAAATAAAAGCATCTTGTCCTCCATGGGAATCCAGCATAAAAAAGCCACTCTTTGAATCAAAGTCTGTCGTCCCGCCAAAGTGTCCTGTTGTGAATATTGTTCCCGCTGCATCCACACAAACAGAGTTACCAGCATCATTCTCTATACTCCCAATTTGGTTAACCCATACATAATTTCCATTTGAATTTAGCTTACAAATGAAGATATCGCTATTGTCTACCGAACTAAGGAGATGAGTTCCACTATCAGGATTAAAATCAACAAAGCCGGAAAAAGCACCAGTGGTAATTACATTACCTGCAGCATCTACTGCAATGGAGCCAACACTAACGTTTCCTGACCCTCCAATTAATTTTGCCCATAAAAAATTACCATCTGAATTAAGTTTAACTACAAATGCATTATGAGTCCCACCTGAAGATAATTTAAATGTATCAATGCCCGGATTAAAATCAAGCGTTCCGTCAAATTCTCCGATTATATAAACGTTGCCAAGAGCATCAGACTTTATGGAGTTCCCCATACCATATCGGCCTATTCCGCCAAATTGTTTTGCCCACACAAATTCACCCTGTTGGTCAAGTTTAGATATGAAAACATCCCATTCACCTATCGAAGTTAGATTAAACGTGTCATTTCCCGGGTCAAAATCTACTTTATTATAAAAGTACCCGGTCGTGTAAATATTATTTGAAGAGTCAACAGTTATTGCAAAACAATCATCATTGCCTGCCCCCCCAAATCGTTTTGCCCATACAAAATTTCCATTTGCATCAAGCTTTGTAACAAAAACGTCCCTTCCTCCATCAGAAGTAAGATTAAAAACTCCTGATCCGGGATTAAAATCTACAGTCCATTCAAAATACCCGGTGGTATAAACATTTCCTAAAGCATCTGTTATGATTGATCTTCCAATATCACCATTTCCGCCCCCTGCTCCAATTTGTTTTGCCCACAGAAAATTCCCTTTGGCATCTAGTTTCGAAATGAAAACGTCTTCATACCCTGAAGAGATCAACTTATATATGCCAACTCCAGGGTCAAAATCAACAGTGTCAGAAAAGCATCCGGTTGTATATACATTTCCTGCCAAATCTATGGAAACACTAAGCCCCTGATCATTCCCACTTCCGCCAAATTGTTTTGCCCATTGAAAATTTGTGTTTTGCGAAAAGGATGAAAAGCCAAATAGTAACGCAAATATTGTATAAGCTATACGAAGTATTTTCATAAGCCATATTTTATGCTAAGATAAATAAATTGTTTAAAATTTCTACTCTGTTCAGGAAGAAATTTGAAGAATTGAACAATTTCGCTAGGGGTTCATAAACCGTAAAACGAAAAGTTTTGTATTGCGCAATATAGCTGGTTTGATTTACCGCAAGGATAAACTAAAAAAGCCACCAGACTTGGTGGCTTTAGCTCCCCGATCCCGCACGTGCGGGAGACCCCCTGATTAATCCCGAGAGGAACGCTTCGGGACTCTAACCAGCTGAGCTAACGTAGCAGTGGGTACAAAATCGGGTTCAATAAGTTTCAGCAGGAGTTTTTTACTTTTCTGTTTTTTAATAAACTTTTCAATTGCCATTGCCTCAGCTCGGGTTTGTCCTGTTTCAAACAAAGCCACAATTTCCCAATCAGTATATTTCCCGGTATATTTTTCAATAGAGTTTGTATTATGTTGAATAAGCCTTTCGAAGGGATTTTCAGAATGCCCAATATAATGCCTTTTGGCACTTTGGGAGAATAAGATGTATAGATAAAACATAGGCTGTATAAACTAAAAAAGCCACCGGACTTGGTGGCTTTAGCTCCCCGACCTGGGCTCGAACCAGGGACCCCGTGATTAACAGTCACGTGCTCTAACCAGCTGAGCTATCGAGGAGTTTTGTATTCAATATTTTTGTAAGAACGATTACCTTTTTAACCCCGTGATTAATCCCGAAAGGAACGCTTCGG
>JAGVLJ010000008.1 GCA_020049855.1 Bacteroidia bacterium | reverse complement strand
TACTGCCAACAATATCGGGAGCATAGCTGGCTCCTCCATTATTCATCCCCTGAAACTTGGTGGAGGGTAATACATCGCCTCCATAAGGCTTAGGGTTGATAGTAATAGTTGTACTAATCACTCCGCTCATACACAACTTACGGTAATAAAGTTTACCAGTCCATTGATAAGAAGTTGTGGATAGGTTACCGAATTGTCCGCCATAAACTATAGATGCTGCATTCGGAATGGTTACATCAGGGTTTGAAACCTGATTAACCGTTTGAGAGTATCCGTATGTACTTTCAAGAAATAAATAAATCCCCACCGTTTGCCCGGCCGAAACAACAATATTTCCGCAAGGCAGTTTTACCTCTCCTGTTCCATTCATTGAATAACCAGTTTGGCTCATTCCTAAAGTCCACGCACCGGAATTAGTTTGAAATCCGATATTGGTTCCTGCCTTATAGAATATCTTATACGATGATGATGTTACGCCAGTAGCGTTGTAAAACGAAATACTGTCAAGTACCAAAGTTGTGTTGCCGGCTCTAACATCAAACATAAAATTATACCCATTTCCCCCGTAAATAGTATTTCCCTGTGAAAATCCCATTACATTATTAACATCATATCTTACTCTGGATGCATAGTAAGTAGCATTGGATGAATACAAGGCAGGAGTCATAAAAGTATCATTCATCCCCACAATATTTGAAGATATAGATGTATACCAGAAAGTACCGGTATTAGGAATAGCGCTTACAAAAAGTTTTAACGAACCAGAACCACAAGCGGCAGTAGAATGTGTAAAATTAGGACTCGGTGGGGTGCCAATAACCTGAAGCGTTGACCGCAAAGTATCATTGGTTCTAAACGTATCCTGAGGGTGAGAGAGGTAGATCAGAAAATTGTACTGCCCTAAATTGGTTAATGTATTTAATCCTGTTGTGAAAATAATGGTATCTGTTGCACCGGATGGAATAGTACGGTTGAAAGATGTACGACTGAAAGTACCACTAATTGGTCCTGTCATTTGAGCTGTAATAGTAAACCCAGTCATACTTGACGAACCATTATTAGTAACCCGAACAGTTAACGGAGCCGAAGCATCTCCGCAAAAATTAACCGGACTAACCAAAGCAGATGGGGCCAAATCGTATGCCGCTCCCAAACTTATTTGAATTTCGTTGAGAGATGGGTTTGAACTTTGCGAACCGGTAGTTACAAGGTTCGTAATACGAAGTTTTGTAGTGGTAGCAGTTGGAAAAGTAATTTCATAAACTAAAGTTGGGGAAACTGAAAAAGTGAGTAAGGAAATCCAAGCAGCAGTTCCCGCATCCCACTTTTGAATTGTCCCGCCTGTAAGTGTTCGCGTAGTAACCTGATCACAATAAAATTTAATTTTACTGCACGTAACGGCAGATGCCCAGTCAAATTGAATCCATGAGGTGGTAGAAGGATTTCCGGAAGTAGAAACCCATCCGAACGTCCCGGTAGAAATCACCTGATCATTGTAATTCTGTGGGCCATAAATTCCTGCCCCCCCACCGGAATGAGAAGCTGTGGCAGTTAAAGCCAAGTTCTGTGCATACGAAAAGGTAGTGATGAAAAAGGCAATAAAAAAAACACCTGAAATGAGTAGTATTTGTTTCATATTGAATTTGGTTGATTTCGTTAAGGGTACGTAAATTTAACAAAAAAAATTCCTTAAAACCCAAGATATTATATGAAAAATAACCCTATTTCATCACTTAAGCCATGTAAGTATTGAATTACAGGAGACTAAACTTACAGTGAAGCAGCCTGAATTCAGATAAATTATAACTTTAACTTCCCTTTAAGGCGCTTTTTCATTTCTTCTTCTGCCTTCTTCTTTGCTGCGGCCTCTGCTTCCTTTTTCTTTTGTTCGGCCTCATATCTAAGTCTTTCGGCTTCTGCTTTAATCTTAGCTTCTGCATCAGCTTTTACTTTAGACGCATTGGTAATAGCCTCTTGTTTTAAACGATCGGCCTGTGCTTTTGCTTTGGCAATTTCTTCCTCGCTCTTTTTGGTTAGCTCATCCTTCACCGTTCCTTCGGCTTCTTTGGCTAATTTTTTAAACGAAGTTGTTATAACCGGACTAGGCACAGTACCACCCATTAGAATATCGAGATTTATTACATCGCTCATTGCTAAGTTTATCCCCTTACTTCCTAACTTGGATGTAATGTTTCCTAACACCTCGTTGGCAGCACTGCCCATCTCCGAGCGTGGGAATTTTGACACAATTTTATAATCAATACTCTGATCGAAGCCGGAGGACCCATTAATATTCATATTGATATTTCCCGATTTAACATCGAACGGACTGACATAAATTCTTCCATTCTTAACTTCAAAGCGAACATTTACATTGTTCACTTTTACTTCCCTGTATTGTGGCATTTTTAAAATTTCTGCCACTTTTATCATAGGCTGATAATCTTTAATAATCGCCTGCGGGATATTTAATTGCCCTGCTGCACTCATTGTATTTACTACCGGAGTGAGATCATTATTCAGTACCGTTTTTATTTTAAAATCAGCACTAATATTTCCTTGTGCATTTTTAGCCACCGGAGCCATTTTTTGTACGGTTTCAAATGAATTAAACATTTTTTTAATATCCACATTGTTTAGTCCAAACGACATGTCTAGTACAGGGTTCTTACTATTTTTACTATCATACATGCCACTCATCGCTACACTCCCATTAAAAATATTCATCCCCAAATCATTCAAGAATAATTGTTGATTTATCACTTTTACAACACCGCGAACATTATCTATATCGAGGTTATCATAAAGTAATTTTCCAATACGGCTTTGCAAGGTGAAGTCAATATTAGCCGGAACCGAGAATGCCTGTAATGGCATAGTATCGGCAACACCCGGCTTAGCGGACTTATCGGTTAAAAATTCATTTGCATCAACAAGATTTGAATTGAAGTTAAACACCCCTTTTATAGTTTCATTTCGCAACAGATAACCAAAAATATTCTCAATAGTACCATCGGCACGCATATCCGTTTTTCCAATTTTAGAATCGAAGCCTGTGAGGGAAACATTGCGCGGATTAAAAGTTAAAGTAGCTGCATTCAACAGGAACGACTGAGTTAAATCTTTCGAGGAATATTTAATACGGGAAGCACTGATTATCCCTCGTGCGTTAAATTTATCATACGCACCTTTTTCGATTGTTTTAATATGCCCGTCAGCAGCAAAATCGGCTATTACCTCCCCGCCTAATTTCATTCCATCGTCCAATGGGATCAACTTAACTACATTATTCAGGTTTACCCTGCCATTGATGGCCGTTTTAAGATAAGGATCAGATACGGGAGTTTTCAATAACAGGGTTGCATCAAATGGTTCCTGCCCCAGCTCAACGTGAAATTCAGACAAATCAACAATAGTATGGTCATCTATTCCGTCAGGATTTGATACTTTAAGTTTCACCTTCACATTATTAACCGCAACCGGCAAATCGGGATATTTAAACATACCGTTTTCCACCAGCAAATTAAGCGTGAATGCAGGAATTTTTTTATCGTTGTATGTACCTTTAACCACTCCGTTAAGAGCCAGTTTTCCCGAAGTTTTTACAGCAGCAAAGTCTTTAGCATAAACAGCAGGAACAAGAGAAAGAATATTTTTAAAATCTGTTTTTCTGGCATTAAATTTTAAATCCATATCAATATTTTCGGCAGGCATAGCCAGCCAACCGTCAAGTCCCATATAAAGTTCATTTAGTCTGACTTCATTTTCCTTAAATGTAAATTTGAATTTCTTCATGTCAATATCAAGGTCGGCCTTAATATCCGTATTTACTTTGTGAAGGTACTTGATACCCCCGTAGGAAAGATTAGTTTCTTTCACATTAGTAGTTGTTTTCAACACAAATAAATCTTGTGTAAAATCTCCCTCGCCTTGATGATTTAATCCTGCTAAATTCATGAAAAAAACCAGATTTTGATCATCATAAATAAGGTTAGAATTATGCAATTCGTATTTGGTTAATGCAATATTAAATTTGCTTTCTTCGCCAGCTCCCGAAGTTGAATCGACCGATGATTTAGCAATATCGTAATTAGCTTTCCCGTCTTTAAGCACAATTACATGTAACCTTGCTTCATCAAGAATAACTTTTTTAATCTTTATCTGCTCTCCCTTAATTACTGACATTAAATCAATCGTAGCTGAAAAATTTTTAAGGTATGCCAGTGTATCGCCTTCAAAGGGGGCAATATTGGCAATACATAATTGATCAATGCCTACACTTAAATTAGGAAAACCCTTGATTAAACTCAGACTTATATCGTTATCGAACGATACTTTAGCATTGAAATTTTCATTGGCAGCAACTTTAATTGCAGTCACAATTTTATCTTTAAAAATGAACGGCAATGCCATTAACGCGGCAAGTAAAACCACAAAAACAATGGCGAAAATTTTTATGAACTTTTTCATACAAGGGCAAATTACTAAACCAACAGCAATTAGAAAAGCAAAAAGTGAATTATAAAAAAGGCCGTGTAAAACTTATTTACACGGCCTTTCCTTTTTATTTGAAATATTGTCTACTCAATTACTATCTCAAAAGGCATTCGTGTTTGTAATCCCTGCATATTCATAAGTTTAATCATATTGTGGTAAGTTTGGTAGTTTTCTTTTAATTCGGCTTTCAGCATCTGTTCCTTCATGCTTGTACCAAAACTTTTCATCAACTCTTGTAAGGGGTCCTTTAAATCGGGTAATGACGTAATTTTATATTCTTTTAATCCAGCCTTTTTCGCGGCTATTTCAATAGCTTTATCCATACCACCCAAGACATCTACCAACCCAATTCGCAGTGCATCTGTTCCTGCCCAAACCCTTCCCTGAGCAATGGAATCAATTTCGGCAGTAGTTTTATGGCGGGTCGTAGCAACTTTAGTGATAAAATCTTCATAGATGCGATCTATTGCTTTTTGGATAATGGCACGTTCGTCTGCAGATAGCGGTCTGTCGGCTCTCCCTAAATCGGCATACTTTCCGAATTTCACTCCATCCAGATGAACACCTAACTTATCGTTTAATAATTTTTGAGCATTTAATAATACCCCAATCACTCCAATGGAACCAGTAATGGTGTTTGGCTGGGCAACAATGGTATCGGCTGCCAGCGAAATATAATAACCGCCTGAAGCGGCTACATTGCCCATAGAAACAATTAGGGGTTTTACCCCTTTAGTAAGCATCATCTCGCGCCAAATAACATCACTGGCTAAAGCACTTCCCCCGGGAGAATTTACACGCAATACAATGGCTTTAATATTTTTGTCTTCGCGTGCCTTTTTAATAGCTCTTGCCAGGCGATCAGATCCAATTGACTCATCATCTCCCTCCCCACCATTGATATCGCCTATGGCATAGATTACCGCAATTTTATTTTTTGATGCATTTACTTTTGATGATACCGAATTATACCCTCCTAACGTAACAAAATTTATTTTATCATCCTTTTTAAGTTTCAATTTTGATTTCAGGGCCTCTATTACCTCATCACGGTATTTGATTTCATCAATCATTCCAAGAGCTTTGGCTTCCTCTACACTTTGAATTTTTAGCTCATCGGCAATACTCATTACTTCGGCTACCTCCTTATGACGTGCCAAAGCTATTTGCGCCATGTAATGCCGGTACATTGCGCCCACAAATTCTTCCACCTGTTTCCGATTCTCATCACTCATTTTATCCTGCACCAAACTTTCGGCAGCACTCTTAAATTTACCATGCTTTATCACCTGAGCTTCTACCCCAATTTTATCCAGCATGCTTTTCATGTAGGTCATATTTGCAGTCATGCCATTAAACAACATATCTCCGGCCGGATTAATGTAAATTTTATCGGCCACCGAGGCCAGGTAATATCCCCCTTCGGTATAAATTTCAGCATATGCATAAATGAATTTTTTCGATTGTTTAAAATCCATAAGTGCATTTCTGATTTCTTCCAGTGTAGCCATGCCATTTGGCATCATTGAAATATCCAGAAAAATTCCCTTTATATGTTCATCCGTTTTTGCCTTTCTGATATTTTCAATAATATCATTCAAACCTAAAGCTTTATCTTCCTCATCAGAGTGGTCACCAAAATTAAAATTCTCGAATGGATTTTTAGGCGTGCGTTCACTAATAGAATAATTAAGTGAAACACGAAGTATTGATCCTTCTTTCACCTGTGTTTCTTTCCTTTCTCCAAAACTTCCTGCTATACCGGCTACCAATCCTACTAAAAGAAAAATGATAACCAAAATAGATAAAAAGAAGCCCAACATGGAAGCAAATGCGAATTTAAAAAACTGTTTCATATGTGGTCGCTGATTTAAATTAATTTTTGAATGGCCATTTTAGTAACATACAAAAGTAACCTTAACCGCAGCAGGCTTCAACTATTATCCGACCACCTGATGAATATTTCCCACGAACGGCAGCACAAACCCGATTTTCCCGGCAACCAAGCTGCCGCAATAAGGTAGCAGAACCTGATAGCTGCCGATTTAGACGTTTCACTCTGGTGGTTTTCGGATTTCTTTATCTCTTACGATTGTTTGCTCTTGCAGGTGGATTTGCAACCCTTTGCAATCGCCACAATTCAGGATTTATCAAACTTGGATGAACACCTGCATTCAAAAAAGCTGTTTTAACAACATTGTGTATCAAATTAATTGGCTCTTGTGTTCTTATCAATGCGTTTTTACCTGCTTCCCCATTTGTTATTATTGCATTCGCTATGCCTGCCTTTATTTGATTTAAGGCATCTTGCATCAGAATTTGATTGAAAGGAATACCTGATATGATTATTTGCTAAATTCGCCATCGTTAAAAAACTCCTTAAGATTTACGCCTAGTTCGATGGCCATTCTGTCAATATTGACAATAGAAATATTCCGTTGACCGTTTTCAACACTTGCAATGTAACTTCTCTCTAAATCGGCAGCATAAGACAAGTCCTTCTGAAACATCCCCCGTGCCTCACGAAGTTCTTTTATCCTTATGACCGATTTTTTTTTACATCCACGAGACAAAAGCCAGAATATGTTGACTATAAATCAAAGACTATAAGTAATACTTAAAAATAAATGCCAACGCATTTGCAAGCACTTTTGCAGTTCTTCGGTTGACAGTTTTTTCGTATAATTGAACTGCCTTCATTTCAGTTTCATAAAGGTAATAAAAAATTAGAACAAAAAACTTTAATTAGTTAATTTCGCAGCCTAATCAAGCCTCATGGAACTCACCCCACTCTCCGCTATTTCACCTGTTGACGGCCGTTACCGCAAAACGGTTGCAAATCTGGCCAATTATTTTTCGGAATTTGCCCTCATCAAATACCGGGTAGAGGTAGAAATTGAGTATTTTATTGCCTTGTGTGAATTGCCCCTTCCGCAATTGAAAGGAAAAGTGACCGAAGCGCATAAAAAATCTATACGTGATTTGTATAATAACTTTTCAGAAACCGATGCTCAAAAGATAAAAGACACCGAAAAAATCACTAACCATGATGTAAAGGCTGTTGAGTATTTTATTAAAGAATCCTTTGATAAACTTGGCCTGGGGGAAGTAAAAGAGTTTGTTCACTTTGGCCTTACCTCGCAGGACATTAATAATACCGCCATTCCGCTTTCCATTAAACGTGCGGTAAATGAACAATATCTCCCAAAGCTTACTGAAATCATTACCCTATTGCAAGCTTTTGCCACTGACTGGAAAGATATACCATTGCTGGCACGTACGCATGGTCAGCCGGCCTCTCCTACCCGCTTGGGGAAAGAAATATTGGTATTTGTAGAGCGTTTGCAAGCACAGGCAGCACAGTTGCTCTATATCCCCTATTCTGCCAAATTTGGGGGTGCCACCGGTAATTTTAATGCCCACCATGTGGCCTATCCGGCCACCGACTGGGCAAAATTCGGGAACAATTTTGTGAATAGCGTTCTGGGATTAAATCGTTCGCAGGTAACTACTCAAATTGAGCATTACGATAATCTGGCAGCATTGTTTGACTGTCAAAAACGTATCAACACCATCCTGATTGACCTATGCCGCGATATGTGGACGTATATTTCGATGGATTACTTTAAACAAAAAGTTAAAAAGGATGAAGTAGGTTCATCGGCCATGCCACATAAAGTAAATCCCATTGACTTTGAAAATGCGGAAGGGAATTTTGGTTTAGCTAATGCCATGTTCGAACACCTCTCGGCCAAGTTGCCCGTTTCGCGCTTACAAAGGGATTTAACCGATTCAACCGTGTTGCGCAATGTGGGAGTGCCCTTGGCTCATACTGCTATTGCTTTTGTTTCGCTGATAAAAGGATTGAACAAATTAGTTCTTAACGAACCAAAAATAAATGATGATTTGGAAAACAACTGGGCGGTAGTGGCAGAAGCTATTCAAACCGTTTTACGAAGAGAAAATTACCCCCAACCCTACGAAGCATTAAAAGCACTTACACGGGGGACTAAAATTGATGCCGAAGCCATTGCCGGTTTTATAGATTCGCTGGAAGTAAGTGAACAATTAAAAGCCGAGTTGAAAAAGATTACCCCGTATAACTATACGGGCATTCACCCCTCCATTTAAGAAATTAAATTATTTATGACTTGCCAATGACAAGACGAGGTACCAGAAAAAGTAAACTCATGGTAATAAGTACCGATACGTACCCAATATAATTGTAATTACCCAGCGTACCGTCAACATTTTCGGTTACAATTACCCCCGAAATCAACGAAGCAATTCCAGCCGCCACCTGTTGGGAGGCAGAAGAAAAGCTCATAAACCCTCCCCTAATTTTTGGATTAATAGCACCGGTAACCAATGCCTGAGCCGGAATAAAACGGCCACTGGAAAAAACAAAAAACAGGGTTGTTACCACCAATGCCGGAATAAGGGGAACACGGCCCATATGGGTAATAATTAACACGGGAATGGCGCATAAAATGACAAAAACAGAGAACACCTTTTTCTTCCCGTATTTATCGGCCATTCTCCCTACAATGGGTGAAGTAAAAAAAGTAAACAGTCCGCCAACAAAATAAATAAGTGTTACCTGCTCTTTGGTAAATCCTACATTCGCTTCCATGTATCTGGCATAAGTAGGAATGATACAAAAGTGGCCAAGCATAAGGCCAATCATAAGTGCTAATGCAATAAGGTGATTACGATCGGTAAGAATTTCTTTAAGAATGGTACTAAAGCCTGGTCTGTCCTCTCTGGTTTGGATATGCGCTTTTACAGAAGGGACAAATTTTCGGATGAAAGGGGAAATGATTAATCCTACAACTACCAGAAAAAGAAAAGGGGCATGCCAATCGGTGAGGCTTGCCAGATACAACCCGAGAGGGACACCTGCAATGGAGGCCATTGAAAAGCCAGTGGTAATAATACCCATGGCCGCACCTCTTCGCTCCATTGGAATCACATCGGCAACTATTGCCATTACTAACGAACCGAGTACACCACCGAACACTCCGGTAACAATGCGGGCAACAAGCAACAAAGAGTAACTCTGGGCTACTCCGCATAAAAATGTTCCAATTAAAAATCCGACAAAAATAGTTTGAAGTGACGTTTTTCGGTCGAAACGATCAACAAATAAAGCTGCTGCATAACCCGAAATACCTGCGCTTAATGTATAACACGCTACCAGAACTGAAAACTGAAAATGGGTGATGCCATAAAGATTGGTAAGGTAAGTTTCCAGCGGCATCATCACCATAAAATCTACGATATTGGTAAAGTTGATGGCCGCAAGGATAAAGAGAAGAATTCGTTCATTTTTAAGCATAAGGTATAAAAGGCCTGCAAAGAAACACCTATTGGCTTTAATTTACTATTCTGTTTACCTGCATTTTTCAACAGTTCACCCATCTTAAAAAAAGTGAAAAGTGGGAGGTAATCGCTATCTAAAATCATTTGCCCCACTGATATAGGTCATTTTTTTTATTTAGCAATCCTATCTACCTTTACTGACTAGAAATGAGTTTATGGATGAACGTTTAAAGAAGTTTCTATACATGGCTGTGGGATTAGCCTCAACCAGTGAAAAGGTACGTACCCTGCTTGCAAAAATGGAAATTGAAGGTCGGCTAACCGAAGAGGAAGGTGAACGAATTATTAATGAACTTTTCAATTCAGGTAAAGGAGAATTAGCGCACCTTAGCGATGAGTTAAAAAATAGCTTAAATGAACTGATGCAGGAAATTCAAACTCCCAGTATAAAAGAAATGAACGAATTGAAAAAACGAATTTCCGAATTAGAAGCCAAGTTAAACAAACCATCCGATCATGAAATTTAAAAATCTGCACAGGTATCGTCAGGTAATCCGCGTATTGATAAAATACGGTTTTGATGATGTGCTGGCACATTCCCGGTTCAGGCGGTTTATACCGCACCGGCAATTGCAGGGAGAAATAAGTAAATACAGTTATACCAGATATGAACGCATGCGTATGGCCATTGAAGAACTTGGGCCTACCTTTATTAAATTTGGGCAAATTCTAAGCAATCGCCCCGACTTGTTACCCATTGAACTTATTAATGAACTTGAAAAACTACAGGATGCCGTTCCCAGCATTGCCACACAAAATGTAAAAAAAATAATTGAAGCTGACCTTGGATCCCCGGTTGAAAAATTATTTGCTTCTTTTAGCGACCAGCCCATTGCCTCAGCTTCTATTGCACAAGTGCACGAAGGCAGATTAAAAACCGGTGAACATGTGGTAATAAAAGTGCAGCGACCCGATATTGCATCGGTTATTGATACCGACCTTGAAATTTTAGCAGAGCTGGCCGAAATAGCTGAACATAACTTTTCGAACCTTGCCCGATTAGAGCCTGTAGAAATTGTAAAGGCGTTAAACAAATCAATGAACCGTGAACTTAATTTTTTACTGGAAACAAATAATATCATTCGCTTTCAGGAAATTTTTAAAGATGAGCCATTGCTGTATACACCGATAGTTTATACCAAATACAGCACCCGAAGAGTAATTACCATGGAATATATTTCGGGCATAAAAATAAATCAGGTACAGAAACTGCGCGCCAGCGGTATTAATCTTCATGAGTTAGCAAAAAAAGGGTTATTTCTTTATTTCGAACAAATTTTTAAACACGGTTTTTTTCATGCCGACCCTCATCCAGGGAATGTATTGATAATGCCAGATGGTAAAATCTGCCTTATTGATTTTGGTATGATGGGAACATTAAACCGGCAGGATAAAGATGCATTTAAAGATTTAATTGTAGCCATAACCAAAGGGAATTTTACGAAACTGGTTAATGCTATTGAACAACTTACCAAGCATAAAAAGGTTACCAACAAAGAAGAGCTGGAATACGATATAAATATTTTGCTTGATGAATTTCCGCCATATACCATAGATGAACGCAACATGACCGAAGTGGTTGACCGGCTACAATACATTATTTACAAACACAAATTAAGTTTCCCCAACGATTTCTTTCTATTACTTCGCACACTGGTAATACTTGACGGAATAAGCAATATTCTAGACCCTGAGTTTAATACCCTAAAATATATTCGCCACCAATCCCTCAGATTGTTTGAAGAAAGCATACGCCCAAAAAATCTGATGAAGCTTACCTTAAACTCTCTCCTAGATATCTGGGACTACCTGCGGGTAATGCCCTCCGATTTTAAAAAGATAATAGAACGAATTAAAGAAGGAAAAATACAAATAGAAATTACAGGACTTAAACCTGTTTTGCATACACTTGATATTATTTCAAACCGACTTGCAGCAGCTATTATTCTTGCGGCCATGATCATTGGTTCATCTCTCATTGTGCTATCACATATACCACCCTATTGGAACAATATTCCCATTATCGGACTTATCGGGATTATGTTTTCAGGTGCATTTGGCATTATACTTATTCTATCAATTTTCAAAAAAGGTAAATACTAATTTTAACCGTTATGACAAACAAATTTGAAGAACAACTCACCTATTGGTTTAAAGAATGGCATACCCGCTTAGAAGATATGCGCGTTCAGTTTTCTCTTGGAAAAATGGATACCGCAGATTCATTTGAAAAACAAAAAGACCTGCTTAGAAAAACCATTGAACACTGGAAATTGCATTTAGACCAAACCATAAATACCACCGAAGAAAACGGGAAAAAACTGAAGGCATCGCTTGAAACACTTATGCTCCAACTAAACCTTGGCAAAGCAGATGGGAGAGATGTATTTGAAGAGCAACGTAACAAAATTGAGGAGGCCATGCATCGTGTTTTTGAAGACGGTAAAAAGGCCTATGAAAACAACTTTGAGATGCTGATGAAAGTATATGACAACAACGCTCAAGCTTTCAAAACGCACCTTGAGATATTGCAGTTGCAATTTGCTTTAGGTAAAATGAATGCCAAAGACGAAGCCGAAAAAATAAGGAAAGAGCTTGAAGAAAAAATAAATGAATTGCAGTTGCAATATATTGACCAATACAAGGAAAATGTTGAAAACTGGAATAAACAGATGAAAGAAGGTTACGAAAAAATGCGTAGCTGGGTAAACGAAATGATGTATAAAGTTAAATGAATTACCTGTTACAGAACAACAAGCCACTTGTTACACGTTAGATTCATGTTTTTTGTTATCCTCAACTCCTTGTTACTGCGGGCAAAAGTAGCGGCTCAGCCCGATCCTTCAACGGATGTGAATTCGTACAGGGATAAGGTTCAATACTACTCTAGTCTTAAAGTAAATGTAGGAAAAAATAAATGGTCGGGGGGAGCAGAATATTTGTACCGTACTCGTGAATTGATGAGCGGTATGGAAGGGGCTTTCCTTTACGCCAGCACCCGATATAAACTAAGCGAACACCTAAGCCCTGAATTTAAGTTTAGGTATGTTACATCAAATACTCGTGACTATTACAGATACGAATTAGCCCTAAGGTTAAGCTACAACTACAAAAAGTTCACTTTTCTATACCGACCCGCCAGCTTTTACGAGTATGAACACCTTGCCCCTTCATACGAGCCAGGCCATGAGCCTACAACTTATTTTCGAAACAGGATTCAGGTAAGTTTACACGCAACCAAAAAGTTCAATCCATTTTTTTCGGCTGAAATTTATAGCCGCATAACAGCTAAACATACCGAAGTAAGACGAATGGCCTACCTGGCAGGTTCGCAAATTAAACTCAACACACATTTCAATTTGGATGTGTATTATCTATTGCAGCCTGAGTACAACCAGCCAAACCCTAAAATGATTCATGCAGTAGGAACATCGCTTGAGTTAAACCTGCAAAAAAAGAAAAAGAAAAAGAAAAAAAACGACTACTTCTGATGAACAAAATACGTATAGCGGTTCACGGTGGTGCAGGAACAATTTTGCGCAGCCATATGAATGTGGAAAAAGAAAAACAATACCTGAACGGTTTAGAGAATGCCCTTAAAACTGGTCACAGTATTCTTGAGAAAGGGGGTAGTAGTGTGGATGCGGTACAAGCGGCTGTTATGTCGCTTGAAAACTTTCCTTTATTTAATGCAGGCCGAGGTGCCGTATTTACCCATATAGGCACACATGAAATGGATGCAAGCATCATGGACGGAAAAACATTGGAAGCGGGAGCCGTTTGTGGTATCAGCAACGTGCAAAATCCGGTGCATCTGGCTCGAGTAATCAAAGAACACTCAGGGCATGTTTTACTTTGTGGAAAAGATGCCGAAGCATTTGCAAAAAAAATGAATCTGCCCTTTCAATCCGATGACTATTTTTATGAAGAAAGCCGCTTTAAACAATGGCAGCAAATTAAAGATACTGATTACTACGAACTGGATCACACCGATACAAAAGATGAAAAAAAATTTGGGACAGTGGGTGCCGTAGCGCTAGATGTACAAGGCAATTTGGCTGCGGCTACCTCTACCGGGGGCATGACCAATAAACGCTATGGCCGCATTGGCGATACTCCCATAATAGGGGCAGGAACTTATGCCAATAACCGCACCTGTGCCATCAGTTGCACCGGTCATGGCGAATATTTTATCCGAGCCGTTGTGGCTTACGATATCAGTTGCCTCATGGAATATAAAGGACACACACTCAAGCAAGCTTGCGACTATGTGGTAAAAGACAAGCTCGTAAAAATGGGTGGAGAAGGCGGGCTGATTGCGATAGATAAAGACGGCAACATCGAACTGCCTTTTAACTCGGATGGCATGTACCGCGGCTGGATGAAAAACAGAAAAGCTGAGGTGCGGATTTACGAAAAATAAAAAATTTGCTTTCTACAGATATCTTCATATATTTGAACAACAAACTAATTTAGTTAATATGAAAAAAATAATTCTTATGTCCACATTGTTTTGCGGCATCGCATTCACCTCTAATGCACAAACCACAAATCTTCCGGAAGAGAAGAAGATCGAAATCAGCACTGCAGGAGTTTCGGCTAAAGCAACAGATGCTTCTGTAACTAATCAAAAATCTGACATCGAAAACAAAAGTTTGTTTGCCAGTACCAGAGACGCGATCAACAAAAAAAGAGCAAATAAAAATAAGAAAGACCTGCCTTCTTTTAAAGACAAGCCTCTGTACTACATCGGAGCAGGTATATTCATTGCGGTAGTTGTAGTTTTGTATGTTGTAACAGATGGACAAGGTTTCAGTTCACGTTAATCCTTTGATCATATAATCATTAAAAAAGGCCGTTGATTAACGGCCTTTTTTAGTATACCATCACCTCTCCAGCTTTTGGCAGGAACTTGCGTTCTCTTAATAAGTAACCGTTTTCGCGCACCAATATATTCACCCGCAAATTTTCCAACGCAATTGGTTCACCTATGCTCACATCAGTAATGTTGGTGTGTTTAATGTCTTTTCCGTCAACAATCACCACTGCTCCGCTGCCTACTACTTCCAGGTGATTTCCTCCGGAGATAATCACTCCGGTATCTTCACCCAAACCGATGCCTGCACATTGCGGATTGCTGGCTACAGCCTGAGCCAAACGGTTAAACCGTCCGCGTTTATCAAAGTGCGAATCAATAATTACATTTCCCACAAAGGCTAAACCCGTAGTGAGTTTTACCTCGCCTTTTAAATGTGCCAAATCGCTTTTGCCCTGATAAATCATGGTATTGCTCATGGCCATAGCTCCTGCACTGGTACCGGCAATCACGAAGCCTGCTTCATGAGCCAGACGGTGATGCAATATCTCGTAAATCTCAGTACCCCCAAAAATGCTGGTAAGCCGCAACTGATCACCACCGCTAAACATCACACCATCGGCCGCCTTGATGCGGTCAACGTACTCCTGCTGCATAGCCTCTTCTCTGTTTCGAATGTGCATTACGCCCACATTGGTACAACCAATTTTACCAAAAGCGCTCAGGTAGTTTTCACCAACTTCCACAGGAATGGACGAAGCCGTTGTAATCACTTCAATACGCTTATCCGTTCCGCCTGTTTCATCCACAATGCGCTTCAATATGCCCAGTTCAAAAAAATTGAGTCGGTTGCGTTGCACAAAACCCTCCTCCGAATTTGTTCCTTTGTCCTCTGCTCCACCTATGGAGATGAGTTTGCCTTTGGGTATTTCCAATGTATAAAGTTTAAGTTAACAGGGTGCAAAGATAAAATCCTCTCCCATACCCCCAAGAGAATTAGTCCACAGCGGTGGATAGCGTGATAAACTGATTCTTAAACCATCCAAAACCAACGTAATCAAACACCTAAACACATAAGTACAACATACGTAATCTCCAAAAACACTTACGTACCTAAACACTTTCACTCTTATACACCATAAACACGGAAGTCCCAAATCACTTAAGCTCCCATCCCAAAAAAATAAAAAATCCCAAAATAGTTGGCAGATGTATCTCCTTGCTGTATCTTGTAAATTCAATTTAGAAACAAAAAACATTCAGCGAATAAACCAACACATTCCCATGAAAATACTTGACATCAAAATCATGCGCGGCCCCAACTACTGGAGTATTCGCAGGCATAAGCTCATCCAGATGCGCCTTGATTTAGAAGAAATGGAACAACAACCAACCAATAGCATCAAAGGTTTTGACGAACGGCTGGAAAAATTATTTCCTACCATGCACAGTCATCGTTGCAGTGAAGGAGTAGAAGGTGGTTTTTTTAAACGTGTAAAAGAAGGTACTTGGATGGGTCACGTGATAGAACATATTGCGCTCGAACTACAAACACTGGCCGGAATGAACTGCGGTTTTGGCCGTACCCGCAGCACCGGTAAACCCGGAGTGTACAATGTGGTGTTTGACTACATGGAAGAAAAAGCCGGCACCTACACCGCCCGTGCAGCCGTGCGCATTGCCGAGGCCCTGATAGCAGGAAAAGAATATGATTTAGCTGACGATATTCAGCAACTGCGCGAGATACGCGAAGACGAACGCCTGGGCCCAAGTACTGGTTGCATTGTGGACGAAGCCATACACCGCGGCATTCCTTATATACGCCTCAATAAACATTCGCTGGTGCAATTGGGTTATGGTAAAAATCAAAAACGCATACGCGCTACCATTGCCAGTACCACCGGAAGTATTGCCGTTGATATTGCCTGCAACAAGGAAGAAACAAAAAATTTATTAGAGGCTGCTGAAATTCCCGTACCTAAAGGACGCATTGTGTATGGCGAAGAAGGATTGCAAGCAGCCATTGAAAGCATAAAATACCCCATTGTAACTAAACCTGTGGATGGAAACCATGGCAAAGGCGCTACTACCAATATTAAAAATTGGGAAGATGCCCTGCGCGGACTGGAAGCGGCAAAAAAATATTCACGTGGTGTGATCGTGGAACGCTACATTGTGGGACAGGATCACCGCATCCTCGTGATCAATTACAAATTTGTAGCAGCCGCCATACGAAAGCCCGCAGCCGTTACAGGCGATGGTAAACACAGCATTCAACAATTGATTGATAAAACTAACGAAGACCCGCGCAGAGGATACGGACATGAAAAAACACTTACCTCTATTAAGGTGGATGATTTTACCATGGATATTCTGAACAAAAAGAACCTGACCCTTGATAGCGTTTTGCCCAAGGGCGAAGAACTCTTTTTAAAACCCACTGCCAACCTCTCTACCGGAGGAACCGCCACCGATGTAACCGATATGGTGCACCCCGATAATATTTTTATGTGCGAGCGCATTGCCCGCATTATTGGTTTAGATATTTGCGGCATCGATATCATGGCACCCGATTTAACCGTGCCCGTAAATGAAAACGGTGGAGCCATTCTGGAAGTAAATGCAGCCCCCGGTTTTCGCATGCATATTGACCCGGCCGATGGATTGCCACGCAATGTAGCCGAACCCGTGATTGATATGCTCTACCCTACCGGAAGCAGTGCTCGTATTCCCATTATTGCGATTACAGGCACAAACGGAAAAACAACCACAACCCGACTGATGGCCCACATTATGAAAAACCAGGGATACAAGGTTGGTTTTACCACTACCGATGGGGTATATATACAAAACCGCCTGATGATGCGGGGCGATTGCACAGGACCCGTGAGTGCCGAGTTTGTGTTAAAAGACCCCACCGTTGATTTTGCCGTGCTGGAATGTGCACGTGGTGGCATTTTGCGAGCAGGCCTCGGTTTTCACAACTGCGATATGGCCATTGTAACCAATGTGGCCGAAGACCATCTGGGCTTACAGGATATAGATACCATTGACCAACTGGCTCGCGTAAAAGGCGTAGTGCCCGAGAGTGTCCTGCCCGGTGGATACGCCATTTTAAATGCCGATAACAAATGGACGGTGGCCATGGCCAAAGACCTGGATTGCAAAGTAGCCTACTTTAGCTTAGACGAGAACAACCCCATTATAAAAAAACACATGAAAAACGGAGGACTCGCGGCCATTTACGAAAACCACTACGTAACCATTTGCAAAGGCACCTGGAAAATACGCGTGGAGAAAGCCGTGAACATACCCCTTACCTATGGCGGACGAGCCACCTACAATATTGCCAACGTACTGCCCACCGTGCTCGCGGCCTTTATACAGAATATAAAAATTGAAGACCTAAGACAGGCCCTGCAAACTTTTATACCCGGCCCGGCACAAACACCCGGACGCCTGAACATTTTCCGCTTTAACCATTTTGACGTGATGGTGGATTATGCGCACAACACAGCGGGCTTTGAAGCTATTGGCGATTTACTGAGCAAGGTGGATGCAAAACCTAAAATTGGTATTATAGCAGGCGTAGGCGACCGCAGGGATGAAGACACCATTAACTTAGGCAAAATGGCCGCTACCATGTTTGATGAAATTATAGTGAGGCAGGACAGAAACCTGCGCGGCAAAACCGAGGATGAAATTGTGGCACTTATTACCAAAGGCATACATGAAACAGACCCTCATAAAAAAGTAACGGTGATAAAAAAAGAAACCGAAGCCATTGACTACGCCATTAAACACGCAGTAAAAGGCAGCTTTATTACCATTTGCAGCGATGTAGTACCCGATGCCCTTGACCAGATTATGCGCCTAAAGGAAGCGGAGGATGAAGGGGAAGTCGAATTTGGAAATGCGGGAGACTCCTTAGTTGCAAATTAAGGAGAGCCGAGTATATAGTATAACTTTTATATCCTTGTTTAATACTTATAAATTTAATCTTAACTAAAATGAAACCAAAACAAATTTTACTCTTATTACTGCTAATTCTAACCGGAACGCTAAGTGCTCAGGTTCACCAAAGCGTACACATCAAAAGTATTGATTTGTCACCCAAAGTATCAAGAAATCACTTTGCGATGATAGCTAAAATGAGTATTCTTAAAGACAGTTCATTTTATGTCGTTTACCATAATCCCTGGGCAAAAATTGAAAAAAATTTCCTATACATTGAGTTCTTCAACCGGAATATGATTTTGGAAAAAAGGATCAATTTAACCGAATATAAAGGAGTAAAGCAGTTGCTTCTTACCCGATGTGAAGAAAATGAAAATTATATATACATCCTAGCATATTCCCACTTCGAATCAACTTATGATTTATTTTCAGTTAATAAAGAAAATGGTGAACTTTCACTCGTGAAAAAAATTAGTGCAATTTATGACACGAATAAAACTAGATGTGATCTTACTAAACAAGACAACAATATACTTTTGACTCACCAGGTTTCATTAGCAGATTCCGTTCAACTCAGCTGTTATTCATTAACGACTAATAACGAAATTAAAGACTCCATTCAAATAAAACTTCCCCTAAATTTAAAAGAAGCTACCCATTATTTAGTAGGAGTATCCGGTGATAACTATCACTTTCTAACTGTGATCAATTACACACCTGACTCAACCAAAGGCACCCATTTCAAAGAAGTAATAAAAAATAAAAGTTTCCAATTTTTGTTTACTGAATTTAGAAAAAATGAAAACAGAATATCACATATCGGTGAAAACTTAACGAACATGAGTGCAGCATTTTATAGTTTTCAATACCTTTCATCAACTCAACGTCTAATTGTAGGCGGATATACTACATCCAAGTTCAAAACCAACGAGGCTGAAGGAACCTTTCTGATAAATTATGATTTTGGCAGCGGAAAAACAACTAGTGTAAGTAGTAATACTTTTTCAGAAGAAACCTTAAAACAAATGAATTCTTTAGGTGGCATTGGCAGAAAACAACCTTTAATAAATATGTATGTAAATTATTTAACGGTGATGGATAACAACAGGATAATAATTTGTGGCGAAAAAATGAATTATTCTTATACTCTTTATACTCAGTTCCACAGTTCTGGCAGAAGAGGACATTTAGATTCCTATTCAAACTATTACTTTGGGAATGTACTAGCAACCTGCTACGACCAAAATGGCGAACTATTATGGTCTAAACCAATCCAAAAATGCCAATCAATTATGGGAAGTCATCAAGGATTTTCATACTTTCTACTAAAAAAGAACAACAATATTCACTTAATTTTTAATGACCATAAAAAAAACAAAGAAATTTGTTCCTCTGACTTCAAATGGGTAACCAAAGCTAAAAAATCTAGTATTGCAATTGTAACAATAAGTGAAAATGGTGATATGAGTAAACAGATTGTAATGAAATCAAAATGCAAGGGCAAGACCTTTATGGATCCAAGCGAAAAATGGCCAATTTTAACTGGAGAGAGAGGGCTCATATACTACAGCAAAGGAGGCAAAAAAAGATTCGCTTGGGTAACATTTGGATTTTAATACACTGACACAACAGTCAAGCGTTGCAAGTGCGCCCCAGAACAGGGTTATCAGGAGGCCCCATCATTTAATTCACCATATACTTGATAACACCCAAACTTTTGTAAATGTAAAAAATGAGGTAATATCAGAATGAACGAAACAAAAACATATCTTGACATATCCATTAATGATCTTAACGCTGCAAAATCTCTGTTTCAAAACAAACACTTTTCACAGGCAATTTATTTTTTACAACAGAGCGTTGAAATTGCTTTCAAATCTTTTGCTCTGTTCACAAATAATTTAACAGAAGATCAATTAAAAAAACAAATAAGTCACAAATCGCAAAAGGTATTTTTTAGAATCGCTAAAAGCAATTACAACGAATTTCATGAATCTTGGGAAAATATTAAAAAAGCATTTCCAAACGTCCAATATGATACTTTAGAATTTGTTGATCATATTCAGCAAGTATTAGATAGTAAGAATTTTTTACAAGATTTAGAGGGAAAAATATACAACGACAACATTGAGGTAGTAGATATTTTAAAATCAATAGAAGAAATCGTTGAAAATTTATGCAATATCGAAAATATAGAAGGAATTATTAACTTTAATAAAGATAATTACGAGGAAACTATTGCAAAACTAGGAAACTTTATTTCACCCTTTTTGGGAAATGAAAAAGCATCTTCCTTGATTGCTGAAATAAACCAAATTCCTCTTGAGGACTTTAAGTCACTCATGAGGAAACAGTACATTTATAGTTCTTATACTTCTATATCAACCCAAACACTATTCTGGCTCTCAGTAATACTTTCTCCACATAATTAAAAAACAAGGTACCCAAAGATTGACACTAAGCACAACCCAATTGAATTTTATAATGAGGGTCACATTCTTATTAAAAATTTTGATCGTATTTGTACATCTCTAATTCGTGCACAATACTGTTTAGAATATTTGTACGGAAATGTCCTCAACTAAGCGTAGGTTGTGCCTACGTTTCCGTTTTATGTAGCTTGCAACTACAAACACACCGAACCATTTTAACACTACTGAAAGCAACAACATTCCGAACTTTAATAAACTGCCTGAAAATGTAGCCGCAGGCTACAAAAAAAGAACAGCGTAGCTGCAAGCTACGCTGAGTGTTATTGTGTTTTTCGAAAGAAGAAACTATTTTTGCATCAAACTGTTTGTTATGGGTAATTCTTATCAAATCAAAAATCAGGAGGGTGTTTATTTTTTAACCTTTCAGGTAGTAGCTTGGGTGGATTTATTCTCACGAAGAAGGTACAAAGATATACTAGTGGAAAGTTTAAACCACTGCGTCAATCATAAAGGATTGCAGGTATATAGTTGGTGCATTATGAGCAACCATGTGCATTGCATTTTATCGGCACAACAAGAAAATCTGTCATCAGTGGTACGCAATTTTAAAAGTAACACAAGCAAACAGATTTTAGCATCTGTAAAAGATGAGCCGGAAAGCCGAAGAGAATGGATGCTATTTCAGTTTAAACACGCAGCCCAACAACACCTGCGAAACATAAACTATCAGGTATGGACACATGAGAACCATGCAGTGGAACTTACCACACCCGACATGACCACATCAAAACTCAACTACATTCATCAAAATCCGGTGAAAGAAGGTTATGTAGTAGAAGCCGAACATTACCTGTACAGCAGTGCCCGTGATTATTCAAATGGGAAAGGATTAATAAGCATTGTGCATGTGTAGCCGCAGGCTACAAAAAAGAACAACGTAGCTAAAAGCTACGCTCAGTATATGGGGTTGATAAATATTTAAAGATAAAAAAGTTGAGACCAAACCTCAACTAAGCGTAGGTTATGCCTACGCTTTCGTTTTATTTAGCTTGTAGCTACAAACGCACTTACCCGATTTAAATCACACAAAACATTAAGGATTCGAACATGTATTAATTGAGTACGTGAGTAGCCCAAGGCTACATTAAAGTGGAACGTAGCTATAAAACTACGCTAAGTACAGGTATAGAAAGGAAAAGCGAGCCAAAAACTTTAATAAACCCGAACACTATTGTACTCAATCGGGTACTGGAAAAACTATTACTCGCAAGAAATACCACCAGATTGTTAAACTAAAAAGCAGGAAAGAAAACCTATTTGGTTTTCTTGAATACAGCGGGTACTGTAATCACATTCCCTCCGGCCTTTTTGTAATCAGACTGTACTTTGGCTTTTCCTGTTTGCTTGGCCTTTTTGGGCTCTCGTTGTTGTCGGTCTTTACTCATTCCTCAAAGGTAACCTAATAAACGGGATTCAATTTTAAATTTTACCTCGATAAAAAAGACTTGGGGAATACCGAATGCTTAAAATCTGGTTGGAATAACTCTTAAAAAATGAATCTGCTTCAAAACAGTTACCGAAGGCTGGTTAATGGCTCCTGGTCACGTCAAAGATCAAGGCAAACACACTAAAGAATAGACAAAAAGTGTTATGTGTAGATAATTTATTAAGTGCGTATGGGTAGTTGAAGAAAAAAAGTGGTGCCTTTGTTTTCAATACTTTCTAACCAAAGTTTACCTCCATGTGCTTCGGCAATTCCACGGCAAATAGATAACCCAAGTCCAATAGATTTTTCTCCCGCAGTACCTACCCGCTTGGCCGGAGTAAACATTTCAAATATTTTTCCCTGCAATTCGGCTGGTATACCCACCCCATGATCCTTAACGGCAATTACCAAATTTTCGCTGGTAGCGGTAAGGGAAATTTCAATATTACTTCCACGGTGACTAAACTTAATCGCATTAAAAATAAGATTGTTTAGCACTCGTGATATTTTTTCGCGATTAAAAGACAAATACATTGACTTTCCTACATCCAGCCATACCAAATTCTGATACTTTTCGGCAGCACGGTGTTTTAATACTTCAACAACATTGTTTATCACCTCATAAATATCTTCCCTGCTTGTTTGAATTTGGCGATCGATATCCATTGTAGCATCTATCAACTCATTAATTAAGGTCATAGTTGAGTGAGACGCCCCATGAATAAGTCTGATATTTTCATAAAGTTTATCCGAAGGCTGCATCTCATCAAGCAATATTTTTGAAAGTGCGTTAATGCCCCAAATCGGGTTTCGCAGATCGTGAGCTACAATACGCAAAATATGATCCTTATCTTTATTGCGTTGCTCAAGTTGAACTTTTTGCAATTCAATAGTTTGATTTAACACTGTTAATTCAGTTACATATTTTTGCGTACGCCTGTACAAATACACTCCTCCTACTAATAAAACTAACAGAAATAAACCTGCTCCTACCAGCACTACCATGGCGAATCGTTTCTTTTCATTCTCCTCCTTTAGTTGCTTGTTCTCCTCCTGATTTTCCAAAGTAACGATGTACTGACGCACATCCATTTCCTTAAATTCACGTTGCCTTATCTCAATCGAATCCCGCAAAGTCAACAAGGCATTTAGCAGTTTGTTTGAAGCGGCAATGTTGCCTGTGTAGTTATAAAATTTAGACATAAGCAATAACCACCTCTGCCGTGTGTCGTCATAGTCAATCGTATCAATACTGGCCTTTACCCGGCCAAGCAATACTGCCGCTTCATCATATTTTTTTTGAATTAAGTGCAACTCTGCAAGATTGAGAAATGAGAAATTCGCGTCATGCGAATCGTGATTCGGAAGTGAATTGATTTCGACATTACGCTTAAAGTACTTTACCGCCAAGGCTGTATCCCCTTTTAAGAGATAAGCCTTACCTATATTCCCGTACACCACCCCAATTGCCACAGAGGTTTCGGATACCTGTGTATCAGGATAAATTTCATTTTTTATTTTCGCAATCGCTAGGTGGTAATACCTTAGAGCACTGTCAGGTTGATGAATCCCAACAAAACACAAACCAATATTACTTAATAACTCCTGCCTGCGTATCAGGTATTTTATCTCTCTGCCACACTCATTGGTAGGTTGCAGGCACATTTTAAAGTAACTCATGGATTCATTATATTGTCCGGCCTTATACAACGATATAGCAATGCGGTAGGTGTAATCGCTCAAAGCACAGCGGTCAACATATTGCTGTGCCCGTTTGCGCGCAATAAAAAAAAAATCATACGCTTTTGAGAAATTACCCATATGTGCATAACTATCTCCTGCAGCAAAATAGGCACTGGCATACTGTGCAGGATATATTGCAATAGCATTTTCGTTATCTATAAGCTGAATAATGCTGTCGCAATACCGTATAGCTACACTGTAAAGTCGTGACTGATAAAAAAAAGTTACTATCCGGTCGTAGCGATAAAGTTTTTCAGGCATCCGGGGAGATTTTAAACGGTAATAAATGGAATCAATATAATTGACTGCCGCTTTCAGCCCGTCAGAATTTTTCTTGAATGGTACACTATCATAATGAAGAAGCCGAATAAATGTACTGTCTGCCGTTTCCTGCTCTTTATTCGATTTGCTGTCAGAACTATGGCAGACTGTTAAAACCATAGAAATGAAAAAAGTGAAAAAAACTGCGATTGATTTCATATGCCCCATATTTACTACTTGTCAAAAGTAAGCGTATTTGAAATTATACAAAGTGAATTATTGACCCAAGCCCGTTCGAACGCATGTTTCGCTCATTCCAAGTCCCATATTATGCATAATGCGTTTAAATTTATGTTCCAAATATATTACCGCAATAATTATATAGCGAGGAATATTGTGGAGTAAAATGAAAGGTGATAAAAAGGTTGAAATACTTGTAATTAATACCAGTTTTAGAATTGCAATTTCCCCACTCCCTAAAATCTGTTGATTATGGCAACCCCATTCGGTTATTTTAAAGTTTTGGTACCGAATCAATGCGGTTATGCTCGTATTTTATAGGTTTAACAGGTTAAAACCCATTGCCACAATGGCCTGCAGAGCGATTGTGAATAGTGTTTTTCGTCATATTTTTAATTTAGGTCTAAAATTAAATTATTACGCCTGACTTGGAGAAGCTATTACCGATGATTTTGGTGTAACAAACACCCAATTAATGTGAATACGTAGGGGTGTGGGGTAAGCGTTTATGCTATTAGTTACATAACATCCAATGTTTTCAAAATCCATTTTAAACCGAGAGTCTGTTCCGTTTTTACCAAACTACCTCCTTTCCTCCTGTCGTATGGAGAAAGTATTGCTCTAACTAACTGATTGAAATGTTCGGACGGAATGACTAAAGAGCATACGCTTTAATAACAAGGTCACCGCAAAAAACGCATTTGTTTTGGTTGATAAAAAACAACGGTGATTTAAATGTAAAATATCGTTAGTATTATTTGGCTAAGAAGATTGACCCTGACAATGCCCTGACAATTTACAAAACATACCTTAATTGTTTAACCGTAGAAATAACCTACCTTTGACTGGCTTTTTACTTGTTACCTTGCAGCCCACTTTAAAATTGAGCAGTGATGTAATTAATTTAAACAGTACTAAAACATTTTTAATAACGATGGCTAAATCAAAGGCAACTTTCAGTAAAAAAGAAAAGGAAAAAAACAGGTTACAAAAACGCAAAGAAAAAGAAGAGCGCAAGCAAGAGCGTAAAGCTAATGCTGTAAAAGGCCAAAGCCTTGAGGACATGATGGCTTATGTTGATGAAAACGGGAATATATCTGATACCCCACCCGACCCTAAAAAAATGAAACAGTTCGTTCAATCTGAAATGCGGATTGATGTGGAACGTGAAAAGCCGATAGCACCTGAAGACTTAATAAAAACAGGGATTGTTACATTTTTCAATGATATTAAAGCTTATGGCTTCATCAAAGAATCAGTTACCGGTGACAGCATTTTTGTTCACGCTTCCGGATTGCTTGAGCCCATTAAAAACAACGACAAAGTAACGTTTGAAATTGAAAAAACCTTTAAGGGTGACGGTGCCGTTAAAGTGAAAAAGATCTAAAATACCTATCGGCCTTCATTTATATCTGTCCGGCCCGGGTCATTTAAATTCAACCTTCAGGAGTCAGATTGGACCATTCCTGTTATGGTTTTCGGGTTGAATTGAATTCTAAATAACCAGTTGTAATCAGCTCTTTTGGTTTCTCCTGCTTCTATAAGCCTCCCCTATCTACTGCAAATCAAGCATTAACGATATTCGTATTGTTTATTGTGCAACAAAAAAATTGACTTGGGTCAACTTTAACTTTCTGTCTCCAAATTTGTTATTCCCGCAAAATCGGATAACTTTGTTTTTCAATAAACAATCAGAAAACATGCAGTATATAAAAAAAATTATACTGATTAGCCTATTTCTTGTCTGGTTGCCGCAAAGTCTTTTTGCACAAAACGTTTATGTTACTGCCACCTCGGGTACTGCTACCGGCAACTATGCCAGTTTAACTGTGGCATTTAATGCTATAAACAACGGAACCCATAAAGGTACTATTGCCATACGTATTGATGCCGATTATACAGCAGGGAGCACCGCTTCAATTAACCCGAGTGGCTCCGGATCGGCTTCCTATAGCAGCATATATATTTATCCAAACGGAACGCGGGTTATTGCAGGCAATTTTAACGGACCTGTGATTACATTAAACGGGGCAGACAATGTGGTGATTAACGGCATAAACAACAGCAGTAATTCACTCACCATCCGAAATGATTATAGCGCAGCTCAAGCATTCACAATTTTGTTTCAAAACGGAGCATCTAACAATTCGGTGAGAAACTGTAATTTATTAGCATCTCCGGTTAATACTTATGGAATTGTTCATTTTTCCGCCACCGATTATAACGATAATGATTCTATTTCAACGTGTAATATCGGGCCAAGTCCTGCAGGAGGTTATCCACTGGTTTCTATTTATGGCCAAGCTTCGGCAACCATTAATTATGCTTCCGACAATGTAGTTATCTACAACAACAATATTTATGATTACCGGCACAGTACCAGTAATTCAAATTCATACGGAATATACATAGGTACCAGCCAAAACAACTGGAAAGTTTATGGCAATCGTTTTTATCAAACCACCTCTATCTCCTATGCCCAGTGGAATGTCAATTATGGGATATACGTGAGCAACACCGTTGGAACCGTTGATATTAGAAATAATACCATTGGTTACAGCACGTCCATTGGTACCGGGACTTATACCATCACTGCCGCTTCTGCTTCGGCCGGGCCTGGGCTTTATCCTATTTACATTGCCAATGCTTCCCCGTCAGCCCAAAGCTATATTGAAGGAAATACAATAAAAGAAATTTACGTTAAAAGTTATGTAAACGGAAACATTTTTCAGGGTATAGTAGTGGGCAATGGTATGGTAGATATTGGCACTATTAGCGGAAATACAATAGGAAGTTCAACCGGTACCGGCTCTGTTTTACTGGAGTGCATGTATCCCGGAGGCTATACTCAGGCTATTGGAATTTATGTAACCACCTCATACGTTACTTCC
Organism: Bacteroidia bacterium; assembly: GCA_020049855.1. GTDB lineage: Bacteria > Bacteroidota > Bacteroidia > UKL13-3 > UKL13-3 > JAGPCK01. The sequence continues at coordinate 21,084 of JAGVLJ010000008.1, read as the reverse complement.
ATTCAAAATAACATTATTGGAAGTATTAACATGAAGTATCTTGGGTCAAGCAGTATTAACTCGAATATGTACTTTTATGCCATTGCTCAATCAAGCGGAGGAAGCACTACTTTCGCCAACAATACCATTGGAAGCAATGCACAAGCGAATAGCATCTATGTAGGCTATGAAACAGGTTACTCCTCTACTGTGAATCCTATTTTTAGAGGAATCTATTCCGTTAGCAATACCAATCCTACCGTATCAGGTAATCTAGTAGCCAATATTGTTACGACCGGTACAGGTGCAAACGGAACATGTTTCCCCATACATGTTTACAATGCCACTTCGTACTCATATGCTACCAATAACATGGTCAAGTATATAAGCTCTAATTCAAATACCAATGGTATATATATGGAACAATGCGTTGCAAATGAGGTAACAGGAAATCAAGTGAACAATATCAGCACCACATCCACAAGTGCCGGAATTTACAGCAACCTTTTCAACAACATAAATGCAGTTAGTTCTAACCTCAGTAACAATTCCGTTTACAACATATCATGCACTTCATTTAACGGCATTTTTGCGTATTCGTGCAACAATACAACCATAAGTGGAAACTCTGTATATTCGATAACTACCGGTTCTACCTGTCAACCTGTTTATGCCATTACCTGCAGTACAGCTACTATCAGCAACAATTCTATTTACTCCATTGCCTCCTCCGGAGGCTTCTATGGAATTTTCACCAATACTTGCGGAGGGGTAACGGCTAGCGGAAATAATGTTTATACTATCTCTCCGGCCTCCCTGTTTTATGGCATTTATGCTCTTAGCAGTACAGCAGGGGTTTCTATTGCTAACAATTCTATTACCGGTGTCTCGGCCACAGGAGCTTCCAATACACAAAATTACGGTATCATGGTTTCTGGCAGTTCTTCCAGTGCTGCTTCCATATCAGGTAATACTATTTCAGGAATCACAACCAATTCCAGTAATCCAAGCACCACCATATCTGTTTCCCTCACAGGTATCTACTTGTATACAATTGCCACAGGCTCTAGCATCTATTCAAATATCATTTCCAGCCTCGCAAACTCAAATACGGCATCTGCCAACTATGTTGAAGGAATTATTTTGTATAGTGGAACCTCCGCCACCAATGGTGCCGATATTTATTTTAATAAAATAACCAATCTTTCCAGCAGTTCGGCTTCTGGCGTTTCTAAAGGTATATATATTTATGTGGGAACGTCCAATATCCATAATAACTTTATATCTATTAACAACAATGCATCCTATTCAGTATATGGCATACACACCTACTACGCTGCTTATACCGGACAGTACAATAATATTTACTACAATACCATATACATCGAGGGCAGCAATTCCAGCGCAGGTGAATCAGTTTGCTTATTGAGAGATTATAGTACAGCAACCGTTTACAACAATATTTTTTACAACAAACGAACCAGTACTAGCGGTAATAATTATGCTATCTCTACCCCAATATATAGCAACTATACTAATTTCAACTTAAACTACAATTTGCTTTGTGTAAATGATTTGGCCAAGATTTGTAAATTATCAACTACGCTACAAAGCTGGGCAACCTATATTGGGGCTAATACTGCCGATAAATGGAGCTGGGGTATTTCTACCGCTAATCTTCCTTCGAATAATTTATTTAATAATGCCAGTGCAGGAGACTTAACTATCAAAACTGGGAATCCCGCTTGCTGGTACGTAAACGGAAAAGGGATGCCTCTTAGCGGATATGATATGGATTGGTCTAACGTCTCCAGCACCCGTTCAACATCGGTAGCAAATGGGTCAACCGATATTGGAGCAGATGAATTTACACCCGTATCAACCCCAACTGCCGCCACCCATAGTGGGACTTTGACTGCAGGCAGTACCTCAACCTATACCCTGGCAGGCAGAACGATTGCACAAATCATCTGGCAGGCGGGAACGCCTCCCCCTTCAACCGCCCCTACCGTTTTATATTATACTGGAACCACCCCAACGACCCCGATTGCAACTACCCTTTATTTTAACTGCTACTGGCAAATTGATGCTACCCCATCAACCGGATATAGCTATGTGCTAAAACTTTTTTATAGCGATAATATAATTGGAACTTTAAGTTCAAATCCGAATCTTCGTTTAGCAAAAAACCACACAGGAACTTCCACCGGATGGGCCTGTCAATGCTCGTCAAGTGGTGCAGGTTCTACCACCGTGGATGCAGTAAACAGAACCATTACCAACGTAACCCCATTTACATCTCTTTCCATTTTTACTGGTACTGATGTAACAAATCCGCTACCTGTTGAATTTGTTTCACTGGATGCTGAAAGAGCCGGAAATGCTATACACGTTACCTGGGTTACCGCGTCTGAAATTAATGCTTCGCACTTTATGGTGGAGCGCTCATACGATGGAATAAATTTTATTTTGGCCGGAAGAACAGAAGCTTCGGGAACCAGCAACCTTATGCATACTTACCATTTTTACGATCGCTACGCCAATTTGCAGTCTGCTACCCTATTTTACCGATTGAAACAAGTAGATTTAAACGGAGTAGCTACCTACACACCTATGGTGGCGGTTAAAGGCAGTTTGCTACTGCCAGGTGTGGAAGTCACCGTTCAACCCAATCCGTTCAGTGGGGAGACACATATTGCCTTTAATTTGCAACAAGCCGAAAAAGCTACCATTGAGGTATATGATTTAACCGGACATCCCATATGGAGCAAAGAAACCAATCTTGAAAAAGGAGAACAAATAATGGAAATTCCTGAATCCGATAAATGGAATAAAGGAACCTATTTTTTACTAGTAAAAGGCACAAGTATCAACTACTCTCAAAAATTGATCAAACTCTGAAACAAGCTGCTTTTTGTACGTAGCAAGGTGGTTCAACTTCGCTATCCGGTTTCAATTTTTGCACGGATACCCGTTTCACTTGAAAATTATTGACAACCTATTTCAGATATCATAATATCTTCCGCTATTTTAAATTAGCTTTTTGGATACCTCCTCAATAATCTATATCCGTATATTAAGTCCTTTTGTGCATAGGGGAAAAGAAGTATTTTGCGTACCTCATGACAGATAAAAAATTTTCGATCCGCGACATTGCCGATTATTATGACCAAACGGAAATTCATTACCGTAGGGGATGGAATCTGAGTAAAAGTTTAGCCTTGCACTACGGTTATTGGGACAAAAACACTAAACATTTGCTGGATGCGTTAAGACGAATGAACGAGCGTATGGCTGAGCTGGCCAATATAAAAAAAGGCGATTACGTGCTTGATGCAGGATGTGGTGTAGGGGGGTCGGCCATTTATCTCGCTCAACATATCGGATGCAGTGTAAAGGGAATCACTTTAAGCAAAAAACAGGCTGAAAGTGCCACAGCCAATGCAGTTCGATTTAAAGTAAGTGCCCTTACTTCTTTTGAAGAAAAAGATTATAACCACACCGATTATGCCAGTGAAACTTTTGATGTAATCTGGGCTCTGGAAAGTTCAGGCACTGCCACTGATAAAACCCGCTTTATAAACGAAGCATACCGAATGACCAAAAAAGGAGGTCGAATTGTTATTGGTGACGTGTACAGGGGAAAAAATGAAATGAGCAAAAGCGAAAACCTGATGTTGCTAAAAGTACTAAACGGGTGGGCCATGAGTGATGTTACAACACCAGAAAAATTTAAAGAGATGCTTAAACAGGGAGGCTTCAGTCATGTTCAACTGCATTGTATTACCCCTAATATTCATAAATCGGCTGTTCGTATTTTTTGGGGAGCCATAAGTATGTTTTTTATTGCCAATGCTTACAAACTATACAACCCAAAAGTACGCTACTTTGCCCACAACCATTACAAAGCCTTATTCTGGCAATACATTGCGCTCAAAAAAGGGTTGTGGAATTACTATCTGATTACTGCAGTTAAAAGCTAAATTAAAAAATTTCAGATGTTGAATACCCCATGAAACGTATTAACATATGGATTATTTGCTTCATGCTAACGGGTATCGTTTTCGCTGGCAGTTCTGATTCCTCGGATTTTTTTTCCGGAAGTGTTAAACCAACCATGCTCACCACCCATCCGCTGGGACTTTTGTTCACGCGTATTGATCACCCGTTTCAAAATAAACCTCCACGTTCCCTTCTATTTCAACTTGACATAGGAACGGGTAATGTATGGCTTCCTCCCACCACCAGTTATTTCCCTAAAGACCCCGCCACATTAACTCAACTGCTTAAGGTTCCCTGGCATAAACGCGATTCCGTTTACAACCTGCTACCGCGCAACCACGACTCTTCCCTTTTTGAGGCTGACGGCATCATCAGATCCATTTTTTTGAAAATCCTGTTTCCCTTAAGCAAACGGCTTAGTGCTTCTGTGCAGATAAGAAGCTTTTTAATTACTAACGGCAAGCCGCCCTTTGCGCTGCTTACCAGCGATGCGTTTATTGAAGAATTTCACCGCTCGGTAGCCGGAGGGAATAATCCGTTTGCCCGAAATCAGTACGGATACAATAAAGCAGCCATCTATTATCAGGACAAAAATGGAAATTATATTAAGTTTCACAACAACCAATTCGTTCTGTCCGGTATTCAATCCGACCTCTTTTACTATCCCGAACTACGGTGGCTTAAAAAGCACCATGCATCTATTACTACAGGACTTCATACCGGAGTAAATACCACCACTCGCATGCCCTTGCTTGATTTGGGGCTTTCGGCCACCTTTCAAAAACAAAGTAATCCAGATAAAAAAAACGTATGTATATTTAGTTTGGCAGGAAGTTTCATCACACGTGGAGTTATTCACAGAAAACAGGAACTTGCTTTTAGCAACCGCAAAACCATTCCCTCTTTTGAGACTCAACTGGAATGGAGAAGGAAAAACAACTCCAACAAACAAAACAGTTTATCACTCAATTTTTATTTTCAAAGCGCACTTAATAAGCCGCAGGATTTTGATAAACTTGTACTGCATGGCACTCGGTACACCACACACTGGCATATGGGAGTTACGCATATGTACCGTTCCACTCAAAACTGGACTTTAACCTATGCATGGTTTAGAAAATACGTTCTGCTCATTTATATAAAAGAGGATTTTAAAGTAGACAACGCACCTGATTTACAAACCGGATTTGCAGTTCTTATGCCTCTTGCAACAATATTCCAGCATAATTAATCCCGATACTTAGCTACTCTAAAAATACGGAACTGAAAATGCTATAATTGAGAATGGCCAAATGTTCGTCTGTTTATTTTACATGCTTATAAGTAGTGAAATCACAGCATACCATAAACATAGTACGAATCATCTCCTGTTACCTACTGCAAGCACTACGGAGGCTGACCTTTCTTGACAGTTATCGCCAACAGGTACACGTGTTTTTTACTTCGTTGTTCATACAACTTATTTTTTATTTTTAATGTTAACCCCCTGTCAAATCAACCACTTAGCATGTTAAAATCAGTCCTTTGCTATGCCTATTCCTCCTTCCCCGCTTTCAGCTGAAACATGCTGGTAATATTGCAGAGAAAACACCAACTTTGAACCCTTTAACTATTGAATATGCAACAACAACTGATAGAATGTGTACCCAATTTCAGCGAAGGCAATGATTTGGGAATCATCAAACAGATTACCAATGCCATTGAAAGCGTAGATGGGATCAAGCTGCTGGATGTGGACCCGGGTAAAGCCACCAACCGCACGGTGGTAACTTTTGTGGGTAACCCTGATGCAGTTGTTGAAGCTGCATTTCGTGGCATACAAAAAGCAGCCGAGGTAATTGATATGAGCAAACACAAAGGCGAACATCCGCGTATGGGTGCAACCGATGTTTGTCCGTTTATTCCGGTCTCAGGCATCAGTATGGAAGAAACGGCTGACTATGCAAAAAAATTAGCCAAACGGGTGGGCGAAGAATTAAAAATTCCTGCTTTCCTCTACGAATACGCACAAAACAATCCCGAAAGAAAAAACCTTTCCGTTATTCGGGCAGGAGAATATGAAGGGTTCTTTAAAAAGATAAAAGAACCTCAATGGAAACCTGATTTCGGCCCGGCTGAATTTCCGGCCAAAAGCGGAGCCACTGTAATAGGAGCCAGAAATTTTTTGATTGCGTACAATATTAACCTCAACACCAAATCCACCCGCTTAGCCAACTCCATTGCCTTTGATGTGCGCGAGGCGGGGCGTGTAAAACGCGAAGGACATCCCATCATCGGTAAAATAGTGAACGATGCCAACGGAGAACCTGTACGCATTCCCGGAACATTGAAAGCGTGTAAAGCCATTGGCTGGTACATTGAAGAATACAAGGTGGCACAAATTTCCATGAACCTGACCAATTACCACATAACACCCGTGCACATTGCCTTTGATGAAGTAGTAAAAAGTGCTACCTCTCGCGGAGTACGGGTAACAGGTTCGGAACTGGTAGGACTTATTCCATTACAGGCCATGTTGGATGCAGGAAAATATTTTCTCGCCAAACAAAAGCAATCACTTGGGGTATCGGAGGAAGAGCTCATTCACATTGCCGTAAAATCACTGGGGCTGGATGAGCTGGCTCCATTTGACCCGGATAAAAAAATCATCGAATACCAACTACGCAATAAGGAAGATGAAAAATTAGTACGCCTAAACCTGAAAGAATTTGCCAATGAAACCGCAGCCGATTCTCCCGCTCCGGGTGGAGGTTCCATTGCTGCGTATGCCGGTGCGTTAGGTGCATCGTTGGGTACTATGGTCGCCAACCTTTCAGCAGGTAAACGCGGGTGGGAAGACAAAGCTGCCTATTTCAGTGAATGGGCTGTGAAAGGACAAGCGTTAAAAGACCGCTTATTGTTTTTGGTAGATGAAGATACCCGTGCATTTAACCGCATCATGACGGCTTTTGGTTTACCCAAAAACACGGAGGAGGAAAAGAAAACCCGCACGGCCGCCATACAGGAAGCCACCAAATACGCGGTGGAAATTCCGTTCAAAGCCATGCAAACCGCTGCTGAAGCCTTACCCCTTTGTGAAGCCATGGTGAAAGAAGGAAACCCCAATTCCATTAGTGACGGAGCTGTTGGTGCCTTATGCCTGCGCACCGCTATTGAAGGAGCCTACCTGAATGTACGTATCAATGCAAAGGATTTAAAAGATAGGGAATTTGCGGAAGAGTATTTGAATCAGGCCAAAACCATTTTTGAATCGGCAAACAACACGGTTAATTCAATGATAAGAAAAGTGGGAGAAAGTATTTAAACCCCCTTTTTGCCTTCAAATACCCCTATTCCATAAAGGGCGAAATCGTATTTAACAGGGTCGGTAGCGTCAAACTGGCGCAGGTTATCGGTAAGTTCGCACACCGCTTTCCAGTCATCGTAGTTGCGAGTGAGCAATCCCAACTCACGGGCGGTTCGTCCTGAATGTAAATCAAGCGGACATTGCAATTGGGCTGGTTTGATTTTCTTCCAGATACCAAAATCTACGCCTTGTTTATCCTTGCGCACCATCCACCGCAGGTACATGCATAAGCGCTTGCAGGCAGAGTTTTGCAAAGGAGAAGCTACATGTTTTTTAGTACGTGGAGGAAAATGAGGCAAGGAAAAAAATAAAGTTCTGAAATGATTCAACCCTCCTTCAATGGTAGTATCCCTTTTTCCCATTCCAATAGCAAAAGCATCTTCTAGGGAATCGTGCTTCTTATAATACCATTTAAGAAAATGTATGAAATAGAGCAGATCAGTATCATTAAATGTGCGATGAACAAATCCTTCAAGATGTTTAAGTTCTTTAGGTTTATGATGTACAATAAAATCATGCGGGGCATTATCCATTCGTGTCATTAATTTACGGCAGTTGTTTAAAATGGTTATGCGTTGCCCCCAGGCCAGTGTAGCTGCTAAAAATCCGGCTATTTCAATATCCTGCTTCTTTGTGAACAAATGAGGAACAGAAATGGGATCTGTTTCAATAAATGCGTCCGAATTGTAAGCTTTTACTTTTGCTTCGAGCAGTTTTTTTAGTTCGGCTCTTTTCATCGGTGCTGAAAAGGAGTATGAGCTACCTGAAGCTTTATAGCCCGAAGCGAATAAATAACAGATAATACCAGTGACACCATAGCACCACCTGCAATTTGAGGATAGCTACGCTGCAGAATAAAAAAGTCGTAACTGCCATGCATCAACACTGCTACCAGTAAAGCCGCTACCAGATGCACCGTAGGGTATCTACTTTTGAAACGGGCTATGCCTGTATAATATCCCATAGCAATGGCAAAGGTAGCATGTGCAGGTACTGCAGTAAAGGCTCTTGCCAACGCTATATTCTGCGGATCACCTTTGCTATACACATACACATATAAAATATTTTCGAGCGTGGCAAAACCCATTGAAATCATAACCGAATAGGTAATTCCATCATACGGCTCATCAAATACCTTATCGCGGTAAAAATACTTTCGTAAAAAGAAAAATTTGCTGAACTCTTCGCTCAGCCCCACACCTATAAATGCATAAATAACCGTGCGGAATAAATCGGGACTGGCCTTAACCCCTATTTTACGGAACAACAATTCAAATGCAATAGCCGGAACCACACTAAAACAACCAAGTGCAAAAGCCTTGAGTAGCTTTTGTACAGGTTCGCGCATCAGTTTGCCACGCCAGTACACATAAATGGCAATACTAATGGCCGGACCAATGGTGAGTGCTAAAAGTTGATAATCCATTACCTGACAAGTATAGAAAAAAAGAAGCAATATTGAGCCATAAAATGAAATTTGTTGAAGTGCCCACCGACCCTTTTTTTCTTGCATAAAACACAACGTCTAAATAATTTGTGCTTTTAATTACAACCATGATAAAATTAACTTAAAAAAACTCCTGCTATTCGCAATAATTCTAGTTCTATTTTCCTGCCAAAAGAATAAAGAACTCACCGTTAACTTTACCGGTGACTAAGTTATTACTACAGGCGAAGCAACCACTTGCATAGCTGACCATCTCACATAGATTTAAAAGATGTGAGCGTTTTAACTCAATCTTTTTTTCGTAACAAGGGTGCTATGCAATCAGCAAAAATAATTTTTCTTCCTCTGGTATCATTCAGTTTCAAGATATCAATCTGGGTAATTATGTAGTAGCTTTTGTAAATACCACACAAAGCAAGGTTCACAAAACGGTGCAGATCAAAGCCGGTGAAACCATTACAGTTGATCTCTTACATTAGCTTTTAAAACTTTTAAAAGATACCCCCAGTTCATAATTTTGTATGAATTTTAACGTATTTCTAATTTATACATCGTATGGGAAAAGGAGATATCAAAACAAAAAAAGGGAAAATGAACAATGGCTCTTTCGGCCGCTCGCGCAACCGAAAAGCATTGAAGGCTAAAAAAACAAAAACTTCGAAGAAAGCCTGAAGGAGTTTATTAATTTCATGCCGAAAACCGCCTCCCGGGCGGTTTTCGTTTAACTTAGTGCCTGTTTTAAATCGTCCATTAAATCATCAATGTCCTCCACCCCAACACTCAATCGCAATAAATTATCCACCACCCCGGCTTTCTCTCGCTCTTCCTTAGGAATAGAAGCATGTGTCATGGTAGCAGGGTGATTAATGAGGGACTCTACTCCACCCAAACTTTCGGCTAATGAGAATACGTTGAACGAAGAAGCAATACGGAATGTTTCCGGAAGGTCAGCGCCTTTAAGAACAATAGATATCATTCCGCCAAAATCGCGCATTTGTTTTTTAGCAATGGCGTGATTGGGGTGATCAGTAAATCCCGGCCAGTACACTTTTTCAATTTTGGAATGGCTACGTAAATACTCGGCTATTATTCGACCGTTTTCACAATGTGCCTTCATGCGCAGGTGTAATGTTTTAATTCCGCGCAAAACCAAAAAACTGTCCTGAGGTCCGGGAGTAGCCCCGCAACTGTTATGAATAAAAGCTAATTGCTCGTGCAGTTTATCGTCATTTGTAACCAATGCGCCCATTACCACATCGCTGTGTCCGCCCAGATATTTTGTTACACTGTGCATCACAATATCTGCACCTAAATCCAGTGGATTTTGTAAGTATGGAGAGGCAAAAGTATTATCAACCGCAAGAATTAAATTATTCTGTTGGGCAATGGAAGCACAGGCCGCAATATCCACTATCTGCATGGTTGGGTTAGTAGGTGTTTCAACCCAGATGAGTTTGGTATTTGCAGTTAAGTAATTGCAGATATTTTGGGCATCTGTTAAATCAATAAAATGAAATTTGATTCCGTATTTGGCAAATACTTTGGTAAACATGCGGTACGTTCCTCCATACAAATCATTTCCGGTTACCACCTCATCTCCGGGTTGCAATAATTTTATTACTGCATCGGTGGCACCCATTCCGCTTGAAAAACATAAGCCATGTTTTCCGTTTTCTAAAGCTGCAATACACTTTTCCAACGCATTTCGGGTAGGGTTTTTACCACGTGCATATGCATATCCTTTGTGTTTGCCCGGACTCTCCTGCCAGTATGTAGAAGTTTGATAAATCGGAGTCATAATAGCTCCTGTGGTTGGGTCAGGTTCTTGACCCGCATGTATGGCTTTTGTTCCAAATTTCATATGTTAAACTTTGCTGCGAAGGTAAGTTCAACCTATGAAACTGCAAGCCCAGCTGAATAAAAAAAGAATGCGGATAGAGTACTAAGCAAATCCAAGTCGAGCCTCAAGTTCCGGACTCAACTTTGGAAGATTTCTGCGCTCAATAAGAAATGTGGTAAGGCGTGCTATATCTTTAAAAATATAATGCTTATCCAAAGCTCCCTTCAAGTAATCTTTTCCGCTGCTCCCTCCTGTTCCTACCCGGGTTCCAATCATTCGATGCACCATATTTACATGCCGAAAACGCCATGCCGAAAGCAGGTTGTCAATTTCAAGTAATAGTTCAAGAAGTTTGTACGGCAACTGCAGCATAGGATACCCGCGATACAACATAATAAACAACGCTGCACGGTTTGATTCGGCACTAAAAGCACTACCGCTATCTCCTTTTAAAAACAAACTGTCAAACTCTGTCAGGTTTTGTTTTTCGCCTTCTACCAAACTTTGTGCATAGATATTGCGGTAATCATCCCAAAACGCATGGTGAAGAATTCCCCCGGCAGTATTTTTCGTATAATTTTTCCAGAAATTAGGGTTATTGAAAAAAGGGGTGCGTTTAAGCCATGCATCAACCAATTCTAGCAAGGTAAGCTGTTGTTCTACCTGCTTTATCATGGCTATTTGTTCTTCGCGCAATTGCGAGGTATAGTATGCCTGCCCGTGACGATGCTCATATTTTAGCCCCAGTTTGGCTTCAGTAATTTTAAATTGCCAACTTTGAAAACCAGATGCAGGACGAAGCATATCGCGAAAATCAAGAAAATCCATGGGGGTCATAGTTTCCAGTACATCAACTTTATTCACTAACATACGCAGAATAACAGTGATCCTGTTTAAACGATGCACTACTGTTTGCAATTGCGGACTATTGTCATTCACCTGTGGCATGTATAGAATTTCGGCCACCGAATCTATTTCGTGTAGAATTTGTTTAAACCACAACTCATAACTCTGATGAATAATAATAAATAGCATTTCATCATGAGCGGGCAGCCCGTTTGCAACGCTTTCGGGCTTCTGAGCATCCAATATTTTTTCAAGTTGCAGATAGTCGCTGTAGTTTACTTGTTTACTCATAACTTAACTTACAATTTTTGAAGGAATCCAAAGTACGGGTTTTCTTTTCAATCAAAACATGACCTGCGTCAATATTTTTACTATTTCTGCAACACAACAAAAAGTTCATTTCCATCTCGTTTTGCTATGGAATTATAACAAGGGGCAAAATGCTTGAAAGTGAAATAGGGTTCAAAAAAAGTTTTATACTCTGCTGCACTTCCACCGAATGGTGGACCATCGTTCTCAAACTCACAGTTAAACATCACGCCAACCAACTTTCCGCTTTGTGCAAGCAATTCATTCATATGCGAGGCATAGGACAGGCGCATGGATAGAGGAAGTGCGCAGAAGAACGTTTGTTCCAGTATCATATCATACCGTCCGTGGTGAGTAAAAAAATCCGAACAAATTATTTTTAGCCCCTGGTTGCTAAATCGGTTTTCTAACGCAGCACACAACACCGGGGAAATATCAATGCAGGTTATATTTGTAAACCCTTGCTCAAGCATGTAAGCGGCTTCATATGCATTGCCGCAACCGGGTATCAGTATGCGAAGGTGCTTGGATCCCAGTTGGTCAATATAATTTTTGAGGGGAGTTGAAACTTCACCTACATCCCAGGCCGTTTGCTGCTCAATATATCGGTTGTTCCAGTAGTCACTGGTTAAATCAACTATCATAATTAAAATTTTACCATTAAAGCCACATTCAATCTGCGACTGGTTAAATAATTAGGAACAGCATAATAGGTATTGGTAATATCCTTAATCCACAAATAGGAAATGGTATTATTTATTTGAAGCAGGTTAAACACTTCTAAGCTAATCCAAGCCGAGTGAAACACTTTTGACAACCCTTTACGGCTGGTTTCATTCATCTTTTCATCAATAATCATTTTGGAAAATCCAATATCCACTCTTCGATAAGGTGGCACACGCTGCTTGTTATTATAAATATGTCTATTGGGCGGACCAAATGGCAGGCCTGTACCAAAAACACCCATCATATGCATTTTATACTTTGGATTCTTGCGTAACTCGTCTTGAAAAAAAACACTGAAATTTACCCGTTGATCGGTTGGACGTGGAATATTCCCTGGAAAGTAAACAGTCCCGTCAGCACGCAAAATTGAATCATTAGAAATATCTTCGGCCACCTTCATTACCGACATACTGACCCACGATTCCGTACCTTTAATAAATTCTCCATTTACCCTCAAATCAATTCCGGTAGCATAGCCTCTGGAGTTATTAGTGGCGTAATAGCGGATTCGAACATTGTCAATTTCATAAGGAATCAGAAAATCAAGTTTTTTATAATATGCCTCAGCAAAAAATTTAAACGGACGCTGCCATGCATTAAACAAAAAATCCATGCCGGTTAAAAAGTGAATGGCGCGCTGAGCTTTTACGTTAATGTTTACCTCTCCGGTTTGGTTGCGTAACTCACGGTAAAATGGCGGTTGAAAATAATATCCGAATGCTGCCTTAATAGAAATATTCTTTTTTAACAAACTATCTCCCAAATTACCAAATCTTACTTTACGGTTATACGCACGATTTGGTTCGAATGAAATCTGCACACGAGGGCTAATAACGTTTTGACGGTTCAAATCCCAGTAATTAGTACGGATACCATAATTTATGGTAAAATTACTTGGCTGGTTCAACACCATTGAATTTTGAATATAGGCAGTATAGCGATTGCTTGCAAGGGCAGCCTTACCCCGATAAAACTGATTAAGTTCAAAATTTCCATTTGTAAGAAGCGGTACCGAAAAATCGGCCGAATCCATGTACTTCCATTCGTGAAGCTTGTCGTCAATTATTTCATGCTGATATTGTAAACCCCATTGCAGGTTATTGTTTTTAGCAGAGTAATACCCCCGGTGTGCAAAATTAACCACTGTTGCCTGCAAATTATTTCGTGCATTGTTTACAAAATAGCCGACACCCCTATTGTATTTGCTCTTGGCAAAATCAGCAGACCCCAGATTATTTTCCAATTGATCCAACCTGTAAGCGCCTTCAACACTATAATATTCATTCTCGATGCTGTTAAATCCCGATGCAATAAATTTTAATATAGTAAATTTAGTTGGCTGATACGATAAAGTTAATGCACTCATCATAGTTTGATATCGCAGCAGTTCCTGGCCTTCAAATCCAATACTCAGTTTTAATGCATTAGTTACAGTTCCAAAAACGGTTTCCTGATTTTGAGGAATCATCAGGTAACGGTTCTCGGCATAACTGCTCAATAAACTTACCTGTAATTTCGCGTTAATATCGTAACTTATAAATGACTGAATATCGGCAAATCTGGGTTTGTAATCCCCCCGTACATCTAAACTATTTAAAATATAACTATTGGCTCGATAGCGCACCCCAAGCAAATAAGTAAATCGGGAATTAACGGCCGTTCCTTCAATCATTGAATTAAGACCTAATAAACTCAACGAATTCGAACTGGCAAATTTTTTCGGTTGCTTGTACTTTACGTCTAGCACTGATGACATTTTATCACCATACCTAGATTCAAATCCTCCTGCCGAAAATTTAACATTCTTCACCATATTCGGATTGATAAAACTCAATCCTTCCTGCTGACCTGAACGAACTAAAAAAGGTCGGTAAATTTCAATATCGTTAACATAAATCAGGTTCTCATCATAATTTCCTCCGCGCACGTTGTATTGCGAACTTAATTCATTGTTGGACGTTACTCCGGGAAGTGTTTTCAAATAGGTTTCAAAATTCCCGGAAATATTCGGGAATGGTTCAAGGTTGCGTGGGTCTAATGTGATGACCCCAATTTTTTCCCTATCTGGTGAATCCTCAAATTTTAACACGCGCTTTACACTTCCCGAACCTATTAGAACATCTACCCGCTTACTTTCACCGGGCTTTAATGATGGCATTTCCAATACCAGTCCGGTGCGCCCGACTAAAGCAAAAGCCAACTGAAATGGCTCGCCTGATGAAACTTTTAGTTCATACTTTCCTCCTTCGGAACTACTGGTACCAGAGGCACTACCTACTACTGCAATGGTCACATCATCCACAGTAGCACCTGATGAATCTTTAACTACTCCATATACGGTAGCGTTTATTTGAGCGTTTCCAACTCTGGAAACAACAAAAAATGAAAGAAATAAAAGGAGCTTTTGAGGCATTACGCGTGTACAACGAATTTTACACCGACTTAGTACCGCGATAGAGATGCTTTAGTTCGTGAATAGTATGTGACGGATTTTGTGAACCAAAAACAAAATTACCCGCAACCAATACGTTGGCTCCATTATTAAGCAATTCGGCTGCATTATCTGCATTCACCCCACCATCTATTTCTATTAGTGCACTTGAGCCAGTTACATCTCGCAACACCACCAGTTCGGCAATTTTGTTATACGTATTTTCAATAAATTTTTGACCCCCAAATCCAGGATTTACACTCATCATACACACCAAATCAATATCAGCCAACACATCTTTGAGCAATTGTACCGATGTATGCGGATTTATGGCCACCCCAGCTTTCATGCCGGCCTCTTTAATAGCAGAAATGGTGCGGTGAAGATGCGTACTTGCCTCAATATGTACCGTTAAAATATCGGCTCCTGCTTTTCTGAAATCATTGATATAACGCTCAGGCTGCACAATCATTAAATGTACATCTAAGGGTTTTTTGGCATACCGCCTCATAGCAGCAATCACAGGGAGACCGAGAGAAATATTCGGAACAAAAACGCCATCCATCACATCCACGTGAAACCAGTCGGCTTCGCTGTGGTTTACCATTTCAATGTCTTTTTGCAAATGGGCAAAATCTGCCGATAATATGGAGGGTGCGATTAAATGAGTCATAATGTGCAAAAGTAGCTTTTTTCCCTCATTCAATGTGCTAAATAAAGCTAATTTATTTGAGACTTGTTGCAGGCAATGTGAAGATAAACAAAAGCATTGAATTATAGTATCACCTCTATTCTGAAATCGGATAAAGAAATAAATTTGCCAATGCACACGGCCTGAACTCCCTCTGCTGTAAATAGTTTTTCGGCCGTTTGTGCAAGTTCAGGTGCTATGCTTAACAATAATCCGCCACTTGTTTGGGGATCATTCAATACCTGAAACGCCCGCATATCGGCTAAACCAGTTACCCTGTTTTCATAGGCATTCCAGTTCCGGTAGGTATTATCTGGTATACAATTTTGTTTAAGGTACTCGTCAATATAAGGCAATACAGGAACGTCTTTAAAATAAAGCTGCGCAGTTAGGTTGCTCCCTTCGGCCATTTCAGTAAGGTGGCCCAATAACCCAAAACCCGTAATATCAGTCATGGAATGAACCCAATTTTGATCACCTAATTTCGTCCCGATTGTATTCAGTGAACACATTAACTCCACCACCGCCTGTATATGATGGGGCTGAGCAATACCTCGTTTAATTGCGGTGCTTAGCACTCCAATCCCCAATGGTTTTGTTAAATAAAGTAGGTCGTTGATCCAAGCCGAATTGTTTTGTTTAATATGGTCGCGAGCAATAAAGCCGTTTACAGTAAGTCCAAAAATAGGATCGCTGCTGTTAATGCTGTGTCCTCCTGCAATTGCTACATTTGCCTTTTCACAAATACTTTGTGCGCCCTTTAGCACCTCTGAAGCTAATTCGGCTGGCAACTTCTCCATAGGCCAGCCCAAAACGGCATTTGCAAAAGCAGGCCTCCCACCCATGGCATACACATCGCTTAACGCATTGGCTGCGGCTATTCGACCAAAATCGAAAGCACCGTCAACTACTGGCAGGAAAAAATCAACGGTGCTAATGAGTGCCTGTCCGTTTCCTATATCCCACACAGCAGCATCATCATTGCTGTTGTTGCCAATAAGTAATTGGTCAATGGTTTTTGTACTTCGATGATTTACCAAAATTTTTTCTAAATCAGCAGGTGCTATTTTACACCCGCAGCCCGAACCATGGCTATATTGAGTCAGTTTGAAACTGTCCATAAATTTTTTAAATTATTTTGTGCCAGCAAAAGTATTTCATCGGCCATTTGCATCACCGAATTTTCTTGAGGCTCATAATGAATAACTTTTGAATTAACTTTGGTTTGCAAGCCAAATCGGTATGCCTTGTCATAATAACGAAGGGCAATAACCGCAGCCGTTTCTAAATCATTTTCATCAAGCGCTTGCAACGCGGATATCAGATGCTGGCCACCTAATTTTTTTTGAATTCGTTTAAATGCCGAAACAAGCAATTCTTTGTTTGCCTCTCCGTAACCCTTTACTAAATTAGTCACCCTCCACGCTACCGGAACCTGCATCACAAGCAAGGGAGCTTTACTCATCTGAAGAAAAAACTCCTCAGGTATATTCACCGTTCCAATCATTCGGCTCTCATCTTCCACCCAAATAGGTTTAGAGGCATCCAGTTTGCTTAATTCATAAAACAACAAATTGGTAAATTGTTCTGTAGTGGGTTGCTGTAGTTGTCCAATACTTCCAAATGATGAACCTTTGTGGTTCGCCAAAGCCTCCAGATCAATTACCTGCTCCTTTTTGTCGCGAAGAGCCTGTATTACTTCTGTTTTACCACTCCCTGTTTCGCCTCCCAACACTAATAGTCTGAAGGAATTTGTTAAATAACTTAAAAGATGCTTTCGGTAAGCTTTATATCCTCCGGTTAATGTGTACACGTTTATCCCGGCAGTTCGAAGCAACCAAGCCATGCTATTGCTTCGCATGCCTCCTCGCCAGCAATGCAAATAAAGCGGCCTGTTAGTGGCATATTCTCTGGCTTGTTGAACAAAAAATTTTAACTTCGGCCCTACTATTTCCAGACCTAGCTCAATAGCTGATTCCTTACCTTGTTGCTTATAGATTGGTCCAACTTCTTTTCGTTCTTCATCTGTAAATAAAGGGAATGAAATGGCGCCCGGAATATGGCCTGAAAGAAACTCGGCAGGGGAACGCACATCTAATACCACCCCATTCAAAGATTGTTTTAAAAACTCATCGGCTTCCAGACATTGTTCGCGCATCGGAGCCAAAAATACGTACTTCTGCCATCTAAAATAGTATCCAAATGTATAAGGTGAACGTAAATAGTCCCCGAAAAAAGTGAGTTTGCACTGATTTACAATTAATAATGCTACTCTATAAATAATCAACTTATTCCCTTACCTTTGCACCCTTAAAAATTAGGCATGTCAGATATTCGAAATATAGCCATCATCGCTCACGTTGACCACGGTAAAACTACGCTGGTTGATAAAATCCTCCATCAAACCAAGCTATTCCGCGAGAATCAGGAAACAGGTGAACTCATTCTTGACAACAACGATTTGGAACGCGAAAGGGGGATTACCATCCTTGCAAAAAATGTTTCCGTTCGATATAAAGACACCAAAATAAATATTATCGACACCCCCGGCCACGCTGATTTTGGCGGAGAAGTTGAACGCGTATTGAATATGGCCGATGGCGTACTGCTGTTGGTTGATGCATTTGAAGGGCCAATGCCACAAACACGTTTTGTGTTGCAAAAAGCATTAGCTCTGGGCAAAAAACCAATTGTAGTAATAAACAAAGTGGATAAACCTAACTGCCGCCCCGATGAAGTACACGATGCCGTGTTTGAATTATTCTTTAATCTGGATGCTACCGAGGAACAGTTGAACTTCCATACCATTTACGGGTCATCAAAACAAGGTTGGATGGGCAGGGATTGGAAAACGCCAACAACTGACTTCACTGAGTTATTAGATGATATTATTAAAGAAATTCCTCCGCCAGTTGCATTTGAAGGAACCCCACAGTTAATGATTACCTCCCTTGACTATTCATCGTACACAGGGCGTATAGCTATTGGGCGTTTATTGCGCGGAACATTAAAAGTAAACATGCCGGTTTCGTTGGTTAAACGTGATGGTAGTATTAAAAAATCACGCATCAAAGAACTTTACGCATTTGAAGGGCTAGGCAAATTAAAAGTGGAAGAAGTAAAAGCAGGAGACATTTGTGCTGTATTTGGCATTGAAGATTTTGAAATTGGAGATACGATAGCTGATTTTGAAAACCCGGAAGGTTTACCCCCCATCAGCATTGACGAACCTACCATGAGCATGATGTTTACCATCAATAATTCTCCGTTTTTTGGTAAGGAAGGAAAGTTTGTTACTTCACGTCACCTGCGCGACCGCCTGATGAAAGAAACAGAAAAAAATCTGGCACTTCGTGTAGAAGAAACCGAAAGCCCCGACTCGTACATGGTTTTTGGCCGCGGAATTCTACACCTTTCCATTTTGGTTGAAACCATGCGCAGAGAAGGATATGAATTGCAACTTGGTCAACCCCGGGTTATTTTGAAAGAGATAGACGGACAAAAATGTGAACCGATAGAAGTGCTTACGGTAGATGTACCGGAAGAATCAGCCGGTAAAGTAATTGAACTAGCCAGCCAGCGAAAAGGCGAACTATTGGTAATGGAGCCCAAGGGCGATTTACAACATCTGGAGTTTAGCATTCCCGCACGTGGAATCATTGGTTTAAGAAATAATGTGCTTACTGCTACGGCAGGAGAAGCTATCATGGCGCACCGCTTTAAGGCGTACGAACCATGGAAAGGCACCATTCCTTCACGCAATGTGGGCGTATTGATACCAGGAGAAACCGGAACAGCTACCCCATACTCGATGGATAAATTGCAGGATCGTGGGCGCTTTTTTATCGATCCGGGCGAAAGTGTTTATGAAGGACAGATTATTGGAGAAGGAATTAAACCCGGTGACCTTGTAATTAATATCATTCGTGCCAAGCAATTAACCAACTTCCGGGCGGCCGGCAGCGATGATAACGTAAAAATTGCTCCTAAGATTAATTTCTCACTGGAAGAAGCGATGGAGTATATTCAGGGAGATGAATATGTAGAGGTTACTCCGCAATCCATTCGTTTGCGCAAAATTTTCTTAAATGAAAATGACCGTAAACGAAATGCAAATAAACTGCAAACAGCTTAGCAGTTAAACTCGATAATATTGATAGAACACTATAATAAAATCTTAGGGTTCACAACTACCAAATGGAGAGAGTAAGTCTGCAATTGCTTTTTATTTTCACCAACTATTTCCAATTCACTCTTTCAAAAAAACTTTCGAGACTAATATCATAATAATTACAACGTGAATGAATAGTGGAAATGGTCAGGTTACTTTGTGCGGTTTCAATTCTTCCGATGTGCACCCCAGTATCGTTATATACCTCCTCCTGTGTCAATACTTTTTCCTCTCCTAGCACTTTGAATGCTACACCAATGACCCTTAACAAAGCATCATTGCGAATTTGACCCATTTAAGGCGTCAAAATCAATCTCTTGAACTAAAAAAATAATGACATACTTGTCATTTTAGTGTTTATGCGTTAGTTTGCAAACAAATAACTTATTTATCAACCATAAAAATGGAGGTTATATCTGCTAAGTCTACCAAAACCATGTTTATCACCATTAGGATGAAAACATAAAGTTGTATCCATTCAGCTAAACCTTTGGAAATGGAAATCAATTATTTTAAATTATAAAGGAGACTATATACCAGTTCGGACAAGGCGAAATTACGCCTCAGATTTTCAGAGAAGTTCTGGGAATTTCAACAAAGTTGGGTGTGGATATGGGGAAAGGGGGTGAAAGGTGAGGTTGTTTAGTGTTTTACAGTTGTTGTGTCGGCCTTTTGTTTGGATGAAGAATCTTCATGGGGAGCCAGTTGCTTGGGTTGCTCTAATTTTGAATCTTCTGGGAACCATTTTTTCCATCTGGTTGTTATCTTGTCCCAATTAGCTATTGTAGTAAGAGTTCCAAACAAAAGGGCTGCACTGAACGCTAAATGTCCTACCGTAATTCGTTTAATAAATGGTTTACTTTTAAAAGTTCGTTTGTTTTCAAGATGCTTTAACCAACCACCCTCCCGTCTAACCTCTCTACCAAACCTTTTTAACGCAAAAACATTGAAATGATAATCTTCTATTAAATCATAATCATGCTCCATTATATGCAGGATGTGATTTATCTCTCTTTGCTCTATTTCTGTAATTGCGTACTTTTTTAATTCATCTCCATAGGTTGCCCTAACCATTATAATAGTCCCATATTCAACATTTTTTGAATCATGAAATAGCATTAATATGTAATTGATTAAAATATCCTCCCTTTCTTGTCCTGTCATATAAGTAGGCTTTAGAGCACCGGGGCTATTTTGGGGCGATAAGAATATACCACACCTCCCTTATTCAGATGTTGTGTTTTCTCTTAGAACCTTATCTAATCCAGATAAATTAAGAAGATCGGAAGAGCGTCG
>JAGVLJ010000026.1 GCA_020049855.1 Bacteroidia bacterium | reverse complement strand
GCTCTTCCGATCTCCCTTCGCAAACAGAAATGATCAGGGAACTACTGAGAGATCATGAATCAGTAGTTGTTGAATTGAGAAAAAACATTGACGAGTGCAGCGAAAAAATTAAAGATAGCGGGACGGCTGACTTCCTTACCGGATTAATGGAACAGCACGAAACAACAGCCTGGATACTCAGGCGGTATTTAAATTAACGGTTACTCCTTCTTACAAAGCAGGGTGCTCCCGTTTAATCTTTCAAATCACAATATATCCTTCTCCCATCTGCCGCCAACGCATCATTGCCGGGCATGTGTGAATCATGTAACATGATTCTATACTTGTGTAATAATACACAAATGGCTGAAAGTACTTTTGTAGGGTAATTATTTTATTACAGCTAATTCACAATGTATGATGAGAACAATACACAATACTTTTTTTAATCTTTTCGCAAAGATAAACTGGCAGCGAACCTTGCTGGCCATGATGGTTTCATTGACCTTTACCAGTGCAGACGCCCAAAGCAGAGACCGTAAATGCAATCTTGGCCTTATTGGGGGATTCAGCACCTATAAAGGCGACCTTGGAGACAACATGACGGATTTCAGAAAAGCTGTTTTTGAACAAAACCTCATTGGGGGATTAACTTTCTCGCATTATATTAACAGATCATTTGATATTACGTTAATGGGTACTTACGGATCATGGGGATATTACTTTAACAACAATACCGTGTTTAAAGGATCCATGTTGCACGGAAATATAAACTTAAAATATAAATTCAGTAACGGGTACATGTTTGCCGAAGACAGTTGGTTTGCACCCTACATTTTTGCAGGCATGGGTGTAACTAATTTTACCGGTGACCGTATCACCAACAACATAGATTACCCAATGGTGGGAGGAGTAGGTTTACCTGTAAGACTGAATGACGTGATGAGTATTAACTATCAGGCAACTTTTGGATTTATGAGCAGCGCTCATAATAATGCTTCACAGGTTCCCCAGGTAATTCCAACCGGAAACGACATGTTTTTGCTGCATACCCTTGGTATCAGTTTTAATCTTGGTGCAGGGAAAGACGGGGATAAAGATGGTGTATCCGATTCGAGAGACAAATGCCCGGCCACACCTGAAAATGCAAAAGTTGACGCCAAAGGTTGTCCTTTTGATACAGATGGCGATGGGGTATTGGATTATATGGACAAATGCGCAAATCTCTCCGGCTCGTCAGCTACCGCTGGATGCCCTGATACGGATATAGATGGTGTGGCAGATATAGATGATCAGTGTCCGGAAATTGCCGGCCTGGTTGAATTTAAAGGATGCCCTGACACGGATGGAGACGGAATTATTGATAGCAAAGACAAATGCCCGAACGCAAAAGGAGTACTGGCATTAGATGGATGCCCTGACCGCGATGGAGACGGAATTCGTGACGAAGAAGATCTTTGTCCCGATATTAAAGGAGTGACTTTATTTCAGGGTTGCCCGGATTCAGATGACGATGGAGTCGAAGATACCAGAGATATGTGTCCGTTGCTTAAAGGAACTATTCAAACAAACGGTTGCCCGGATAGTGACAATGACAGAGTTCATGATGGTATTGATAAATGTCCTTCGCAAGCCGGTAGCCCTGCACACAGCGGCTGTCCTGATACTGATAATGACGGAGTATTTGATGACCTCGACAAATGCGTAAGCATGCCCGGAATAGCCGCCAACCAGGGATGTCCCGAAATAAAAAAAGAAGTGAAGCAACTATTTCAAAAAGCGTTGCAGGGTGTACAGTTTGAAACCGGAAAAGCAGTTATCAAACCGGTATCATTCCCTATATTAAATGCCATTGTGCAGGTGATGAAAAATAACCCCGGCTACAAATTAACTATAGGCGGACATACCGATGATGTAGGCGAAGATGCCATGAATCTGACCCTTTCACAAGAACGTGCCGCGGCAGTGGCTGATTACCTCATTACAAAAGGAGTTGACCCTATGCGGGTAAATGCAAGTGGATTTGGGGAAACCATGCCGGTTGACACCAATACTTCAGCAAAAGGAAGAGCACGCAACCGCAGGGTAGAATTTAATGTGGAATTTTTAGATACAGCAAAATAAGATGCTCACAATTCATAAGTACTTTAAGGCTCGGAAATGCTCTGGGGCTTTTTTGTTCTCCCCAAAAGATGACTTTTCTCATTATCCTGACTTTATATCAAGTTTATTCCCTATATTTACGGGTGTACTACTCATTTTAAACCGTCTGTTTGTTGGTTCATGAAAATCTACATTAAAAATATGGTATGTATTCGCTGCAAAATAGTGGTGAAAGACGAACTGGAAAAACTTGGTCTCACGCATAAAAAAATCGAACTTGGGGAAGCAGAAATAAATGAAACAATGACCCAGGTGCAGCAGCAGTTGCTAAAAGTAGGTTTACATAAATCAGGATTGGAATTGATGGACGATAAAAAGGCCATCCTCATCGAAAAAATTAAAAGTGTAGTTATTGAAATGGTGCATTACACGGAGGGAGTACCACACACCAATTTCTCTGACCACCTGAGCAAAAAACTGGATTACGACTACACCTACCTCGCCAACCTCTTTTCTGAAGTAGTAGGTACCACGGTTGAGCATTTTATCATTATGCATAAAATTGAACGGGTAAAAGAACTGCTGGTATACGATGACCTGAACCTGACTGAAATTGCTTTTAAAATGCATTACAGCAGCGTAGCACACCTCTCCAACCAGTTCAAAAAAATTACCGGACTCACCGCTTCTCATTTTAAAAAATTAAAAAACAAACGGCTTACCTCGCTTGAGAAACTGTGAATGATATAATTATTCGGTAAAGTAATGTAACTATCTCCCCTTCCAAAAGAAACATCTTTGTACTGTAATAGTTCATTACATTAATAATATACGATTATGACAACAAACACAACTCCCCACGAAGCTGTAAAAGGCAATTGGGGCGAGCAAAAAGGGAAACTTAAAGCAAAATTCCCAACCTTAACAGATGCTGATTTAACCTACGAAAGCGGTAAAAAGGAAGAAATGTTAGGAAAGATTGAAACTAAACTGGGTAAAACCAAAGAAGAACTGGCTGCCATTATCAACAAATTGTAATCGCAAACAGACATTTCCAAAAAAATGCCGCTTAACCTCGTATTAAGCGGCATTTTTTTCATCTGTACCAGTGACACATTTCTGAACAACTATATAAAACAAAAAAACATCATATGTTGCACCATTTGTACAATACCATGACCGAAGCCCTGAACGATTTGTATGAACAAGGATTTACCTGCGACTTTAACCTTATTACCAACCAATCCTACGGCCGCACCCCTCATTTACCCATACAGGATTTTGTAATCACCAAAACCATTCGTTTTGAGGACAACAGCGACCCTGCAGAAAATTCTATCTTGTATGTGATTGTATCTATCGAACACCGGTTGAAAGGCACCCTCGTGAATGCATTCGGCATGTATTCCGACTCCCTTGCCCACCGGTTTATAAACAGCATACACATGCAATCTCCTGGGCAAACACGTACATTTATTGTTGAACAAGAATTCTAAAAGCACTACAGGTTCATTACCTGTACACCACCACCGCTCCTTTTGCTTTAATAATATGGCTGCTGTCCCCAATAATACGGGATCCGTTTTTTACAATAAGTTTAGCTCCCTCTTTCAGATAAATTTTAGCCTTTCCGGCCAAAACCAGTGTGCTGTGTTCATCCAATATAAGTCTGGCATTTTTCTCTATGGTTATTGTTCCTGATTCGTTGACCATAAAGGTAGTTCGGGGCCTTTGTTTATACATACGGTTAAAATTCACCGATTGATTGAGCAAAAGTTGTTTTCCTCTGCCAATAACCAAATGGTCGTAAAGCATAATATCACCTGTCCACCGCACATCTTGGTCAACATGAAAATAATGATACCTTATTTGTACAGTCACGCAGTCTTTTTCCATGCTCACTACTTTTACCGAAATTCCGTTTAAAACTGTAATAAGGGATCGTAACTTCACTCCGTTTGAAGCGGTTGACGGATTGGTAGCTATATTAAAAATATTTCTCCCTTTTTCGTTGGTAAATCCATCTTTCCCATCTCCGTTGCAGCGAATAATATGCTCTTCTCCTTCGATGACAAAAGCCAACGCTCGCTGCATATTTTCCTGCGTTAGCACCGCATCATCACGATTTTCATATTTCAACATACGTAAATCGTCATGATCCCCAAAGCCCAAAAATGGATTTTGATCCAATCGTTTTACCATGGGTTGTTTTCCACAGCATCCTTCCCAAAACTCAATGCTGTCAGAAACTATAAAATCCCAACGTCCGTCAGCCTCTTCCATATCCAAATGATTCTCTGGTTGGCCGCTCTGATGCAAAATGTATAACCCGTTTTGCGTACCATCTACGGCATCGTACCATCCGGTATTGTTGTGGTACTCGAGCAAAAAATATTCTCCGTTTACATAAGGGAGTTTAATGCGTGCTGCTTCTCCGGTGGTAATAAAATCGTGCAACACAATTACTGTATCACCGGCTGTACTTGCATCTGTGTTTACTAAAAACCTTGCCCACCCCAGTTTATCTCTGTCCCATGAGTTGACACAAATGCTGCTGCTGCCATGTGCTGCTGCAAGTCCCCATGCTCCGTGATTGGTGAAATCGGGACCGTAAAATCCATTAAGACCTGCATAATGGTCGAGGGTAAAATAATGAGCCAGTTCGTGCTTTAATAAGCGAAAATGCCTTGGAAAAAACTCAGCTCCCGAATTTGAAATTAATCCCGAGCCCATAGAGCCTCCTCTAATCACCAGGTGCTCGTTTACCTGATAATCTTTACAAAGCAACGCAGCAATTCCCCCACCCGAGCCGGTCCAGTTATACCCAAAATTGGTAGGATCGTCCCTGAAAATAATCATGATATTATCAACCACCCCATCGGGTTGTTTGCGCCACTTCCCGTTTACTTTGCTCCAGGTATCCAGTTCGTACCAGTTTACCAGCCCCGATTGGTTTACTTTATCCAGTACCTCATACACAATTCCTCCCAGCTGACCATTGGTGTTGTAATACTCCATGTTGTGGTCCAATTGAACCACTTCAGGATACGTTTGCCCTAAAAACTTCAATCTCCCCAGAGAGGCTTCGAGCAGGTAAGCGGTAAGGCTGCTGTCGGGCTCCATTTCAGTTATGTTTTGCGATAACAATTTTGCGGCAAATGAAGGAAGTGTTTTAGTCCCATGGGGCCAGGCTGTCGAGTTTAGCGCACCGCTTGGGTAATTCACAAAAATGGCGAGTGATTTTACGGTATCAAATGCCGGCAGGTAATACCCCATTGTTGAATCAATGGAAACATAGGTTTGCAGGTTTTGATGGTAAGGTACGTTTTGAGCCACTGCCACAGGCAAGTAAAAAAGCAGCACAACACTGAAAATAATACGCTGTTTCAATCTGTAGTTTTTAGAATTTTATGCCCCTTTGTTACAATTCATATGCCGCAAGTTAGTTGCATTGATTGAAGTTATAGCCAACTACAAACGCCTGTTTCAGCCATTCTTATCTCTAAAGCGCTTGTTTAGCTTCCAATTTCTTTCGTAAAGCAAGGGGTTTACCTATTTTTGCCCAACAATTTTTTGTATGCAAGATGTATTAACAAAACTCGGCATTGTTGCCGTGAATAAAGGAACCTCTACCGGAATAAACTGGACCGGAACAGAAACTTCAGGTGTGCTGGAGAGTTTTTCTCCTGTTAACGGGGAAAAAATAGCCTCGGTAACCATTACCTCCTCCGAAGAATTTGAACAGGTGGTAAAAACAGCTTTAACTGCCTTCGAAACATGGAAGTTGACTCCGGCTCCTAAACGGGGAGAAATTATCCGCCAATATGGAAATAAACTCCGGTTACATAAAGAAGATTTAGGCAAACTGGTATCATGGGAAATGGGTAAGATTTATCAGGAAGGATTGGGCGAAGTGCAGGAGATGATTGATATCTGCGATTTTGCCGTTGGTCTTTCGCGTCAGTTGTACGGATTGACCATGCACTCGGAACGACCCGATCACCGCATGTACGAACAGTGGCATCCGCTGGGTATTGTAGCTACCATTTCTGCGTTTAACTTCCCTGTAGCGGTGTGGAGCTGGAATGCGATGATAGCAGCCGTATGTGGTGATGTGAGCATTTGGAAGCCTTCTGAAAAAACCCCACTATGTGCCATTGCATGCCATCAGTTACTTAGTGATGTGTTAAAAGAAAACAATATCCCGGAAGGAGTTTTCTGTTTGGTAAACGGAGATTATCGCGTAGGAGAATGGATAGCACGCGATGAACGTATTCCACTGGTATCAGCCACCGGATCGGTGCGTATGGGTAAATTGGTAGGCGCAGCCGTTGGTGCACGTCTGGGGCGTTCATTACTTGAATTGGGAGGAAATAATGCCATTATTATTTCGGATAAGGCAGATTTAGACATGGCACTACGGGCCGTGCTGTTTGGAGCAGTTGGCACTTGCGGTCAGCGCTGCACCACCACCCGCAGGCTTATCATTCAAGAAAACGTGTATGATGTATTTGTTCAAAAATTACTGAAGGCCTATCCGCAAATACCCATTGGCAGTCCG
This sequence comes from Bacteroidia bacterium, assembly GCA_020049855.1. Lineage (GTDB taxonomy): Bacteria > Bacteroidota > Bacteroidia > UKL13-3 > UKL13-3 > JAGPCK01. The sequence continues at coordinate 7,351 of JAGVLJ010000026.1, read as the reverse complement.
GTTAAAGAAGGCATATTGGTAGGGCCGTTAATTGATAAAATTGCTGTGAAAAACTTTTTACATGCCGTAGATGAAGTGCAACGCGAAGGAGGAAACATACTATATGGAGGAACCGTACTTCCTGAAACACAAAATCCTTCAGGATGCTATGTTATTCCTTGTATTGCCGAAGCACAAAATCATTTTTCGATAGTGCAGCATGAAACTTTTGCCCCGGTGTTGTACCTGATGAAATACAAAACCATTGATGAAGCTGTTGCCTTGCAAAACGGAGTAAAACAAGGGTTAAGTTCTTCTATTTTCACTACCAATGTAATCGAAGCAGAACAATTTTTATCGGCACGCGGGTCTGATTGCGGCATAGCCAATATAAATATTGGCACTTCGGGAGCCGAAATTGGAGGAGCCTTTGGCGGTGAAAAAGAAACGGGGGGTGGACGCGAATCGGGATCGGATGCATGGAAAGTGTATATGCGTAGGCAAACCAATACCATCAATTATGGAACAACTCTTCCGTTGGCGCAGGGTATCAAGTTTGACTTTTAAATAAATGGTACGTAAATTGAAACCAGATTCGCTCATGAACAAGGCACTTATGAAAAAGTTGACAGGATATGTGGTGATGTGGATGCTAACGCAATCGGGTGCGTTGGCTCAAACAACATCCAGCCCAATTGATACTCCGGTGCGGGTAGTGAAAAATGGGGCATTCACCTTTGGCGAAAAACTAAAATACCGGGTACACTATGGATTTATGAATGCGGCTATCATTGATTTTGAAGTGAAACCTAATCCAACCACCACCGTAAACAAAAAAACCTATCACATGGTTGCATTCGGGCGTACCACCAGCACCTTTGACTGGTTTATGAAAGTGCGTGATAAATATGAAACACACGTAGATTTGGTAAGTCTGCTTCCTATTGCCTATTACAAAGATCAATTGGAAGGAAATTACAAAGACAAAGATTACGCAGTATTTAATCACAAAGCGCAGGTATGCGTACATGAAAAAGGCAAAATGAAAATTGAAAAAGATGCGCTTGACCTCATTTCAGCAGTATATTATTTCCGCACGTTTGATTTTAGCAACGCTGTTCCTGAACAATCCTACCCGTTCAATATTTACCTCGATAACAAGATGTATTCTCTTAGCGTAAAATTTTTAGGCCGCGAAGTAGTAGATAGTGATATTGGAAAACTACGTTGCATTAAACTGCGGCCGCAGTTAATTGTTGACCGTGTTTTTAAAGATGCCGATGATATGACCCTGTGGATTACCGATGATGCCAACCATATACCGGTGCGTGTGCAAAGTGAATTACGAATAGGCGCATTAAAAGTAGATCTTACCGAACTTAAAGGACTCCGAAGCCCTTTGGCATTGGTGAAGTAGAATTACGCAACTTCCAAATTATACCCCCCAACCTTGTCTCAAACGGTAAGATGTAGTTTATTCAACATGTTGTTTCACAAAGAATATTTATATTTGACACGTTATGAGGTATCAACTAACGGCTATTCTTTTGCTTATTAACTCTGCCAGGGTTTTGGGGCAATACGATACCTATTCTATGAACGAACAAGCTGCTATTGACAGTAACGGAGCTAATAACCTTTACCTGAACTTTAATAACCTTAACTACCTGCGAAATCATGAGTACTTTAACAAAATATGGGATGGCTACACCCTGTTTGGTACTCAATTAAATCCACAATTAAGCTATTACCCAAATGCCCGATTACGAATTGATGGTGGGGTGTGGATAAACAAAGAATTTGGCCGCGAAAAAATTAAAGTGCAACCCACATTCAGTGTTAAATGGAATAGTGAAAAGGGAAAAAATATCTTTTTATTCGGAAATATACTGGGCAATATAAACCACAACTTTCTTGACCCAATTTATGATTACGAACGATTAATTACCTTTCGCAACGAATACGGAAGCCAATGGCTGCACCATAGCAAGTACCTGCAACATGATTTGTTTATTCACTGGGACAACATGATTCAGCGTGGAGACACTTTTCAGGAATCATTTGTAGCAGGGTACACTGCTAAAATTATGTTATTAAAGAAGTCTTCCTTTCAACTTTCAGTTCCTGTACAAGCTTACTTAAACCATCGGGGCGGGCAAATAAATATTACCAATAAAAACCTAATTACGCTAGCCAACTCGGCTATGGGATTAAGTTTGGCGAAAAAAAAGAAAGAACCCGCTAAATCTTTTATCAATGAATGGCGTATTGAGGGGTACTACGTTACGTATAAAGACCTCTCGCCTAATAAGGATCAACTGTATAAAGATGGAGATGCCCTGATGGGAAATTTTTTACTGAAAACCCGCACCGGTATAGATATAATGCTTACCTACTGGAGAAGCAATCAATTTATGAGTGCACTTGGAAATCCGCTTTACCAAAACGTGTCTTCCATTGGCCAAGCGTATTTCCCCGAATACCGAGAATTACTCTTTATCCGCTTTATATGGGATAAAAAACTGTTCGACCATTTTTATGCACATTTCCGCTTGGAGCCTTATTACAGTATTGACGAATCTATGTTTGAATATTCATATTCACTTTTTATCTCCTATCGGCAAAATTTTTTGCTGAAAAAAAACGTGAAATAACCTGCTTTTTCTACTTGTGCTGTTTACCTTGTTTCACTGTAAACAAATGAAGCAAATAAGGAAACAAAGCATGCATGGTTTCCTCAGCGCCACGGGTTGAACCCGGCAACGTCAATACCAATGTATTATTTACAAATCCGGCTACACCTCTCGAAAACATGGCATACGGCATACGCTGCTGTCCGTAGGCACGTGCGGCTTCCATAATGCCCGGAATTTCTCGCGTAAATAATGGCCTCACCGCTTCAGGGGTAATATCTCGCAAGGACAAGCCAGTACCCCCGCACAGCATTACAAAGTTGATATGGGCATCCGCATTTGCTTTTACCTTATCCTGTATTTGTTTCACATCGTCAGGTATAATTTCATATGAACTTATTTCAACCTGATTTTTTTCTAATAGCTGAATGATGGCTTTGCCTGCCTTATCTTCTTTTTTCCCTGCCGAAATAGTATCACTGCACACCACCACCGCAGCAGTAAAAGCCACATTGGTTTCATCGCGAAAATCAGATTTACCCCCGCTTTTTTCAACCAACTTAATTTGTTGGATGGAAATATGCTTGTCAACAGGTTTAAGCATATCGTAAATAGTGAGCGCTGCTACCGATGCACCATGCATGGCCTCTACCTCAACCCCGGTTTTATATACCGTATGCACCTCTACCCGTATGCAAATAGTTGTTTCAGCCACTTCAAATTGCACGTGTGTATATTCCACCGGCAACGGATGGCAATCAGGTATTATATCGGCTGTACGCTTCACGGCAAATAAGGCAGCCACACGGGCACTTTCCAGCACATTGCCTTTAGGAACTTTATTTTCCGTAACAAGCCGAACGGTAGCCGGTGAACCGAGTTTAACGGTAGCCTCGGCAATAGCCTTTCTATGTGTAGTTGTTTTAGGCGTGATGTCTATCATGAAAGGCGCAAATTACTAACTTTTTAACATGTTGTGCTATTGGCTAAAAAATAACCGTGGATACTGTACATCTTCACATTTATCACTGATAAACACTTGTCGCACTTTCTGAAAAACACATTGCCTTATAAAACCTGATGCATAAACAAACATATATACAGCAAACACGTCAGGTTATGAGGTGATCCTATCTGTTCTCTTTCCATTGGGCGGTTTCATCTTCAAACACTTCTTTTCCCCATACCGGCAATTCACTCTTTAATCGTTCCACTACTTCCCCGCATGCTTGCATGCAGGCGTTGCGATGAGCCGATGAAACAAATACAACCAACGATAACTTACCCGAAGGCACATAGCCCACGCTATGTGCCACGTGCATACAAGCTATCGGATATTTGGCAAAAATATCTTCCTTAAGCCGGGCATACACTTCGTTGGCCATCTCGTGGTAAGCGGTGTAATTAATACCGGCTACTTTTTTTCCGTGGTGTTCATCGGCCCGCACCTGACCCATAAAAACATCGTGAGCCCCGATATGTGTTTTCGGCTCGTGGTGCAATATCATTTCGGCCACCTTAGCAGGCGTAATTTCACCCTCCACAAAAATGTTGGCCGTCTTTTTTTCCTTCACTGCTGTTAAACTAAAATTTTATATATATCCGTGTGCATACTTAGCATATTAAACACCACTAATTTCCCACTCATTACACTATCCATTGCAACAATTATTTTAATACATTCTGCCGCTTGCATCGTTCCGATAATACCGGGCAGCACACCTAAAACTCCTGCAAGAGCACAATCTGCGGGTGTGGCAAGGTTTTCTCCCTTTGGATAAATAGCCGCGTAACGGACACCCTTATTTACCGGATAATTAAATACCGATAGCTGACCCTCGTATTGATACACCCCTCCGTAAATCCAGGGTTTTTGCCATTGCACACAACATTCATCCAACAGATAACGGGTTTCGATAGCATCCGTAGCATCAATTACTACATCAAAATCCGGAATAATATGCTCCGCATTTTGAGCAGTCAACAATTCGTCATAGGCCACTACCTTTACCAGCGGATTGATGGATGACAATACGCGTGCGGCTTCCGCAACTTTTTTCTTACCTACCGAATCATGGCTGTAAAGAACCTGCCGTTGAAGGTTGCTCGCCTCTACCACATCGCCATCGGCCAACCCAATAGTGCCTACCCCGGCCGCCACTAAGTAAAGCAAGGCTGGGCAACCCAGGCCACCGGCACCCACCACCAGCACACGTGCAGCTTTCAGTTTTTGCTGACCACCCAGCCCTATTTGCGGCAATGTAATTTGCCGGCTGTAACGGGTATATTCTTCGGGTGTAAGCATATCTATCCTCCACTAAATGGGGGCAACAAAGCTATAATATCACTTTCAGTTAACCGCTGCTCCCTATCGCTGCAAATTTTTTTGTTAACGGCAATGCTGTACCGTTGCTCTTTTATTAACGGGTGCAACTGCTCAATCTTTTGTATTAACTGCCCTACTGTTGACGGATTAACCACCTCAAGAGTATCGCTTTGAAGCTTTTCTTTTAATACCCCAAATAAAATTACCTGCATGGTGCAAAATAAAGTATTTTTACCATTGCGCCCTACAAAATGTAGCCTAACAGGGTCGGTTATATTGAAAAATAATTCTGGAATACTTGCCTGTCTGCGGTGTGCTGGCAGTGTAAAACTCCGTATTGTTTAATGAGCATACACCTGTAACTACACCCGTAAAAAATTGACTCCTGCACCACCGACCAAATTGAATTAAATGGCACGGTTTTAGAAAATTAAACAACTTCTAACCCTCACAGCAATGATCAAACGAACCCTGTATTTTGGCAACCCCGCCTATTTAAAACTCAAAAATGAGCAACTGGAAATTAATGTCCCAGGTGCAAACGGAATGGACAGAACAATTGGCAATACTATTCCAATTGAAGATATTGGAGTAGTAATCATTGACCATTCCCAAATAACCCTTACCCATGGGGTAATTCACAAATTGCTGGATAATAACGTGGCTCTTATTACTTGCAACAAAACACACCACCCTGCCGGATTGATGCTCCCGCTAAGCGTAAATACGCTGCAGCAAGAGCGTTTCTCTGACCAAATAAATGCCAGTGAGCCATTAAAAAAACAACTATGGCAGCAAACTATAAAAGCCAAAATAAAAAATCAGGCGGCTATGATGGAAATAGCAGGCTTTAATGCACAAACTATGCGCATTTGGAGTAATGAGGTAACATCGGGGGATAGCCTAAACCATGAAGCAAGAGCGGCTGCTTTGTACTGGAAAAATTTGTTTATACCCTTCATCAGCGAATTTATTAGAGGGCGCGAAGAAGCATACCCAAATAATTTGCTGAACTATGGCTATGCAATTCTGAGGGCAACCGTTGCCCGCGGACTTGTGGGCAGCGGTTTATTGCCAACCTTAGGAATCCATCACAGCAACAAATACAATGCATATTGCCTGGCCGATGATATTATGGAACCCTATCGGCCAATGGTTGACCAAAAGGTGTACGAACTGGTGAAACTACACAAGGGGAAAGAACTTGAATTAACAAAAGAAACCAAACAACACCTGCTTCAAATTCCAGCCCTTGAGGTAACCATTGAAGGCCAACGCAGCCCACTGATGGTAGGTTTGCAACGCACCACATCAAGTTTGGCTAAATGCTACAGCGGGGAAAGTCGCAAACTCATTTATCCTGATTTATAAACCATGCGCCTTAACGAATATCGCATTATGTGGGTATTAGTTTTTTTCGATTTACCAACAGAAACAAAAGTAGAACGGAAAATTTATTCCAAATTCCGGAAGGAATTAATGGCTGATGGATTTACCATGTTTCAATTCTCCATTTACATGCGTCACTGTGCCAGCCGCGAAAATGCCGATGTACATATAAAACGCACTAAAACGAAATTGCCCGAAAAAGGGCATATTGGTATTTTATGTATTACAGATAAACAATTTGGAATGATGGAAATTTACTACGGCAAAAAACAAACAGAACTTCCGGTACCTATTCAACAACTCGAACTTTTTTAACTTGACCCGTCCCATCTGTTATGCTGAACTTGTTTCAGCATCTACAACCTGTTCCCAACATTTTTCAAAAAACACTTAACTTGCCCTAAATTACCTTATCCACCACCATGAAAATCGGATACGTGTACATCATGATGAATAAGAACCGGACTGTGCTTTACATAGGCGTAACATCAGATTTAAAACAAAGGGTACACCAGCACAAGGAGGGTAAAGGCTCCGTTTTTACAAGTAAATATAACTGCCACGATTTAGTATATTACGAAACAGCACTGGATATGATTCAAGCCATTGAGCGTGAAAAAAAACTTAAAAGATGGCACAGAGAGTGGAAACTGAATTTGATTAAAATCTTGAATCCAGATCTAAAAGATCTTAGTGAGGATATTTAATTATCGATCCAAATAAATGAGCATGGGCTTCAGGTAAAAATGAAGCCTATAAGCTCTCATTGGGCAGATGCTGAAACAAGTTCAGCATGACTATTTAAAATAAATAAGAAATACACCTGTTTTAATAAATCAGGAGGCAAATATCCTTACCAACACCTCACTCCGTTACAAAAAATAGCTAAACATAAAAACCTATAAAAAAAGCCTCCGACACCTCGCCCCTCCTCCTCCAGTCATGCTGAACTTGTTTCAGCATCTACCCGTTTGTTTATATCACTTTACCTCACCCCTCCTCCTCCAGTCATGCTGAACTTGTT
>JAGVLJ010000036.1 GCA_020049855.1 Bacteroidia bacterium | reverse complement strand
CTTCAGATTGAGGCTGATGCGATCACCAAATCAATCGCCAAAGTTAATACCAGTTTTTCACATTGCGTAGAATTAATTCTTAATTCTAAAGGCAGGGTGGTAATAACAGGTATTGGCAAGAGTGCAATCATTGCCCAAAAGATAGTTGCCACACTTAACAGCACCGGAACGCCTTCGGTTTTTATGCATGCGGCCGATGCCATCCATGGAGATTTAGGCATTATTCAAACTGACGACATCGTGATTTGCATCTCTAAAAGCGGCAATACTCCGGAAATCAGAGTTTTAGTTCCACTATTAAAAAAAGGAGGAAATAAGCTGATTGCGTTGGTAGGCGATATAACCTCGTACCTGGCAACTCATTCTGATTATATCATTGACTCGAGTGTAGATAAAGAAGCTTGCCCCAATAACCTGGCCCCCACCACAAGTACCACGGTGCAACTGGCCTTAGGCGATGCACTGGCAGTTAGTTTACTTAAGTGCCGCCACTTTACCGCTACCGATTTTGCAAAATTTCATCCGGGTGGAGCACTGGGCAAAAAACTTTACCTAAAGGTGAAAGATATTTACCCGTTAAATGCCGCACCTCAGGTTCAGTTTAATTCTCCCATCAAAGATGTGATTATTGAAATAACCCAAAAAAGACTTGGAGCCACTGCGGTGATTAAAGACCATAAGCTGTGCGGATTAATAACCGATGGTGATATACGCAGAATGCTTGAAGCCGGGAAATACCGCGAAAATTTAACTGCGGGAGAAATTATGAACGCATCGCCCCGAACCATTGACGAGGAAGAAATGGCCGTAGATGCATTATCTATAATGAGAGAAAACAAGATTTCGCAAATAGTGATAACAAAAAATAACACCTATGCTGGCATGGTTCATATTCACGATTTAAATCGGGAAGGTATTATTTGAAAAACATATTATGGCAGGAAAAAACAAGGACAGATACGTAATAATAATGGCAGGCGGAGTAGGTTCGCGTTTTTGGCCCGTGAGCCGAACATCCTACCCAAAGCAATTTTTAGATATCCTGGGAACAGGAACCTCGCTACTGCAGCAAACCTATAAACGGTTTCAAAAACAATTTCAAAAAGAAAATATCTTTATTGTTGCCAATGAACAATACAGGGGTTTGATTACGGAACAAATTCCGGGTATTGACCAAAGCAGGATTTTAGGAGAACCATTGGCTAAAAACACTACGGCCTGCATTGCTTATGCCGCCTTTCACATTCATAAACTAAATCCGAAAGCCAGTTGCATTGTTGCCCCGTCTGACCATTTGATTCTGGATGAGTCAAGTTTTTTTCAGTCGGTGGATAATGGCTTTGATTTCCTGCAAAAAAATAATGCCTTACTTACCTTGGGCATTAAACCCAGCCGCCCCGATACCGGATACGGATACATTCAATACATTGACAGTGGAGACCCGGAAGTAAAAAAGGTAAAAACATTTACCGAAAAACCTTCTATAGAAATTGCCCAAACATTTATTGAAAGTGGCGACTTTTTATGGAATGCCGGAATTTTTATCTGGAATAACGCGGGGATTTTGGAGGCACTTGAAAAATACTCGAACGAGTTGTACACCCAGTTTAAGGAAACCGAAAGTTCCCTTGGAACAACAAACGAAAAAGAAGCCATCACACAGGCGTATGAATTGTGCAAAAACATTTCGATTGACTATGCCGTAATGGAAAAAGCCAATAATGTTTTTGTGATTCCGTCTGATTTTGGCTGGAGCGATTTGGGTACCTGGGCCTCGCTTTACAGTATACATGATAAGGACGAAAAACAAAATGCGGTAAATGGTAAACTGGTTTTAAATTTTAATACAAATAGCTGTATGGTACATGCGCCCAACGGCAAACTGGTTGTACTAAACAGCGTGAACGATTTAATTGTAGTTGATACCGAAGATGTGCTTTTGGTATGCGACCGAAACAGAGAACAGGAAGTAAAACAAATTGTAACCGATATAAAGCTGAAGTTTGGCGATAAATATATTTAGTCGTTACGCTTCCATCCGCTGCTTTACCAATTCGTATAAAATAATTCCGCAGGCTACCGATACGTTGAGTGAACCCATTTGATTAAGCAGGGGTATTTTTACCTGCTCATCGGCAAATTTTAAATATTCGGGCGAAATGCCATCCTCTTCAGAGCCCATCATAATGACAGTAGGTATGGTGTAATCGGGCGCATCAATAAATCGTTCGCCTTTTTCGGTACAGGCTAATATTTGCAGTCCGCTATTTTTTAAATATTCCAGCGTCTCTTTCAAGTTAAAACTACGGCACACCGGAATAGTGAGCAGTGCCCCCGCTGATGTTTTCACTGCATCTTCATTGATACGTGCCGAGCCGCGGTCAGGGATAACCACTGCATGTACACCCGCAGCCAGCGCACTGCGGCAAATAGCCCCGAAATTGCGCACATCGGTTACCCTATCCAACACCACCATGCAGGGCACTTCTCCCCTTTCATACACCGCTGCCAGTATTTCTTCAACCGGCTGATAGATAATAGGAGAAATATAAGCCAACACGCCTTGATGCGTACTGTCGCCCAATGACCAGAATTTTTCTTTGGGCACAAACTGGTATGGAACTTTATACTCGTAGGCCAGTTTAATTATATCATTTACCTGCAAACTCTGGTGCGCCTTTTGAATAAGAATTTTTTCGAGTTCTTTTCCCTTTTCCAGAGCCTCCAGTATGGCGCGTGTGCCATAAATGATTTGAGATTTATCTAATTGCTTTTTCATAAAAAAAGAAAGCCGGTGAACGAATCACCGGCTTTGCTGCTTGAATTATTCTTTACATTGGCATTTGCATGCCGCTTAGTATTTTTTGTATCGCATCAGCAGTGGCTTTGTCCTGGTATTGCGAAGCAATTTGCTGGCAATATCCAACCAACTGGAAATTCTCCCCTACGTTTTGTTGCACTTTGCGAAAGTTTTTGTTTCCTCTGAAAGAATTATAGTATTTATACTTTTGTTCAAAATCTTTAGCCAGATCCATCGTGAGTTTGGCGGCTTTATCTGTAGCTCCTACCATATAGTATCCTTCAATAATTCGTATCATAAACACATCGTATGGCACATTCTCTTTCGGCATCACTTTCATACATCGGTCAAGCACTGCCAATGCTTTATCTTTTTTACCTTCTTCCACCAATTTTTTTGCTAAACGATAAAATAGGTTTCTGAAATTTTTGGTTTGGCGTAAAATGGTTTCGTCCAGATAAATCCCCTGCTTGTCCATATTGCCCCACTCAAACTTATTCATCAGGTTATTGTACATAATATCGGTGTTGATATGCCCGATTTCTCTATCTTGGCTCATCTCGGTACGAATAGGAACCAAACGATAGGTTAGCCCTTCTAACTGGAAATAACCTTCGAGATTTAAATATGCTTCCGATCCGGTGGTGATGGCAAAATACACCGGACGGTCCCAATTGCTGGTTGCAATAAAATCAAGGGTTATAAGGTCGTTTTTCATCAGCGTATTTCGGTTCACTGTGAAATTTACCGAATCTACCACCATAGCTGTATCGTTAGGATGAACAGTTTTGTTTGCCAATACTTTTTCCCTGTTAACCGGAATATAGAAATTTTTGGTTGGATAATAACTTAACGTTTCGCCATTGCCCGACTGCACCTTGGTTATAGGATTCTTATCGTTGGCAATGAAATCAATTACCTGCTTAAGCGGAAAAAAAACATTAGGGGCAATATTCAATTCTTTGTTTTCATAAAACACCACATATTCGCGAATTCCCTGTACGTATTGCTCAGGTTTTAACGAAATAGGCACGGGATCCGAGTCGTAGCATTTCACTTTTAGTCCGTCAGTATACCAATCGGTGTTTAACAAACTTAAATTGATTACACGAATATCCGTTCTGTAACCCTCCACATTCTGAGCATACCATAAAGGATAAGTATCATTATCTCCATTGGTGAACAGCACTGCATTTTTAGCGCAGGAGTTCAGGTAATCTTTTGCAAAAGCAATAGCAGTGTACCGATTAGAGCGGTCATGGTCGTCCCAGTTTTCTTTGGCTAGTAAATAAGGAGACATTAAAAGTCCCAGTACCGTAGCCCCGGCAGCAGCAGCCGTTTTACTTGTTTTCTTGGAGAGCCAATCGGCAATAGCAAGTACTCCAAGTCCTACCCATATAAAAAAGGTTTGATAAGAACCTACGTATGCGTAATCCCTTTCCCTAGGTTGCAACGGAGGAAAATTGAGGTAAATAATAATGAATACGCCCGTGAACAGAAATAGCAACGTGATTACAAATGCATCTTCTCGTGCGCGGTTAAACTGATATACCAGCCCAAGTAACCCAAGTATGAGTGGCAGAAAATAGTAATGGTTTTTCCCTTTGTTATTAGCCAGTTCACTAGGTAAATTATCCTGAGGCCCCAGACGAGCTTTATCAATAAATTTAACTCCGCTCTCCCAGTTACCTGCGGTTAATTCCCCATGACCCTGTTCATCGCTTTGCCTTCCAATAAAATTCCAGAAAAAATAGCGCCAGTACATAAAGTTTAATTGATAGGAAAATAAGAAATCAATATTTTTGGCAAAAGAAGGTTTTTTCCCTTCGGGAATATTTTCCCAGTCACGATAAGCTTTTACGTGGTCGCCCCTGTTGCTCCACATACGGGGAAAAATAGTCATTTGGTCTTTTTCCCAAACCGGCTCTACTTTGGGTCCTATTTCCTCATATTTTTCTTCCCCCTTGCGGTATTGCATAGCACCTTCTTCGGTATCAATATACTTAGCCGTGTAGTACTGACCGTAAAGTAGCGGGCGATCGCCATACTGCTCCCTGTTAAGGTATGAAATAAGGGTAAAAGGGTTTTCAGGATTGTTCAT
>JAGVLJ010000055.1 GCA_020049855.1 Bacteroidia bacterium | reverse complement strand
TTTATATATGGAATGTTCCTCGAGTTGCCCTGTTGAATAATAGGAATAATAATCACCATCGGATTTGCCATCTTGATAACTCCCGTTAATAGTCATAACCCCATCCCTTGAGTACACTTTATTTTGTCCGGTAAGCTTGCCCATAAGGTAGCTTGCTTCTTCTTTTAACTGGTTATTATCATAAAACCAGTACCAATTTCCTACCCGCTCACCTGCATCATTCAGTTCAAGTTCAACGGTAACATTTCCATTATTACCAAATAAAAACCATCTGCCGGTTTGTTTGCCGGTTTTTGTATTTGTTTCACCCATGGCTTCCATAGTTCCATTATCGGTAAAGTAGCGGGTCATTTTATAAACTTGCCCTTTATAGGTAAATGGCTTTGCCGACCTGAATGCGGAAACTTCGGCAATAGCAAATGTTTTAAAATCGGTTAGTTTCTTGGAGTTGGATTTAACAACGTGCTGCACATCATCGCTACCAACCCCGGAAAAGATAAGGTAAGTCATTCCAGGAAACTGGTTTTGTTCGTAAATTTTTTTATAAAACCACCCATAGTTTTCCATCCAAAAACCTTTGTCGTCACCTTTTTCTACAAGCTTCTCGCATAAAATCTGTAACTGATTTACTATTCGGTCATTTATTTTTGACTTTGATTTATATTTTGAATCAAGTGCTATTTTGGAAGCTATAATCTGATCAATATCTTCAAAGTCGTTATTACCTGACTGATAATTCATAAATCCGGAACGGTCTTCCGGAGTCATATCTTCAACCTTCATGAGTTTCAGCATATTCCCAATGGCCTCTATGGCTCGTTTAGAACTTGGTTCAAACATCAAAGAAAATGTGTAACTCATTAAAGCCGGGGTTATCATTCCGTATTTGTAAGCCAAATTTCCCATTTGCAAATGACTGCTTACGTGGTAATAGTTTATGTCAATAGCTTTTTTAAATGCTTCAAAGGCTTCTTTATCTTTTTTTAACGAAAGCATTGTCAAGCCTTTGTAGTAATACAGCAAGTAATGGTTTGGATATTTTGCTATACCTTCCTCTAGGTATTTAAGCGACAGGGTAGAACTGTCCATCAGGTTGTAATTATTACCAAGCATATGGTAAAAAGTATGTTCGCGGTCGCAATCAATGGTAAGACCTTTTAACAAGACCTCGACTGCCTTGGAATAGTTTTCCATTTGCTGATAGGTAATTGCTGTTTCAAAAACAGCCCAAGCGTAATTGGTATCGTTGCGCGAAACCTGCTCATATTTAGAAACAGCCTCCCTATATTTCCGTTTATTGAATAATTCGTTTCCTTCTTTGATTAAATCACCTGAAGCCTCCAGCAAGATTCCCGTTTGTGCATTTGCCGATACACCAACAAGCAGGAGAAATAAAATAATTAGTATTTTTTTCATAGCGCATTATACTTTTTTTTGGTGAAATAATACCAATATGAATTAAATCCCGCATACGCTTTTGCGTTATAAAGTATTATATAAGACATAACTTATCCGCCATTGGTGGATTATTCTGGGTTTATTCCGAAATTATTTTTTTTGCCTGAATTCCATTTTCCGAGTGTACCATCAGGATAAAAATGCCCTTTTTCCCGCCAGTACTCATCAGTACTTTACCAGAGACCCCTATTTGTGTTTGTAATAAAGCTCCACGCATATCATAAAGTTGGCAGATTACATTCTTCTCTCCGTTTAAGTTGACAGTAAAAATGTCGGTTGAAGGATTAGGATAAACGGAAATATTCAGTCTATTTAATGGCTGAACCCCTAAAGTTTGGAGCAAAACAAACTTGGGTGATACTGCAAATACGGTACTGTCGGTCTTACTTTCTATTCTAATTTGTAAACTATCTCCGTTACTTGAACCGATTACCCAATTAAAAAATCCTGTGGTTGCCGCAATGCCCGGAGTAATTAAATGCACTCCTGTATCATTTACAATATAATAAATTTTTATACTATCTACATTTAGTGCAGCCCACTGAATAGGAAGCATCCCAATATCTCGAACATCTTCAACTCCCTTAGCCGGATTTAGCACTGTGAGTTGGGGAATTCCACAAGGTGTACTAAGGGTGCTATTCCAAATCATATTGCTAAAGTTAATGCGGCACGCAAAATTAGGGCTATCAATAAATGGATTTCGGTTACGTTGTAAATCATAAATTAACTCCTGACGAGACTTCTCAATTGCATCGGGTAAGTCCTGAAAATGCCATTTTTTCAATAGGGTTTCGCTTTGCGTGGCAGGCATTCTCCAGTTGTTCCCATTCACTCCGTTGTAACATGTGAGCATATAAAAAATAGCTCTGGCCAAATCACCTTTCTGCTCATCGCGGGGTTCCCACACGGTGTTGTTATTTACATCCTTGCCCAATTTGCCATAGCCGCTTGGCGAAGTATAGGTAGGCGTGCCCACAATTTCTCCAAACGGATAATTGGAGCGTTTTCCATTGGCATTAGCCTGATCGGCAGGAAACAGGTTATGTACATCATTATATTCAGGCAATTCAGGGTTTCCAGGCAATTGTGCATCGGTGGGCATCCAGCTTTGAGCAAATGTATGTTCGCGGGTCAGAATACCACTATTAGCACCACTCCACCACAAAAATGGTTCATCATATACGTATGGGATTCCCGTGTACACACAATTCACTACTTTTTTCCCTCCGGTAGTATCGCGTTTTAAAAATGGATTTACAATTTTTGCAATATACTGGCTGTAAAATACAGTATCGTGCGGATTAATTTTGTTATGAAGTTTTACTAGAAAATCGCTCGAGGCCGAGTTGATCCCATTATAGTAGGTTCCGGGATTTCCCTGAGGAACACGGATAGAATAATTAGGTAGTGATCCGGCAGCAAAATAATTTTGAAACCCGTTTGGTCCATTGTAAGGGTATATTTTAAAATAATACTCATTTCCTCCTAAAATATAGGTTGGTAAAAAAAAGGTATCAATGCCTGCCAATGCAACCTGTGCGGCTCCAATATAATCGCCTTTCATATACGTTTGGCCGTCAACAGGAGATTCAAACACTGGCGAACCCCTTTTGCACAACACCAGGTATCCTTCCGGCTTTACTGGTGACGGGTTATTGAAAGATGCTTTAAAGCCATACGCTTTAACCGAAGAAAACTGTAACGGCCCCACCAAAATATCAGGTTCTGACGCATAGTTTCCGCTGATACCATACAGATTTATTTTATACATTGATTTATCGGCATCGTTGCTATTTACAGTAAGCGTTGCATAACGGCTGGCATTTGAACCGGGCGGATTGAAATTGAGTGTAAAACTTGCCGAATTGCCAGCAGCAATTTTTGCAGGCATTCCCGTTATGCTGTAATCCGAGGCTTCCGTTCCGGCAATGGAAGAGTTTGTAATAACCAATGTATCCTGTGTTCCTTTATTCTCGATAGTAAAAGTGGTAGCAGCCGCTTTCCCTACAATATATTGCCCAC
Source organism: Bacteroidia bacterium (assembly GCA_020049855.1). GTDB lineage: Bacteria > Bacteroidota > Bacteroidia > UKL13-3 > UKL13-3 > JAGPCK01. Next base: position 11,756 of record JAGVLJ010000055.1, on the reverse strand, counting down.
CATTTATTACCGTTGTTGTTCCCTGTTTAATATTGATAGAGGGGGTTGATGGCGGGGGTGAAGTTTGAACCATTACACTATCCAATGCGACATTGCTTCCTGTTTGCTTGCTGGTATAATAAAAGCGCGCATATCTTGAAGTTAATTGCAAGTTGTCCGAAAAACGAGTCATGGTTCCGGTAAGATCAGTATTGTTAAATATATGTACATCCATCCAATTAATTCCGTCAACCGATTCCTGAACTTTGAATATCCCTGAAAAAGCAGGAGCCGGAGAAATACCACTACCCTTTATCCAATAACTGACAGAGCCGGGTTTATCGGCAAACCATACCTGTACATATTCTCCTGTTGCATCCAAGCGACAGGAAATATTATCGCCCCCCACCGAATTGGTTGAACCGATATAAATTAAATTCCCATTTGAAATGGTAAGGTTATAACTCCAGCCACTGGGCGGGGAGGCAATACCCGGGCTCGAAAAATTCCACCAGGTGGGCAGCGTAGTTTGTGCCTGTATCCTAAAGGCCATAAGCATCAAAACTGGCAAAAGTTGTATTTTTTTATTCATAAAGCGGTTGAAAGAATGCGAATTTACAGGAAATTACCGGAGGCTTTGCCGTTATATAAAAAAATACTCAACAGTTAATAACCGCAGCATCTTACCTTTGGCCTGCATGTATTTTATTAAGGAAGTTGAATCATTTTTTGAGGGCGAAAAAATGCAGGTAAAAAAGATACTGCCCAAAGCAAAGGTGCATGGCCTGCTTTTTCAGCTATCGGAAAAACTGCTTTTACATTTGGTTACGTACTCTGATATGCAGCATACCAATCCGGGGCTGTGGGTAAATTTATCAGCACAAATGGAAAAACAAAACAACCAGGTTATTCATTTGTGCGAAGACGTGTGGCACACACAAAACAAACTTGTAAAAGCGAGAATTCTTGCCTTGCTGGGCAAACGGAAACGAATACATGCCCGACAAACCAAAGTAGTACGAATAGATAAACAACAGGCAGATGATTTTTTAAACTCTCATCACTTGCAATATAGTACCTCCGCCTACTACAAATACGGCTTAATCTATGCCAATGAACTGGTAGCGGTGGCTACTTTCAGTAAAAGTCGCATCATGCACAACCGTGCAGTTCCATATCGTTCCTTCGAACTGGTGCGTTTTGCCAGTAAAAGCGGAATGACCGTTACAGGCGGACTAGGTAAATTATTAAATCATTTTATCATCATCCACCATCCCGCACACCTGATGACTTATGCCGACAGAGACTGGAGCAACGGAAACAGTTACAGGAAAATTGGATTTGTACCAACAGGTTTTACCGAGCCTCAACTATTCTACCTGAACCCCGTAGAGCAACAACGTTATTACCCGCATCGCCTACCCACTTCATTTCACAATGAGGGAGAAATGCTCAAGGCCGGATACCTTAAAATTTACAACGCGGGAAGCAGCAAGTGGGAACTCTTCTGTTCAACACATACCATTTAAATGCCGCTTAAAGCTAATGGAAAAAGTCCCCCCAACTTCCACCCGTAACCCCTATCTTTGCCCAATGCCCGAAGTTGCAAAAACAAATAGCCTTAAAATATCAAAAACGCTCGATTTTGGCGTTTACTTAGATGGTGCCGAGCTTGGCGAAATTTTGTTGCCTAAAAGATATGTACCCAACGGAGCAAAGGAAGGAACTGAAGTAGAAGTGTTCCTGTATTACGATTCGGAAGACCGACTTATTGCAACCACCGAAAAGCCATTGGCACAAGCCGGAGAATTTGTATTGCTGCAAGCGGTTGACATTACCCCCAATGGTGCTTTCCTCAATTGGGGTTTACCAAAAGATTTATTCGTTCCGTTTCGCGAGCAGCAACCTGCCATGGAAGAAGGAAAATATTATGTGGTATATGTATTTACTGATGGGGAAAACGGACGCCCGCTTGCATCGGCCCGCGTTGATCGGTTTTTGAATAAAGAAGAATTGCCATTTGAACAGGGGCAGGAAGTAGATGTGCTGGTAGTACGAAACACCGAACTTGGATACAAGTGTGTGGTGAATAATACCAATAGTGGCATCCTGTACCATAACGAAGTTTTTCAACCTCTACAGGCCGGACTTCGTTTAAAGGCTTATGTAAGCTCGGTACGCGAGGACGGACGTTTAGATTTAATTTTACATAAACCCGGATATGAAAAAGTAACTGATTTAGGTTCGCAAATTTTGGAAACACTGCGAAACAACAAAGGTTTTCTGCCGTTAAGTGATAAAAGCCCTGCCGAGGAAATTTACACTCAGTTTAGCGTAAGTAAAAAAACCTATAAAAAAGCCATTGGAGCCCTGTTTAGGGAGCGAAAGATTTTGATTGAAGAAAACGGAATACGGCTTGCAGTAAACTAAAGAACCGTAATAACATAGTTTCTGGGATACCAACCGATTCATTATTCATTTTATAATGGCACATTCGCCAGTTCAATTATCTTTGCCTCATGTCGGCAAAGCGTATTCATAGTATTGATTTTTTACGGGGCCTGGTGATGATATTAATGGCCCTTGACCATGTGCGTGACTTCTTTCACAACGGAGCCATGCAGGGCAATCCGCTCGATTTAAATACCACTACTCCCATATTATTTTTTACGCGGTGGATTACGCATTACTGTGCTCCGGTTTTTATTTTCCTATCGGGTACATCCATATTTTTGGTTGGAGAACGTAAAAGTAAAAAACAATTAAGTTATTTTTTATTAACCCGCGGATTATGGCTTATTGCAGCCGAAATAATGATAGTAGGCCCGGGATGGACTTTCGATTTTCAGTACCACATGATTGCCCTTCAGGTTATCTGGGCTATTGGAATCAGCATGGTTATAATGGGCGGATTAATCTGGTTACCGTACCGGGTTATTTTTATGATTGGATTTCTTCTGGTATTCGGACATAATTTATTAGACCCTGTGGAAGCACTTCACAAAGAACCTTTCGGATTTTGGTGGGATTTACTTCACCGGGGCAATTTTGTTTTTTACCCTTATGCTGATGGTCGTGTGCTTGGTATCTTTTATCCTTTTGCTCCATGGGCCGGAGTGATGGCACTTGGCTATTGCCTGGGGAAAATATTTGCTGCTGACGTGAGTGAATCGCACCGAAAAATGACCCTGATTAAAACAGGAACGGGATTGCTCATTTTGTTTGTTTTGTTACGATTAAGTAATATTTATGGAGACCCACACCCGTGGGTCAGTCAAAAAAATATATTATACACCATTTTATCTTTTATTAACCTGAACAAGTACCCGCCTTCTCTCTTATACCTATGCCTCACTATTGGCCCGGCATTAATACTATTGGCATTTACCGAGCATCTTAAAAGCAAACAGAGCCATGTGGTCATGGTATTTGGCAGGGTAGCTTTTTTTTACTACCTGTTGCATATTTACCTCATCCACCTTTTATGTATTGGCGTGTTTTACATTCAGGGTTTTGGCGATAAAGATATTCATTCGCAAGGCTCTCCCTTTTTATTCAGACCTTCAACCCTTGGATATGGTTTGGGAGGTGTTTATTTAATGTGGATACTGGTGGTAATACTGCTCTACCCGATTTGCAAAAAATACGACCTGTACAAACAGCAAAACAAGAAGTGGTGGCTTAGTTATGTGTGAACATATCTCCTTTCGGTCAATATCATTTCAATTCTTTGAATTGCTTTCACAACAAAAATAAAATTTTAACAGTTTCTTCTTTCAATGCAGAAAAAACTTGAGCGAAAAATAAAAAATCTGATTGGATGAGGCGAAACAACAGACAGATTTTTAAGCCGAAGTACAAATATTTGAAATTCACACACCCATTGTTTAAGGCAATTTACTCTATATACAAAACCGATCTTCTTTGAGGTAAGTTCCGGTGTTTAGGGAAAGTAAGCTACAAATTGTGTTCTTATAATTTTTTCACCTTGCTTGAGTTTTAGATATGCTGTCTTACCTAATTGGAACAGATAACCCACGCGAGATAGAAAACATTTTAAGATAAACTTGTTAATTCCACCTCTGGAAATGGAATAGCCTGATTTTTAAAATCCGGGGTGGTCTTGTCCATCATTTTACCTTTGCGAAGCAAGCGAGGCAAATCCCTTTTGATTTTCTTAAGTTGTTTCAGCAAATCGAACATGCCAATTAAATGGCTATCTGGTATTTTGTAACCCGCTTCTTTCATCACACTTGCAAGGGGCACATTAAGCTCATCCTGAACTTTTAAATACGCCACCAAAGCATCGGCTGCGGTAGGTACACAGGCTCCAACACCTCCACGTACTTGCTCCCATCCAATGAGGTAAAGTCCTTTATAATCTGCCAGCATACTTCTGCCATACACCCGTGCAACAGCACCATCCACACGATGCAATTCTTTAGGCAAAAACGGATAAGAAAGGTGGAAACCAGTAGCTGTAACAATCAAATCAGCTTTCACCCGGGAGCCATCCACAAACTCTACCTTATCTCTATCTAAACGAGCAATACCCTTCTTTGGAATAAGCCGCCCATGCTTAATGTAATGCAAAGCCTCTGAGCCAATGGTTGGGTGTTTTGTGAGAACATCATGATCTGGCTTGGGCAATCCATAACGGGTTAAATCTCCTACCATAATCTTTATGCCAATTTTCAGCATTTTCTGCTGAACAAAAGGCGGCAACCAGTTTTTTGCGTAATGAGACAGTGGATAACCGGCTACTAATTTCGGAAGAAACCATGCACTGCTTCGTATACTCAAATAGGCAGACGCTCCTACACGAGCCGCCTCTGATGCCACATCGCAGGCAGAATTCCCGGCACCCACCACTACCACGTTTTTACCTCTCAGTTGGTCAGGATTTTTATAGTCTTTAGAGTGTATAATCTCTCCCTCAAATGTGTCCTTACCCTCAAAAATTGGAGAACGTTTGTCCCAATGGTGGCCGTTGCAAACTAAAATTCCTTTGTATCGTTTTATCTCTCCATCTTCAAACTTCACCTGCCATAAATTGTTCTCAGCAGGGTAAGCATACACCACTTTTTTGTTGAAGGTGATGTGCTCCCTTAACCCGAAATGTGCTGCATAATCATTGTAGTAAGCCAAAACCTGTTTCCCACTGGGGAACTCTGCATAGCTCTTCGGCATAGGATAATCAGAATATTCCATCAACGCACGCGGAGAAATAATGTGGGCTGTATCATACACCCCATGATGCCAGTTTCCGCCTAAATCTTCTGCTTCATCTACTGCTTCAAATGGAATTCCTGCCATTTTTAGTGCTTTGATATGAGCTAACCCTACAGGACCTGCGCCAATAATTAAATAGTTCAAATTTGTCATAAGTATAGTTCTAAAAACCAGGCTTAAATTACATCAATTTATTTCCCCGTATATTCATAAAACAGAAATATGGAAGAACAATTTTTGCGAAAGTAAAAAAAATAAATTTATGATTAGCTACCTCTCGAAGTAGTTTTTACACCCCCTTGACTTTTAAAATGGAAACAATGGCGGATCATAATTCTTCCGAAGATGTAAGCGACCCGTGCGAAATGAAAATTTATCCTTTACGAGTTTGCCAAATATCAGGCAAAAATAACCAAGCCTAAAAGCTCACAAAACTTCAGGCAGGTAGAAATAAAAATTACTCACCACTTTCCAGTTCCTTTTTCAAAAACCTTCCGGTATGACTTTGCTTATTACGAGCCACGTCCTCGGGAGTTCCCGAGCAAATAATTTGCCCGCCACCGTTACCTCCTTCCGGTCCTAAATCTACCACGTAATCGGCCACCTTAATTACATCCATATTATGCTCAATAACTAAAACCGTATTGCCCTTTTCAACTAATTTATTCAACACTTCCAGCAGCACACGCACATCTTCAAAATGTAATCCCGTGGTAGGCTCATCCAAAATGTAAAATGTATTACCTGTATCTTTTTTACTTAACTCGGTAGCCAGTTTTACCCGTTGTGCTTCTCCTCCGCTTAGGGTAGTACTTTGCTGACCAAGCGTGATGTACCCAAGTCCTACATCATGCAGGGTTTGGATTTTGCGTAAAATATGTGGGGCATTCTCAAAAAATTCTACCGCATGCTCTATAGGCAAATCCAGTACATCACTAATGGATTTACCCCGGTAACGCACTTCCAGCGTTTCTTTGTTATATCTTTTTCCGTTACACTCTTCGCACCGCACATATACATCGGGTAAAAAGTTCATTTCTATTACCCGCATGCCACCACCCTGGCAGGTTTCGCACCTTCCACCCTTTACATTAAAAGAAAAACGACCGGGTTTATATCCGCGTATTTTCGACTCGGGCAATTCGGCAAATAAATTTCTGATATCGGCAAATACTTCCACATAGGTAGCTGGATTGCTTCGTGGAGTGCGCCCTATAGGACTTTGATCAATCTCTATTACTTTGTCGAGGTGCTTAAGCCCATCCACTTTTTTATACGGCAGTGGTTTTTTATTGGAATTATAGAAATGCTGATTTAAAATTGGGTAAAGTGTTTCGTTTATCAATGTTGATTTACCACTCCCGCTCACTCCAGTTATACAAATAAACGTACCTAACGGAAAATTAGTGCTCACATTTTTTAGATTATTTCCCGTGCATCCATGCAACGAAAAGTGTTTCCCGTTACCTTTTCTTCGTTCAGCAGGAACAGTAATTTTACGCTCTCCGCTCAGGTATTCAGCTGTAATGCTTCGTTGGCTCATAAAAACGGGAACTTCTCCTTTGGCTACAATATGCCCTCCATGTACCCCGGCTCCCGGCCCTAAATCAAGAACGTAGTCGCTTTCCAGAATCATATCCTTATCATGCTCCACCACAATTACCGAGTTGCCTAAATCACGTAAATCTTTGAGCGATTTAATGAGCCTTTCATTGTCGCGCTGATGCAGGCCTATACTTGGTTCATCCAAAATATACAATACTCCAACTAACTGAGATCCGATTTGAGTTGCCAAACGAATACGTTGTGCCTCTCCACCCGATAAGGTTTTTGACGGTGAGTTAAGCGTAAGGTAACTTAAACCCACATCAAGTAAAAAACCGATACGTGACCTGATTTCTTTTAGAATCTCTGCGGCTATTACATTTTGTTTATCACTCAGGCGTTGTTCAATTCCGTCAAACCATTTGGACAGATTTCCAATATCCATTTGCGCCAACTCCGCAATATTTTTATCATCAATTTTAAAATGCAGAGATTCCTTTTTTAATCTGGCCGCATCACATTCAGGGCAACTACGCACCATCATAAATTCTTCAGCCCATTTGTAAATAGCATCGTAATTTTTTTCGTGATAATGCCGGGTTATTAATGGCACCAGTCCCTCCCAGTTGCTGCTATAGGTTTGAGTGGCTCCACTACTAAAAGTGTAGTTTACCTTCAAAATTTCATCACTTCCATGTAAAATAATTTCGAGTGCAGCTTTTGGAATCTTTTCCACCGCATCGGCCAAACTAAACTTTAGTTGTTTTGCCAGCTCGCGCAATTGCACAAAAGTCCAGTTTTCCCTGAACTCGCCCAACGGAGCCAGTGCACCTTTGTTGATGCTTAATTTTCTGTCAGGAATAATGGACTGAACATCAATATCACTCACTACGCCCAATCCCTCGCACACCTGGCAATACCCATATGGAGAATTAAACGAAAAAGTATTTGGCTGGGGCTCGTCATAAGAAATACCCGAAACGGGATCCATCAGGTAGCGGCTAAAATGGCTGGCTTGTTTTCCGGCATCATCTGTTACCATCATAATGCCTTTGCCCATTCGCAACGCAGTACGAACCGATTCGCCTACCCGTGTGGTCGCGCTTTTATCTACCTGAATCCTATCGATTAATACTTCTATGTCATGAATTTTATAACGATCGGCCTGCATTTTAGGTGTAATGTCCTTTATCGCCCCATCAATACGTACCTTTGTAAATCCCTGCTTGCGCAATTGTTCAAACAATTCACGGTAATGACCTTTGCGCCCCTTTACAACTGGAGCAAGCACCAAAATTTTTTTACCGAAAAAAAATTCGATAATGCGATGTAAAATCTGGTCTTCGGTAAGCCGTACCATTTTTTCACCCGTAACATACGAATAGGCATCAGACGCACGCGCAAACAACAAACGCAAAAAATCGTAAACCTCTGTTATGGTTCCTACAGTTGAACGTGGATTTTTATTTACCGTTTTTTGCTCAATGGAAATAACCGGACTCAATCCTTCAATTTTATCTACATCAGGACGTTCCATATTACCAATAAACTGACGGGCGTAGGCCGAAAAACTTTCCATATACCTGCGTTGCCCTTCGGCATAAATGGTATCAAATGCCAATGACGATTTACCACTTCCGCTTAGTCCGGTAATCACAACCAACTGGTTTCTTGGAATGGTGATATCAATATTTTTGAGGTTATGCTCACGGGCGCCAAACACTTCAATCAGCTCATCTTCAAGCACTACTTTTTTTTCATGTACCGTATTATTTTTTTTAGCCATATATTTTCGGAGCAAAGTTCGCTTAAATGGGAGAATTAATGCGAATGATACACTACCTAACGAAAATAAGGGCTTTTGGTTTCATTTTTTTCTTTTTCGTTGTCGTAAATGCTTACGGCCAAAGGAAATTTGTGCGCTATACAGTAGATGACGGACTTTCACAAAGTTCGGTCTATTCCATTTTTCAGGATTCAAAAGGGTTCATGTGGTTTGGCACCGGTGACGGGCTCAACCGATTTGATGGCTATAGCTTTGAGCAACATAAAAACCGTGCGGGTAAAAAAGCAGGACTCAGCAACAATTTTATGACGGCAAAGGCACTGGAAGATAAAAACGGAAACCTGTGGTTTGGAACACGGTCGGGGGGATTAAATAAATTTGTATATGCAAGGCAGCAGTTTGAGCACGTACCCCTATACAACAGCAGCGGAAGAAATGATTTTGATTGCGAATTGATAGGCTTTGACAGTAAAGGAAATCTTTGGTTCTTGAATGGAAGCAACACCTTAGGTTGCTATGATGAAATAACGTCAAAAACTTTTTTCATAAAAATGCCTGAAGGCATCAGGTACTCGGGTGAGGGTGGCCCCAACCGGATGGGACTCTTGGTAAATGATACCATTTTTTTTATCGGCAACTGGAAACTGGTTTCGTTTTCCGTAGTCAGCAAACGGTTTTGTACACTTCTCGAAAAAGAAATCAGGGCAACAGGCTCTGTGTTCACTGTTTCGCTTTGCCTCGATAAAAAAAATGAAACCATATGGATTGGTACCGAGAAAGGAGTGATGCAATACCACCTCATTGCCAAAACGCATCATTGGATTGACCTTACCAAAAATCACAAAGCTCCTATTGCGTTTGCTCTGGTTAAGGACAACTATAACCGCCTGTGGATTGGAACTGCCAAATCAGGGTTACTGTGCTACAACCTCACCAACCAAACCCTGACTACGTTTCAAAACGACCCTAGCAATCCTACTAGCCTTTCGTTTGATATTATCCGCTACCTGTTCATCGATCGGTCGGATAATTTATGGATAGGTACTGATGGTGGCGGTATAAACAAAACAGACTTGAAATCACCTAAATTAAATGTGCTTGCCGAGCACACTTTTATCAAATGTTTTTATGAGGACTATCAAAAAAATATTTGGGTGGGAACACATGAAAATGGGATTTTGATTATAAACCGCAAAAAAAATCAAATACACCAAATGAAAAGAAAAGGAGCGTTTGGCAATATCGTTTCATCCATTACTACCGATGTGTACGGCAACCTGATTATTGGATCGGATAATGGAGTAGATTATTACCATAACGGCCAATTTGAAGAAGTACCCTGCTGCCCGCGGGCCGACCGTGTTGAAAGCAATAACTTAGTATACGACATCTACAACACCGATGCAAAAACCACATTGGTTGCCACAAGGCTTGGCCTACTTGAAGCCAGGTACAAAAACCGGAAAATAGACTCCCTGTACCTTAATAAATATTTTCGTACCCTTATTCTCCGTATTCACCAAAGCAGGGACAAGCGGATTTGGGTAAGCACAGCCGGAAATTCATACCTGTTTATCTTAAAATACAATAAAGGCCGACTGGAGATTACCGACAGTTTGCTTTGGCAAAGCAGTGTGCGCTGTTTTTACGAAGATACAAAAACTGGCATTATGTGGATGGCTTCTGAAAAGGGGCTTATCAGATACAACCTGCAACAAAACACCTACACCCAAATTACCACCGATGACGGTTTGGCCAATAACTACCTATATGCTGTGATACCTGACAAAAAAGGACAGTTGTGGCTTAGTTCCAACAAAGGCCTTATGTGCTACAACCCCGTTAAAAAAACCTGCCGTAACTATAATGTTACAGACGGTCTGCAATCGAATGAATTCAATACAGGAGCCTTTTACAAAAGTAGTTCGGGAGAACTTTTTTTTGGCGGCATCAACGGATTCAATGCTTTTTTTCCGGAAACCCTTAAAGACAACCCCTACTTCCCACTGGCTGTACTTACCTCCCTTAAAATTAATGATGGCTCAGTACCGGGCCAAATGCTTACAAGCAGCCATATCACTTTACCTTTTGACAGCAGCACTGTAACCTTTGAGTTTGCAGGTTTAGAGTTTACCAACCAGCAAAAAAACGAATACCGCTACCTGCTTGAAGGGTGGGATAAGACGTGGGTGTTTGTCGGCAAAACACGCCTGGCACGATATAGCAATTTACCCCCAGGCACATACACATTTAAAGTGCAGGCAAGCAACAACGATGAGGTATGGGGGCCACAAACCGTACTCACGCATATTCACATCACTCCGCCCTATTGGGAGCAATGGTGGTTTGTGGTAATAGCAGTAGCGACAGGACTTACCCTGCTTATTCTTTTCGTCAGGCAGTTTGTTGCACGAAAGCTTCGCGCAAAATTACAGGAAATGGAAAAACAACAAGCCGTGCAAAAAGAACGTGAACGTATTTCGAAAGATATGCATGATGATCTGGGATCAGGGCTCTCGCGCATTGCCATTCAAAGTGAACTATTAAAACACAAACTAAAATGCAACGAAAATGCCGAAGTGCAGGCCGAAAAAATTGTGCTGGCCTCCCGCGAACTGGTGGACAACCTGAGCGAAATTGTGTGGGCCTTAAACCCCAGGCACGACTCCATGCAAAGTTTAATGACCTATCTAAGGGAATTTACCACCGATTTATTTGAAGAAAGTAAAGCCCGTTGCCTGTTTCTGTTTCCAGATCCCATTCCAAATTTATCTCTTCCGTCTGAAGTGCGAAGAAATATTTACTTAGTGCTGAAAGAAGCCCTTAACAACAGTTACAAATATGCAGCCGCCACACAGGTAACCCTTGAAATGAAAGTAAACGGAAAAGAGATAATTTTTAGGGTAGCCGACAACGGAAAAGGATTTGACATGAACAATACCCGGCAATTTGGAAACGGGGTAGCTAATATGCAGCGCAGAGCCAAAAACATAAAAGCCGACTTAACCATTCAATCACAATCCGGTAAAGGAATACAAGTAGAGATACAGGTAACTATTTAACCGAATAGACAGCCCTACCGAGTTTCCTCAACAGGACGCATTTTGGCCGCGCAACTTTCTAAACTGCGGGGTGTTAATCCGCGTTGTGAAACTTGCATTCATCGGCTCTCCTTTTCAACTAAGTAAAAAACTATATTTGCCATTCAAGGTGC
>JAGVLJ010000060.1 GCA_020049855.1 Bacteroidia bacterium | reverse complement strand
TTATGGCGATGGTTCACCAATTGACTCATCTACCATTAATCCAAATCATGTGTACAAAATAAAAAACATAGGTTCAAGTAAGGAGGTATTTAAACCTAAACTACTTGCCTATGACAATGATTTTTGTTTCAGTATTTATGAAGATTTTGATTCGGTTATTGTACATCGTAAACCTAAAGCTGCATTCACTGCAAATAAAAGGCAGGCTTGTCAGTTAGAAACTATTCAACTCACTGATACAACCGCACTTTCAGAAAAGAGGTATTGGGATATCAATAACGACCTGCTAGCTGATGATTCGGCACAAACCTCAGGCTTTAGTTTTCTACCGGGCTTTCACACCGTGCGGCTACGAGTAGTAACTGCGGCAGGATGTGCTGATACTTTAGTAAAACCAAATTATATTTTAATTAATCCATCACCAGTAATTAATTTTTCAGTGGGCGATACGGAGTTATGTTTTGGCCTTCCTGTGGGGTTGGTGATGTCGTATTCATCCACTATTCCGTTAAAATCTCAGTTATGGAAGTTTGGTGATTTGGCTGGAACAGAAGATACCTCCACGTTAAAAAATCCTTTTTACACGTTTAAAACTTCTGGGTATAAAAATATAATCCTTACGGTATATGACTCTAACAGTTGTGTAGGTACATTGGAGAAAAATAATATATTGTTGGTAATGGATTCGGCAATTAATGAATCTCCTCTTCTTCAAAATGTAACTGTTGATTTAAACCATGCGGTAGAGGTAATCTGGAAAAATCCCGTTCCCATACGAAAATTTGATGAGTACAGGATATATCGATCCACTCCAACGCAGCCATGGACAAAAGTGGGAGCCTTCACAAAATCAACAGATACGCTTTGGACTGACTTTAGTAGGTTGGCAAAAGATGAACCCGTAAGTTACCGGATGACCCAAAGTGATAGGTGCGCCATCGAGTCGTATCCATCGCCTGAGTTTGTTACGATTTTTAATCAGGTACAATCATCCCTACATGGCGAGAATGAACTTAAATGGACGGCATTTAAAGGATATAATCTATCAGAGATTAGGGTGTTTGGGGCAATTGCAAATAAACAACCCGACTATAAATTATTGTCAGTTTTGCCTGCGAATGCAACTGAATATGTAGATAAAAATCTTTGTCCCGTAGAAAAATTTTATCGAGTAAAAGCTATTTCAGTCACTGACACCAATTTGGTTTCATTTAGTAACTATGCCAGTAAAATTCCATTTTATGAATTGCCGGCTCAGGTGCCAATGGTGAAGGTGGCCACTGTTGAGGGTAATAAAAATGTTTCAGTTAGTTTCACTAATCCATATACCCGAAAGGGGGAATTGATTGTTGACCGATACGACACTCTTTACGGATGGTTAAACGGGTTTGAAAAGTTAACCGGAAATAGCCCTGCACTTACCGACAATCATGTTCAAGTAAACAACTTTATTTATCAGTATAAAGTTAAATACAGAGATACCTGCGGATTGGAAAGTGATTATGGAAACAGAGGAACAACTATTTTGTTACAGGGAATAGTGCAAAATGATATGCCTTACCTGAAGTGGTCTTCCTACAAAGAATGGCCATCTGGAGTAAGCCATTACCTTGTTCAGATTTGGCGAAACGGGATTTTTGAAACGCAGGCCAAGGTAAATTCAGATACTCTTTTCTGGATTGACGAAAAAATTTATATGGATATTGATACTGCTTATATATACCGGATTGTTGCCATTTCAGGCGATTTGATGGATTCGAGTATCTCTAATTACAAACCACTTACTCTTGATTCACGTATGTGGATTCCATCGGCCTTTTCACCTAATGGCGATGGGGTAAACGATCTGTTTTTCCCTGTGGCAGTTGGGGTCTACAATGATTCGCCCCTTGACGAACTCAGGTTCTGGATGCAGATTTATAATCGCTGGGGAGAGTTACTCTTTGAATCTAACAACCTTTTCATTGGCTGGGATGGCACTTTTAATGGAGTGGATTGCCCCGAAGGGGTGTATTCATACAGTATTAAAACCATTGGTGTTGATAATGCTAAACTTATTCGCAAAGGAACGGTAACTCTTTTGCGTTAGGAAATGAATCTGTCATTCCATTCCGGTTTTGGTATCATACAGGTACTTTGTTTCCCAAACCATTTATACCTTCGGGTAGCCACAAAACGGTACAGCGTGTCGCGCAAAAAAGCAGGAATAAGTATAAGCCAGTAAAGTATACTCCAAGTTCCACCAAGCTGTCGCACTATTTTTAACGCGGCAGTAGATTCAACATATATTTTCCCGTCCTGAACCAATAATACAGAGGCGGGTGCCTGAATGAGGTACGGCTGATTGACAAATAATTTCTTAGCCAGCGGTGACTGCAATGCGGCAAATCGGAAAATATCTTTTTTGTCCCGCGTTATCACAAACCTCACACTCTTATTACACAGGTTACAAACTCCGTCAAAAAAAATCACCGGTTTCTCTTGTTCAAAAGAGGAAGAAGTTTTAGCCACGAATATCTTAAATTTGCGCTCTCAAAGGTAGAAGAAACATGTTTGAAAGTTTAAGTTCCAAACTCGAAAAAGCAATTAAAACCCTAAAAGGACAAGGGCGAATCACTGATATAAATGTTGCTGAAACAGTTAAAGAAATTCGCAAGGCATTAATTGATGCTGACGTAAACTATAAAATTGCCAAGCAGTTTACTGATAACGTAAAAGCGAAAGCCATGGGAGAAGATGTGATTAACAGCATCTCACCAGGGCAATTAATGGTTAAAATTGTAAATGATGAGTTGGTTGCCCACTTAGGAGGAGATAAACAGGATATCAATCTTTCCGGTTCTCCGGCCATCATCCTTATGTCAGGTTTACAGGGTTCAGGCAAAACTACTTTCTCGGGTAAATTGGCCGGGTACCTAAAAAGCAAAGGACTTACCGTAATGCTTGCTGCCTGCGATGTATATCGTCCGGCTGCTATTGAGCAATTGCGTGTGGTGGCCGAACAAATCAAGGTTCCGGTGCATTTGGATACCGAAACCAAAGATCCAGTTAAAATTGCAAACGATGCCGTGCAAAAGGCAAAAGAAATCGGTATTAAAGTGTTGATTATTGACACGGCAGGTCGCCTTGCGGTAGATACGGAAATGATGAATGAAATTTCCAGACTTAAGTCTTCCCTTAATCCTTCCGAAATATTATTTGTGGTAGATGCCATGACTGGGCAGGATGCCGTAAATACCGCTAAAGCATTCAACGATGTGCTGAATTTTGACGGGGTTGTACTTACTAAAATGGATGGTGACACACGTGGTGGGGCGGCACTTTCCATAAAATCGGTGGTAAATAAACCTATCAAGTTTATTGGTACCGGTGAAAAACTCGATGCCATTGATTTGTTTTACCCACAACGTATGGCTCAGCGTATTTTGGGAATGGGTGATATTGTTACTTTGGTTGAGCGGGCTCAAAATATTTATGATAAAGAGGAAGCCGAACGCTTACATAAAAAACTTACACAGGATAAATTCGACTTTGAAGATTTTCTGAATCAAATACAGCAGATAAAGAAAATGGGTAATATTAAGGATCTGGTTTCAATGATTCCCGGTGTAGGTAAAGCTATAAAAGACCTTGATATAAGCGATGATGCTTTTAAAGGAATTGAAGCCATCATTCGCTCCATGACTCCACAGGAACGCAAAAATCCGGATATCATTAACGGCTCGCGCAAAAAACGAATTGCCGCAGGCAGTGGTACTGAGTTGCCGCAGGTAAACCAGTTGCTAAAACAGTTTGAGGACATGCGAAAAATGATGCGCACCATGAATAAAATGCAGGGAAGTGGCAAAGGAATGCGGATGCCTTTGGGGCGATAGTTGGATTATATTTCATAAAACAAACACCTGTTATTGCTACATATAGTTTAGGGTTCACAGATGAGCCGTTTATTACTCTGAACTAGTATTACTTGTGCTTTCATACACTACCTTGTGGTGTATCAAATAAGTGAGTTATTGTTTTGGGCGTTTTTATTTTTTATCGGTAAAAAAATAAAACTTAAACTACCCTCGTAGCTCAATGAACTGTCTGTAGTTGGGTAGGTGGTCTGCTAAAATCGCATTTAACGGTTTAGTGACTTAACTTGGTGGCTTACGAAACCGAACAGGTATCTGCCAGTAAAAAAAAATCAAAAAGTAGCTCCACCACTCAATGAACCGCTGTATGCGAGACCCGCACGTACAGTGGTGTGAGAGGCGCACCCTATTGAGGAAACTCGGTAGAGCCGTCTACCCGATTGGTGACGACATGGCGATTTTTTTTAAATCGCTCCCATTTTGTGTCTGAGACGTAGCGGAGAGAGAGGGATTCGAACCCCCGGACCTGTTACAGTCAACAGTTTTCAAGACTGCCGCAATCGACCACTCTGCCATCTCTCCGGGGGCAAAAGTAGTAAAATACGGTTTTTATACCAATACAAATTTTATATAAACACGAATTGATTCATTTAGGTTAGTAACCAAGAATTTGCATCATAGAATCGGGCTTTTGCTCGTTTGCAAATAGCGAATAGGTCAATTCTCCTTTGGTATTTTTGTCAATTAAAATATGCTTTGGCGCAGGAATAAGGCAATGCTGAATCCCTCCGTATCCGCCCAGCGATTCCTGATAGGCTCCAGTGTGAAAAAAACCCATGTATAGTTTTTCGCCTGGCTGAATCTTAGGCATAAATACCTGATTGGTATGCGTGTCGCTATTATAAAAATCCTGACTATCGCAGGTAATACCTCCTAAATTGATACGTTGGAATTCTCTATCCCATTTATTAATGGCCATGAGAATAAATTTCTGACCTATTCCCCAGGTATCAGGTAAGGTAGTGATAAACGAACTATCAATCATATACCATAGTTCTTTATCGTTCTGGTGTTTTTGGCCTATGATGGAGTATAGCATTCCACCACTTTCACCTACGGTAAAAGAACCAAACTCAGTAAAAATATTTGGTACCGACACCATGCGCGAACTGCAAATAGTTTTGATATAAAATACAATCTGATCAATCATGTATTCGTAATCGTATTCAATTCCAAGCGAGGTATAAATGGGCATACCACCACCAATATCCAAACACTCTAAATCAGGGCAAACCTCTTTTACATCACAATATACATTCACCAGTCGGGTGAGTTCACTCCAAAAATAAGTTGTATCTCTGATACCCGTATTCACAAAAAAATGAAGCATTTTTAAACGATACCGTGGGTTGTTTTTAATTTTATCCTGATAAAAGGAAAGTATGTTTTTATAACTCATACCCAAGCGCGAGGTATATACCATGCTGTTGGGTTCCTCTTCGGTGGCAATGCGAATGCCAAGGTTTAATTGCTCAAATTGGTATTCGCTATATTGGTCTAATTCTGGGCGATTATCAATTACAGCAATTATGTTTTCAAATCCTTTTTTATTAAGGCTAATAATTTTATCTATGTAGGAGGGAGTCTTAAATCCGTTGCAAATTATGTGTTTTTCGGTGGGGTAAAGCCCTTGCTCATGAAGTTTTTCAATTAAGAATAAATCAAAAGCCGAGGAGGTTTCTAATTCTCCTCCATTTTGTAATACGCGGTTTATGACAAAAGAAAAATGCGAACTTTTGGTACAATAAAAATATTTATAATTGCCTTCATAATGGTGTTTGGTAATAGCTTTTTGAAACAAACTTCTGGCTTTTTCTATCTGACTGTCAATTTTAGGGAGGTAGCAGAATTTTAAGGGTGTGCCGTATGTTTCTATCAGGTTCATCAGGTTAATACCATGAAAACTTAATTCATTGGAGTTTTTATTAACTTCAAATCCATGACGGGGAAAATAAAACGTCTGCTCAATTAGATCAATATATTTGTTTTTCAGCATGTTATATTCAGTCTAAAAAATCCCCTTATCTTTGCACAAGTGTAATAGATAATTGCAATTAATGGAAGTAAATAAATTAAAAATTGTTAAGGTAAAATCGGAGCTAGGTGCCGGAAAACGCGGAGCTAGTTTGGGACCCGATGCATTGTTAATTGCCGATGTTACCCAAGCCAGCAGCGATTTGTGGCAATTGCCCATGGTGGAAGTTGAGGTTTATAATAAATTTCTTACTGGTAAACTTATGTTTAGTTATGCCAAGCATATAAATACCATTTCTAAAATTTACGAAAATATAGCAGCTACGGTTGAAGAAACTTTACTGGATGGGTATCATCCATTTATCTTGTCGGGCGACCATTCAAATGCGGGCGGAACCATTGCAGGATTGCGAAATTTCTACCCCGACAAAAAGATTGGAGTTATTTGGATCGATGCCCATGCCGACCTTCATACACCATTTACCACTCCTTCAGGTAATATGCATGGAATGCCCTTGGCTGTTTCTCTGGGGATTAATAATGATGAAAATAAAATAAATAATCCAAGTCAGTTTGAATTGGATGCCTGGGAACAATTAAAACGAGCCGGAAGCAAAAAAATTTCTCCCAAAATCAATCCCGTAGATTTGTTGTTTATTGATTTGCGGGATTTGGAACAACAAGAATGGGATGCCATACAACGTTTGGGGATTAAATATTTTACACCTCCTAAACGAAAAGAATTAGGAATAGCTAATGTGGTGGAAGAGGCCATGCGGTATTTTGCTCATCACGATTTGGTCTATGTGAGCTTTGATGTTGATTCGATGGATGTGAATGTATCGAAAGGAACCGGAACACCGGTACCCGGAGGATTAAGCGTTGATGATGCCATGTATATTTGGAAACACCTGTTTGCATGGGAAAAAACAGTTGCTTTTGAGGTAACAGAAATCAATCCGTTACTAGATAGGGAAAATCAAATGGCTGAGTCGGTTCTTGAAATAATACGGCAAGCAATTCTTTAAATACTTCTAAGAAATTCCATTGTATCCACTCCATCAGCATAGTCCCATAGGGCAGGTTGTTGGGTGGTGCCAAACGGAATTTCTCCGGAAATTTTGCCGGTTTGCCCAACAACACATTGAAGATTATTCCTAATCTGATTAATCTGTAAAGCAACTTCTTCCAGTTGCTCATATTCTTCATAATACACTATGCTGATGGGAGAGTGAAGTTGTTTTTCTTTTTTCAAAATTACAAAGTTATTGTCTAAAAATTGTTCCTGATTGAGCAGGTAAATAGCGCGGTAGTAATCATGGTTATTCATGTATTTATTGTGCTCCATTAAAAATCCGTAATCAAAGATTGCTTCAAAAAAAGTGGCTGGATTGTAGCCTTTGGGTATATAAAGTTTGGCCACATTTCTACATCCCAATCCGTAATACCTGAAAATATCTTCGCCTAATCCATTTAGTTGCTCCTTTGTTTCGTTGCCTGTGAGTACTGCTATACTCGTCCTATTTTTTCTAAGCAGGTGGGGCACCTTGGCAAAATAGTATTCAAAATAACGGTTAGTGTTATTGCTTCCGGTAGCAATAACGGCATCAAAATTTTCAAGTCGGCTTACTACCTCAATGCTATGTTCCGGCAATCCATTATTAAACATATAATTTATGCAAAATTGCATCAATACTGAATCATCAGTTGAGAGTTTCACTAAGGTCTTATGTCCTGAAAGCAAGATTGAAATAAGGTCATGTAAACCAACCAACGGAATATTACCTGCCGTGATGAGTCCTACTTTTTTTTGAGTAGTATTTCTTTTTGAATAAGAATATTTATCCAGCCATTTAGTGAGGTTTTCTTCCGTTAAAAGGTGGCTCCAAGATGTGAGGGCATACCTTATTTGATCTTGAGAAAACCAATGGTTGGCCATTTCGGCTCTACGGCAAATAGTTTCCAATTCGGGTGATGAGTGCTTAAAGGCCTTTCCCAGGGAGATAAGCGGATATAGTTGTTGTTTAGAAAGCATATAAATAATGTGCGAAGTTCTGAAAAGATTGCATATTGCAAAAGGGAGAATAATTTTGCAGAACTTTTTATTTAAACAAATAATGTTTTATGGCAATCAAGATTACAGATGAGTGCATCAACTGTGGTGCATGCGAACCAGAGTGTCCAAATAATGCTATTTATGAGGCCGGTGCTGAGTGGGCATGGGCTGATGGCAATTCACTTTCAGGAATTATCTCTATTGATGGAGAATCAGTAGATGCGGGGCAGCGTCATGCTCCGGTATCCAATGATGTTTACTATATTGTTACCGAAAAGTGTACAGAGTGTGTGGGTTTTCATGAAGAACCCCAATGCGCGGCTGTTTGTCCGGTTGATTGCTGCGTACCCGATCCTGATCATGTTGAAACGAAAGAACGTTTAACTGAAAAAAAGGATCGAATGCATGGGTAATTAATAAGTCAATTCACAAAAGTTGTTCATAATCCCTTTTTGCCTAAAGCAAAAAGGGATTATATTTTTACAGCATTATGAACCATTATGGAATTTGTAACCTGAGTGCTGTAGCACTTAGAGCCGAACCGAGCAGTAAGAGCGAATTGATTTCCATGCTTTTATTTGGAGAAACGTTCCATGTTCTTGATGCTAAAGACGGATGGTTTCGTATAAAAACTACTTTTGATGAATATGAAGCCTGGCTGGAGGGAAGACAGTATGATTCACTTTATGAAGCCCAATTCAATGCAATTCAGCAGGCTCCACTGTTTATTTCAAATTTAATTTCGAACGAAATAGGAGATCGGCAGTATAAAACTCATATTTTATATGGCTCCTCACTGCCATTGTATACGAACGAACATTTTGAAATAGGCCACCGAACCTACCACACAAAAGCGGCAGAGCAAGCTGTTTTTAAGAATGTAGCTGCTATAAGTGAAACAGCTCTACGGTATCTTAATGCCCCATATTTGTGGGGTGGGCGTTCGCCATTTGGTATTGATTGTTCGGGATTAACTCAAATGGTGTTTAAAATAAATGGGACTAAACTTAAACGAGACGCCTGGATGCAGGCAGACCAAGGTACAACTGTTGATTTTTTTGAATCCATAACACCTGGTGATCTTGCCTTTTTTGATAACGAAATCGGTAAAATTACGCATGTAGGGATAGTGCTGTCAGATAATCAGATTATTCATGCTTCCGGACAGGTGCGGATTGATAAACTTGACCGCAGGGGTATCTATAATGAAGCAGCAGGTAAATACACTCATAAATTACGCATTGTTAAAAGAGTTGTTTAAGGTTACAAACTAAATTGACTCAAAATGGTTAATATTTTTTAACCATCATCATTTACCTTTGCTTAATTATTTCGATAGTATGACAACACAACGTATTTCAGTTGCCCTAAAAGTTGGCGACAAGGCTCCATTTTTCCGTATGTATAATACAGATAAAAAAGTAGTTACTCTGGAAGACTACAAAGGAAAAAATTTGATTATTCATTTTTTTCCGCTTGCATTTACTGGCATCTGTACCACGCAGCTTTGTACTGTCAGAGATGCCATTTCATTTTATTCAAATGAAACAACTGATGTGGTCGCTATTTCGGTAGATACACCGCATACCTTGGCAAAATTTAAAGAGTTTCAAAACCTGAATTTTACCCTTTTATCTGATTTCAATAAGGAAGTTGCTCCTGCTTACGGAGCCCAATACGAAGTATTTGCCTGTGAAATGCGTGGTATAGCTAAGCGTGCCGCTTTTGTAGTGGATAAAGAAGGTACAATACGTTATGCTGAGGTATTGGAAAATGCAGGAGAACTTCCTAACTTCGACAAAATCAATGAAACATTGAAAGGAATCTGATTTTAATGACCATTGCAATCATCGTACTTTTATTAGCCATCGGAATCGCTTTGGTATTTGCGGAAATACTGGTGATACCAGGTACTTCTATTGCAGGTTTTCTTGGATTTCTCTTTTACATAATAGGTATATTATTTACGTATGATAATTTTGGGCGTATCTCAGGCCATATTACTCTGGTAACAACTCTTGTGTTTTCATATTTATTCATTTACTTATCGCTTAAGAACGGATATTGGAAAAAATTTCAGACCGAACATCAAATGGACGGTTCTGCCAACGACCTGGATATCGGAGATATTGAAACAGGAGATATTGGAGAAGCCCTAACAGAGTTAAACCCTTCAGGAAATGCGTTGATTCATGGTGAAATTTTCGAAGTTACTACCAATGGCGAAACAATTGCCTCGGGTACTGAAATTATTGTTACTGCTATTGATGATAATGTGCTTGTAGTTTCAAAAGTTTCATGATTGTAAAAAATCTGATAATTCGCTTATCTTTGCCCCACTTTTTAAAGGTCTCGTAGCTCAATTGGATAGAGCATCTGACTACGGATCAGAAGGTTTGGGGTTCGAATCCCTACGAGACCGCAAAACCCGGCATTAGTCGGGTTTTTTATATTAAATGCGTTTTAGACTTAAATACTGCTGTTATCACTATCACTCTAATAAGGTATTAATGGGACGGAATTTCTGATTATATTTACAATTAATAGAGGGAGACAAGGGTATAAAATACTTGCTGTGCATAGAGCTTATGCTGATTAGGAAGAAATATTTCAGTAGTTATCCTTCTCGGCTGCTCGCCAGCGAAAAAGAACTTTTTGGTACATGGCAATCCATTTTTAATTAGACATTTTATATAACAATGGGGCATATGGGTTTTCAGAAACTGGTACGCCAAAGCAGGAATATCTATTTAATTTAACAGACTTACATATCATGAAACTAAAAGAAAGTAAGCGAAACATTCTTTTTCTATCATTGGGAGCATTCTTTATTGCCAATGCCATTATTGCCGAATTTGTAGGGGTGAAAATCTTCTCACTTGAAAAAACATTTGGCTTTGAGCCAATGAATTTTATGATGTTTGACGAAGCGCGTTCATTTGATATGACTGCTGGAGTTTTGTTATGGCCAATGGTTTTTGTAATGACTGATATTATCAATGAATATTTTGGTAGGCACGGTGTGCGCTTGTTCACTTATATTGCTGTGGTTTTAATTAGTTATGCATTTTTTGCCGTATTTCTTTCCATGCAAACTACTCCAAGCAGTTTTTGGGTAAACAAACAACTTAACAATGGCTTAACCATTGATATGAATCAGGCTTTTAATAATGTGTTTGGACAGGGCTTATGGATTATCATCGGATCTCTCATTGCTTTTCTTATTGGACAGATGGTTGATGTGTACGTTTTTCAGTTAATTCGTAAAAACACTGGAGAAAAACATATCTGGTTACGTGCTACGGGAAGTACGCTTATTTCTCAATTTATTGACAGTTTTGTGGTGCTGTTTATTGCCTTTTATTTCAGTAAACTAAATACACCAGATCAATGGCCTTTTACCCGTGTTCTTACTATTGGTGCCGTAAACTATGTTTATAAGTTTGTAATTGCTATTTTACTTACCCCCGTATTGTATCTGGTACATTATCTTATTGATACCTATTTAGGTAAAGAGTTGTCTGATAAAATGTTGACTGAAGCGGCAGCAGAATGGTAGTTTTTTGTTCTGAATCGAGTTGTTATAAACTCAAAAAAGAGCAACAAAGTCAAATGAGGTATTATACACTCGTTTTTTCCTAAAGCAGAATTAATTACCTTTCGAATTAAATAAAATAAAATCATCGTATTTACATAAAGTACGCTGTTGGTATTTTGGCATGTATTAAGGTTTTAATTTGCCGTTAAAAGGTTGCTTTTTAACGATTGTGGAACTTGATGTTCTGCTTCATGGAAAAAACGTATGAAAGTAAAATAATTTTAAATTTCAAGGCTGCTAAACTTTAAATGTACTGCCAAACCTGTGTATTATTGCAGCATGGAGTTGAAAAACGGGAACTACTGCATTGATAATATCAGGTTGATTGATATTGCAGAAGAATTTGGCACCCCTGTGTATGTTTACCATGGGGAAAAAATTATTGCTCAGTTTGAGCGTTTGAAAAATGCTTTTAGCGGAACAAAGGTTAAAGTTAAATATGCTTGTAAGTCGCTAAATAATATCAATATTTTGAAATTGCTTAAGAACGCAGGCTCTGGCTTAGATGCTGTTTCCATTCAAGAGGTATGGCTTGGAATTAAAGCCGGATTTAAACCCGAAGAAATTTTGTTTACTCCAAATTGTGTTTCTTTTGATGAAATAAAAATGGGTGTTAGGGAAGGGGTACAGATTAATATTGATAATATTTCTATTCTGGAGCAATTCGGACATGAATATGGAAATTCGGTTCCCGTGTGTATTCGTTTAAATCCGCATATAATGGCAGGAGGGAATACAAAAATCTCTACAGGTCACATTGATTCCAAATTCGGCATTTCTATTTATCAGTTACGTCACGTGCTGCGTGTGGTTAAGTCAAACAATATTCTGGTTAATGGCCTTCACATGCACACGGGTTCCGATATACTTGATTCTGGAGTGTTTTTACAAGGGGCCGATATTCTGTTTGATTGTGCTAAAGATTTTCCAGATTTAGAGTTTATTGATTTTGGAAGTGGATTTAAGGTAGCTTATAAAGAAGGCGACATTACTACCAATGTGGAAGAACTGGGTAAAGCCATTTCATCAAGTTTTAATCAATTTTGTAACGAATACGGTCGCACTCTGGAATTGTGGTTTGAACCTGGTAAGTTTTTAGTAAGTGAAGCCGGTTATTTTCTAGTCAAAACCAATGTTATTAAGCAAACTACAGCCACTGTATTTGTTGGGGTTGATTCGGGGCAAAATCATCTTATTCGTCCTATGTTTTATGATGCCTACCATCATATAGTAAACCTTTCTAATTCATCGGGGGTTAATCGGGTGTACACCGTAGTTGGATACATTTGTGAAACGGATACATTTGGATGGGACAGAAAACTGAATGAAGTACGTGAAGGGGATGTGTTGTGTTTTAGAAATGCAGGAGCTTATGGGTTCACGATGTCGTCTAATTACAATGCCCGCTACCGCCCGGCCGAGGTGCTTATTTATCAGGGGAAAGCACACCTTATCCGCAAGCGTGAAACCATGGATGATATTTTGAAAAATCAGGTAGAGGTTATTTAAACTCAACCTCGGTTGCACCCTTACCGTATTTAAACTCATCGGCATCCCCCGCATTTTTAATTTTGGGATAGCTGTGCAGGTATTCTCTTATTTTTCGTTTTAGTACACCATCTCCGATTCCATGAATAAAAATCATTTTTTCTATTCCGGCAGCTAACCCTTTTTCTAAAGCACGCCTGAAGTAACCAAACTGTACTTGTATTGCTTCGTTGTTTTTTAAATTAAAAGGTACATCCGGAATGGCTTTCAGATGTAAGTCAACTATTTCATTTACTGGAGTCGAATCCTCATTTGCCCATACAGCTTTGCTTGCTGTTTTGGGTTCAGTAAAATCGTGCGAACGCAGTTTTTGCAAGCCTATCTGGTTTAATTCTTCATCAAGTCTGAATGTGTAAGCCTGCGAATTAAATATTTTACTGAATTTGAAATTTTCGTGAAATTCTTTGCTTTTGAAACGTATGCTTTTATGAATTGGCTTTTCT
>JAGVLJ010000068.1 GCA_020049855.1 Bacteroidia bacterium | reverse complement strand
GAAGCTTCAAAAATCAATACCTGATTGAGAAAAGCGGGTTGATTTGTTTTTCCCCAGGCAGCAGTTTGGTAAAGGGAGGAAACAGCTAATGGGCGGCTCAGTTTTTCGGTAAGCAACTGCATGGCCTGTTGCAAAGAAGCCTGCCGGTTGCCCAGATTACTTCCTGTAAGTAAAAATATTTTTTCGCTGGTCACTATAAAAACTGAGGCTGAAAAAAATTAGTCGATGGTTTCGGGCAGGGTATAAGTTCTTCCTTTATTTAATTCTTTTAAATAAGGCATCAGGGGCTTAAAGTACTCGAGCATAGAGGCTGCACTTAATTCGCTTCCGGTTTTTTCTTTAAGCACCAAACGCCAGTCTTTGCTTGCACCGTATTTCATAATGTCGCGCAAAAAATCTCCGGTAGCTGTGCTGCCAAAATAATTGCAGTTATGCGGGTCTTGTTTAAGAATGTTTTTGGAAATATGGTTGTGCACCTGATAGAGGATAATATACGAAAGGGCATAATCATAGTATTGTGCCGCATCATCGTTTATATGTGTTTTGCTGGCGGCATCGCAATAGGTTTCATCTCGTGGTGAAGGAGGGATGATTCCCTGATATTTTTTAACCAGGTTCCACCATCGGGTATTGTATTGCTGCTTTGGTAGATTTTTTACGTAGAGGTCGTGCTCAAAATGCGTCATGGTCCCGGCCGAAAACGGTATGAAAACAACCGAATTTAGCGCCTGTTTCAGCAGAATTTTCATTTGATCTGTGTTGCCTGCCGGCAGCAATCCATTATTGCTTAAAAAAGCCTTTTGCATGGCTGCGAGTCCTATCATGGTGCCAAATGCTTCGTGGTAGGCCCGGTTGGCTCCTTCACGCATCAATGGAGGTATTTGGGGAGTGCTATAGCTAAGGTAATAATAAATATGTCCCAGTTCATGGTTCACGGTTTCATACCATTCGGTATTTGGCATCACACTCATTAGCGAGCGTACATCGCGGTTTAAATCCATGTGCCAGGCACTGGCATGGTTGTTTTTTTTGTAGGGGGCATCTGGGGCTACCGGATACAAACTTGATTTTTGCCAGAAAGTTTCGGGTAATGATTCAAAACCTAAACTCTTGTAAAAACGTTCTCCTTCTTTCACTATCCACTCGGCATCCTTTGTTTTTAAAGAGGAGTCGAGGTTGAGTCCTTCCACTTCAATCATAGCACCCCAGTCTTGTCCCCAGCGGTTTGTGAGCCAATGTGCAGGTATCATATCGGGCACTTCTTTGGCTCCATACTTTTTCGCCAGTTCATATCGGGCAAAGGTGTGAAGTTCGCGGTACAATGGCCACAGTTCTTTAATAAATTGTTTGTTTAGCTGCATCATCTCATCTGTAGTCATGCCGTAATCTGATACCTGGTAGGTGAAAAAATCGGAGTAACCCAAACCTTTTACGGTTTTGTTTCTCAAATGTTGCAGGTTGGCTAATCCGTCTTTCAGTGTTTTGCCTACTTCTTTGCTCGCTTCCCAGGCTGCCTGACGTTTGGTTAAGTCATTTTCGGAGCCGAGTATTTCATCAATGTCATTGGTTGAAACAGATTTGCCGTTGATGGTGAAATTATATCCGAAAAGTTTTTCTATCTGTGCAGTCTCGGCCTTGATGCGCTCATCTACCATGGCCTTAAGGGTTTCGGGATTGTTGGCTGCGAGGTAGAGTATTTTGTTGAGTTGTTTTACCTGCAATTCGGTGAGCTTGTCTTTTTGTTGCAGGTATTTTTTAGCGGCCTCTATGTTTTCTTTGCTTCCGGTAAAGGCAGCATAGGCTTTATTGGCTTCTTCGGCTGCAACAGCATTGGTGCTGTCGCCTTCTACAATCATGGTGTTTACTTTCCACTGTGATTCGTTGGCCACAATCGAGAGTTCAACATATTTTTTATTGTAGGCATCTAAAAACTGTTGTGTTTCATGCTGCACTTTTTGGTTGTTGCTGCACGCCACAAGCGCTAAAGCAGCAAGGGTAATTAATAAATATTGTTTCATATTCATTCAGTATAATTAGTTAAGCCAAGGCTACAAATTACCGACATTTATATGACTTTGCCGGTAAAAAAACGGATTATGGACAGGGCCATTCGTAAAAATTAAATTCAGTATTTAATTCAAAACCCATAGCAGGGTAAAGGTTATTCCCGATTAGATTGCTTTTGGCAGTTTCAAGCATTACAGCACAGGCATTGGTTTGCCGACATAAATTTTTAGCGGCTTCAATAAGCTGTTTTGATTTTCCTTTGCCACGATAGGGCGGGGCTACATACAAATCATTAAGTAACCACAGCCGTTTCATACGGGTGGATGAAAACAGGGGATATAATTGAGTAAATCCGCACAGTTCGGTTCCGTTTTGAGCCACAAAAATTTCTGATTCGCCCTGTTGCATCCGCTGCTTTAAAAAGAGGAAGGCTGCTTGGGTGTCTGACGCTTTTTGATAAAACACCCTGAAACTGTCAAACAACTGTGCTAATTGCGCGAGATCATCTAATGTTGCTTTGCGTATATTCATTTTGTGAAGTAAGTTAAAAAGAAAAACCCCGCTGCAAGGCGGGGTTTTTACTATGCTTTTTGTTATACTGTTTAGTAAGCGAGTTTAAACTCAACCCTGCGGTTTTTAGCTTTTCCTTGCGGAGTAGCGTTGTCGGCAATTGGTTGAGTAGATCCATAACCGGTTGCACTAATGCGGTCAGCCGAAATGCCACGGGCAATCATGTAATTTTTAACCGATTCAGTTCTGGCCTGCGAAAGGGTCATGTTTTTGGCAGGGTCACCTACATTGTCAGTATGTCCTTCAATAGTAACTTTCAAATCAGATTCTGCTTTCAAAATTTCAACCAGCATATTCAAATCGTCATACGATTCTTTTTTGATTACATCTTTACCCGATTCGAAGAATACTCCTTTGGCGGCAACAGCTACTTTCTTAGCAACTTCAGCCTTAATCTCAGGGCAGCCATTATTAGCAACTAATCCGGCTATCGCAGGGCATTTGTCCAATTCGTCAATTACTCCGTCACCATCTGTATCAGGGCATCCTTTATTGGCTACTGTACCCGCCTTGTCTATACATTTATCTTCCGAGTCCTTTACCCCGTCACCATCTGTATCAGGGCAACCTTTAAATGCAGCAATACCTGCTTTATCCGGACAGGCATCGTCCATATCTTTAATACCGTCACCGTCTTTATCAGGGCATCCTTTAAAATCAACCAGCCCCGAATCGTTAGGGCACTGGTCTTCGTTATCTACAATACCATCTCCATCAGAATCCATGTCGCAACCAAACTCATCTACTTTATATCCAGGACGTGTATTCGGACATTTATCTAATTTGTTTGC
Organism: Bacteroidia bacterium; assembly: GCA_020049855.1. Lineage (GTDB taxonomy): Bacteria > Bacteroidota > Bacteroidia > UKL13-3 > UKL13-3 > JAGPCK01. The sequence continues at coordinate 14,156 of JAGVLJ010000068.1, read as the reverse complement.
TACTCCATCCGCATCATCGTCTTTAGCAATTTTTTTGCTTCCACCGGTAGAGCCGGCCGAACCGCCAAATACGTATTTGATGCCGGCAGCATAATAAATGAACTGGTCATTATCTGACCATTTGTTTACTTTTTGTACACCATCCCAAGCATCGCTCATGGTGTAGTTGTAGGTAAGTTGTCCGTAAATGGTAAACATACCATTCAGCGGATAATCGCAACCTATACCCATTGGCCAGTTAAATTTATACGATGGCTCGGCTTTTTTGTTGCTGTACACATCGTTGTTCAAGTTAAAACCAAAATTGTTTTGGGTAATAAAATTAAAACCACCTAAACCCATAAATGCATAAGGCTTAAATTTGGTATCTTCACCCAAGAGATAGCCATTGCTAAACTTGTATTTTACACCAACAAAGTAATCGGCAATGTGACCACCAAACTGATATCCTTTATACAGGCCAGATTTTGATAAGTAGCGGATTTGCCCCCAATTGGCATTCAACATTCCGTCAAATGACGGGCTCACATAATAATGAGCAGAAATGCCGGCTGTGGGATGAAAAACCTGATCATTCAAAATGGAATAAAATCCAAGATCACCATGGTATTCACGTTGACCGAAGTGTACTCCGAATGCCAGTTTATGATCGGCAGTTTGGGCGTTACCCAAAAACGAACTTAAACAGGCAATTGTCACTACAAGTAGTTTAGTAAAACTTTGTTTCTTCATATACGTAAGCAATTTAAATTCAAAATTGAGGAGATAAAAGTAGGGTAAAGCAAAGTAAATGTAAAGAGAGAGCTAAAATATTCTTGTAGATTCCCAAAAATCAGTCAGTTATTTCTTTCAAAAAACAAAAACAACCTGTTGGAGAAGCCATTTTCACATTATCACTTTATCATGAATCTGCTTTAACTTACATAAAGTACACTTTTTATTGCTTCAATAGTGCGGGCTATATTAGGTAAAAACGCTTCAACCATAGTGGGGGCATAGGACAATGGTACATCGCGGCTTGTTACCCGTTTTACCGGAGCATCTAAATAGTCAAAAGCTTCTTTCTGTATCATATAGGCTAATTCGGATGAAATAGAAGCTAATGGCCAGGCTTCTTCCACCACTACCATGCGGTTGGTCTTTTTCACTGAAGTGATGACGGTTGGGTAATCTATAGGTCGAACGGTTCTAAGGTCAATCACTTCAGCCGAAATACCCTCTTTGGCCAATTCTTCGGCAGCAGCTAAAGCTACTTTCATAATTTTTCCAAATGAAACGATGGTTACATCGGTTCCTTCGCGTTTAATATCCGCTTTGCCAATGGGAATCAGGTACTCTTCTTCGGGTACTTCGCCTTTATCGCCATACATCTGCTCCGACTCCATAAAAATAATGGGGTCGTTATCACGGATGGACGATTTTAATAGTCCTTTGGCATCATATGGGTTGGATGGAACTACTACTTTTAATCCGGGACAGTTGGCAAACCAGTTTTCAAAAGCCTGTGAGTGCTGGGCTGCTAATTGCCCTGCCGAAGCGGTTGGCCCCCTGAATACAATGGGTACATTAAATTGTCCTCCGCTCATCTGATACATTTTGGCGGCTGCATTTATTACCTGATCAATGGCCACCAACGAAAAATTGAAGGTCATAAATTCAATTATCGGCCTTAACCCATTCATTGCGGCTCCTACGCCAATACCTGCAAAACCCAATTCGGCAATAGGAGTGTCAATCACCCGTTTTTCGCCAAATTCGGCCAGCATGCCCTGACTTACTTTGTAGGCTCCATTGTATTCTGCTACTTCTTCGCCCATTAGAAACACATTTTCATCTCTTCTCATTTCTTCATTCAACGCTTCTCTAAGGGCTTCACGAAACTGAATTATTCGCATATTTTTATAATTGCTTAAGGGGCAAAAATAAGACTTTAAATGATTTAAAAAGCGGGGTTCTATGGTTTCAGGATAAATAGTATCTTCGCACCCTTATGACGCAGCAATTTGAGTTTAAAGAGCTTGACAACGAAGGGCTGGAGAACTTAGACGTGATTTCGGGAGCCGTAAATTTTAACCGTTGGATGTATGACCAGATTAAGGATCATTGCCATGGAAAAATTCTGGAGATAGGAAGTGGTATTGGCAATATTTCCGGATTTTTTATTGATGATAATAAAACTATATATGTAAGCGACCTGAGAGAAAATTACCGAGATGCACTTTCAAAAAAATTTGAAGGGAAAAAATGCCTTGGAGGGGTAATGGATTTAGATATTGTGCGCCCTGATTTTGATGTAGCTTGCCAGCACTTGTTCGATTCGTTTGATACCATTTTTGCCCTGAATGTGGTGGAGCATATTGAAAACGATCATCTGGCTATTCATAATTGCCGTAAACTGCTGAAAAAGGGCGGTAAGCTTGTTATTCTGGTACCTGCTTTTCAGTCATTGTACAATGGGTTTGATAAAGAGTTGTACCACTACCGCAGATACACCAAACATACGCTGAACAAACTGTTTAAGGAAAATCAGTTTCATCTGGTAGAGTCGAGGTACTTTAATGCGCTGGGGATATTGGGGTGGTTTGTGTCGGGTAAATTGCAGCACAACAAAACCATTCCTAAAGGACAAATGAAACTGTATAACCTGATTATTCCCATAAGCAAAGTACTGGATGCCGTAATGCTGAAAAAAGTGGGACTTTCGGTTATTACCATAGGGCAGAAATGAACTTTATTCTTTCAATAGGTTTTATGCTTTGCATTGCCTAATTTCGTTAGGCAATAAACTCATTCAATTTATGGCTGCAGGCAACGTATCCTTTTTCGACAGGCTCAATAACTGGGCTTCGGGTTCGGTTATGCTTAAGCTGATGGTAATAGGCATTCTTATTCTGGTACTACTTATTCCTTCCGGCATGGTTCAATCGTTAATACGCGAGCGTGAAGGCCTGCGCGATAAAGCTGAACAGGAAATAAGCAGCAAATGGGGCGGAACACAAGAACTAGGAGGCATGGTATTAAGCGTTCCGTATGACGTGGAGATTAAGAGCGATAAAGGCCAAACCATGTCGGAAGTAAGGTATGCTCACTTTTTGCCCGATGCAATCAATATTAATGGCAATCTGGTTCCTCAAAAAAGGTATCGCGGCATTTACATGGTGATGTTGTATAACGCCCGTTTAAAAGTGAGCGGTTCGTTTTCGCCTCTCAACCTCGACCCGCTGAATATGCCGACTGAGCGTTTTAGATTTAAAGACGCATTTTTTTCAGTAGGCGTAACGGATATGAGGGGGATAAATGAGCAGGTAAAATTAAAACTCAATGACTCCACTTTATTGTTTGAATCGGGCATTCCTAGTTCCGATATTTTTTCTTCCGGAATAAGTGTTCCGGTGGTGGTAAATCCGCAAAACACCTATCAGTTTTCTTTTGAACTTGATTTAAACGGAAGCCGTTACCTTCGATTCTATCCGCTCGGAAAACAAACCGAAGTGTCTTTACATTCTCTTTGGTCAAGTCCCAGTTTTGACGGGAGTTTTTTGCCCGATACCCGCACGGTTTCTGATAGCGGATTTGTTGCCAATTGGAAGGTGCTGCAACTTAACCGCAATTATCCGCAACAAGGTTTGGGAGCTTATATTGGTGGCCATACTGAGGCAGAGGAATTGGACTATGATTCTAACCTTGACCGTTTTGCTTCATTCGGGGTAAAATTATTATTGCCGATTGACGAGTACCAGAAAAACAACCGATCGGCTAAATACAGCGTGATGTTTATTTTTCTTACATTTCTTACCTTATTTTTTGTTGAGATACTTAATAAAAAACGCATTCATCCCATTCAATATTTGTTGGCAGGTTTTGCCGTTGTGTTGTTTTATGTGCTATTGCTTTCATTTAGCGAACATATCAATTTTGATAAGGCTTACTGGCTTGCCGGTGGGGCCATCGTATCTCTGCTTTCATTTTATGTGTGGAGCATGGTACGTAATGCCAAAGTAACCGTAGTGGTTACATTTGTTTTTCTGATACTTTATGGATTTTTCTACTCCCTCCTGCAACTCGAAGATTACTCGCTGTTGTTTGGCAGTCTGGGCTTATTGCTTATTCTGGGTACGGTGATGTACCTTACCCGTAATTTGAACTGGAATAATATTAATAAGGAATAGATTTAACTTTTTGGCCCTTTAGGCAGAAGCGGCCGTATCTCTAAATTTACAGTATGAAAATTATCGGGCATTTCTAACGCCTGAATGATATTCAATGCTACGTCCTCGGGCATCAACATATACTCATGAGGTTTAATACCGGGACTGTTTCTGAAAAAATCTGTTTTGGTAGAACCCGGATACAGGCAGGTTACTTTCACCCTGAAATCGCGTACTTCCCTGAATAAAGATTCAGATAATCCTTTCACCGCCCATTTGGTGGCACAATAGGCGCTTACCTGCGGCATACCTTCCAGCGCAGCAGTAGAAGCAATGTTGATGATATGTCCGTATTGTTGTTTTTTCATTTGCGGCAGGGCCAGTTTGCAGCAATAAAACATGCCGCTTACGTTGGTGTCAAACATCTCATGCCATTGTTCTAATGGAGTATCTTCAAGTAATCCAAAATAACCAAGCCCGGCATTGTTGAGCAAAATGTGAAGTTCATCACCAAAGCGGGCTTTCACTTTTTCAAAAGCCGGTTCTACTTCTTCCCATTTCCTGATATCGCATTTTATAAATAGCAGGTTGGGATGGTTGTAATCGGGGGCGGTCATACCCAGTCCGGCTACCTTACAGCCTTTATCCAGCAATTGTAATGCGGTAGCCTTTCCTATTCCTTTACTTATACCGGTGATGATGGCGGTTTTATTCTGGAGTTGCATAATTTAAGATGAAAATTTTCCTGAAACAATCCTTGGTTTTCCCTGCAAATCATTTAGCACCTCCACAGAGTTAAACCCACTTTTTTTCAATAGTTTTTCTGTTTCGAATGCATAACTTTCATTACATTCAAAAAATAAATTCCCCCCCGGTTTTAGGTGCGTAAGGGCACATTTTGTAATCGCTTTATAAAATTGTAATGGGTCTCCGTTGCTTACAAACAAGGCCTCATGCGGTTCGTGCAGGAGTACATTGTTCAACATATCGGCTTTTTCTGCTTCAGTGATATAGGGCGGATTACTGACTAGTACATCATATTGCCCCAAGTTACTCCAATCCGATTCCTGAAGAATATCAATTTTTTCAAAACATATTTTATCCGCTTTTAAATCCGATGCATTCTTTTTAGCCGTTTCAATGGCTGCTGCAGAAATGTCAATGGCGGTAATTTCGGCATCAGGAATTTCGAGTTGCAGGGAAACCGCAATACACCCCGACCCGGTGCCAATATCAAGTATGGAAACTTTTCGGCCTCTGCATTCCTTAATAATGCGGTACACCAGTTCTTCTGTTTCTCTGCGCGGAATTAATACCGATGGGTTTACACTGAATTTTTGTTTGTAAAACACAGTATAGCCAAGTGCATATTGTACCGGCTGGTGCTTTAAGAGGCTATGCAGGTATTTGTACACCCTGAACACAAATGTTTCGGGTATTTCCTCTCGGTCTAAGGCGCGCAATTTACTTCGTGAGTAGGAGGTGGCATCTTCCATCAGCATCCAGGTTATGTTTTCTGCCTCGGTGGTCTCGTAAATGGCTGAAAGCTCATTGTGTGTTTTGTGATGAAATTCTTTGTAGGTCATGGGGCTAAATCTACGGCTAAAGTACAAAAAATGTTATTTTCGTTGCGTGTCGAGTCAAGAAATATTTATGCATAGGGCATTGGAGTTGGCCGGGTTAGGTGCAGGCAGGGTTGCTCCCAATCCTATGGTGGGATGTGTGATAGTGCATAACGACAGTATTATAGGTGAAGGTTGGCATCAGCAATTTGGCGATGCCCATGCCGAGGTAAACGCGGTAAATTCGGTAAAAAATAAAGCACTGCTTTCTGCCAGTACCATGTATGTAACACTTGAACCGTGTAATCATTTTGGTAAAACACCGCCCTGCACCGCACTGATATTAGAACATAAAATAAGTAAAGTTGTCATTGCATCTCCCGATCCAAATCCTTTGGTGGCCGGGAAAGGGATTAGCAAATTGCGTGATGCCGGAGTGGAAGTAATTACCAACGTATTGTTGCCCCAGGCAATGGAATTAAACCGAAGGTTTTTTGTCTTTCATCAAAAAGAGAGGGCCTATGTTATTCTTAAATACGCTCAAACAGCCGATGGGTTTATCGCGAGAGACATACATAAAGTAAGTAAAGACGAATACCTGCGGGATAAACAAATTAGTGGTGAGGCTGCACAAAAACTGGTGCATAAATGGCGTACGGAAGAAGATGCCGTTTTGGTAGGGTCGGCTACTGTTGCCAATGATAATCCCCGTTTAAATGCACGGTTTTGGCCGGGTAAAAATCCGGTGCGCATACTCATTGATGATTCGGGTGCAATAGCTAAAGAGGCTAATGCCCTTGACGGATCCCAAACAACAATTATTTTTACTACACTAAAAAATTATCCGGTGGTTAATGGAACTGAAGTAATTGTATTGTCTAAAAATAAGTTTGCGACACAATTGCTTCATAAATTATTTGAGCGAAAAATGATGTCGGTGATAATTGAAGGTGGTAAACGAACATTACAAACTTTTATTAATGAAAATCAATGGGACGAGGCGAGGATTTTTACGTCACCTAAAACATATTTTTCAGGGGTAGCCTCCCCTGAACTTAAAGGGGAGATCTTATTAAAGAAGCATATAGGCAAAGATTGGTTTACCTTACTTAAAAATACGACTACGTGAATTGGTTAATGCTTAGTGTTGCTTTTTCCTCTTTTGTAGTGCTGTTATTCAAATTTTTCTCACAGCACAAGGTAAGTACTTTCTACGCCATCATTGTAAATTACGCGGTTTGTTTTATCATAGGAAATTTCTTTTTAGCGGGGCGGTCTATTTTAAATTTTGTTCATGCCCCATGGCTTTATTGGTCGCTTTTGCTGGGTATTTTATTCATCACCGTTTTTAATTCGATTGCTTGGGTGGCTCAAAAAATTTCTGTTTCTGCAAGCATGGTGGCAGCCAAAATGTCGGTGGTTATTCCGGTATTATTTGCCGTTTTTTACTTGGGCGAACTGGTTAACTTAATTAAAATAGCTGGTATTTTAGGTTCATTGGTTGCCTTGTATTTTGTAATGGGGCAGAAGAGAAACCAAGCAAAGAAAACCGGTGTAGTATTGTTGTACTCGGTATTCGTATTTGTCGGTAGCGGTGTTATCGATACACTCATGAAGTATATTCAGATTACCTACCTGCATCAAAGCAGTGCAGATGAAGTATTGACGATTATATTTGGCATGGCTTTTATATCAGGATTAATTTGGTATTTTCTGGTTTATGCAAAAAGAAATCTCTCGTTTACACGAAGAGATTTGCTAGGAGGCATAATATTGGGGGTGCTTAATTATTTCTCCATGTATTTTCTCTTCCGTGCATTGAATCAGCCCGAATTAGGGGCAACGGTTGTTTTCCCTATAAATAATATTGGAATTGTACTGGTATCTACCCTGCTTGCTTTCGCTATATTCAAAGAAAATCTTAACCGTAAAGGTATAATGGGTATTGTGCTTGCCGTAATTTCTATTTTACTAATTACCCGCTTCTAAATGTTATTCTCCGATACCTATAAAACTCCCGCTTCGCCAGCACAGGCCTATTTACGTGAACGCGGAAGTAAGTTTCTGGCTTATGTTTTTCCGGTAACAAATGAGCGCGAGATTAAGCAATACCTGATTGACTTACGCAGGGAGTTCCCGGATGCTACCCATCATTGTTACGCCTATAAGCTGGGGATTGATGATAATCAAACCCGGATAAATGATGATGGGGAGCCCGCTAACTCAGCAGGTCGGCCAATTCTTAGAGCAATTCAATCGGCAGGAATTACCAATGTGCTTGTGGTGGTAGTGCGGTATTTTGGCGGAAAATTGCTTGGTGTTTCAGGCTTGATTCAGGCATATAGTGATGTGGCTGTTTCAGCTTTAAAAAGTACAAGGTTCATTGAAAAAGAAGTTTGTTCATACTACCACCTAATTTATCCATTTGATTCGGAGGGAGAGGCTTTTCGCTTTTTAAAACAACAACAGGCAACTATTCTGCAACAAACTTTGTCTGAAACAGGAGAGGTGCAGGTGCTTTTTAACATTCGTCTGAGCAAAATAAATCAGCTCATGAGTGTGGTAAAAGACCATCATAAATTAAAAATTCATTACCTTTACACTATATGAAAAAATTGGGTACTATAATTTTCAGCCTTATTCAGGTTACCGGCTTCGGACAGAAAAATATTTCTTCAGTTACTAATCAAAGGGATTTGTTTTTGCAAACCCGCATATCCGAATTGATTACTGACCGCGTTTTTTTTGGTGGGCGTGAAAATTCCATTGACCAGAATATACAGCAGTATTTCATTGCTGTTTTACCTGAATTAGTCAATCCGCATTCTCGTTTGCAGCTTGTATCTAAGCAAAAAGGGCCATTAGGGTTTCATTATAACTACATACAGACTTATAATAATACGCCTGTTTTTGGAAGCGAACTTCGGGTAAACGTGGATGTAACCGGAAATTTAATTTCGGCTTTTAATGGGTTATTTAATCTGCCAATTAGCCCCCCTTTGCAAGGTACAAACTTGTGGTTTTTTAACGGAAGTGAGTTAATTCCTGCTTTGGTTTATAAGGACAATAATTATTGTACTATTTCCGATGAAAACGGGGCAGTACTTTATGAAGAGAACCTGAATAAGTATTTGTTCCCCCCTGATACAACAGTGCAGGCAAAAGTTTTTTTACCCGATCCGCTTACCTCGGCACAGGTAGCTTATGGCAGTCCGTATATTGATAGCAATGACGGGGATGTAGCGGTAATTAATGCACAGCGTCAAACTGTATCGTTGCGCGTTGATTTTAGCAACGACACCTTTAGGTTGACTAACCAGTATTTTCAATTAAAAGATTTTGACTTACCTAGTATTGAACCCGTTCAGAATACCACTCCCTTTTTTAACTACACCCGCTCACAAAGTGGTTTTGAGGACGTGAATATTTTTTATCATTTAAATATGTTTCGCAACCATATTGACAGTATTGGTTACAATATATACGTAAAGGACTCTATGCTGGTTGATGCTCATTCATTAGGAGGTGCCGACAATTCGATGTACTCTGCCTTTAACGGAAGGCCTGCCATGTATTACGGGGTTGGGGGAATTGATGACGGAGAAGATGCAGATGTAATTATACATGAATACACCCATTCTCTAATTGACAAGGCTACGGTTACCGATAATGAGTCAATAGAACGACAAGCAATAGACGAGGCTATTGCTGATTATATGGCAGCAGCCTATTCAAAAAGTATCTCATCATATAACTGGAAGCGTCTTTACAACTGGGATGGAAATAACGCTCCTATTTCATGGTATGGCCGCGATGCAGGTACTGCAAAAACATATCCTTACAACACGAATAAAGATTATTACTGGAACTCTGAAATTTTTTCTGGAGCATTGGCTGATTTAGACGATCGGATAGGGTCGGTAGCAACCGAGCAGTTGTTACTGGGTTCACTGGGCTCGGTAAGTCGCACCACAACTATGAAACAGCTAGCTACCTTAATGCTCATTACAGATAGTATGCTGTTCAATAAGACCTACAGTTTCCCAGTTCAACTTGCTTTTTACGGCCGCAAAATCATTTCATTATTAACCAATATTTCAACTTTTGATAAATCTTCACTTCAGATTTTAAATTCAACTGCATTTGCCAATGGTACTGGAGATTTAGTTGTATCTTATGATGGGGTAGAGCAACTCAGTTTGAGTTGTTATGATATAACCGGGAGACTTGTTATGAAAGAACAGACATTTTACAAACAGGTGGTTGTTTCTCCTTCCTCACTTAGTAACGGAGTGTATATTATGCAGGTTCGCAGGAGTGGAATGGTACATACTTTTAAGGTTGTGAGAAATTAGGCCAATAAAATAAAAAAGGGGCTTTTTAAAGCCCCTTTTTTACAACTCACTTAATGAAAAATAATTTTTACTTAATAGAATCTACTACTTTTTTGAAAGTTTCAGGATGATTCATTGCTAAGTCGGCAAGAACCTTACGATTCATTCCCAAATTTTTTGCATGAACTTTTCCGATAAACTGTGAGTAGCTCATACCATACAGGCGTGCACCCGCATTGATACGTTGAATCCACAAAGCGCGATACAACCTTTTCTTGGTTTTACGATCGCGGTAAGCGTAGCCCAAACCTTTTTCAATGGTGTGCTTGGCTACAGTGAGCACATTTTTTCTTTTACCCCAAAAGCCTTTGGCTAATTTAAGGAGTTTTTTCCGTCTTCTTCTCGAAGCAACTGAATTTACTGAACGTGGCATATTACTGATGTTTTTTGGAGTTGGGCGTTCCCGGTTGTCCGGGATTCTTAGAGCCTCGCTCCGGGTGAAACATAAAAACTAAAAATTACTTTCCTATTCCTAAAAGCCTTTTGATATTTCCTTCATCCGGCTTTTCTACGTAAGCAGTTTTGGTAAGGTTACGTTTCTGCTTAGTTTCTTTTTTGGTAAGAATATGGTTTTTGAAAGCACGTGCTCTCTTAATCTTACCGGAAGCAGTTACCTTAAATCTCTTCGCTGCACTCTTGTTGGTTTTTACCTTAGGCATTGTTCTTTGCTATTAATGGTTGTACGTAAATTATTTCTTTCCTTTCGGGGCAATTAAAAGGAACATTTTCTTTCCTTCTAATTTAGGCAATTGCTCCACTTTGCCTATTTCCTGTAATCGTTGTGCAAAAGTAAGCAGCAACACCTCGCCTCTTTCTTTGTACACAATGGCTCTCCCTCTAAACATCACATAAGCTCTTACTTTGTGCCCATCTTCTAGAAATCCCTGAGCATGTTTTAACTTAAACTCAAAATCGTGCTCATCGGTATTTGGTCCGAACCGTATTTCCTTCACGGTTGTTTTCACCGTATTGGCTTTGAGTTCTTTCTTCTTTTTCTTTTGTTCGTAAAGAAATTTTTTATAATCAACTACTTTACAAACGGGAGGAACCGCAGTAGGGGAAATTTCAACCAAGTCAAGTTCCAATTCTTCTGCGAACTTCAAGGCCTGCGAAAGAGGATAAATTCCGGTTTCAATATTTTCACCAACTACCCTTACTTCCTGGGCTGTGATCTCTCTGTTGATCTTGTGTTCGTTTTCTCTTTTCTGAGGACCCCTTCTGCCAAGAAAAGGCCTTCCTTGATTTGGATTTTGTACCAAGCGGTTTATTTTTTCTCCTTTTTAATTTTACATAATATCGGGATGCTGTGAGTGAATAAGGCGGGCAAAATCTTCCAAATTAAATTTGCCTATATCACCTTCTCCATGCTTACGCACCGCGATGTTTCCTTCGTTCTGTTCTTGCTCCCCAACAACCACCATATACGGAATTTTTTTAGTTTCAGCATCTCGTATCTTTCTGCCAATCTTCTCGCTACGGTCGTCAAAAGAGGCGCGAATATCGGAACTTTTCAGTAAATCCACAACTTTTTGTGCATAAGGATTAAACTTATCGCTAATGGGCAAAACAGCTACTTGATTGGGAGATAGCCAAGTAGGTAAATTTCCGGCATAATGTTCCAATAAAAATCCTATAAATCGCTCATGAGTGCTCAAGGGTGCTCGATGAATGATGAGCGGACGCTCTTTCTCATTGTTTTCGTTGGTAAACCACAGGTCAAATCGTTCAGCCTGAGCAAAGTCAACCTGATTGGTAGCTAGTGTAAATTCCCTTCCTATGGCACTGTAGATCTGAATATCTATTTTGGGTCCGTAAAAGGCGGCTTCATCCTCTACTTCCACAAAATTTACTCCCAGTTTTACCAATACCTCTCTAACCATTGCTTCGGTTTTAATCCAAAGCTCGGGTGAGTTGATGTATTTCTGCCCGAGTTTTTCAGGCGAGTGTTTTGAAAACCGCATCACATATTTTTCAATCCCGAATACTTTAAAATATTTCAGATAAAGGTCATTCACCTTAGTAAATTCCTCCTGAAACTGAGCTTCGGTACAATAAATATGGGCATCGTTCATGGTAAGGCTGCGTACCCTCATCAATCCAAACAGTTCACCGCTTTGTTCATAACGGTAACAGGTGCCATATTCAGCAAATCGAAGAGGCAAATCACGGTAGGATTTTGGAGTAGCACCAAAAATCTTATGGTGATGCGGGCAGTTCATTGCTTTCAGGTAGTATTTGTCCCCATCCATTTCCATAGGTGGAAACATACTTTCGGCATAATAAGGAAGATGCCCGCTTTTGATGTACATGCTCTCCTTTGCAATATGTGGTGATTTTACCCGTACATATCCGGCAGCTTTTTCGGTTTTTTTTGCAAAATCCTCCAGCAGTTCAATTATAGCCGCACCATTTGGCAACCATAATGGTAGACCTGGTCCAACGTCATCATCAAATGTAAAAATATCAAGCTCCTTACCCAGTTTTCTATGGTCACGTTTTTTGGCTTCTTCCAGCATTTTTAGGTATTCTTCCATCTCACCTTGTTTTGGAAAGGTGATGCCATATACCCGTGTTAGCTGCTTGTTTTTTTCATCACCCCGCCAGTAGGCTCCAGCAATACTCATCAATTTTACCGCTTTTATAAAACCGGTATTGGGTAAGTGTCCGCCTCTACATAAATCAGTAAAATTGCTATGCTCGCAAAAGGTTATTTCACCGTCATTCAGGTTTTCTATCAACTCAACCTTGAATTCGTTATTACGCTCTTTATAATATGCCAGTGCCTCGGTTTTGCTTACTTGCTTTTTATGAAACTCAGCTTTTTCACGTGCCAGTTCCAGTATTTTATCTTCAATTTTTTTAAAATCCTTTTCTGAAAGGTTTTCTTCTCCTAAATCAACATCGTAGTAAAACCCATTTTCAATGGCGGGGCCAATGGTGAGTTTTACTTTGGGATAAAAAAATTCAAGAGCCTGTGCAAGTACGTGAGCCGATGAGTGCCAGAAAGCCTGCTTTCCTTCTTTATCATTCCACGTAAACATGGTTAATGATCCATCCTCGTTCAGCGGCTCACCCACTTCAATTATTCGATTGTTGAATTTGGCGGAAAGCACATCTCGTGCTAATCCTTCGCTGATACTCTTTGCAATTTCCAGAGCTGAAGTGCCCCGTTCATACGATCGAACGGACCCGTCAGGCAGTGTTATGTTTATTTGACTCATAAAGGCTTGCAAAATAGTGTAACGCCTACAATTTGTAAAATGGTAAAGGAATTATTGTTAAAAATGTATTTCAAAACCCATATTCATTAGATTGAATTGTAAAATTATTTTAAAAATACAAGAATAAACAATTTAAATTCAAATACATACATACATACATTGCTTTTACGAATTTGTTAGCTAACTTCGTTTAATCAAATAAACAAGATATGAAAAAAGTTCAATTAACTCTAGCGCTTTTAATTGGATTATTGGCGTTAACAACAAAGTGTTACTCTCAGTCATCTTCCTCAGAAGTCGTAATCGGATGTTTTTCTGGTTCTACTGGAATACTTGGTTATTCAAGTGCACAACTTGATATAATCGTTGCATTGTATCTACAGGATGGAAACAACTACACCAACAGTTCTTTAAAATATGATGTTGATGAGGGTGGAGTAGGTTTCTTTTATATAAGAAGTGAAACAACTGGACAAACAATAGGAATACCATTAGAAACTACTGGAACTTACATTTTTGTGAAAGATGGTTGTAAACATAGTTGTTCATCATCTGGAAATTGTAGTTGCGATTTAAAAATTGTTACGAAATGTGAAAGCATTCAATGCATTCGCGCAACAGGAACTGGAGGATGTAGCTCTTCGATTGAAACCGGCTACACAACATTTGGTAATACAGCCTTAATTAGATATATAACCGAAAATCCGCCATTATCTTGTAATTAATTAGTTGCCCCTCAAAAAGTCAATTTTATTTTTGAAGGGAATAAAAAGTTTAACAGCAATATTAGTTGAGCAAAAAAATCTTGAACAAAAAAGAGCATCTTCTTTT
>JAGVLJ010000009.1 GCA_020049855.1 Bacteroidia bacterium | reverse complement strand
ATAATTACTGAATAGAGTCATTGCTTGCTACCATTTCAATGCTGCGCGAAGCTCCTATACGCTCGGCTCCGGCAGCAATTAATTCAAGGGCAAAAGCAGCATCCTTAATTCCTCCGGCTGCTTTTATTTTAATTTTAGCAGGCAATATCTGACGCATAATTTTTACCGCTTCAACGGTAGCTCCTTTATCCGCAAAACCAGTAGAAGTTTTAACAAAATCAACACCGCACTCGGTGCATATTTTACACACTTCAATAATCTCCGATTCGGTGAGGTAGGCTGTTTCAATAATTACCTTAACCACTTTGTTTTGTAGGTGACAAGCAGTAACCACGCTTGATAAATCATTGGTAAATGCAGGTACATCTCCCGATTTAAATGCGGCAATATTCATTACCATATCTATTTCATCGGCTCCATCAATAAAGGCCTTTTTTACCTCTTCCACTTTTGAACCCACTGTAGAATAACCTAAGGGAAACCCAACTACGGTAATCACTTTAACTGATGATTTAACTCCAAGATTTTTTTTAGCTAATTGTACATAATACGGGGGTACACAAACCCCATAAAAAGAGTGGTCCTCGGCCTCGCGGCAAAGTTGAATAATATCTTCTCTGGTGGCAGTGGGTTTTAATAAGGTGTGTTCAATATGTGCTGCTAAATTTATTTCCATAGTATTACGCGTTTAATTCTTTTCCGTGACATTGTTTATATTTCTTACCGCTTCCGCAGGGGCAGGCATCATTGCGTCCTACTTTAACCACCCCTTTTATTTGCTGTGGTTTTTGAATTTCCTGTGTATTCTGCATTTCAGGTCTTGGAACTTCTTCGGTGCGCTTAGTTTGTAATCGGGCTGTATCCTGCTTAGGCAAAGGACGCGCCTCACGATAATTCTCAGGTTGCTGGGTGACAATATATGCTTTAAACAACATGGCAAGTAAATCCCTGTTTACTCTCGATAACATTGATTTAAATAAATTGAACGATTCTAGTTTGTAAATTAACAATGGATCCTTTTGTTCTAAAGCAGCATTCTGAACAGATTGTTTCAAATCATCCATTTCGCGTAAATGTTCTTTCCACTCATCATCAATGATGGTTAACGTTACAAACCGCTCAAAGGTGTGAATAATTTCATCACCTTTGGTTTCGTATGCACGTTTTAAATCAACCCCAACCTGCAAATTGCGAACCCCGTCAGAGAAAGGAACTCCGATAAATTGCACCTGTTTTCCTTGGTTCTGGTAAACCTGATTAATGATGGGCATAGCCAACTCACAGATATGGTGATTTTTATGTTTATACTGTTCGGTTAACTCGTCAAACAATTGCTGAATAAGTTCTTCAGGCTTTTTACCTTTTACAAATTCGGCTTCGGTAATGCGGGTTTCATATGCCAGCACACGCAATACTTCAAATTTAAAATCGGTGTAATTACCCTCGTATTCTGTTACCAACTCATCACATAAATCAAACAGCATGTTGTTTACATCTAATGCCAGTTTATCTCCAAACAAAGCATTTCTGCGTTTGGTATAAATTACTTCACGCTGCGAATTCATTACATCATCGTATTCGAGCAAACGTTTACGAATACCGAAATTATTTTGCTCTACCCGCTTTTGGGCGCGTTCTATATTTTTGGTAATTAAAGGATGCTGAATAACCTCGCCTTCCTGCAATCCTATTCGATCCATTACTTTGGAAATCCGTTCCGAGCCAAATAAACGCATCAAATCATCTTCAAGCGAAACGAAAAATTCGGATGAACCGGGATCACCCTGTCGCCCGGCACGACCGCGTAATTGCCTGTCAACCCTTCGGGATTCATGACGCTCCGTACCAATTATTGCCAATCCTCCGGCCTCTTTAACACCAACACCCAATTTAATATCTGTACCACGACCTGCCATATTGGTGGCAATGGTAACTGTTCCGGCACGACCCGCCTCGGCTACAATATCTGCCTCCCGCTGGTGCTGTTTTGCATTGAGCACATTGTGTTTAATCTTACGAAGATTAAGCATCCGACTCAGCAACTCCGAAACCTCTACCGAGGTGGTACCCACAAGCACTGGACGTCCTTTTTCAGTTAATGCCACAATTTCGTCAATTACGGCATTGTATTTTTCGCGCTTGGTTTTATAAATTTTATCGTCTCCGTCTTTTCTTATCACCTGGCGGTTGGTAGGAACTACCACTACATCCAGTTTGTAAATCTCCCACAACTCGCCTGCTTCTGTTTCGGCAGTACCGGTCATCCCACATAACTTGTGGTACATTCTGAAATAATTTTGCAGCGTAATAGTGGCGTAGGTTTGTGTGGCGGCTTCAACCTTTACATTTTCCTTTGCTTCAATGGCCTGATGCAATCCATCAGAATACCTTCTTCCATCCAGAATACGGCCTGTTTGCTCATCCACAATTTTCACTTTCCCGTCCTGAACAATATACTCCACATCAATTTCAAACAAGGTGTACGCCTTTAACAATTGGGTGATGGTATGAATACGCTCTGATTTTATGGCAAACTCGCGCATTAGTTCATCTTTACGGTTGCGTTTTGTTTCTTCATCATCGGCCGAACGTTCAATCTCGGCAATTTCACCGCCTACATCGGGCAGCACAAAAAACTGCGGGTCTTCGCCCGAAGCAGTAATTGTTTCAATTCCTTTTTCAGTAAGCTCAATGGAATTATGTTTTTCATCAATCACAAAATACAATTCAGCATCGGCTTTATGCATTTCCTTTTGCTGATCCTGCAGGTAATAATTTTCTGTTTTTTGCAGAATGGCTTTAATACCCTGTTCGCCTAAAAATTTGATTAATGTTTTGTTTTTGGGCAAACCACGGTAAGCTCTGAACAAAGCAAGTCCTCCGTCTGTTTCGTTCCCCGACTCAATTAATTTTTTGGCTTCATTTAAAGCCGAGTTGATGAATTTTTTTTGCAAATCAACCAAACGTTCAATACGCGGTTTGAGTATATGAAACATTTGATCATCCCCCTTGGGAACAGGACCTGAAATAATCAATGGAGTACGGGCATCATCCACCAAAACAGAATCTACCTCATCCACCATGGCATAATGATGTTTACGCTGCACTAAATCCTCAGGGTCGCGAGCCATATTATCGCGTAAGTAATCAAAACCAAATTCGTTATTGGTTCCATAGGTAATATCGGCTAAATAGGCCTGACGCCTTTGTGGAGAATTTGGCTGATGGTAATCAATACAGTCAACCTGCAGGCCATGAAACTGAAACAGGGGTCCATTCCACTCACAATCTCTTCGGGCCAGGTAATCATTAACTGTAACTAAGTGCACCCCCTGACCGGCAAGTGCGTTTAAATAAGCGGGCAAAGTGGATACAAGTGTTTTACCCTCGCCTGTAGCCATTTCCGAAATTTTACCGGAGTGAAGCACCATACCCCCAATCAACTGCACATCGTAATGCACCATATTCCAAACCACCTCGGTGCCTGCAGCCTCCCAAGTGTTTTTCCAATAAGCTTTATCACCCTTTATATGCACAAATTTTTTGCGGGCAGCCAGGTCACGGTCAAATGAAGTGGCGGAAACTTCAAGTTCAGCATTTTCGGTGAACCTGCGGGCAGTTTCCTTTACCACCGCAAAGGCTTCGTGCAACACATCATCGAGCACTTTTTCCAGTTGCCCGTCACGCTCCTTTTTAAGTTTGTCTACCTGATTAAATAATTCTTCTTTTTCATTTAAATCCATTTCGGGCTCATTCTTAACCCGCTGATTTAATTCATCCAGTTGAGCATCAATATCGGTGAGATACTCCGAAATTCGTTTTTTGAACTCTGCCGATTTGGCACGTAGCTCATCATTGCTTAACGATTGATACTGTTTATAAAATTCATTAATCTTCTCTACGCGTGGAAGTAGTTCTTTGATATCCTTATCAGACTTGTTTCCGAAAATTCTGGATAATCCTTTTACGATGTAATTCAGCATTGTGTACGGCAGTAATTCTTCTTTTTAAAATTCGTAACAAAGGTGTAAAAATATATAAAAATACTTTCACTGCCTATCGCTACTTTTGCTTCGGATAGCAGAATTGTCAACAACCTTACCATAACATACTTGTCATGAAAATATTGCTTATAGGCTCCGGAGGCCGCGAACATGCATTTGCTTTTAAGTTAAAACAGAGTAGCCTGTGCAGTAAACTTTTTATTGCTCCCGGCAATGCCGGAACCGCCTTATGTGGAACCAATATTCAAATTACTGTGAATGAATTTTATAAACTGGGGGATTTTTGTAAAAAGGAACAAATAGGTTTGGTAATAGTGGGGCCCGAAGACCCTCTGGTAAACGGAATAAGAAACTATTTTGAGAAAGATGCGCAACTAAAAACGATTCCGTTTGTGGGGCCAGATGCCGCAGGGGCTCAGCTGGAAGGAAGTAAAGACTTTTCTAAAGCCTTTATGCAGAAATACCATATTCCCACAGCTAAAGCAGCGACCTTTACTATTGAAACATACAAAGAAGGGGAAAATTACCTGATGAACCATTCGCTGCCAATTGTTTTAAAAGCGGATGGACTGGCAGCAGGAAAAGGGGTAGTGATTTGTGAAACAAAGGAGCAAGCTTTGTCAGAGTTTAATTCGTTTATTAAAGAGTCAAAGTTTGGAGAGGCGAGCAAAAAAGTGCTGATAGAAGAGTTTCTTACAGGAATTGAGCTCTCGGTGTTTGTACTGACAGATGGGAAACATTACAAAATACTTCCCGAAGCAAAAGACTATAAACGTATAGGCGAAAAAGATACAGGGCCAAATACGGGAGGTATGGGAGCTATTTCTCCTGTTCCTTTTGCCGATGCGGCCTTTATGGAAAAGGTGGAAAAAAATATCATTTTACCAACTATTAACGGATTAAAAAACGAAGGCATTCAGTACACCGGATTTATTTTTATCGGACTAATGAACGATAAAGGAGAACCAAAAGTAATAGAGTATAACTGCCGAATGGGCGATCCGGAAACAGAAGTAGTACTACCCAGAATTACCAGTGATGTAGCGCAGCTGATGCTGGCTTGCGGGAAAGGCGAGTTAACTAAAGTAGATTTAGTCATAGCGGAACAATATGCCACTACAGTAATGCTCGTTTCGGGAGGTTACCCGAATGATTACCAGAAAGGAAAACTAATGACTGGTATGGAGGATGTAAAGGATTCGATCTTATTTCATGCAGGCACATCTATCAATACGCATGGTGAAGTGGTGACTAACGGAGGACGTGTGATGGCTATTACTTCATTCGGAGATTCGTTAAATGAAGCATTGGGAAAAAGTTTGACTAACGCAACAAGAATTAACTTTGAAGGAAAATACTACAGAAAAGATATTGGATTTGAATTTTTAGAGAAAAATGTATGATGTTATTTGAAAAACAAAACCTGCAACACAAAGCAAAAAGCAGAGTAAGGATTATATTTAATTATTTCCTGAAAGGGCTTCTAATTGTGGTGCCGCTGGCACTTACTTTTTTTGCATTGCGTGCTACCATTTTATGGGCTGATGCCAAAGTAGATGAAATTATAAAAATTGATATCCCCGGCATGGGCGTTATTATTGTCATGTCGGCCGTTACCATTATTGGCTATGTAGGAAGCAAACTTTTTTTCAGCAACCTTCTTGATCTGCTTGATGATTTATTGTCCCGCATTCCGTTCATAAAAATTATTTACACATCGGTTAAAGATTTTGTAGAGGCTTTTGTGGGCGATAAGAAAAAATTTACCGAGCCGGTAATGGTTGAGGTAAGCAGTTCGGGGGTATGTAAAATTGGTTTTATCACGCAAAAAGATTTAAGCACTATTGGGGTTGAAGGATATTTAGCTGTCTATTTTCCCCTCTCCTATGCGCTTACCGGAGAATTGTACCTGGTGCCTAAGGAAAAAGTAAAACCCATTAAAGGAAATTCGGGGGAATTGATGAAATTTATTGTTTCGGGCGGTGTGACCGAACTTTAAGGCAATTGACCAATACATTCCCTTCGGAAGAGGTTATAGGTGCGTTCCATTTCAGAAACGGTATTTTCATTAGTGGGCCGGATAAAAAAATGCACTGCAGGTTTAGGGTTCGATCCATACTCGGTATGCGCATATCCAAACACTAATTGAATAGCTGATTCCCGATTTAATTTCAAAAGTTCAATTCCACGTTCAAACTTAATTCTTTCGATACAAGCGGGCTGTATTTCGCCTTGAGGAAATAGTAAAACCAGGTTATTGGGATTCTCCAGTAATGTGGAAGCATATGCAAACGATTCCAAAACCGACCGCGAGTTTTTACGAACAGAAAAAGCACCGAGAAATCTGAAAAACCAATAGCGTTTCAATTGTTCCTCCAGCATCATGATGTGAAATTTTTTTCTCCAGAAAATTTTATTTACATAATACCAAAAAAAACCGTCCCACCAGCTGAAATGATTGGCCAAAAGCAACACACTGGTATGCTCCTTTATGGAAACCTGATTGGATACTAATTTCAATTGGTGAAAATGCCTTTTAAATAGTGCCGAAAGGTAAACATCAAAAATAATTTGTGCCCATGTAGTATGCGAAGCTTTAATCATGACTGTATAAAGTTTAAAGGCCGCCCTTTTTCAAAACCTTTACACCATTCATAAATGGAAATAAGTAACATCATTAAATCAAACTGGTAAATAAAATCTTCTACCGGAATACTAAATACCCGAATCCCTAAATTAAACCCATTTGTATAAACCACAACGGGCAATGAAGTAAGTATTCCGTTTACAATAAAGAAAGGTATCAGGCAAACTAAGTAGGTTACCCAAAAATACCCCAACCATAATTTGCGAAAAAATACCTGATTCCATAGTATAAAAAAGCAAGCCACGAGTGAACTAACCGAAGTGTACAGGTATTGGGTGTGGGTAAACGCCAAACCCGCTAATACAAATGCTACAAACCAACCAATGGGTAATGCTATACTTTTGAAGTAATCCTTTTTAAAGTAAAAACGCAGTACTTCATAAATAAATACACAGGCAAACGGAACAGTTACAAAAAAGAGGCACTCCTCAATGGGTAGGTTTAACAAATAGAACCCCATTACATACTTATCATTAAAACTCCACACTCTCCAATAAGTAAAAAGGGCATCCCACCCAATAAAAAAAACTGCTGTTACAATAAGTGCCGGAAATAAAAATTTCCATTGCCTCATAAACCTCATTTTCTTTTCGAACGAGAACAGCAGTGGAAAA
The DNA here is from genome assembly GCA_020049855.1 of Bacteroidia bacterium. Lineage (GTDB taxonomy): Bacteria > Bacteroidota > Bacteroidia > UKL13-3 > UKL13-3 > JAGPCK01. The sequence goes on along the minus strand of JAGVLJ010000009.1, from coordinate 168,220 downwards.
AAAACAGTGGCTATATTGATCAGTAAGTAGGTGTACATTGTTTTAATGCCAAATACATCAAGGTTAAGTCAGCTGCGGTACATTCTTTCTTCTCCTCAAAGAAATGTATAATATGCCCGATAAGAAATTTGTCATTTTTTGAGTATTTGCAAGCCTTGATATTTTGAATAATTACCCGTTTATCTTCTGCAATATGATCTCCATAACCAAGAAATGCCGGGACATAATACTCTACCGTATATCTCAAAAAACGAATCTCTATATTTTGCGGGTCGGAAGCAATAGCTTTAGCAAATGTTACTTCCGCCTTATCAAGGTAATCCAACTTTGCATATGGATTCCAGGCGTGCTTGGCTTTTAATGCCTCTAGTGCCCCTATATATCCTGTAATAATTGCCTTATCAGAATTCATCAACAGAAGCCTGTTGTAAAGAACATCTGTCTTGGTTGGGTTGCTAACACAATAGTAATACTCCGTTCTAAGCGCAGTTGAATCCATCTCATCTCCTATAGCAAATACTAGTATAGATGCCGCGAGAAAAATCCCTGTTAACTTAAATTTCATTAGAGTAGGTTAAACTGATAACGAAAATACGATACGGTAAAAAGGTAAACTTTTGCAGGTTTTGAAACACTCACCCGCTTGTTTAATATAACCTGTGGATCCATCCGGTTAATTTTTTTGAGAAGACCGTAAAAATAAATGTAAGCGATGTAAACTCCGAACCGGCATCCATCAGGCAATTGCTTTATTCCTTTAAGCGATTCTTTAAAATCTGATTCAATATCTTGTTCAATGGCCAGTTTCATTTCCTTATCAAATACTCCATCCGTTTTTACAGAGGGAAAGTAAATTCTTCCCCTGTCCCAATAGTCACTTTTCAAATCGCGCAAAAAATTTATTTTTTGAAAGGCAGCTCCGAGTCTTTTGGCCGGCTTCTCAAGCAAATTATATTTTTCTTGATCTCCTTCGCAAAAAACCCGTAAGCACATTAACCCAACCACCTCGGCAGACCCAAAAATATATTTGTCATACTCATCCTGCTTATACCTTTCATGGGTTAAATCCATTTCCATGCTGTGTAAGAAAGCATCAATAAGGTGGTGAGGAATCTTATATTCATGAACCACTTTTTGAAAAGAGTGTAATACCGGATTAAGGCTTATACGTTGTTCAATTGCTTTATAGGTTTCTGTTTTAAATTCAGCTAGCAGCTTAACTTTATCATGTGCATGAAACGTATCTACAATTTCATCTGCAAAGCGAACAAATCCGTAGATATTTCGGATAGGGGTTCTGAATTTTTTATTGAATGAAAGAATTCCCAGACTAAATGAAGTAGTGTAGCTGCGTGTGATAAGGTGGCTGCAATCGGCACATACCTTATCAAATAAATTCATATGCTCTATTAATTTCATAATGTTGTTCTTCAATGAATAGTTTTAGAAATGAGATCAGCTACCACTTTACCTGATATAAGTGACGGAGGAACACCGGGACCCGGAACCGTTAACTGCCCTGCATAAAACAGATTTTTTATTTTTTTGCTTCGAATGGAAGGCTTAAGAATAGCTGTTTGATTTAGGGTATTGGCCAAACCATACGCATTTCCTTTAAACGAATGGTAGTCCTTTATAAAATCTTTGTGGGCATAACTTCTTTTAAACAATACATGCTCCCGTATGGATTGACCTGTAAGTTGCTCCAGCCTTTTCATTACAAGATCGTAATAAAATTCCCGCGTTTCTTCCGTATCCTCTAAATCCGGAGCTACCGGAATCAATACAAATAGATTTTCGCTACCAGCCGGAGCTACACCCGGATCAGTAACCGAAGGACAACTCACATAAAACAATGGCTTATTGGGCCATTGAGGGTTGGTATAAATCTCATGAGCATGGCCATTAAAGTTCTCGTCAAAAAACAAATTATGATGTTGTAGTCCTTTAAGCTTTTTATTGACCCCCAAGTAAAAAATGAGACTTGACGGAGCCAGAATACGTTTATCCCAATAGGCCGGAGAATACGAACGCAAGTGTTCAGGTACTACTTCCTGATCAATATGCCGGTAGTCGGCAGAAGCTATTACCACATCGGCTTTATAAAATGCGTTGGCGGTACTAACACCGGTAATCAACCTTTTACCATTAACGGCAATCTGATTTACTTCCTCATTAAATTTAAAATCTACTCCCAGTTCCATAGCAACTTGCTTCATAGACACAATAATTTGATGCATACCACCCATAGGATACCAAGTACCCAAACAGATATCTGCATAGTTCATCAGGCTGTAAAGTGCAGGAGTATTTTCAGCCGTAGCACCTAAAAAAAGAATAGGAAATTCCATCAGCCGTCTTAACTTTTCACTCTTAAAAAATTTTTGTATGTGCTTTTGCATGGATGTAAATACATCAAGTTTTAGCGCACCCGTTAAGAAGCGAAAGTCAAGAAACTCTCGAATTGATAACCCTGGTCGGTAAACCAAATCATCCACGCCAGTTTTATACTTATATTCTGCCTGATGCAGGTAACTGATTAATTTATTCCCAGCTCCCATTTCTTCATTTTCAAACAGATGAAGTAGTTCCTGAAATGAAGCTGGAACATCCCAAAAATCTTCTTTCCCCCAATAAATTCTGTAGGAAGGATCAAGCCTTTTCAACTGATAGAAATCGGAAACTTTTTTACCGAAGGAACTGAAAAATTTCTCGAATACCTCAGGCATCCAATACCAACTTGGCCCCATATCAAAAACAAAACCTTGGTCTGCGAATACCCTGGCTCTGCCACCAGCCTCATTATTTTTTTCGAGTATGGTTACTTCATATCCCGCAAAAGCGAGGTGGCAAGCCGAAGACAACCCGGCAAAACCTAAACCTATCACAATAGATTTTTTCTTTAACATGCTAATTCTCCCTTAACCCATAAGCCTCACCGTAGGCCTTTAGTTGAGAACGAAGTATTTTACGAGCCATGAAAATTCTTGTTTTAACTGTACCTATCGGAATTATGAGGATTTCGGCTATTTCATGATACTTAAACCCCTTAAAATTTAACAGGAAAGTTTTTCGTAAATCTTCCGGCAATGAATCAACAGCGGTTTTCAAATCTTTCATCATAAACCTATCTTCACCAGTGTTAAGGGTGGCTGGAGAAAATGAGTCCAACAGGTACGCATTTTCAGAAGCACTTAGCATAGCAGCACGTTTCATCAGTTTCCGGTAGTTATTTATAAAACTATTTTTCATAATTGTATATAGCCATCCTTTAATATTGGTGCCGTCCTGAAACTTTTCCTTATTGCTAAATGCCTTCAACATAGTTTCCTGAACCAAATCATGCGTATCATTTAAGTCTCTGGTAAGTTGATAAGCGTAATTACGCAACGCACTGCGTTCATTTGTCACTACTTTTGAAAATTCAATTGTTGTCATTTTGTTTATATTTATATATAAAATAATAAACAAAATTACTACATTATATTAATAGTGCAAAATATTGTTTAATTATTTTATCATAAAATTAAACATTATTCAAATTAGCTTAGTAAACAGAGGATTGTAATTTTTGATTGAGTTATACAACCGAGAAATAACTGAGAACATTAGACGGAATATATCTTTAAACGACCTTAAATATAGCGAGTTAAAATATGTTGCATTGTTCTACACCGTATTTAATTCATATTTGTAAACAAGTGTTTCTTTTTGTTGAGGTAAACAAAAATTTAACTAAACAAAAAGTTCGTTTAACTGTTTACCACGTATAGAACAAAAATGAAAATTTCCGTAACCCGAAAAGAACATTTTAATGCGGCTCACAGGCTGCACGTACCCGATTGGTCGGAAGAGAAGAATCGGGATTTTTTCGGACCATGTAATAACAAAAATTTTCATGGTCACAATTATACCTTACACGTAAAAGTAACCGGAACGATAGACCCTGTTTCGGGCTATTTAATTGACTTAAAATGGCTGAGTGAAATTATTAAACAGGAAGTAAAGGAAAGGTTTGATCACCGAAATCTTAACCTTGATTGCGAAGAATTTAAAACCCTGAACCCTACGGCTGAAAATATTTCGATGGTAATTTGGAAATTGTTGCGCAAACAATTGCCAAAACACCTTGATTTAAACATAACTTTATATGAAACAGAAAGAAACTCGGTTGAATTCTCGGGAGAATGAAAAAATGATGTTTGAAGAAATGGGCGACACCCATATTACCACATCAATTAATACACCTCTGAGGGAAGATGCTTTTTTGATGGATGATGATCTAAAAATTGAATTGATTGAAAAACATTTCAGAGAAATCATGCTCATTCTGGGTCTTGACTTAACAGATGACAGCCTAAAAGGCACCCCGCATCGGGTGGCCAAAATGTATGTGAAAGAAATTTTCAGAGGGCTGAACCCGGCTCACAAGCCCAAAGCTTCGCTGTTTGAAAATAAATACCAGTACAAACAAATGCTGGTTGAAAAAAACATAACCTTTCATAGTAATTGTGAGCATCACTTTGTTCCAATAATTGGGAAGGCGCATGTAGCATATATTTCTTCGGGTAAAGTGATTGGACTGTCAAAACTTAACCGCATTGTTCGTTATTTTGCCGCACGTCCTCAAGTGCAGGAACGAATGAGTGTGCAAATTGCCAATGAACTGAAAGAAGTGTTGAAAACAGAAGACGTGGCTGTAATTATTGATGCCAAACACTTATGTGTATCATCGCGTGGAATTAAAGACGAAACAAGCAGTACTGTAACCAGCGAATATTGCGGCAAATTTCAGGATACACAAGTCCGAAGTGAGTTGTTGAAATATATTGAATTGCAAATTTCATAGATTAAACACTGCGATATTTACGAAAAAGGAGCTCAATAAGCTCCTTTTTCGTACTAGTTATTTCGAAATTAATGTTCATCTTCTTCGGTGCGCAACTGAACAGTAAGTGTTTGTCCTTTTTTCATTGCACTATACCTTTTCAAAAAATCTTCAATCTGCTCACTTACTAACCGCTTAGCAATAATTTTTTTATTCTCATCAAGTATAAAAAAAACTGGTGTACTGCTGATATTGTACTTACGCCTTGAAATATCATGATCTATAACATTGATAAATTTCTGGTGCTTTTTCTCAACAATGTATTTTTTCCATTCTTCTACATTAGAAGCAGAGCAAACCGAATAAATTTTCACATCTAACCCGTCTTTTAGCATTTTATCATAAGACTCAACAAGTTTAGGCATTTCCTTCTGGCAATGTCCGCACCCGGGATCCCAAAATACCACAACAGTATACTTCGCTTTTACAGAATAAAGCGGAATTAAAGCAGCAAGAGAAGAATCGGCACAATTAAGCGGAGGAGCCATGCGGCCAATTAAAATTGGTTCCAATTTTTCAGCAGCATCTACAATACGATACAAGTTGACTGTATCTACCCAAAAAGCTTTACCGGTTTTATAATACTTTTTCACCATGTACACAAAAGCTGCATCCATTCCCATGATCTCTGAAGTCTCAGAACGGTTGGTGACATGAATAACTAAGTATTTAAACATCTCCGAACCCTCTTTGGTACGATCTATCATTCGGACGGCCTCGGCATATACCGAATCCGGATTCTGCATCACCACCTGATCAAAAAACTTTTTTAACTTCTCATAGAAAAAAGGAGTATGTAATAATCGGTCATCTGTTAAATCTACATTATCCCAAAAATGTGCTTTGTAAAAACGGTATTGGTAATTGGAATCAATGGAACCATCGGCATTTTTAGGTGCTGCGGGAACCTCTACTTCCTGTAAAGCCGTTAAAAGTTTAGGGAAAAAGTTTTTAGGGTGCGAAGCGATAAACTGTTTACGATGATTTTTAACAACACTATCAATCAGGTTTATTTGCTTTAAATAATACTCTGCCGAATCTTTGTTTGTACTTTTGGCATTCCGGTAGTTTGTTTGAATCGGAATTACTTCGTGATACTTAGCCGTCATGTAACGCTGATACTCGAAAAAAAGAGCATTTTCTTCAGAGCCTGTTACCTTCATGTATTTATCGAAATCGGTTGTATCGGTTTCTAAGGTAAAGTTCTGTTGTTCATCCATGAAAAAATCAAAAAACTTTACCTTTGCCTGCCCGGCAATTGTATACATTCCCTGTTCAATTTTTTTAGTTCCTTTGAACACATAGAAACCTTGTTTATCGAGGTAGGCACTGTCTTTCAGGTATTGTTTATCGGCATAATACGTTGCCATTAAAAGCATCGAATCCTTACACCCGGCAATTTTTATTTTTACCGTATACCCACTATCTTTAGAAGGAGTTTTACCTGCGGCATAAACTCGATGTGCAAATAAAAGCGTCAAAGCGCCAATAAAAATTTTGGTCCCTATATTCATATGCTGCAATTTTACTGAAATAATCGTCAAATTAAGCCGACTCTTTACAGCAATGATTTTGCCACTCTGGAAATTATTGATGGAGAACCCGCAAATAATAAAATTTGTTCCCCATTTGCACCTGTATTAGGTAGATACCTTTAGGTGATAAATTCAGATCCAATGGAATAGATAATGGAGTACTGGTATTGATATTTTCAAATTTTCGGGAATTTATTTGCGTACCCTTTGCGTCAACTATTTTAATAATAACCTCGGAACTAACCCCCCGAGACAGAATAAGGCAGGTGCTGTCCTGAAAAGGATTTGGATAGGCAACTACTGTTGAAGGTAATGATGGGTTAGCAATACCCAAGGCTACCGAAATATTTAATGTTTTACGTTCTCCAATACATCCGTTTGCTCCCATTTCTTCTACTTCCACCTTTCCTTGTATCGGCATATTATCCCATTGCACGGTTATTGTAGCGGAATCGGCTCCGGCAATTTGTGTCCCTCCGGAGATAAACCATTTGTAAACTGAACCAATAGTTCCCGGCCCAACTGAATAAGTTCCTGTTTGGCTCCGGGCAACCATTGACGTACCTGCAATTTCTGGCGTAACAGGTACAGGTTTTACAGTAAGAAAAACTGTTTTATTGGATAAATGCTTGCACCCAAAAATATTAGTGATTTGCAGACGGTAATTTCCTTGAAGGAATGCCTGAAAATCCTGAGTGACTGCCCCGATTAATTTCTGATTATTTAAAAACCACTGATAAGACAAATTAGATCCTTTTCTACCCTGCAACAACAAGTTCTCGGATGAACAAATAACGGTATCTCCAGTAAAATTAAAATCGGAAACGGTAGCCGGATTAATGGTAATGTCAGTACCATTATCAGCAGAAGTTACAACCGGATTGGTTGATTTTACCCGGATACGGTATTTAGAGCCTGGAGTAACCGAACCTGGCAAATAAACGGATGACAGGATGCTTTTGGTAGTGGCAAAAGAGTCTAATGTAACTGGAGAGGCAAAGGAGCCTGCTACATCCGACAACTGAATATAAAACTTATTATTTGTTCCGTAAATTTCAGACGTAGCAATGGAAACCTGTAATGAATCAAAAGCACAGGCCACATTTGCTCCCGCAATAACCTGAAGAATGGGGCTCAAAGTTACATCGGCTGAAACTGAATCGTAAATTGGGCAGTTCCCGTTATAGGCAAAGAGCAAAATATGATAAGTTCCACCTATCAGGTAAGTATAGTTGGGTGAGGCTTGTTGACTCGTTCCTCCGTCCCCAAAATACCACTTATATTTATCCGCTCCAGTAGTTGAATTGTTAAGATTAGCCGTTAATCCAAAACTGGAATTGGTAAAAGATGCAATAGGCAAATCGTTACAAACATAAAAAGAATATGACTCGTAAAAACTCCAGATTCCGGAAATATCCTTCACCCGAATATATACTTGGTGGTAGCCTGAATCCAGTGACCATATACCAATAGTACTTAGCAGGTCAATAGAGTCAAATGGGGAAAAAATCAATGGAAATCCATTGCCATATCCGGGATCCGTATCAAAAAAATACTCTACTGATTCCAGTTTTAGAGAAGACTGCACATCTGGAGTTACAAAAAATGTGGCGTGTTCATACATGGACCACTCCCCCAAATCATTTAAAAACCGTATATAAGCCTTATGAGACCCGTTAGTTAACCCACTTATAGAAACGGGCAAACTAAACACAAACGAATCAGCAGCCGAAAAAGTGAGCGGTATTCCATTGCCAAGACCAGGGTCAGTATCATAAAAATACTCCCCTTTGGTAAGCTTCGTGTTTATAGTAATGCTGTCGTAAACATAAAACGGGTCTGATTCATACATACTCCAGTGTCCACCTGCATCTTTTATGCGCGAATACAACCGTTTTGAACCAGTAGTTGCTGTAACCAAACTTGAAGTAAGTACTTCATAAATGGAATCTCCAGTAGTAACAGTTACGGCAAAACCATTTCCAAAGCCGGGGTCATTCACCATGAATAACTCCATATTGGTTATGGAAGGAGTTGTAACCTCTTGTTCATATAAATAAAAACGATAGCTTTCTGATAAACTCCAGATTCCGATTGAATCCTTGATTCGAATATACACATAATGAAAACCCGGACTTAATCCGTTGGTTGCAATTGATGCGTTCTGTAAAATGCTATCCCCTGAAGTAATGGTTAATGAAGTGCCATTACCAAAACCAGGATCGGTATCAAAAAAATATTCTGCCCCCACAAGCCGTTGAGCACTGCATGTTAACGAAAAAAGTAAATTTAAAAGCAGAATACGCAAAGGCATCGAATAAAATCAGTCTTGTTTTTTTGCTTTAATCTGAATTTGAAGGCTTGTGTTTTTCTTAACAACTGGTGTTACGTCAAACATTTTTATTTGTGGAATTGGAGGCTCGCCTCCATAGGCAGGTAGTGGTGCCCCTCCGCCATACAAGCCTATATCGGTAGCATCGGTTCCGGCATTTTTACCTGCTGATGCCGCCTGCAAATGATAATCCTGATTGTAGTTAAAAGCTAATTGTGTTGCGTTTACAAATAAAGGATTTGTAGCAACAATATTACCCGAACCTGTATTACTGCCGTACGGAATGGTATTAGACGAAGTGTTATATGTTAAATTATTACTGAATGTTGAGGTAGTGCAACCCTGAGGTGCAGCACCGTAAAATATGTTATTGGCAATTAACGCATTCGAGATATTGAGAAATGCATTTGACTGCCCGACAAAAACATTGTTTAGTAAAACCGAACCTGCGTTAGAATTACGAAATACACAGCCTATAATATTATTTCGAACCAAACAACCGGTGCCAGACCCTAAATCAAAATCGAGCACTGCCGAAGAATCAAAAATATTTTGTTCAATTACTGCACTATAGCAACTTAATGTTATACCGGCAAAGTTGTAAAATGAACTTTTAATAAAATGATTTCTTTTGATAAGTACATTTGAAAAAACAAAATTTGATGCATAATAGCTTAGTTTAGCAATTTCAAAACCCATAATAACTGATCCGCTTCCACTACTTCCTGCATTAGCTCCCGTAGTAACCGAATCGAATAGCACAATATTCAACTTACTTGGTAATGAATTATTTTTTGAAGGATTATAACCCGCTCCAAAAATTACTACCCGTTTATTAATTACCACATTCCCATACCCTGTTGCAGAACCCTGTACGTAAATGGTATCTCCGTTTGAAGCCGTATCTACCGCAGTTTGAATTTGAGAAATTTGAGAAGGTGAAGGGGTGTTATTATTCACCACAAAAATTTTAGCCTTGCTTACACCAATAAATACCGCACAATGGACAATCAAAGCGAATAATTGTTTCATATATTTTTTATGAATGATTAAGAAAGTAAAAATGCCAATTAATTTTCGATTAGACCTGAACTTTTCGGTCAATGAGTGAATTAAAGGGTTAAACAAGTATACGCTAAACAAGTTAAAATTCAATAATAACACCTATGGTAGGTATTGAGGTTCCAGACGTTGGACTTTTAATAACGTAAGGCATTCCGTTAGACCCATTGTAAGGTTGACCGTCTATTGTTACTATTTGGTTTAATGCGTTCCGGGTCATTACAAATTCAGGTGCGGCAGGTTGAATATTACGCAATACGTTTTGCACATCCAAGTAAATATTAAGGGCGTATCTCCTGAAATTCCATTTTTTATCAATTCGTATATCCATCACACTATAAACCCCAATTCTGGCACTGTTCACTTTGTTATAATCCGGAATTCCGGCTCCTCTTACACCATAGTTTAATCGCGAGGCCAACGTATCAATTGGGGTATAGGGAGCTTTTCCTAAAAACCGATAACGTACCCCAATTTCCCAATTTCGTTTGAACTTATAGCCCCCGGTAAAACTTAACAAATGGCGATTATCCCAAGTTGAGGGAATATAATTTGAAGTATTAAATCCTGTGAACCGACTGTAATAAAAAGTGTAAGCTAATATCCCATAAAAATTTTTAATAAATTTTTGCTGAAAACAAACTTCAACTCCATAAGATTTCCCTCTACCTGTGCTTGTTATATCTTCATTACCAATTACGCCAAAATCTCCACCAACATTTGCCAGCGAAATAGAGTCTCTGTTAGAAACAGGATAATTCCGGTATAATTTATAAAAACCTTCTACGGTAATTCGGGTAGCCTTGAACGGAACAAATTCAATCCCAGCATTAATTTGATCACCTCGAATGTATGCTGCATCTTTATTTACATAATTGCCTAAATAGTCCTTATACCCTAAAATAGTATATGGAGCAATTTTATAGTACCTCCCCACCGAAGCATTGATAGTCCACCTATCTGTTAATGCATAAGACAATGAAGCGCGCGGAGAAATCCGTTTCCATAAGTCATTCCCGTAATTGCTGAAGGTATTCCCATCACTACGTATCCCTAGTGAAGAACTTAATTTACCGATTGTGTTCGTAACCTGCCCAAAAAAGCCATAGCGAAAAAAGTTGATACGTGTAGCATAATTCACCTCTACCAAAGGCACCGCCCGCAATAGGTTAAAAGTTGAATTTGTATAGTTGCTGTTAATGATATTTGCCCCATAAGAAAAACGCCATTGTTTTACAAATTTTACCAGTTCAAATCTCAGTTTACTTTCATTTTCCTTCGAACGATACCGTAGTATCAGCGGCTTGTTTACGTCATTACTGTCGTTTTTAGCAGCTTCGTTATTTAAAAAGTTGGAGCTTAGTGCTACGTTAAAATAACCGTTCCCAATCCGGTGTCTCCAGCTAATTCCGACCGTGGTAGTCCATTGCGTATAAATTGGTATTCTGTCGTAAATTGACATTCTGGAAAACCAGTCTTCATCCGCCTCATCTTTCTTACGTGCTGGGGGGTTATAGCTAAAGTTGTCAATAGAACCTAACCCGATAAGTGTAAGTTCGTTCTTATCATTTATTTTATGATTTACCTTGTATTGATAATCCCAATAAGAAGGCAGAAAAGGTAGGCCTATTGCCTTAAAAATAAATTGAAGGTAGGATCTGCGAACAGAAACAATATAAGTGGTATTAGGTTTCTTTTTTGAAACGGGGCCTTCCAAAGTTAAAGCAGCTTCACTAGCCCCAATTCTAAAATTACCTTGCGTTCGCTCACTGCTTCCATTACGTTGCTTAAACTGAAGTACTCCCGATAATGGATTATCATATCGGGCGTTGAACGCTCCGGTAGTAAGTGTAACATCTTCAATAAACGAAACATTAATCATTCCAACCGGACCACCCGAACTGCCCTGCGTTGCAAAATGATTGATATTGGGTATTTCAATTCCATCAAGGTAATACACATTTTCGTTGGGAGCCCCGCCTCGAATAATAATGTCGTTTCTAAAACCAACTGAGCCCGAAACTCCCGGAAGCGATTGAACCACCTTGGCAATATCATTATTACCACCGGGATAGGAAATAATTTCCTGACGGGATAATGTTTGCACTGATAAGGGTGTTTCGGCTGTGCGTTTAAACGGACTCGCCACTACTTTTACTTCCTTTAACTCCTTACCTGCCTGTTCCAATCTGAACTCAATCATATAGGTATTACCGGAAGTAACAATAACATCAAACTTAAACTGCGGGATATACCCAATAAAAGTTGCTTTTACTGTGTGTGAACGGGTTGGCACCTGATCAATTTTAAAGTGGCCATTAATATCTGTGGAGGTTCCTAATTCAGTTCCTTCAACCGTAACAATGGCTCCCTGAATGGGCATATCTGTTTTGGCATCTTTCACAAATCCCGCAATTTTGCCGGAAATTTGCGCAACTGAGTAAAAACAACTTAAAGAAAATAGAACTGATAAAAGGGAGTATTTTATTTTCATAATCAGGTCAAGTTAAACTTATTAAACAACCTAATTCCCTTTTAGTTTTAATTTTATTTAGTGATGAAAAAATTCACGCATTTTTTCGAAAAATCCTTTATCCGAACTTGATGGTTTTGGATGAAAGTTTTCAGATTTGCCCAATTTTTCGAGAATAGCTTTTTCTTCTGATGATATTTTTTTAGGTGTCCAAACATTTATCTGAACCAACTGGTCTCCACGCCCGTATCCATTTACGCTTGGCAAACCCTTCCCTTTTAATCGTAAAATTTTACCCGCCTGTGTTCCAGCATCAATTCTCACTTTCACCTTTCCATCTACTGTTGGAACTTCAATATTTGTGCCCATGGCAGCATCAGGAAAACTGATAAAATGTTCATAGATAACATTGTTTCCATCCCGTTTCAGGTGTTCATCCTCCACTTCTTCTATCAGCACAATTAAATCACCGGACGGACCACCGCCCGGACCAACATTTCCTTTTCCGCTAACGGATAACTGCATCCCTTCTGCTACCCCTGACGGAATATTAATTTCAACTAGGTCTTCCTTACTCACAAGTCCGTTATTATCCACGTGGCCGGGTTTAGATTCAATGATTTTACCCGAACCTCCACAAGAAGGACATACGCTTGCTGTTGCCATTTGTCCCAGAAAAGTATTGGTTACTCTTCGTACCTGACCGTTTCCGCTACAGGTAGAACAGGTTTTAAATTTTACACCATCAGCCAAAGTAAGGCGATTGTACTTTATTTTTTTGCTTACGCCCTTGGCAATTTCAAGTATGTTTAGTTTAACCCGCACCCGAATATTCGTTCCTACATTCGACCGTCTTCCACCACGACCGCCTCCACCACCAAAAAAACCTTCAAATGGACTTCCATCTCCAAAAATATCCCCAAACTGACTGAAGATATCATCCATATTCATACCACCTCCACCATAGCCCCCCTGATTTCCCATCCCAGCATGACCAAACTGATCATACTTTCTGCGTTTTTCCTGATCACTTAAAACTTCATAGGCTTCGGCCGCTTCTTTAAATCTATCTTCCGCTTCTTTATTCCCCGGATTTTTATCTGGATGGTATTTAATAGCCATTTGCCGATAGGCCTTTTTAATTTCAGCCTCCGATGCTCCCTTAGCCACTCCCAATATTTCGTAATAGTCTCTTTTAGTCATGAATCTTATAGTTTATCTGCTTTATTCCCCTACAACAACCTTTGCGAAACGCACTACCTTGTCGTTAAGAAAATAACCCTTTTCCACTTCATCAATCACTTTACCCTTCATATCTTCGGAGGGAGCAGAAATATTGGTGATAGCCTCGTGAAAATCGATATTAAATGGTTGACCAATGGACTCCATTGGTTTTACCCCTTTGCTCTGCATAATTTGGTTAAACTTAGTATAAATTAATTCAACACCTTCTTTCAATGAAGCTGCTTCAGCCGTATTCTGAAATGCCTTCATGGCACGTTCAAAATCATCTAACACCGGTAATAAAGCCAGAATAGTTTCCCTGTTTGCCATACTGAATAGCTCTAACCTTTCTTTCGCTGTTCTTCGTTTGTAATTATCAAACTCGGCAAACAAGCGAATGTATTTATCATTGAGCTGTTCTATTTCAGCTTTCATCAGTTCTTCAGGGGTTTGAACCACTTGTACTTCTGGTGCTGAATTAATTTCCGTTTCGTTTTTCACTTCTGTCAATTCTTCTGTTTGATTAGGCAATGGCGAAGATGATCCTTCCACCTCATTACTCTTAATATCCTCATTATTCAAATTTTGCATACTATTATCCTTTTTCTTCCAAAACATTCGGCCAAAGGTAGCCAAAAAAATTGCCAAAGATTTTAAACTGACAGATTGACAAAATTTGCAGTAAATTCACACACTAAGACGTCCTAAAAAGGATAGCCAATGGCAATGTTTAACTGAGCCTCTTTACGTACCCAGCCCTTATTACCAATTTGATTAAGTACCCAACGCTGACCATCGTTTAATTGAGGATTTTGAAAAGGAATAGCAGCATCTAAACGGAAAATGAAAAAAGTAAAATTTAATCTTAATCCTATTCCTCCGTCAATGGCTAATTGCTTAGGAATAGATGCTATATTAAATGCCCCACCCGGATAAGTATTGTCATCACGCTTGGCTAACCAGATATTTCCGGCATCGGCAAAAAGGGCTCCTTCCAGATATCGCTTAATGATATTAAACCGATATTCCATATTTACCTCAAGCTTTATTTCTCCTGAACGGTCGATTCCCAAACTATCTTTATCCGCAAAAAAACCAGGTCCAATAACCCTTGGGCGAAAAGCACGTAAATCATTGGCTCCTCCAACAAAAAAACGTCTTTCAAGCGGCATGATTGAAGCATTTCCGTAGGGAATGCCTGCTCCGGCATAAAAACGGGTAACAAGCCTGTTATTTACATCTATGATGTAGTTATACCGAAAATCAAGAACGGAACGATAGTACTGATAATAGGTTAGCCCAAGAAGTTTATACTTGTTGGTAACAGAGTCTTGGGCGGGTTTAAATATTAATTTTTGTGAGAGGTAAACAAGATTCCCTCCTAGTTCCACAGGATCCCAAACAATACGAACAAAACTTTTTCCCGGACGCTTAATCTGGTTATCATAAATGATAGTGAATCTGCCATCGGTTATCAGGTTGTTTGAAAACAAACTCTTTAAAAATACATCGTTTACTTTATTAAGGGAATCCTGAAAAGCCTGAGATGGATTTGTTTTGATAAAATTGACCTCGATGGGCGACCAACTAAAAGTGTATAGTTTTCTACGGTGCTGATAATTAAAGGAAGCAGTGAGTAAATTTCGTTTAAAATCTAAATTGGTTTCATAAGTATAGGCGAGTGAAACTGAAGTTCTGTTTTTAGAGACATAACGTGCCCCCTCCCAACTCCGAGGAAGCCAGATTAACCTGGGCTGACTTAAACTTATATTAATGTTTTGCTCTGTGCTATAAAATTTCCCTTTCGATGCGCTTTTAGGTTGCATCTCTAAGGCGGCACGCCAGGTTATCTGCAAAATTTCGGCACGGTGAAACGTATTTTTATTTCTGAAAAGAAGACTGTTTGCAATACCATAGTTGCGGTAGTTGGCACTTGAAAGGTTATTATTTTGATCGGAAGTAATGGTTTGCGGTTCCTCAACAAACTCATTAGCCATGAACGGATTCATTTTAATACGGCAGTTTACCCATCCGCTGGTATCGCTTCCGTAGGTATCGAAACCAATGTTAACATAACGAAACAATTGCATATCCAACAAACGGCTATAGGTATCCTGCACTTTAGATTGGTTGTATAATTCACCGGGGTGTATTTGAATCATCCGGTCAATAATTACAGGTTTTATCTTATATCCTTTCAGAATATATAAAATTCCCTTGTATTCAATACTGTCAGTTTGGGGATTTAAAGCCAAATCATTGTCCAATTCAACCTGAATAGATTTTATTCGCGTTTGCTTATGGGTACGAATGCCGGGATTTCGTACATTGACCGACAACATCACGTAATTGTTCTGGTAATTGGAATCAACATCGTAATTAACGTAATCGCGGGAAAAATAGTAAAATCCATTATCGCGTAAGATATCGGTAATCCGATTTTTTTCTTTAATAAGGTTATCCAAATCATACTTTTCAAAGCGTACCAAGTAACTTTTGCTGGTATCGGCTACAATCAGTTTATAAATATTAGAATCAGTGATATTATAGTATATGAGCCCAATTGTATATCGGTTGTTTGGAATAATCTTATATTCCACAATCTGCCTGTGCTTTGACGAAAAGAATAGTTTACGCTGCCGCAATGAATGGGTTACCAAAGCATAAAAGTACCCTTTGTTAAACATAAACTGTCTCATTTGCTTCTCGGTGCCCTGTATATAGTTTGAATCAATGATGGCAGGCTCTTCCCCAACTTTTCGAAGGACAGTCTTAAACTTTCGTGAAAATTTACTTTTAGGATTACCATGACTGCCCCAAACATAAAACCACATATAGCTTCTTATGCCAAATACGCGCGTGTTGGGCTTTTGTCGAATAAGTGTTTTTATAGCATCTTTTTCCTCCGAGGTTAATCCCTGAGCAACAATTTCATTTTTTACAAGCAAAGCACCCTTATCAGGTATATTTTTACCGATATTGCAGGCACTTTGTCCGAAAAGGATCGTAATTAATAAAGCAAAAAAGAGTCGTTGAATCAATGCTTACAAAAAATCAGGTTAAGTTAATCTTATCACTCAAAGATAAAAAGGCCAGACAGCAACATGGGTTATTTGTAGCTGAAGGTATAAAAGCTTTCAATGATATCATGGGTTCAAATTTAAGGGTAAAAACAGTTTATGCCAGCAAAGAATGGTTTTCAGTGAATAGGCACATGATACCGGATAAAATTGAAGCCATTGAACTTGAGCAGAATGAATTACAAAAAATAAGCAGACACCAAACCCCCCAAGATGTTTTAATGTTGATTGAAATCCCTGAATTAAACGTAGAGACAATTGTATTTAGTAGTTACGTTACACTTCTTCTTGAAACAATTCAAGATCCGGGGAATTTAGGTACCATTATTCGCACTGCAGACTGGTATGGAATAAAAAATATTATATGCAGTACTGATTGTGTTGATGCATACAACCCAAAAACAGTTGATGCAACCATGGGCTCAATTGCCCGCGTAAATGTATTTTATGGCGAGTTGATTGACGTTATTGAAAAACACCCATCTATTCCTGTTTACGGAGCAGTATTAAACGGGAAAAGCATTTATGCTGAGCAACTTTTAACAAAAGTATTTTTACTAACCGGAAATGAAGGAAAAGGGATTTCAGAACAGCTAAGGCAAAAAATTACACATCCTGTAATGATTCCCCGAATAGGGCAGGCTGAAAGTTTAAATGCAGCTGTGGCAACATCCATCCTATGCGACCACTTTGCACGGCAGCAACTTATTTAGGGGCTTTTAGCTTTTTGGTTTCAAACAAGCGCTCTTTCATTTGCCACTGATTATCTTTCCAAACAAAATAATCATACGTCCCATCGGGTACATAAAGTTCGGGCAAATCAACTGACTTATCATCCGGGGTCATTAAGTGATCAAAAGTAATAATATTATCGGCAGGAAGATATCGCAACGATACACTTGCTTCTTCGTTGTATTGAATGACAAAGCGTGACTGAATTATATTACCCACTTTGAAAAAAGGAGCTCCAAAATACGGTTTCCCATCAATAAAAGTCAATACATCCACCAACTTTCGGTCGGTACCTTTTTTATGGCCATCGTACCCAAAAAGAAAATAATAAGTTTGTTTATTCACCTTACGCATTAGGATATTATAATAAAGTGCCCCAAACCAATAATCAGCCCCAACCGTTGTATCCAAAATATTGGTTATACTATCAGAACGATCAATTAAAGGATAATAAGACTTAGCATTAGCAGGCAACAATTTACCATCAAAATACTTTTTCTCCGGATTTAACTGAATCACACCGTAGCAACGATACAATCCGTTGTCAAGCCTTAAGTGCCAGGTAAAAATACGAAACGTATTATCTGGGGCTTTAATAATTGAAATGCTTTTAAGTGAATCAAACGGATACTTATATGAATCTTTTATCCTAAGCGTTTTTACAAATGTTTTTACAAAATGATACGCACTGCTTACCCGGGTACGCTCATCATTGGAATTGATAAGTTCGAAGGATAACCCTTGTAACTGAATTTCAAGGGTGGTTAAAGAATCAGCTATATCTATTGAATCGGTATTAGTTTGCTGTGCAAATAGTGAATTGCAATACCGCAGAAAAAACAGAAAAATGAGTAGAACATGCTTCAATTGATGAATAGAACGATGCATGACTGTAAAAAGGTATGCTAAATTTTCTCAATTACAATGGCCGAAGCACCACCGCCACCGTTACATATACCGGTAACACCAATTTTACCACCTTCCTGCTCGAGAACTGATAAGAGGGTAACCACAATACGCGAACCACTGCTTCCCAAAGGATGCCCGAGAGAAACAGCTCCACCATACACATTTACTTTCTTAGTATCAAGTTTGAGTTCTCTATTATTGGCAACAGATACCACGGCAAAAGCTTCATTGATTTCATAAAAATCAACTTTACCCTGATCTATTCCTGCACGTTTTAATGCCAGAGGAATTGCCTTTGATGGAGCAGTAGTAAACCATTCCGGTGCCTGCGCGGCATCGGCAAAGCCTAAGATTTTTGCAATCGGTTTTGCTCCTGTACGCTCTACTGCTTCTTTGCTCATCAACACAATGGCAGATGCACCGTCATTTAATGTAGAGGCATTGGCTGCAGTTACCGTTCCGTCTTTTACAAAAACAGGCTTAAGAGAAGGAATTTTATCAAAATTGACTTTATTATAGTCTTCATCTATGGTGAAGCTAATCGGATCTTTCCCACGCTGGGGAATTTCAACTGCCACAATTTCCTTATTAAATTTACCAGTAGCCCACGCAGCAGCAGATCGCATATAGGATTCTATGGCAAATTCATCCTGATCGGCACGAGTGATATTACATTCCCTTGCACATAGTTCAGCCGCATTCCCCATATGGTAATCGTTGTACACGTCCCATAAACCATCTTTTACAATTCCATCCGTTATTTGCCCATGGCCTAAACGATATCCGCTACGGGCTTTATCGAGGTAATAAGGTACGTTTGACATACTTTCCATACCTCCGGAAACCACTATATCATTTTGACCTAACATAATTGACTGTGCTCCCAACATAATTGCTTTAGAACCGGATGCACACACTTTATTAATAGTTGCTGAGGGTATTGTGCTGGGTAATCCCGCAAAAATCATAGCTTGAGTGGCGGGTGCCTGTCCCATGCCGGCCGACATTACATTGCCCATAAACACCTCATTTACATCAGATGGTTTAATACCTGCTCGTTCTACTGCACTCTTAATAACTACCGCACCAAGTTGTGGCGCACTTAAAGCAGCCAAACTGCCGCTGAAACTACCAATTGGGGTTCTTGCTTTCGAAACTATAAAAGCTTCTCTCATATTTTGTTCTTTTTAAAGAAGGCAAAAGTAACCAAAACCTTTAATTCATATAACGCTAAATTATGGACAGTTATTTGGATTTGGTTTCCAATAGCTTGCAGAAATAGTAAAGGAATTATTCACCGTAATAAGTACAATTTTAACGAACTTGCACCCTCATGACACGTATGGCCTTCATAAACCTAAATGGCGAAATTGTTTCAGCAACCGAAAAGATTTTTGCGGCTGACGACCGCATTACCAGATACGGTGACGGACTATTTGAATCAATAAGAGCACTAAACGGAACTATTCCATTTTGGCAAGAGCATTATGAACGTTTATTTCATGGTGCAAAATTACTCAACCTGACGATGCCGACTAATTTAGATGCAAATGGATTTAGAGAGCAACTGATTTACCTCCTAAAAAGCAATGGCTATCAAAATGCCCGCATGCGTTTTATGCTATATCGTAACGGGAAGGGATTATACCTGCCATTCCAAAACGAGGCAGGTTACCTTATTGAAGCATTGGAAATACCCGAAAACAGTTTTGTTTTGAATATTAACGGGCTCCAAACAGGACTATATACGGAGCATTTTAAAAGTTGTGATAGTTTGTCTTCGCTCAAAACAAATAATTCCCTCATTTATGTACTGGCATCTATTTTCAAACAAAACCAGAAATTTGATGAAGTTTTTCTGATTAATCAGAAAGGATTTATCTGCGAATCTTCAAGTGCCAACCTGTTTATTGTTAAAAATGAAGAATTAATTACACCTGCCGGCAATCAGGGCTGCATAATGGGAGTAATGCGAAGAATTGTAATCAACCTTGCAAAAAGAAATAATCTATCCGTGACAGAAAGCTGCATTTCTATTGATGATATGAAAGAAGCTTCTGAGGTTTTTATCACAAATGCAAGCATGGGCATTCAATGGGTTTCTTCCTTCCAAAACTATGTGTACGAAACGGAAAAAGCGTCTTTGATTAATATTGGGCTAAATAAATCACTATCATAAGTAAAGAAAATTATATTTGCCCATATGCGTATAAAAATCAAATTTATCCTTCTGGTTGCAGTTGTTATTCTTTCCTCCGCTAAAACGGAAGAAGGTATGTTTCCGCTGAGTGAACTCAGCAAAATTGATTTTAAAAAGGTGGGATTCCGGCTAAGTCCTGAGCAAATTTTTAACCCCAATGCCCCAAGTATTGTTGATGCGATAGTCAGAGTTGGGGGATGCACCGGTTCATTCATCTCCGATGATGGGTTGATAATTACCAACCACCATTGTGCATTCAGCTTTGTGGCCGCTATCAGCGATACCGTGCATGACTATATTAAAAATGGGTTTCTTGCAAAAGACAAATCGGAAGAAAAATTAGCCAGCGGACTTATTTGCAAAATAACCACTTCGTACGAAGATGTTTCTGCTAAAATATTGGATGGCTTGGGTGCCATTAATGACCCGATTGAACGAAGCAAAAAAATACGGCAGAAAATGACCGATATTTTAGATGGCGAACGAAAAAAATTTCCTGATTTGCAAAGTGAAATTTCGGAAATGTTTATTGGAAGAACCTATGTTTTATTCAGGTATAAATTATTGAAAGATGTAAGGTTAGTATATGTACCTCCTCGCTCCATTGGGGAATATGGAGGAGAAAGTGACAACTGGGTGTGGCCGCGCCATTCGGGTGATTTTGCTATACTAAGAGCTTATGTGGGTAAAGAAGGGAAAGTTGCTGACTTCTCGAACGAAAATATACCATACAAGCCTGTTCAATATTTAAGAGTTAATCCAAATGGCGTAAGTGAAAACGATCTTGTATTTATTCTGGGTTATCCGGGTAGTACCTTCCGCCATTACCCGGCAGGATTTTATGAATACCATCAAAAATACCGACTTCCATTTATTTCATCCTTATACGATTTTCAAATTAATGCGATGGCAGAAGCAGGGAAAGAAAACCGAAGTAAACAAATTTACTTCTCGGCCAAAATAAAAAGTTTGGCTAACGTGACTAAAAATTATAAAGGAAAATTACAGGGATTTAACCGGGCCGGACTGCTTGAACGAAAAAAGGCTGAAGAAAGTGAATTACAGCAATGGATTCAACAATTTGAGCCAATAAGAGCAATTTACGGAAACGTGATTCCAAAACTTAATTCGATTTATGCGTCCATATTGGATGATGCCGAATTAAATCTATGGGTTGATAACGTGTATGGGGCATCAGGCGTTTTATCTGCCGCAGGATTAGTTGCAAATCACCGAAAGTATATGAGAGTATTACATACCGATGAGGAAAAAAAATTATACCTGAAGCAAAAAGGAACTGAGTTAAAAAACAGTTTTGCAAAAAGCTATTATTACTATGATAAAGAGGTTTGCAAACAGGTAACAAAAAAGTTATTGAAGGACATGTTTCTGATTAAAGATTTAGGGAAACTGGCTCAGGCAAAAAAGAAGTTGAAAATTAAAAAAGACCTTAATATATCTATTGATAAATGGGTTGATGACGCGTTTGAAAAAAGTATTTTAAGCAATGCCCAAGAAGCAAAAAAAATGCTGGAAAATGCCCCGGAAAAACTATTCTCCCTAAAAGATCCAATCATTGAATTGGCATTTGAAATTAATGACGTATACAACGATCAGGACGCAATAGACACCAAACGTGACGCAGAACTTCAGGTACTGATGTCGAAATATGTGGAAGTAAAACAACAATGGAAAAATGCCACGTTTATCCCAGATGCAAATGCTACCCTCCGATTGACGTATGGGTATGTGAAAGGGTATCGTCCGGCTGATGGTACTTACAATAAACCATTCACCACTTTAAAAGGGATAATGGAAAAAGAAGATCAGGATGAATATGCCTTATTGGATTTAATAAAACAACTTTATCAAAGCAGAGATTTTGGGCCCTATATCCATCCGCTGCTTGGAGATGTACCTGTGGACTTTCTCTACAACCTAGACACAACTGGAGGCAACTCTGGAAGCCCGGTTCTGGACGCTGATGGTAAACTGGTGGGTGTAAATTTTGACAGAGCCTATACAGCAACAATAAATGATTATGCCTGGAACGAAAATTACAGCCGATCCGTTGGAGTTGATATCAGGTATGTTTTATGGGTATTGAAAAAAGTGGCCAAAGCAGATTACCTGCTGACTGAAATTGGGGTATAATCTTTAATGAAAATGCGGCTTTTTACTATATTTTTTTTTGCATTAAGCCCCCCGATTATTTTGGCTCAGACCACAAAAGACAGCCTTGAGCTTTTATTGAAAAAATCTACACTAGCAGATACTTCAAAAGTACTTGTTCTTAATCAACTTGGTACTATTTTCCTTCAGATGGACTCCACAAAAGCCGTAACCTGTTTGAATGAGGCAATCAAACTATCATCAGCCATTAGGTTTAAAAGAGGGATAGCAATTACCACCAAAAACTATGGCATACTTTACGAATATGCAGGAAACTATAAGAAAGCACTTGAGTTCTATGAAACAGCACTTAATCTTTTTAAAGATATAGAAGATATAATTGGCGTAGCAGAGAGTTATAACAATTTTGGTATTATTTATTACCTGCAAGGCATTTATGATAAGGCACTATACAATTACCTGAAAGCTGAAAAAATGCTTCAAAAAAAATCTGACCCGGCTTTTTTAAGTAGTATTTTAAACAATATTGGGCTTATTTATGAAAAGCAAATGCAGTATGACAAAGCACTTGATTACCTTAAAAAAGGGTTAAAAATAAGAGAAGAAAATGGTCTTTACTCTAAACTGGGAGCCAGCTACAGCAATATAGGGATGGTATATCAGGCAATAGGTCAATATATTCTGGCATTAGATTACCACCGAAAGGCTAAGGAAAATAGAGGAAAATACGATGATTTGAAAGGCCTTGCCGCTACTTTAACTAATATAGGCGATATATACCTGCAACAAAAAAAAGCTTCACTTGCCTTGCCTAATTTTCAAAAAGCTTTTGAGATTAAAACAAGAGTTGGTGATAAAAGGGGGCAATCGTATGCGTTGCTTGGAATCGCTGAGGCTTACTTTCAATTAGGTAATTACATAGAATGTATCCGGTATGCTGAAAAATCTCTTTCCATTGCCACCCAATTAAATTTGAAGGCTCATTTGGTAGAAATTTATATTGTTCTGGCCAATGTGAATGAAAAGTTGCATAATGAAAAAACGGCAATCAACCACTTACAAAAAGCCATTTCATTCAAAGACAGCATTTATCAGGAAAAACAAAGGGAAAACATTGCAGAATTGGCAGTTCGTTTTGAATTAGAAAAAACACAACAGGAAAAGCACCTAATGGAAGCTGCTATGTTTAATAAAGAGAAGGAACTTTCAAAAGCATCAAACATTGTAAAGCTTCAACTTATTATTGTCTCCGTGATTAGCATTGCCTTACTTGTTACTTTAGTTCTTTTGTACAAACTCCGAAAAACCGTAAAAGAGCGTAACAAGCTTAATAGAGTAAAAGATTATTTAATCTCCATTATATCGCACGATTACCGGGGTCCTCTTACATCAGTTAAATCTTCTCTGATGCTTTTTGCATTTGACGATATATCGGCAGAAGAACAAAAATATATTCTTTCAGTTTCGGCAAATGAAATTTCGAACACACTGAATTTTCTGGATAATATGTTGATTTGGGCAAACGCGCAATTAAAAGGGATAAAAGCAAACAAAACCTATTTTATATTGTCATCTGTTATTGACGCGAATATTGAACTGCTAACCCCACAAGCTAAGTACAAAAAAATAAGTATAACAACTGAAGGAAACGCAAATATTGAAGTATTTGCTGACCGGGATATGATTAATATAATACTCCGAAATCTTATTTCAAACAGCATCAAATTCTCAAATGAAAATGGTAAAATAAAAATAGTAACCACTTTTTCGGAACAGAAGGCCGTAGTTCATATCATAGACGAAGGTGTGGGCATTCGCAAAGAACGAATTCCGCTTTTGTTTAAATTTGACGAAGCAACCCCTACTTATGGAACCGGCAATGAAAAAGGAATTGGTCTTGGCCTTTCTTTGTGCAAAGACTTCATAGAACAAAATGATGGTGAAATAGGAGTTTCATCTGAGTTTGGCTCGGGCAGCGATTTTTTTATTACTATTCCATTAAATAATCCGGTTAAATCCTGAAATGAATTTTAAGCTCACGTCTGAATATAAGCCCACCGGAGATCAACCGGAAGCCATTAGGCAACTTACTGAAGGACTACTAAGAAATGAGAGGACCCAAACCTTACTTGGTGTTACAGGGTCAGGAAAAACATTTACAATTGCCAATGTTATAGAAAAGGTACAAAAGCCTACTTTGGTGTTGAGTCATAATAAAACATTGGTAGCACAACTTTACGGTGAGTTCAAACAGTTTTTTCCTGAAAATGCCATAGAATATTTTGTCTCATACTATGACTATTACCAGCCTGAGGCATACATCCCCAGCAGCAATACTTATATTGAAAAGGATCTTAACATAAATGAAGAGATAGAAAAAATGCGTTTAAAAACCATTTCGTCACTTCTTTCAGGAAGAAGGGATGTATTGGTGGTAGCATCAGTTTCTTGCATTTATGGTGCAGGTAATCCAAAGGATTACGAAGGAAGCATTATTCGGTTGCATACAGGCCAAAAACTAAACAGAAATCAATTGCTCTACGCATTAGTTGATAGTTTATACTCCAGAACTACAGCCGATTTTCAGAGAGGAAATTTTAGAGTTAAAGGAGATGTGGTGGACGTTTACCTAGCATATAGTGACCATGCATTTCGAATTTCATTTTTTGGAAACGAAGTAGAAGAAATAGAAGTCTTTGACCCGACCACCGGCAAACGTATGGAAAAAACAAGTGCAGTTGCCATATTCCCTGCCAATATATACATTACCCCTAAAGAACGCTTGCAGCAGGCTATACGAGAAATACAGGATGACATGGTGCAACAGGTAGAGTATTTTAAATCACTTGGCCGTTTTATGGAAGCCAAACGTTTAGAAGAACGGGTTGTATTTGATCTGGAAATGATGAGGGAATTAGGGTATTGCAGCGGAATAGAAAATTACAGTCGGTATATGGATCAGAGACGTGCCGGTGAAAGACCGTTTTGCCTTCTTGATTATTTTCCGGAAGATTATTTAATGGTGGTTGATGAAAGTCACGTGAGCTTGCCGCAGGTTCGGGCTATGTACGGAGGAGATCGGTCCAGAAAAGAAAATTTAGTTGAATATGGGTTTCGTTTACCTGCAGCATTAGATAACAGGCCGCTTACTTTTACTGAATTTGAAGCAAAAATAAATCAGGTAATTTATGTGAGTGCTACACCAGGAGATTTTGAAATTCAACAATGCGAAGGTGTAATTGTAGAGCAATTAATTCGCCCCACAGGATTGCTTGACCCGGTTATTGAAGTACGATCGGCTACCAATCAGGTAGATGATTTACTTGACGAAATTGATGAGCGAATTAAGATGGGAGACCGGATTTTGGTGACCACCTTAACCAAGAGAATGGCTGAAGAACTGACTAAATACCTCGCTAAACTTAATATCAAATGCCGCTATATTCATTCGGAAGTAAAAACCATTGACCGGGTAGAGATTCTAAGAGACCTGCGCCTGGGTAAATTTGATGTGTTGATAGGTGTAAATCTTTTAAGGGAAGGGCTTGATTTACCTGAAGTATCACTAGTTGCCATTATGGATGCTGACAAAGAAGGTTTTTTGCGAAATAACCGCTCGTTAATCCAAACCATTGGCAGAGCTGCCAGAAATGAAAATGGAAAAGTAATCATGTATGCCGATACAATTACCAAGAGCATGAGACAAACAATGGATGAAACCATGCGCAGGAGAGAAAAACAAATAAGCTATAATCAGCAACATGGCATTACTCCAAAAACCATACGCAAAACCACACAAGAAATAATGCTTCAAACGAGTGTAGCCAATTCAAGATACCCGAATGAGCCTAAAATTTACGTGGAACAAGAAGATGTTTCAGTAGCGGCAGACCCTATTGTGCAGTATATGACGAGGGATCAACTTCAAAAAGCTATTGAAGAAACAAAAACAAGAATGATAAAGGCCGCAAAAAATTTAGACTTTATGGAGGCCGCAAGATTGAGAGACGAAATGTTTGCTTTGGAAAAACAATTAACCGACAAATAGCTTGCCGTGCAGACAAAGTAAAATGTGCGAAAAAAGGAAATGAGATGATCTGGTATGTTAACGAAAAAACTGCTCTCAGATAAATTTAATAATGAAATTGCCAAGTATTAGCAGCTAGCTCAACTTATTTACTACCATATCATTAGTATATAGGCGACCAATTACATCTCTAAAGATGTTTTAACATATCGGATACCCGCCCGTAGTTAGAGCCCGCATTTTATACTACAATAACAGCATATATTTGTCCTTGTTTCAACTTTCTAAGTTATTGCGTGATACTTCCTATTTACCTGTATTTTTTACCCCTACATTTAACCGGAACTTCTTTTCTATCAGCCTTAAGGCAGCATGAAAACTTGATGGGTCGCTTCTTCCGATAGGAAGGGAAACGTTTCTGCAAGCCCAATTTCACTAAAAAAGTACGCCCCTTGCATTTGAGGAATTTAGAATCTTATATTTGACGCTTCTAATCTTAAGAATAGTGTCAAAGAAACAATATAAAAACCAGCGTTAACAAATTTGCAAAAGGTAGCCGAAACAAAAAGAGACAGCAGCAGGTGACATGAACTTATTACAATCGCTTAACAGTTGGAAAACGTACCTGCCCTTTCCAATCATTGGGAAAATAAAGAAGGTAATGAAGGGGAAATAAATCTTGTTGTATTGCAAAGCGTAGATCTGTTAAAAACTTGGTAAAGAAATATTAAATTCATTTAAAGTAAATTCAAATGAGCAAAACAGGTATAAAATTAGGACTAAAAGAAAATTGGAAACAGTTTTCATTACTGGTAGTCATTAACGCATTTGTTGGCGGTATGGTTGGTTTAGAAAGAAGTATTTTACCACGCATAGCCGAAGTTGAATTTCACATTGCAGCCAAAACTGCTATTCTTTCTTTTATCATTGTTTTCGGTATTGTAAAAGCATTAACCAATTACTTTACAGGAACATTAGCAAATAAGTTTGGCAGAAAAAATTTACTCACTATTGGCTGGCTTTTTGGAATTCCTGTTCCTTTCATTTTAATGTTTGCAAGCAATTGGAATATTATCATTGCAGCAAATATTTTGTTGGGATTAAATCAGGGAGTGACATGGAGCAGTACTGTTATCATGAAAATAGATTTGGTGGGCGAAAAACAGCGGGGAGTAGCAATGGGATTTAATGAATTTGCAGGATACTTTGCAGTTGCAATTGTGGCGTTTCTTACCGGATGGATTGCATCAGAATACGGTTTGCGACCTTATCCGTTTTACATTGGAATTGTATTGTCTCTTTCAGGCTTTTTTGCCAGCTTATTCTTTGTGAAAGATACCAAGCACCATGTGGCGCACGAAACGTCAACAAGCAATATTCCTAAACTGAAAAATGTTTTTTGGGAGACAACCTTGCGAAATAAAAATTTAAGCGCAGTTACACAAGCAGGTTTAGTAAACAATTTGAATGATGGGATGGCTTGGGGTATTTTTCCAATTCTACTTGCATCAAAAGGTTTCTCTATTGCTGAAATAGGAATCGTTACAGCTATCTATCCGGCAGTTTGGGGAATCGGACAACTATTTACTGGACGAATGGCAGACTATTTCTGCAAAAAAGATTTACTTTTTCTTGGAATGTTGTTACAAGGAATTACATTATTGATTTTAATTTTCGCGAACAGCATGACATCCTTTATAATTCTATCTTCCTTTTTGGGTATAGGAACAGCAATGGTTTACCCAACATTTCTTGCAACAGTTGCAGAGAATACCTACCCAACAGACAGAGCAAATAGTTTAGGAGTTTTTCGCTTGTGGCGAGACTTAGGTTATGCAATCGGAGCAATACTTACAGGAATACTTGCAGACTTTTTCGGAATCAATACATCAATAGTCTTTATCGGGCTGTTAACAATTATTTCAGCCGCAATAATTTTTTACCGAATGAACTGTACTGAAACTGCTTCGGTAAAAGTGATCGATTGGATAATGAATAACCACAAATCACAAACAACCCACCTTAGAAGGTAAAATACACAAAACATCCTAATTTGGATAACTGCCACTTGAAGTCTGATGTTTTTATTTAGGAATAAAAATGCAACTAACAGAACAGCCTTTATCGTGTAATGATTTAGCTCAAATCTATAGTATAATTATATAGGCTATTTTAAGTAATGGGCAACGGTAAAATTAGTTTGAAACAAAAGCCGTATAGTTCAATTTAGTTTACTTTCAAGAGTATTTATACCAGAGGTAGCTGATGCGGATTTCATTTACCTTGTTTAAATCCCGCTATATAAGGATTGAGTACAAGATGCGAATTGTCAGCCCAAGGTTTGGCGAATTAAACATTACGTTAAGGTTAAATTTGAAGAAATGAACTATTCCTGAAATTGCAAATCCACAAGTCGTTTATACATGCCGTCTGCACGTTGAATTAACTGCGCATGTGTTCCGATCTCAGTTACATAACCATTTTGTATTACAATGATACGGTCAGCATTTCTTACGGTAGATAACCGATGGGCGATAACAAAAGAAGTTCGGTTTTTCATAAGATTTTCTAATGCTTCCTGAACTAATTTTTCCGATTCAGAATCCAGAGAAGAAGTGGCCTCATCCAATATAAGAATTGCGGGGTCTTTAAGCACTGCACGGGCAATAGCAATACGTTGCCTTTGTCCGCCAGACAACTTAACACCACGTTCCCCCACAATTGTTTCATACCCTTCCGGAAACTGAGAGATAAATTCATGTGCATTTGCCTTGTTAGCTGCATCTTCAACCTGCGCTTTTGTTGCTTCGGGTTTTCCGTAGATTATATTCTCATAAATTGTTCCCCCAAAAAGCATCACATCCTGTGGAACAAGTGCCATTTGGCTGCGTATTTGGGTTAGCGGAATCACAGATGATTCAATTCCATCAAATAGAATCACTCCTGAATCGGGTTTATAAAACTGAAGAATGAGAGCAGTTAAAGTACTTTTACCCGCTCCGCTTGGCCCTACAATAGCAATTTGTTCTCCAGGCATTGCATGAATATTAATATCAGCAAGCACCTTCATTTCCTTTCGAGATGGATAAGAAAAAGCAATATTTTTAAAAACAACCTCACCTTTTAATCTAAATTCGAAGGCAACACTGAAAGGGTCAAAGTTTACCGATTCTCCTGTTTCTTTCATTATTTCTCTTACTCGTTGGGTGGCTCCAATGGTTTTTTGTAACTGACTGAATAAATCCGCAAATCCGGCAATGGTTCCACCTACAAAAACCGAGAAGATCACAAACATGGTAAGTTCTCCGGGTGGTAATATTTTCACCCCATACCACATCACAAATCCTATAGCTCCAAAAACACTAAAAATCATAAATGATACGAAAGCTCCGCGATATCTGGCATTGCTGATAGCAATTGAAACAACCGAATAAATACTTTTAGCATATCGGTTACGTTCAAATCCTTCATTTGTAAATGCCTTTACGGTGGCAATACCCTGAAAAGCTTCCTGAATAATGGTACCTGAATCAGCCAACTGATCCTGTGCCTTTCGTGACATTTTTCGTATTTTCACCCCAAAAACAACTGCGAGAACTGCAATAACCGGAACTACAGCCAGCATAACGAGAGCCAACTCGGCAGAAAGCCAGAAAATGGCTGCTAACCCGATAAACATAGTAAAAATTCCCCGAAGAAATTCGGCCAATTGAAAGGAAACTGTATCCTGAATCTGGGATAAATCTGATGACATTCTGCTGGAAAGCTCCCCTACCCTTCGCTCGGAATAAAACGACATGGGC
This sequence comes from Bacteroidia bacterium, assembly GCA_020049855.1. Lineage (GTDB taxonomy): Bacteria > Bacteroidota > Bacteroidia > UKL13-3 > UKL13-3 > JAGPCK01. Next base: position 137,822 of record JAGVLJ010000009.1, on the reverse strand, counting down.
ATAGTAAGTAATTTTGAAAAGAGATCGGATCGCAAATCAGCCAACGAGCGTTCCCCAACTTCGGTAAGCAGGTAAATACGCATGAAAGAAAAAACCATCTGCACGATGAGCTGAATAAAAATGAGCAGCAACAGGGTATTCATGCTAAAATTCATGTCCTTTAGATTCCAGTTACTCATCATATTCATTGAAGCATTTCCTTTCAGAGCCTGAATTGCTTCACCTGGTAATTTCACTTGTGAAACGGTGGCCGAATCAATCATCTTCCCCAATAGAAAAGGAAAAATCATGGTTGAAAAAGCGGAAAGGGCTATAAAGATGAGCCCCAGAATAAATTTGGTTTTATAAGGCTTAAGATAACCGAAAACAAAGAGCATTTCGCGCAGGGATTCCCGCGTAATTTTTGCTTTGGGAGTTTCATCTTCTGCCTTCCCGTTACTGTTAAAATTTCTTTTGCGTGATGCCATGTGCTTTTTCTGTGATTATAGCGCAGCGAATTTCGCTTATTTTAAAATGGGTTGATCAGGACTTACTCCACATAGTCGGCCAGATACCAGTACCGATCGGTAAGTTTCCCATCCAGTGTGATGGTTGCCCGCTCAATGATGGAGTCTTTGTCTTCGCTCAGCAAATGAGGAATCACGTACCTTAGTATGGATTCACCGAATTCAATGGAAGCGTCAGCGGGGAGCTCGCAGGGCAGGTTACTCACCGCCATTACATCAATGGTATGTTTTAAGAAAGGGGCTGTTTCTTTTTCCGACATGGGATGATACCCATAAACCGGATTTTCAATGGTGGTAGCTTTAATGGTGCTCGGAATGGGGCCATTCAAATCACAGGTAATATCAGCTATAACCTTAATATTGAAATTGGCTTCTTTCATATCCTCCCTTGTAAAAAAGGCAGGAATTCCATTGTGCCAGAAAATGGCATTTACCATTATATCTGTAACCCGCTGGTAAGGTTCAAACGTACTAAAATACTCTTCAGGGCAGTGGTAGAAATCTGATTTATCCCATATTTTTCCGTCCTTTCGTGCATAATAATCTTCCGATCTCAAATGAACAAAAACAGGAAAAGGGAAAGACTGGTTTAAAAACTCGTCTTTGGTAACTTCTTTAATTTTTAAGTATTTCAATAACTCAAGAACTCCATGAGCCACCCGGCCATCTCCACAAAGAGCAATTTTAACAGCCGGGAGTTGAATATTTTTATATTGCAGCTTTAGGTCGAGGTAATTTTTGCACTTATAAGCCGGTTTCAAATCAAACAATTCGAATTTTTTACTCCAGGTCAGCAAACCATTGTGCATACCAACAATACCGGCAAAACGCCCGAAACCAAGAATTCGGTTGCCGTTCTCCCATGTTAAACACTCGTAATCAATCAGGCTTATTTTTTTCTCTATAATTTTACGCAGCATGGCCCGGTTGGCCGGTTGCTTTTTAATGGTATGTGAAAAGAACAGGTAGGTTTTGCCATCTATCAACTTTTCCTTGGGAACTTCTTTTATACCTAACAGAATATCACAATCTGTTACATCTTCCACTACTTCAAATCCTTCTTTTCGATACTGATCATCGTCAAAGCAACGAAAGGAGGCGGTTTGTATCCTTATTTCAACATCAGGATACTTCCTTATCAGTTCAAGACATTGCTGAGGGCTCAGAGGTGTACGTAAGTCCGGTGGTTGTTTTTCCTCCCGCAGAATAGCAATTTTTAATTGACTCATATAAGGCACGAAATTAAGTTCTTTTAAACAAAAAAGGTCGCCCTGATTTGGGGAGACCTTTTTTGTTTAGTTCATATGTAATTATAGCATGGCATAATTGAGTTGTTTGCCCTTTTAAAAGGTTCAGATAGAACGAGGCTAATTCTCGTCAATCACTATCTTAATCGATCCCAATTGAAACAACATTCAACGCAGTGGTAGTTGAATCACTGCCGCAGGTAGCCTGATGAGTTACATCCTGCTTTAATTAAAATTAGCAGTGTTGATAATAGTATTGCTGGAATTATCTCAAAAGCTCCAGGCGGTAGGTAAGTTCACATTAAAAGTTACCATGATTACCTTAGGAATGTGGGTTATTCAATACAAGATGTCTCCTCCCCATTAAGCACATAGTGACTGTAAGTTAAGGTTAATCAACGCGCAAATAGGAAACCAAACCAATTTATCAAGTACCCAAACACGAAAACCTTTACTGGAAACACTAATACCCAGAAACATTACTAAACTGCATAAGCCAATTACTTTCCCCTGCCCTGAATGATAATGAGAATGGTATAAATAAGGATTTTTAGGTCAACCGCCAACGACATATTCTCAATGTAGATGATATCAAATTTGAGTCTCTCAATCATTTGATCTACATTCTCGGCATAGCCGTATTTCACCTGGCCCCAGGAAGTGATACCCGGTTTTACTTTGTGCAGATGCTTGTAATGAGGGGCACGCTGAACTATCTGATCAATAAAAAACTGTCGCTCAGGTCGGGGGCCTACCATAGTCATTTCCCCTATAAGTACATTATAGAACTGTGGTAATTCATCAAACCTGAATTTGCGAAGAAATAACCCAAAAGGTGTAATTCGTTTATCGTTTTTACTTGATAATGCCGGGCCTTCCCTTTCAGCATCTACGTACATAGTTCGGAACTTATGAATGAAAAATGGTTTACCGTGCAGCCCTATTCGTTCCTGCTTAAAAAAAGCCGGACCTTTTGATGATACTTTTACTCCTAACATAATTAGCAAATAAACTGGTGACCCAATGCATAATACGAACAAAGAAACAAAAATATCAAAGCCGCGTTTAACAGCCTGCTGCCAAGCAGGCATAATTTCATGTTTGATTTCAATGAGTGCAGTCCCGAAAATATGATTCATTTTTACAGAACCTGAAACAATATCATACATGTCGGGAATGATCTTAATAATTACATTCTCATCCTCGAGAATATTGATAATTTCATTCAGCTTTTTATGTTCCGAACTCTCAATGGCTATGATAACTTCTTCGATTTTATTTGAATTTATAAACTGAGGAAGTTGCGTGTAATCTCCCATGCGGGGCAAATAGTTAGATAACAGGTGTTGATCGTCATTTCCATTAACCGTTACAAACCCGTTTAGAAAATACCCCTGAGATCTCTTTTCGGATTCTAGCTCAGTAAAGAGTTCAAGTGCTTTTTGATTTGAACCTACGATTAGTGTATTAAACCCAATCTCCCTGTTTCTTATTTTTCGTCCGGTGATGGTAGTAAGTATAAAACGTGCGATAACAGTAAAGGTAAAATGTAAGACAAATAAGGTTAAAAAAGTACGATAATATGCCCTGTACGACTGCACCTCATCATCGAGCAGCAAAAGGAAAAACAAGCCAAGTACTCCAATAAAAGTCACCTGTAATGTTTGTAATACCTCATTCAGTCGCGCCCTTCTATATATATTGTGATAAGTACCGGTAACAAAATAAACTGCAATCCAATAAAGGGGTATGAGCAACAAACCAAGGAACAGTTTTGCATCTGGCTGAACAGGAATCTGGTCTCCAAATTTTTCAGTCTCAATAATTAATTTGCGATAAGCAAAAAACGAAAACCAAGCCACTGCTGCAGCCAGATAATCTAAAACGATGTATTTAAACACCTGTAATCGCCTATTCAAAGCGTACGAGTTTTACGTTGTCGATATAAATCTGTGGAATATACCCTGTAGATGTTTTGGCCGAGCCGAAGAAAATTTTGAATTTAGAATTAGACTCCTGCGATGCAATATCCTCCTTTAAACTCAAATACAATTTACGCCACGTGGTATCAGTTGGATACAAACTAATAATTGGCACTTGTTGCACATCTCGCGAGACACCTTCCGTTACATAAAATCCGGTTGTAAACTGATAATTGGTACGGTAATCCATTTCAAGGTAAACCTCATTTCCGGATGAAGGAAGCAGGTATTCATTAAGTGTAGTTACTTCAACAATGGTCGTATCATTTTTTATTTCTATCAAAGCCGAGCCACCAGACCCTCCCCATGCGTATGGTTTTCCGGTTACCCGGTAAAATGTATCGAGCACACCGCGTTTATATAGTTCAAACTTGGTACTCGGTTCATCGAACGATTCTATCAGTTCAAATTTAACATTCGGTTTATAGCTAATGGTAATGGGTCCAAGCGAGTCAACAACTTTTGGTAAAAGGGTAGTATATTTAATATAGCCTTGATAAAAGGGATAATAAACACGTACGTTGCTTTGTCCGTTTTTTCTTACTCCGGCTCTTATTTCTACTTTAGTATAACCGGTTGTTAAAACAGGTATAGTAGCTGGCAATTCGTAAACTCCCAGTAATGCATCGTTAATGAATACCCATCCGTCTAATATTTGATTGGAAGCAGCACCCTGATCGCCTGTTGTTGCTAACGTAATTTTAGGAATATACAGATATGACGGAATTGACTCGTCAGGATTAATCAAATTACAGCCAATCGGTAAAATAACTATTATACCGATTACTAATCGAGTAAGCCACAGTTTAAATGGCGTTTGGGTCATATATATTATTTTTTAATCAAGTGTATTTTTACTGATTTTCTCCGAAATCAGTTGAGCAATATACATGGCCTCATATGCATCGCTAACGCTCACAACCGGCCGGGTATTGCCCTTTATTGATTGCAAAAATAACTCTAATTCTGTTTTTACCCTATTAGATTCTGCTACTGAATTTTCAAATACACTCACATGGTCATTTACCTTACCAGAAAGCAGTTGCTGCAACTCAATAGGAGATAAACGGCCATTTTGCCTGTTGTGCTGTACCACTTCATAGCTGTTTTTATTAAAATCAATAGCTACATATGAATTATATCCAAACACCCGCATTTTACTCATTTCGTGCCTTGAAATGCGGCTGGCTGTTAAATTTACAACACAGCCATTATCAAATTCAAGGCGTACATTGGCCATATCATGGTCTGGAGTTACCACAGAAACACCACTGGCACTCAATTTTTTAATATTTGAATTTACTAAATGAAGTACAATATCTAAATCATGTATCATGTGGTTCATGATAATAGATCCATCGGCACTATGCAAATCAAAAGGCATTAACCGATGTACTTCTATAAACATTGGTTTTTGAATATAGGCACGTGCCGCAATAAAAGCAGGATTTAAACGCTCGGATAATCCAATCTGAAATTGCACATTAGCTTCATGAGCAAGATTTTTTAATTTCCCCGCCTGCTCTACATTTACTTCAAACGGAACATCAAGAAATAGATGTTTAGCCGATCGTAAAACACTTTGAGCAATATCAAAAGAATAATGCGGGCTGGAAACCACTACCGCATCTGAAGACCTTATTAATTCATTTGGTGAAGAAAAAAGCAACGATTTGTGTTGGTCGTCTAATTTCACATCACCCCCTACGTAACACCCTACCGGGTTTACTCCGGCCAACTCATTCAGCGTATCTACTAGAGTATTTACCTTAGCTGATGTGCCTACAATGCCAACGTTAATCATGCATGCATATGGTTTGAAACAAAATTACCTTAATTTGCCCCCCCTTTAAGAGAAGGTTATTAACGGACAACAGGTCATGGCGACTTTTGAGGACAGCTACAAACATCAGGGACAAAGAAAACAGTTAGTCAACGAGTTAAAAAAGAAAGGCATTAGTGATGCCGGAGTATTGGCAGCCATTGGGAAAGTTCCGCGCCATTTTTTCTTTGAACGCACCTTTCATGAGTTTGCTTATAAAGACCAGGCCTTTCCCATAGGAGATGGGCAAACCATTTCTCATCCCTTTACTGTTGCCTACCAAAGTCAGGTATTACATGTGCAGAAAGGAGAGAAAATTCTGGAAATAGGGACAGGGTCAGGTTATCAGGCTTGCGTACTTCTTGAACTCGGAGCTAAATTATATACAATTGAAAGGCAGGCAAACCTTTATCATAAAACAAAAGCATTCCTTCATGAAATGGGATACCGGGCTCATTTTTTTCTGGGCGATGGTTCGAAAGGATTACCATCTCATGCCCCCTTTGATAAAATTATAGTAACAGCCGGAGCTCCCTTTGTTCCTCCTGCATTGGTTAGTCAACTCAAAGCCGGTGGGATAATGATTATTCCGGTGGGGGACGAAAAAAATCAACGTATGTTAAGCGTAATTAAAAAAACAGATGGCAGTTTTGATCAGGTAGAGCTGGATAGTTTCAGGTTTGTTCCACTTATAGGAGATAATGCCTGGTGATAAAACGATTGGCTTCTTTTTAAATTAAAAGACCTCCATTATATGCGGAGGTCTTTTAATTTAAAAAGAAGAATTATAATTTCATACTTAAACCAACAGTAAGGATTGCAAGACCGTATCCTAATTCACCGTTAACTGCGAATTTGTCGCTTAAATAATAACGCATCCCAACTACACCACCCCATAAAAGACCGCTGGCAGAAGCAGCAGTTCCAAGTCCAGCACCTGAAATTTTGCTAGAAGCAATGTTGTAACCCAAAGTCAAGGCTCCATAAGCATCCATTTTATCAGTGTTAACTAAGTGATAATACGCACGACCACCAACCAGAATGTAGGAATAAGTTACTTTAAAGCCAAAGCCCTCCCACTTAGAACCTGCATAACCAAGTAATCCGCCAACACCGATTTTTTCGCTCATTGGAAATTCTAATGAAACCTGAAGAGGAGGAAGAGTTGCGTCAGATCCGGAGTACATGAAGGCAGAACCACCAAAACCGACACCGAAACTTAATACTTTGTTGTCACCAAATGATTGGGCTTGTGATGCAAGGGCAGCAATGCAAAAAGCTGCTACTGCTAAAAGTTTTTTTGTTGTTTTCATAAATATTTTTTTAGGTTAAAATTTCTGATAACAAACATAGAAGTAAAAAGGAAATATTAAAAGTCTGGTTGTAAACATTGAAATGTGCACTTAGATTCACTACCAACATTACCAGTACTTTAAAAAACGACATATTTTTTTCAGCTCGCTGAATACCTCGTTTTCTTCGCCAAAAATATCTTTGTTAATCCTTAATTGCTTTTCGGATTTCCCTTTCTGTATCCCGTTTTTTTAAATCTTCCCGTTTATCAAATGTTTTTTTTCCGCGTGCAATAGCAATTTCAACCTTAATAAACCCAGACTCTGAAATAAAAATACGAATGGGTATAATCGTTAATCCTTTTTCAGCTAACTTTTGATGAACCTTCTTGATCTCAGATTTTTTGAGCAATAACTTCCTTTTTCGCAAAGGGTCATGATTTAAATAGCCACCGGTTTTAAATTCAGAAACATGTAGGTTCTTTAAAAACAAATCATCTCCTTCAAAAATGCAGTAGGCTTCGCTCATGTTAACCTGCCCACCCCTTACCGATTTAACCTCGGTGCCGGTTAATTGAATACCGGCAATAAGCTTAGCTATAAACGCATACTCGAAGGAGGCTTTTCGATTTACCAGATTAAGGTTTTGCACTACGCGCTTTTTCTTTTCTTCGTTCATAAACTGTTAAACAACTTCTCTAATCGGCTTCTCTTTAATATCTTTTGACCGGTTTCGCCTGAAGCAATTAAGCGATTTGACACTTTTGCTTCAAAAGTGCAGACTACCTGATTTTTTACTATGGCTTTCACTTTCGCTTCAAAAATAACCATATCACCTATAAGCGCAGGGGCATGATGGGTAATATATAAAAAAACTCCTATCCCTTCTTCATCGGCCTCTTTCATCTCTAAAACAAAAAGGCGACATGCCCACTCTGCATCACGTCCTAAAGCAAATGTGGCATATACCGGATGTACCTGTCCTGAGTCAAAAACAGCGGTATCCTGCTCTATTACCACATGCTGATGCAACTTTATATCTCCGGGACGAAACGGATTTATCATGACTTTACAATCATTACCGGCACATTTACATTATGACGCACTTCATCGGCCGTGCTTCCAAAGATAATATCTTTAATTCCTTTATGGCCGTGTGCACCCATTATGAGCAAATCGCAACTTTGCTTACTTACTATTTCAGCAATTTTTTTTACGGGGCTTCCAAAATCTAGCACAACCACGCAGTGATAACCCAATTTAGCCATAGCCGAACAATAACCCGTAAGTAAATCCATATCAGCCTTTGTTTCCATATCACTAATTTCGTCACCCATCATTCTTGCCCCGGCAGATTCAACAATATGAATAAGTATGTATTTGATTGATTTCCCTCCCACCGAAGTAGCGTACTCAATTATCGCTTTTTCAGAACCGGTAAAGTCTAAGGCCACGGCAATTTTAGTAAATGTTTTAGGCTGCAATTTATCCAGTTCTCCTATACTGGCATGTGGCAATTTCTTTATATCATCCTTTCGTTTTACAAGTGGGAAAAATATTATATAACCAAGAAGCAGTGCCACCATCAAAATTATTATACCTAATAATGCTTTCCATATAAATGCAATACTGGTGCTAGCGAAAACAACCGTTGTTTCATTTATCACCAAGCGAATATTTAATGTAACAACAATTAATGCCACCAACCAGGCAAGCCATATTACAACAGGCTTCACCGTAAACTCGTGCATGTATTTCTTGTCGCTTACCAGGTGAATGAGCGGAATAATAGCAAAACCAAGTTGTAAACTCAATATCACCTGACTTAGTACTAATAATTCACCCAAATTCTCTTCACCCAGTACTACAATTGTTAGTGCAGCTGGAATAATCGCGATGAGGCGGGTAATTATTCTACGTACCCATGGACGTATACGTAAATTGAGATACCCTTCCATTACAATTTGTCCTGCTAAAGTTCCGGTAATAGTGGAGCTTTGACCAGCAGCAATGAGTGCAATGGCAAATAAGGCCGGAGCTAGCGAGCCAAATAGATTTTGTAGAAGTAAATGTGCATCCTGAATTTCGGCCACTTGCTGTAACCCTTGTTTGTGAAATGCGGCAGCAGCAAGAATAAGAATAGCCGCATTCACAAAAAAAGCAAGATTAAGTGCAATAGCCGAATCAATAAAGTTAAACTTTAATGCCTGCTTAATTCCTTCTTTTTCCCTGCTGAATTTTCGGGACTGAACCAAAGAAGAATGAAGGTATAGATTATGGGGCATAACTGTTGCACCAATAATACCAATAGCAATATATAAAGACTTGTTCTCTAAAAAAGAGGGAACAAATCCCTGAATAACCTCGGCACCATCAGGCTTTACAATAAGCATTTCAAGAATAAAGGCTAGTCCTATGATACTGATAAGTGCAATAATAAAAGCTTCCATTTTGCGAATACCTTTATTCATGAGAAATAGCAATACAAATGAATCGAGGATGGTAAGTACTACTCCCCATAACATAGGAAGTTTAAATAATAAATTTAACCCAATGGCCATTCCTATCACCTCTGCCAAATCGGTAGCTGCGATGGCAATTTCAGCCAATGTATATAACCCAATATTTACAACTGCCGGATAGGTTTGCCTGCTGGCCTGCGCCAGATCAAGACCTCTTACAATACCAAGACGAGCACTGAAACTCTGCAGCAACAATGCCATCAGGTTTGACATTAGCAGTACCCAAATAAGCTGGTATCCGAAAGAACTTCCGCCCGCAATATCGGTAGCCCAGTTACCCGGATCCATGTATCCAACGCTAACCATATACGCAGGACCCAGAAATGCCAGCAATGTCTTAAAAAAATTCTTGCTCTGAGGAATGTTTACCGACTCATGAACTTCTGCCAATGACTTATGATACTCAGACATAGATTCAGGCCTCTGACACTAAAATATTTTTTGCGACCTCATTACTTACCAAAATTTTCGCCTCTTTATCTATCATCACTATCATGCAGCGGTCAAACTCGTTAATTTCGTGAATTTTTAGTTTTTTCCCCAAACATAATTCCATCTCATTTAAGCGTTGCAGAAAAGCCACTGAATGCTCCTTAACTCCCGATATAACCACTTGTGCATTTTTTTTGCAATCAATTAACAGAGTAAGTGTTTGACTTTTTATGGTTCCGTCTTTTCCTGGAATCGGATCTCCATGCGGATCTACAGAAGGATAGTTTAAAAATGTATCCAGTTTATCAATTAAATAATCAGATTGTATATGCTCGAGTTGCTCGGCCACTTCATGTACCTCCTCCCAACCAAACTTAAGTTTATCAAACAAAAACACTTCCCACAACCGATGCTTTCTAACAGTACCTATTGCCACCTTAAACCCTTTTTCCGTAAGGTTCACCCCCTGGTATTTTACATACAAAATAAGTTTTTTATCTGCGAGTTTTTTTAACATATCTGTTACCGATGCCGCTTTGGTTTGTAACAAGTCGGCAATAGCATTAGTAGTCACGTTTTCCAAATGTTTCTGCTGAGAAAGATGATAAATGGTTTTCAAATAATTTTCTTCGGTAAAAGAATACATACAGCAAATATAGACTATTTTTAGACAAGCCTAAAAATAGTTTTAGCAGTTAAAATTTATACCTTTGCCACCTTATTAAACAACCCAGATTATGCTCAAAAAAGTGTGGAGTTATATTACCTTCTGGAAACCTCAAGATGACCATGGTAATGGCTACCTGAAAGCCATGCATATCATTAATAAAATTTCTATTATGCTTTTCGTCATTGCCATAATCATCTTGTTTACACGCATTTTAATGGCCTGAACATCCATTCATTGTGGTGATACATCTAAAAATTCCGCTCATCAGCAAGCTTTTTTGTTTACTAATACTGGCAATTGTGCTTGGCTTCATAGCTAAAAGTGCCAATGGCCAAAATCGCTTAGTAAGTTTAAATGCGAGCATAAAAAATGATATTTTCGAAAAATCACTAAATCCGCTTCCTGTTTTTCGATTAAGCAACAGTGAAATTGAAATGACCGATGCAGAAGGAAGAAAGGAGCCATTGAAATTCAAAGCAATTCTCCCATCTATCCCTGCCATAAGTGATACTGCGTACTTTTTTCTTTATTTTGGTGCTAATATCAACAAACATCATGGTGGGTATATAGCCGTTGTCGTTATCAATTCCTGCAACCGAAAAGACCCCATACTTTATGTAGACAGAAATCTGAATTATAATTTTACAGATGATGGGGAACCCTTACTTTTTAAACGGGGAGACACTGAACTGGTGATTAATCTGGTGAGTCCATACGATTCGTTGGCTAACTTATCGTACCGTATAACCCGATTTAATCTGGTTGGCAAAGACCATTACCGTGATATGATGGATGAGTTTTACCGCATGCAGGAAAAAACAAGAGTTTTCAAGGGTTTACATTGTTCATTCAGGGAGCAGCGATATAATTGTAGAGGCGGAACCTACTTTTCAGCCGTTGATTCCATAACTATTGGATTGATGGACGTAAATTGCAATGGAGTATTTACCGATGCAGGTATAGATAAAATTCTTATTGCTGAAGCAAATGCCCCTTTTTTGCCTACCGAAACTGGGTTTGGAGCAAGCCTGATGCCCGAAAAAACAACCGAAGTAGTGGTAGAGTTAAAAAACACTCAGTACCGGATCACAAAAATTGACCGCTATGGAAATTCGATGGAGGTCGAACGAATTCCAGATGAACAAATCACCCTGAAACTTTCAGAAGGAAGTAAAGCACCCAAAGTTACGTTAATAAAAGCCAATGGGGGGAAATTTAAACTCGTCCGTTACAGGCGTCATTCGGTTTACCTATATTTTGTTCGCTTTCCATATGAACATTTTAATGATGATACTACTGCATTTGTTGCTTTAAAAAAGAAATACCCCAACCTTATATTGGTGTGGATTCACTACGGAGGAAATCCCAAATCGTTGCAAATAATTTCCAGATTACCAAATGTAAACTGGTACTGTGCCTACTCAAACCGCAAGATCAATAAATTGTTGGGAGTAGGACATTTCCCTATGGGCATTTTGCTGGGGAAAAAACAAAGAGTAAACAAAATTGACATTAACCCTCAGGAAGTTGAAAAATATTTACCCAAAAAATGAACTTAAAACCTCAATTAACTGTCTGTGCTATTAATTTCCGAAAAGACTATATTCGTGCCACTCAAAAAATTTATGAAATTTAAACAATATTATCCTTTTATTTTTTTCCTATTTGCCAACTTGTGCGGATTTTCCCAGTCGGGAGAAATAAGAGGTTTTGTGTATGATAAAGCTACCGCAGAACCTATGGGATTTATAACCGTATTTATACAGGGAACATCAAACGGAACAGCAACCGATCTTACTGGTTTTTTTAGCCTTAGCAAATTAAAGCCAGGTTCTTATACATTGGTTATCATTGCTATGGGTTATGATACTCTTAGCCAACGTTTTGATTTAACGGATAAAAAAGTAATTAATACCTCCTTCTATATTACAGCTCGGTCTAGGCAATTAAAAGAAGTTAGCATATCAGCCGATAAGCAAAAACGCCAAACACAGGTAGAGATTTCAAAGATTACCATAACGCCAAAGGATTTAAAGTATATTCCAACAGTTGGAGGCGAACCTGACTTAATTCAGTACCTACAGGTTTTACCAGGAGTTACTTTCAGCGGAGACCAAGGTGGGCAACTTTACATAAGAGGCGGGCCTCCTATTCAAAACAAAATGCTTCTTGACGGAATGGTTATATACAATCCTTTCCATTCTATCGGTCTTTTTTCAGTTTATGATGCTGATATCATCCGAAGCGCTGATGTATATGCCGGTGGTTTCAACTCACAGTATGGCGGAAGAGTATCGGCAGTAGTTGATGTGCAAACAAGGGAAGGAAATAAAATAAAACCATCGGGCAAATTTTCCATCAACCCGTTTACCTCTAAAGTGTTGCTTGAAGGCCCCCTAAAAGAATATAAAGAAGGAGAAGCAACTGCATCCTACATATTGTCGTATAAAACCTCCTACCTCGATAAAACCTCACGAATGTTTTATAACTATGCCGATACAAACGGATTACCCTACCATTTCGATGATTTTTACAGTAAAATTTCATTTGTTGCACCGAATGGAAGTAAAACAAATTTTTTTGGTTTTAATTTTAAAGACAGAGTAAATTTCTCAACCACCAATTATGGCTGGAACGCATTTGGAATGGGCGGCAATTTTTCCATTATTCCGGAAGGAAGCAGCACCCTGATTAATGCGGTGGTAGCGTATTCCAAATACGGAATGGATCAGAAAGAGGCCGATTTAAGGCCGCGCTTCAGTGATATTAGCGGATTTAACGCCTCCTTAAATTTTACCTATTACTTAGGTAGGGATGATTTGAAATACGGAATTGAAATGGAAGGATTTCGCACCAGCTACAAAACCTATTCTACCGCAAACAAATTGGTTGAGCAATACGAGAATACCAGTCAACTGGCAGCCTACTTGAAATATAAACTTACCGCAGGAAGAGTTTTAGTAGAGCCTGGGGTACGTTTTAATTATTACGCATCACTGGGTAATAAAGCAATAGAGCCACGTTTAGGTTTAAAATGGAATGTAACCAGCCGTATCCGAATTAAGGCCGGTGCAGGAATTTACTCTCAAAATCTTATTGCAGCAGTTTCTGATCGTGATGTAGTAAACCTATTCTATGGCTTTCTTTCAGGACCCGATAACCTACCCACCACCTTTAAAGGAAAACCGGTAAAAAACTACCTGCAATGGTCTCAACAGGGGGTTTTAGGTGCCGAGGTAGAGATAGGAAAACATGGGTTGATGAATGTAGAAGGATTTTGGAAACGTTATCCTCAACTCATTAATGTAAACCGGGATAAAATCTATGATGACGTTCCTCAATATATTAACAAACCCGCTTATTTGCGTACCGATTTTATTGTTGAAACAGGAAATGCCTATGGGGGTGATATAAGCTACCGATACGAATATAAGAAACTTTACCTTTGGGCTGTTTACTCCCTCACATTCGTAGAACGCACGGATGAAATAAGAACCTACTTTCCAAGCTTCGACCGCAGACACAATGTAAATCTGGTGGGCTCCTACACCTTTGGAAAAGAAAAGCAGTACACTGTAAACCTGCGGTGGAATCTGGCATCCGGTTTTCCATTTACCCAAACACAGGGTTACTATATGCAAATTCCGTTTGGCGGTATTTCTACAGATTATACCAATCAAAATGGAAATCTTGGAATTAACTACGCAAATTACAACAAAGGACGACTTCCCTATTATCACCGATTAGATGCTTCGGCCGAGAAAAGAATAACTTTTAAAAATAAAACCAAAATGGCCATTATTGCCAGCGCAACTAACGTTTACAATCGGGAAAACATTTTTTACTTTGAACGTGTGACCAACAGACGCATCAATCAACTACCAATTATGCCCAGTCTGGGGATAAATTACACCTTTTAAGCGAATTGGAAATTGCTACTTTTGATAAGTAGTAATCAATCCGTTTCATGCTTATACGTTTCAAAAGGCTGTTACCCTTGCTGCTTATTTTGGCTTTTGGAGCCTCCAAAGCACAAATAACCCAAACTCAAGATAACTCAATCCGATTTTATAACAAAGGAATCGAACTATTTGATAAGGAAAAATTTGGTGCTGCACAAAGGCAGTTCAGTATTTTCATTGACTATTGCACTGACCCTTTGTTAAAAATAAATACCGAATATTACATAGCCACCTGCGCTTTAGAATTAATGAATCCTGATGCCTTAACCATGTTTACGCGCATCATGGAAAAATACCCCGAAAGCCCCAAGGCAAAAGCATCTGCATACCAATTAGGGCGGTACTATTTTAGGCAAAAAGAATATAGCAATGCGCTTGATAAAATGGAAACAGTTGATACCGGCTTTCTTTCTCCGGAAGAAGTGTCGGAATATAACTTTATTGTAGGCTACTGCAATTTTAGAAAAGATAATTATGCTCAAGCCAAAATAGCTTTGGCTAAAACTACCGAAATAAAAAACAAGTATTATTTTCCAGCCAACTACTACTATGGCTTTTTGCTTTACAACGAGTCGGATTGGGATAATTCGCTGAAACATTTTGAACGGGTAACTATTTCTAAAATTTACGGCCCGGTAGTCCCACTTTACATTGCTCAAATTTATTACATCAAAGGGCAATACAATACACTTATCTCGTATGCCGATACAATTACAAATAAAGAAATTGTGAACGATCTGGCATTAGTGCTGGCTCAGGCACACTATGAATCAGGCAACTTTGAAAAAGCTCAAATATACTTCGAAAAGTATAAAGCCAGCAATAAACCCATGAATAAGCAAGAGCTGTATAAGATGGCATATACCTTTTACCAAAACAAAAACTTCGATAAAGCCTACCTTGAATTTCAAAAAGTAGCTGACGGCAATGATACCCTTGCCCAATATGCCAGTTTTAACTTGGCCGATTGTTACCTTAAACTTGGTAAAAAACAAAATGCACGACTTGCCTTTGAACGCGCCCATCATCTTGGATTTATAGAAGATGTAACTTCTGAGGCTTTGTTTAATGCAGGTAAATTATCGTACGAATTGTCCTTCCATCAGCAAGGAAGTAAACAACTTGTTGAATTCATTAATACTTATCCCGAACATAAAAATGCCGATGAAGCCAAAAAAGTACTAAGTGAACTGTTGCTAAATACAAAAAATTACAAACAAGCTATTCCGGTTTTAGAGAGTATTAAAGTAAAGAATAACGATATTAAAATGGCATACCAGCGGGCAACCTACTATCAGGGCGAACAGGAATACCTTGATAATAATATTGCCGAAGCAAACCGTTTATTTGCCAAATCTGCCGAATACAATTTTGATAAAAAGTTGTACTCACTGGCAAATTTTTGGCTGGGCGAAATGCTTTACAAAGAAAGCAAATATGCCGAGGCTGAAAATAAATTTAATATCTGTTTAAATTACTACCCAAGCGAGATTAAAGACACCAAGTATCTTTCCCTTTGTTATTACAATATTGCCTATTGCGAATTTAAAGCCGAACATTATGAAACGGCTGCCAATAACTTTGAAAAGTTTAAAGATATGGAAAGTGCTTTTGGCAAGCAACCGCAATTATTTCTTGATGCCTGTGTGCGTATTGGCGATTGTTATTTCCAAACGAAGAGCTATACCAAAGCAATGGATGCCTATGACTATGCGGTATCCAAAAATGCAGCAGCAAGTGATTATGCCTTGTACCAGAAAGGAATGATTGAAGGAATTTTGAATAAGCCTGACGACAAGGTAAAATCCATGCGTACCATCACCAGTAAATATCCCCGCTCCGGATTTATTGACGATGCCTTGTTTGAAATAGCCAATACACGCCTGCAACAAGAAGATTATCCAAGTGCTATCAGGGAGTTTGAGTATATACTCTCTGAATACCCAAACAGCATTCATACCCGAAGAGCCAGATTGAGCTTGGGTTTGGTTTATTACAACAAGCACGAAGACGACAAAGCCCTAGAGCAATTTAAAAAAGTTGCAGAACTATATTCAAAAACCGATGAAGGTAAAGAAGCATTAAACACCATTCGAGCCATTTATGTGGCACGCGGAGAAGCAGATTTATATTTCGATTATTTAAAAACTATCCCCGGTGCAGCTGCCAGTTTATCTGAAGAAGATTCCGTTTCTTTCCAGTCGGCTCTGGCAATGTATCAAAAGGGAAATTGCACCAAATCTGTTGCCGCCTTCTCTAAATACCTGCGTAGTTTTCAAGATGGCTATTTTCGAAGTCAGGCCAGTTTTTACAGAGCCGAATGCCTGTACAAAGATAAGTCATACGATTCGGCCTTTGCCGATTATCAATACATTTTACAACAACCCAGAAATGAATTCAGTGAAATATCTGCCAGAAAAGCTGCGGTTATTCAATACCTTAAAAAGGATTACACCTACGCACTAAGCTACTATATGCTGCTTGAAGAATTAGCTCAGAACAAAGAAAATCAAATGGTGGCTTACCTTGGGGAGTTACGCAGCAGCTACCGGCTTCTTAAATTTGATACCAGCTTTTTAGCAGCAAAAAAATTGGTGAACTTTGCCGAAAGCACCAAAGAAGCTTTAATTGAAAGTCATTTAATTCTTGGAAGAATTTTTCTTGAGAATTACAATCAGCCCGACTCGGCTCAAGCCGAGTTTGAATACGTGCTGAAGGAAACCAGAAATGTAAACGCGGCTGAGGCTAAATACAATCTGGCGTATATAGCCTACCGGAAAAATGATTTAAAATCCTCTGAAAAAATCATATTCCAGTTGTCTGAAGACTTTTCTACCTACGAGTATTGGGTTGCAAAAGGCTATTTGTTATTAGCCGATATTTACTTGCAGAAAAACGACACCTTTCAATCTAAAGCAACCCTGCGAAGTATTATTGAAAACTACAAAGGCGAGGATTTGAAAAAAATAGCCACCGATAAACTGGCCGCCATCGAAGCAAAAGAGAAAGCGGAAAAAGAAGTAAAGGACAAACAACAAAATCAAACAGAGGAATAATTAGGTATGAAATATAGTACTAGTCAAATCGGTATTTTTGCTTTTGTGTTGTGCCTGCTGGGTAGTTTAAACAAAGTTGCGGCACAAGATACGTTGAGGTCAGACAATATTGTGCTTATCTCTACCCCATCGGTAGTAATAGCCAATGCCATTAAAGAAAAAACACTCCCAAATCCGGAAATACCCTCCACCAAAGCCCCCAACTTGTCGTATTCAAATGTGCCTGAGATTCGGTTGGGAATTAAACCAGGTATTAATCAGGTTAAACCCATATTGATTGGCAGTAATTCTTACGCAAAACTCAAAAACAATTATACCAAACTTGGGTTTGGCAATTACAGCTCTCCCTTGATTGAGTTTTACTTGAACAGCCTTCGCTCCCGCAGTTACCACGGAAATGTATTTTTCAAACACTATTCGGCCAAGGGCGATGAAGCCTACAATAATTTTAGCGATAATCAATTGGGTGGGGAAGTTAAACGATTCTTTAAAAAGAGTACCATTAGCATGCAGGGAGGGTATCAGCGTAACGCATTCCATGCTTATGGTCTTCCAGACAGCTTAACCGATAGAAATAACCCCTTTTTTATTGACCCTGCTAAACGCATATTGAGCACCTTTAGCCTTAGCGGAAGGATGAGCAATGTACCATATGACAGTGCATCTACCCGATATGATATAGGTTTAACCTACTATTTGTTCAATGGTTCCACTTTTATTGCAGACCCTAAAGAACATGATTTGCTAATTGACGGAAATTTTTCAAAACTTATTCAGGGCATACACCATGTGGAGTTATATACAGGATTAAACGTAGTGAGCAACAGTTATCCTTTTACCCGCACTTATTTCCGGTTTAATCCGGTGTATAACCTCTCTATTCAATCAAATTTACATATGAAACTGGGAATAAATTCTACTTACTATAAAGACGATGCCTCCAGTGGATTTTACCCGTTTATTGTAATGGATACCCGCTATGAACTGATTCCTAAAAAAACCATCTCATTTATTGGAATTACCGGAGACATGATAAAAAATACCAATAGAACCATACTGGGTGAAAACCGATTTACTGACCCTGCAGGTAGTGTAAATGCGGCATTAACAGGAAACGTAGCTCAACCCGCGTTCGCCAACACCCGTTACACCCAAATGTACTTTGGGCTAAAAGGTAACTTATCATCAACACTCGGTTACTTAATCCGCTATAACTACCGCACTGCAAAAAACATGGTGTTTTTTATAAATGATTACACCAATAGCCGGGGAGCCAATTTTATGGCTATTGCCGCAGATGCAAAAGTGACTACCTTGACGGGAGAAATAAATTACCAGTTTTCGGAAAAAATACGACTGGCGGCCACCGGAAATATTTATGGTTATAAAGTATCGGGACTAAGTAAAGCTCCACAATTACCTACCACCGACCTTCGCATAAATGGAACCTACAATATAGGGGATAAGTTTTTGCTTAAAACAGATATTTATTTTATGAACCAACGGTACGCATATATTGCTGACCCCATAGCCTCACCCATCGGTAAGTTTGAGAAAATGAAAAGCCTGCTCGACTTGAATCTGGGAATTGATTACAGGTACAGCAAAACGGTGTCTCTATTCCTGAATGTCAACAATATAACAGCAAACAGGTATATGCGTTGGTACAATTATCGGGTATATGGTATAAACGTTCATGGAGGGCTTGCCTTTACATTATAAGCCTCACATGTTCAAAACTTTGATATAAACTGGAAAAGCAAAATTGTTTGTCAATTAGTTTTCAGATATTTTTACCTCGTTCAGTACACTGAAAAATGGCGAATTCTGAGATAAGTACTTTTATACGCGAACTGCTTTATGATTATGACTGTGTAATCATTCCCGGATTTGGTGGCCTTATTGGCCAACCACAGGCAGCTACCGTTAATCCGGTATCCAAACAATTATTTCCACCATCAAAAAAAATAGCTTTTAATCAAAATCTGCAACATAATGATGGATTACTCACAAGTTATATCAGCAGAAAAAAAGCCTGCTCGTATGCCGAAGCTCTACTTGCTGCTAACCGCTTTACCGAAGAAATTCAAAAACTTCTACACGCAAACCAAAATATTGTAATTAACGGTGTAGGTTCCTTTAGAATTGATGCCGCAGAAAAATTAATTTTCTCGCCCGAAAAAACTGATACATTTTTTTATGAGAGTTTCGGGCTGAAACCAGTTGCTGCGATTCCTATTGCTGTTGCTGCTGAGAAAGAAAACAAAGCCCCTAAAATCTTTGTACGAGCCGATACGGTTGCCCCTCTGCTCATATCAGAAGCAAGCAAACCTGTAATAGCTGATACTCCTGCAGAAAAAGCCGAAAAAATCAGGAAGAAAAAACTTGGTGCACCATTTATCATTGCCTCATCAGTGGTGGTGGTGTTTTCATTCTTCACCATGTTTTTAGCCAGTTATAATATTCAGTTACCTTTCTTGCAAAACGACAGTAGCCAAACATCCTCATTTGCCAATACCACCTATGTTCATACCAAGCCTGTGACGGAGGTAAAAACAGAATCTAAAGCAACGCTTACTGAAGAGGAAACGCATACGCCCCAAACAGTTCATGAATCATTAACTGAAAAAAATGTAGCAGAAACCGCTTCATCTAAAGAGATTGAACCGATAAAAACTCAAGAAGTAAAAAAAGAGAAGAGTAGCAACCCAACTGAAAGTAGTGCCGACCAATTACCTCTTACCCTGAAAGAAGATTTGGCTGAAGGCTACTATGTAATTGCCGGTGCGTTTTACTACGAAAAAAATGCTTTAAAAATGCTCGATAAACTCAAAAATAATGGGTACACCGAAGCTCTGTTTGCAGGAAAAACCACAGAGACACAACTGTTGCGCGTGGCTTACCTTCGGGTGGACTCAAGACTGGAGGCAGAGCGGGAATTGACTAAAATACGTGGAGAAAAAAATCAGGATGCATGGGTTTTACATCTTCGTCACCGATAGAATAAAATACCAAAACAACGTATAACACGTTAACCCAAGAGTATGAATACACTAAGCACCCAACAGCAAAATGCCGAGAAAACCCACAAGGTTACCAGTATGGTTATTACCATTGTGTTTCATGCCCTACTTATTGGTCTATTGCTTACCTTGTTTTTGCGTCCGCCAAATCCACCATTGGGGCAGGAAGAAACCATGATGGCTATAAGCCTTGGTGAACCCGACCAAGGAGGCCCCGACAATACCCCTGCTGCCGAACAACCGGAAGTAGTAGCAAGTAACCCCGAAAATAGCAATGAAGAAAATATTTTAACCAGCGATGCCGAAGAAGCTCCTGTTGTTAAAACCAACCCTGAGAAAAAAAATACAACTGAAAAAATACAAACTAACACCAAAACCGAAGAGGCGCAACCAAAAGTAAATGATAAAGCCTTGTTTAAAGGAAATCGTACCAATGGCGATCCAAATTCACAAGGCATGGGCGATGGTGATGTACCCGGAAATCAGGGAGACCCTGATGGCTCGGAAAACGGAGACCCGCATGGAATAGTAGGTGGTGAAGGTCATTTAAAGGGGCGTGTAATAAAGTACAAACCCAATTACGACAGTAAATCAAAAACCACCGGAACCGTTTACGTAACAATTTATGTTGACCGAAATGGTAACGTAACAAAAGCCGAACCCGGTGCTCGCGGCACTACTACCACCGATCCTGAGTTGTGGCAAATAGCGCGCAGAGTAGCTATGGATACGAAATACTCCCCAAAACCAGATGCTCCAGCACTTCAAGTTGGTACTATTCCGGTTACCTTTAACTACAAACCATAGTTTTTACTGCTTTTTTATAAAACTTTTTTGAGAGAAGCTGCTTTCCGTACAAAGAGTATTTTCTTTGCACTTAAATGAATTATTCTGAAACACTCGAATATTTGTTCAGTCACCTACCCATGTTCACCCGTATTGGGGTAGCTGCAATAAAACCCAATCTTTCCAATACGATCGCTCTATGCGATTTACTTAACAACCCGCAACATAAATTTAAAACCATTCATGTGGCTGGTACCAACGGGAAAGGATCGGTTTCTCATATGCTTGCATCGGTACTTCAAAGCGCTGGATACAAAACCGGGCTCTATACCTCGCCTCATCTGAAAGACTTCAGAGAACGAATCCGTATAAACGGGGTCATGATCCCCCAACAAGTTGTTATGGATTTTGTTCAAAAATACAAATCCGAATTTGAACTGATACATCCGTCTTTTTTTGAAATGACCGTTGCGTTATGTTTTAATTATTTTGCCAGTGAAAAAGTTGAAATAGCCATTATTGAAACCGGACTTGGCGGACGACTTGATTCAACCAATATCATTCAACCCGAACTAAGCATTATTACTAATATAGGTTGGGATCACACAGATTTACTGGGCGATACTCTGGCCAAAATTGCCATTGAAAAAGCAGGCATTATTAAACCTCATGTTCCAGTAGTAATCGGAGAAACACAGCCTGAAACAAAACAAATTTTTATTGAAAAAGCGAAACAGGAACATGCACCACTTGTTTTTGCTGATGAACAAAATAGTTGTACCCAAATTTCATTCTCGCTGTCCGGAATTTCCTGTACAGTTTCGGCAAAAGGCAACACAAAGTATCAGAGTATATTTTGCGAATTAGGCGGATTCTACCAACAAAAAAACATACTGACAGTTATTGAAGCAATTCATCAGCTAAAGCAAAAGGGCTTTCAGATTACAAGCGATGATTTATACAAAGGACTTGCCAATGTAAAAAAACAAACCGGCCTTGCCGGACGCTGGCATCAATTAGGAAATAATCCCCTCATTATTTGCGACACCGGTCATAATGTAAACGGAATAGAATACGTGGTAAAACAGCTAAAACAGTTGCCTTACCAAAAACTGCATATGGTATTTGGAATGGTAAAAGATAAAGACATTGCCAAAGTATTGGCTATTCTACCGCAAGACGCGTGCTATTATTTTACTCAAGCCAATTTACCCCGTGCTTTAGATGCAAACGTGCTACGGCAGGAAGCACTAAAACATGACCTGAAAGGTGTAGTAGTTACAAAAGTAAGCGATGCCTTGCAAACTGCTAAAAACAATTCTACCCCAGAAGATTGCATTTTTATCGGAGGAAGCACCTTTGTTGTCGCAGAAATCATTTAATTTGAAACTTATGAAGAAAATTGCATTAGCACTAGCTCTTATTATATTCTTAGGAGTTGCACGTGCCCAAGAAACCATTTCAGGTACTCATACCTACACTTATACTCCCGAATCGTCACTGCGAATTGAAGAGTTGGAAGATGGACGCCTGAGTGTAAATGTGGAGCGCGGTAAAAACTTGGTGTTTACCTATGAATTTAGCAAAAAAGACAACCCCGCTATTGCCGATGATGAGTACATCATGCACATTATTTTTGAAGTACCGCTTGGGGGCACAAGCTTTAGGTATGAAGCTAAAGACATTAAAATTGTATTGATGAAAGGTTGTTTTTGTAGCGACAGGGGGTATCATCGTATTGTTTCGGGTTATGTATCGGGAGAAAAAACCTGTAAAGGCTGGAAAGTAAAATGGCAACTGGAAACCAAAACAGTTCCGGAAAGTGAAGGAAACAACTGGAAGAGCGAAACTAAAAAACCAGTCAGCTTTATACGTCCGAAAGCAATTAAACAAAAAAGGAAATCCAAGTGAACATTAAAATCTATACTGACGGCTCTTCCAGAGGAAATCCTGGTCCCGGTGGATTTGGAGCTGTGTTGATATATGGTAAACATCGAAAAGAACTGAATGGAGGTTATAAAGAAACTACCAATAACCGCATGGAACTTATTGCAGTAATTTCCGCACTAAAAGCACTCACCCGTTCCGGATTGCATATTGATATTTATACCGATTCAAAATACGTATGCGAAGCAGTAGAAAAAGGATGGTTATTTGGTTGGGAAAAAAAGAATTTTAAGGACAAAAAAAATCCGGATTTGTGGATTGAATTCTTAACACTATATCGAAAACACCATATTAAATTCCACTGGGTAAAGGGTCATGCAGGGCATAAGGAAAATGAACGCTGTGATGTGTTAGCGACTTTTGCGGCCGATAATGGCCCGTGGAAAGCAGACGCAGGGTTTGTTTCACACGTATAAGATCTCGAAGGTTTTAATATCTTACTTTCAAATTGCAATTAACGTTCAATGGTAAATCCGTCAAAAATAGTTAAGGGAGTTTCAATAACTTCTACCTTAGTTACATTTGCCAACATGGGACCATCCTTACACCATTTTACCAATGCCATAATTTTTTCTTCATTTCCTGTAGCACGGATAAAAACGGTACCATTAGGCTTATTGCGTACTTTACCCGTAATCTCCAGCTCTATAGCTTTCTTTTGAGCACTCTGCCTATAATAAACACCATGTACTTTTCCAAAAACCTCTATAGTTACTGTTTTTAATCCCATTGATATACTAAATTTAAAAATTCAAAAAACTTCAAGCGGCAACTAAGAAAAATGTGCTAACATGTTTCAAAAATATCCCATCCTAAACATCATGAGTAAGGCACTTCTGTTACCCCTAACAATACAATCAAACCCGCCCATTAAATGGGTTTTAAACATGTTGCGGCTGTTTCCTTGTTTTAATGCCTGTCGGTAATTTTGATTATTTATTCCCACAATATAACCAAATGTTTACCAATCATTTTTCTTTAAATGCCTGACACTATTAGTTACATTTAATGGAATGTTTCACAAAGATGCCCTTCCATCGTTCATGAAGTAGCTTCCCAATACAAATTAACACTAACCGCTGATCAGGCCACCTTAATGATACCATTTTGCATCTACAATTAAACAATCAGAGATCCCCGAATCTATTTGTAAGAAGCAAATATATCTTAAAATACCTGAATAGTCTCCCAAACATTACTGCAATAATAAAGAATGAGAAGCAAAGGGATAAAAAGAATTGTAAATTGCCACCCATGTTAAAACGAAGGGGAGTCATCCTTTTAAGTATTATTTTTGCGTTTATATCGGTGGTGAAAGCACAGGACAGAAGCCGTTTTTTGTATCATTTTATACACGAAGCCCCTCTGGGAATAGCCTTTAATGACTTACCCGGATTTATTTGGGCACACAGCGATAAAAATAAAAATATTTATGGGCCTGGGAATTCTTTTGAACTGCAACTAATTAAAAAAACCAACGGGAATAGACCGTGGGAGATTAAATACAAACTTCCCAGAATAAGTGTTTCATTTTTATACACAGATTTTGGAAAACCCAACCTTACAGGAAAAGCTTATTCAATAATACCTCAATTTGAATTCGGCATAATTAGAAAACAGAATGCTGAATTTAACTTTAAACTTGGCACCGGATTGGGCTACCTTACAAAAATTTTTGATGCACAGGATAACTATAAAAATATTACCATAGGCTCTCCGTTAAATCTATCCTTTCAGGCAATGCTGGTTTATCATCAACGCCTATATAAAAACATTGAACTTAATGCTGGCTTAGGCCTTATGCACTTCTCCTCAGGAAATATCCGATTGCCTAACCTTGGCATTAATTATCCATCTGCTTCGGTTGGGTTAAGCTATTTTTTAAGCAATCCTTACATACGCCAAATTCCGGTAATGGATAGCATGAATCAAAAATTTGACACCGAAAAAAAATGGGGGTATTACTTTTTTGGCGGGTGGGCATATAAAGAACAGGGAAATGAGCGATTCAGAAGATTTGATGTCTTCACCATTTCATCAAATTTTCAGTACAGGATAAGTATGCGCAGTACCTGGCTTACTGGTGTAGATATATTTTATGACAAATCGTTTTTTTACCTAAGCACACCAGATTTACAAAATTACACAAGTGCCCGACTAAAAGATAATTTACAGGTCGGCATTACGGTGGGGCATGAGTTAAAAGCAGGAAGAGTAAGCATGATCACGCAATTGGGTGCATATACCTATTACCCATATAAGGCAAAAAAGGCAATCTATCAACGCATTGGATTAAAAACGGAAATATATAAAGGTTTTTTTATAGGAAGTTTCCTAAAAACACATTTCATGCAAGCAGATTTTGTAGAATGGATAGCAGGGTATCAGTTTTATCATAAATGAAAATGCGGGTTAATTTATTCTTCTATTTAGTTCTTTTGTTCACCCTGAGTACCTGCACAGGTGAGCAAATGGATGATTGCATTACCGCTAAGGGTAAGTCAAAGACCGTAACTCGTTATCTGGCTAACTTTACGGATATTAAAGCAAGCGATTATTTCGATATCTATTTAAAACAAGACCTTTCCAAACCTCCCTATATAAAAATCACCGCAGGCAGCAATTTACTTGGCCAAATAATTACCAATATTGACCGTGGTGTGCTTTATATTGATAACCAAAATGTGTGCAACTGGGTACGGAGTTTTCAAAACAGAATCCCCGTTGAAATAAATGTACACACACTTGGAATGATACATACCATAGAGGATGCTGCGGTGGTTGGGTCAGATTCACTTGCACAAGGGGTGGTAACTTTACTTAATGAAAGTTCAAATGATATGTACGTGTATGGCAGTTTTGATTACCTCATTATTAATCAGAAATTACAAGGGGATGTGGCAGCAGATGGAACCGCAAATATCTTGGTTGTAAATCAGGAAGGATTTGGCAAAACCAATTTACAGGGAATTTTGGGAGCTTACGTATTTGTGAACCACTATGGAAAAAATGATATTAAAGTTGATGCCTATAAGGGTCTTGAAGTTTATATTTACAATTCAGGAAATGTGTTTTACCTGAACCACGAGCCCCTTGAATTTAAAAGAGTAGCACGAATTGGAACAGGTTACAGCATTCGTAAGTAATTATAGTTTTATACAAACGTTTTTAGGCTCTGTAAAAAAGCGCATTGCTTCCCAGCCGCCTTCTCGCCCCACACCTGAATTTTTGACACCCCCAAATGGAGTACGTAAATCACGCAACAGCCAGCAATTAATCCAAACTATTCCACTTTTAATTTCAGCAGCCATACGGTGTGCGAGGGTAAGATTTTCGGTCCAGATTGTAGCTGCAAGTCCAAATTCTGTTGAGTTGGCAAACATCAGTACTTCTTCTTCGGTATCAAAAGGAGCTATAGTAACAACAGGACCAAAAATTTCCTCCTGATTGGTACGGCAATCAAAACTTAATCCTTCAATTACAGTAGGAGCAATAAACCATCCCGCGCTGCAACGGCCTTCTGGATTTACCTGATTTCCGCCACACAAAACTGTTCCTCCTTCCTGTTTGGCCAATTCAATATAACTCATCACTTTTTCGAAATGCATTTTTGAAGCAATAGCACCAACTAATGTAGTATCAAAAAGCGGATCGCCAATAACACGTGCTTTTACCTTTTCAATAAACGCATTTTTAAATTTATTATAGATACTTCGTTCAATAAAAATACGAGACCCACAAAGACAAATCTCCCCTTGATTCAAAAATGATGAACGCAGGGTTTCCTCCAGCATTTTATCAAAATTACAGTCCGCAAAAATGATATTGGGATTTTTGCCCCCCAGCTCAAGAGAAAGTTTTTTAAACATGGGAGCTGCTAAGCGGGCTATTTCAGCACCTGTTTTAGTTCCACCTGTAAAAGATATGGCTTTAATTTGCGAGTGAAGCGTAATGGCCGAACCTACCTTTTCACCTAGTCCGTGAACAATATTCAACACCCCATGAGGCAACCCCGCTTGGATACAAATTTGAGCCAACAGGTAAGCCGTCATAGGTGTAATCTCAGATGGCTTGGCTACCACACAATTTCCCGAAGCCAAAGCCGGAGCAATTTTCCAGGTGAAGAGGTATAAAGGAAGATTCCATGGGGAGATGCAACCCACCACTCCAATAGGAGTACGCAAGGTGTAATTGATGGCATGGCCTGGCATGGGGTGTGCTTCGCTGGCAAAATGTTCGATGGCAGTACCAAAAAAACGGATATTGGAAATTGCTCTGGGAATTTCCCCATTTTTTGCGAGCCATTTTGGTTTACCCTGATCAATGCTTTCAGCTTCTGCCAACTCATCAATATTTTTTTCTATCAACTCAGCAATACGGAGCATAATACGCGAGCGTTTTTCGGGGGCGAGTACACTCCAGGCCCCAAATGCCTGCAAAGCTGCTTGAGTAGCCAATTCCACATCCCTCTCGTCACTATCCGGACAATGAGAATATGCTTTCCCGGTTGACGGATCAAAATTATCAAGGTACTTTCCCGAAATCGGCTCTACCAGTTTACCATTGATATAATTAAAAATCTTTTTCATTAGTGAATATTAAAATCCAAAGCCAAAACGTATTCCATGTCTTAATTGTCCATAGATATTGGTAAACGAAGAAACGTAATCAATGCGTAAAAAACCGGGCATAAACCCACCTAAACCAATATGCTCAATTCCTAAACTTAACTCAGCATAATGGCTTTGCCCATTGTTTGCGAGGTAATGTATACCCATCACCTCCTGAAACCCGGTTTTGCGCAGCAAAGGTAATTTATTTACAAGAAAGCCATTAAAATGATGCTCCGCATGAGTCTCAATTACTGGTTTTGTGGTACTGAATACATAATAATCATTTAGCATAAAACCGGATATTGTACCCTGCTCTCCACCAACGTCTCCGGGGTCTTTTAATTTATTCAGTGCAAAAGTGCGATTCCCATTTATATGGTAGTAATCCATAAAGTATATATAACGAGTATTAATGAAAGCTGCAGCTGTTATCTGATAACTTAGCGTACCCCATAAGCCCAAATGAATATTATCTTTTATCATTGCTTTGATAAAATCATAGTTTACATCGCTCCCACCAATTCCAAAAATTCCTTTTTTATAATTCAAGGTGAGGGAGGGATATTTTGATCCTGTAATAATCTTCTGATTCGGACGTAAATCATAAGTTTGTTTAAAGCGAAACACCACACTCAGGGCTATAGTGAAAGCCTGATGTGGTTTAAATGAGGGCCCATAGTTGGCTGTATCTACAGGGTCGTTTGATGTAAAATCACCATATACATCGTCTACCAGTTTATAGTAAGAAGTATTTTGCAAGGCATAACGATGTGCCCACTCGGCCTCGCTTCGCAGATATACTCCGTTTATCAATTCCTTCCGATAGCCCCCACGCACAAAAACCTTCTCATAGGTTTTCATAAAATTTTGCTCATTAAGCAATGTATAAAAGGTGTTTAAGAAGGGGGTTATGGGTTGCAGATTATTGAATTGAACCACATCGCTTCCTGCATTAACAAAAGCACTTGTAAAGTTTTGGCTATTGATTAATTTGTACACAAGTAATTTTGGATTGAAATGCCCATTACTAAACCCATACCTAAGTGTAGGAGAAACAAAAAATCGTTGTTCCCCTTCGGTTATTTTATCATAACTCATGTTCAGATTGATTACCCCACCCTCTACCGTATTAAACTGAAAACTTGGGGCAAGCCCGCTAACGCTCCACACCTCTTTTCGATACCTGTTTTTATATCTGTAGCCCGATATAACCAACGAAAAAATACTTGGTTTGTTAACCCTTTTATCAAGCGAGTCGAGGTATGTTTTTGAGTTAAATATCTTTTGCATACTGTCTTTTTCCCTGTAATTGCTTCGCTCTTCTTCCGTCAATTTATAAGGTCGAATACTATCCCAATAAACAGAATCCTTTTTGTTCGAATCTTCCAATACTTTCCATTCGGGACCGGAGAAAGTTTTTTTTGTAAATTCAGGGCGTAGGTTATAATGGCTATTTATTCCTTGATAATATCCGTTTCCCTTTATACCCATTACATCAAACAAAAAATCGAAGCGGTTAGATACGGGCATCCATACGTCTTTCGAAATTGGTGCAAACACCTGCTGAATTCGAAGCGTATCTACAAAATCAATTTGGGCATTAGAAGTAATTAATACATTAATACTATGTAGTCGCCATTCCTTTTCTACAATATAAATAAATCCTGAAAAACAAGGGTCGTGTTTTCGTTTTGGTATAACCTGAATTTTATTAATGAGGTATCCATCATCAACAAAAGCTCCATGTAATTTATACCGATAATAAAACAATGCGTTGTACGCCACAGGCGAAATAAAATCACGTTCGCTAATGGCAGCAATATGCAATTTATTCTTATAAAAATCGAACAGCATATCCGAAGCTTTGTTGTAGCTAAATGCGTTATTTTTACCACTTACCCTTGACGAAACCATCTCTTCCTGAATTTTGTTTGGTACTTGATAATTAAATTTTGAAACCGATTCCGACAAATAAATAATTCCTTGCAGGTTACTGTCGTTGGCTGCCATGTCGTTTATTACCATACTCGATGTTGGTATGCCCATAATTCGTTCGGGCATTTCAATTAAACGCTGCACTCCTTTTATATATACCTGACACGAATAGGTTTGTACCTGACTAAGATAATACTCCCTTTTTTTTATGGCCTCCCGTATAATGGCATAAGCAGGATCTTCATCACCTGCCTTTACCGTTATAGTATTCAATTCCATTTTATCTTCTTGCAGTTGCACATTCAATTCTACATCAAACTGTGCAACTTTTACATTTTTCTCTAAGCTGCGATAACCCAGATAACGAAATACCACGGTGTAATCTCCTTCGGGCAAAAGTAAGTCATAAGCCCCATCTCCGTTTGTAACTGTGCCCAATTGTCCTTCTTTTAAATATACATTGGCAAAGGCAAGGGGCTCGTGAGTAATTGCGTTGGTTACTAAGCCGTGCAGGTGTCTTGCCCACAAAAAATTTTGCGAAAAAAATAATATGCACCCTGATAATAGAAGTCGCCACATAAAAGTCCGAATATACTACAGGAACAGGGCACAAGCATGAAGAAATAAGTGAGGGTTTGGTAATGCAGGCCGATAGTTATCAATAGGGTTAAAATAATTCACCCCAAACCAAGTAATGCTACCGATTATTCAGGCCACCAAGCCAATGTAAAGCAAACTTAGCAAAAACATCGTTAAATAAATGACAAATGTCTTTATATTAAAGATGTTTCGACCGTATTGCCTTGACGGGGCAAAACCGAATCCGGTAGAACTGTTGTAGCGAAGCTGCCTTCTGTTATGCATAGCGTTAAAGAATTATTATCAGTTAGCAAATCTTTCTCAAAACTATCTTATATAAAGCCTTGATACAACAGGGCATTTCAACATATGCACACATTACTGGAGTTAAATTTATGAAAAATAGACACTTTTATAAGCACTTGCAAATTAAGCGTATCAAAATAATCACGCGACAACTTGCAACTATGCATTAAAAAAGCGCGTCACAAAGCCATGAATCCCGTAAGGCAGTTATATATTTGACCCCGTTAAGATTTAAAATATGAAACGAGATAATATTCTTTTTAAACTCATAGATCTGGAAGCGAAACGTCAGGAGCACGGAATTGAACTGATTGCATCTGAAAATTTTGTAAGCCCTCAGGTAATGGAAGCTATGGGTAGTGTGCTTACAAACAAATATGCCGAAGGTTTACCCGGACGCAGGTATTACGGAGGTTGTGAAGTGGTGGACGAAATTGAACAATTAGCGATTGACCGGGCGTGCAAATTATTTGGAGCCACGTGGGCTAATGTGCAACCGCATTCAGGTGCACAGGCTAATGCAGCTGTTATGCTTGGTTGTTTAAATCCTGGCGATACCATTCTTGGTTTTGATCTTTCGCATGGCGGACATTTAACACATGGCTCACCAGTAAATTTTTCAGGTAAATTGTATCGCCCGGTTTTTTATGGAGTAGAAAAATCAACCGGACGAATTGATTTTAACAAGATAGAAGATATTGCCGTAAAAGAAAAACCAAAAATGATTATTTGCGGTGCTTCGGCTTATCCGCGCGACTGGGATTATAAAAAACTGCGTCAGATTGCGGATAAGGTTGGAGCCATTTTACTAGCCGATATTTCGCACCCATCCGGTTTAATCGCCACCAAATTACTTAACAACCCTATGCCCCATTGCCATATAGTAACCACCACTACTCACAAAACCCTTCGCGGCCCCAGAGGAGGCTTGATTATGATTGGCAAGGATTTCGACAATCCGTTTAACCAACGAACCTTAAAGGGCGAAATAAAATCTATGTCGGCAGTGTTGGATGGTGCTGTTTTCCCGGGTACACAAGGCGGCCCACTAGAGCATGTAATTGCCGCAAAAGCTGTGGCCTTTGGCGAGGCATTAACCAAAAATTACGAATCATATTGCAAACAGGTAATTAAAAATGCACAGGCTTTGGCTAAAGGACTTACAGATGCAGGTTACCAATTAACCACTGGTGGAACCGATAATCATTTAATGCTGATTGACCTTCGCAACAAAAATATATCGGGCAAGGCCGCTGAAAATGCGCTGGTGCAGGCCGATATTACTTTAAACAAAAACATGGTTCCATTTGATGATAAATCCCCATTTATTACTTCAGGAATCCGCATTGGATCAGCAGCTATCACCACACGAGGGATGAAAGAAAAACAAATGGGTCTGATTGTTGAGTTCATTGATGAAGTACTCATGAATCATGAAAATGAAAGAACAATCAAATCTGTTCGAAAACGAGTAAACACTTTAATGAAAGCTTTCCCACTCTATGCGTAAACTATTTTTTATTCTTGCTTGTTGTGCTATTTCAGGAGATTCTATTGCCCAAAACAATAAAATAAACCCCGTAGCTAGGCAACAATATGATGTAGCAAATGGTTTATTGAATAATGGAAAATACAATGAATGCATTGTTCGGTTTAATAAAGCCCTGAAAACCGAGCCTAATTTTATTGAATGCCATATGGGGTTGGGGATTGCATACACTAACTTAAAACAATTGAAAACCGCTAATGAACATTTTACTCAGGTAATCACTCATTTTCCAAAAGACCACGAGGCCTATTTAATGCGCGGACTAAACTATTACGAAATGGGCGATACCCTAGCTGCATTTAGAGATGTGAATGCAGCAGTATTGAGCAAACCTAATTATGCCAAAGGCTATTTTAATCGAGGAGTAATTTTATTTAACAACGGATTCAATGACGAGGCACTCTCCGATTTAAACAATGCCATTTTTTATGAAAAGAAAAATGCCGAATATCATTTTCAACGCGCATTAATCTATGAAACAATGGGCAATTATCGCAGTGCCATGGCTGACTATGACACGGTAATTATCCTTAATCCGGATTTGTTTCAGATGAAAGCTTTTAACAACCGAGCCTCCTGCAAAAAATTCTTTAAAGATGTAAAAGGTGCCATTGATGACTACTCTTCTATTCTAAAAAAATACCCGGGCAATACTGTAGTCCTCATCAATCGTGCTTTTGCCCGTTTATCAATAAAAGACGGAGAAGGAGCCTGTGAAGATTTCAAAACTGCCGAAGTAATCGGGAACAGTGCGGCCAAAGGTTTTTTACAGAAATATTGTAAAGATTTTTTCAATAAATAAATATATGGCAACGCTAATCCGTTCGCTTATTTTCTCTTTGCTTATACCCGCTACGGTAGCGGTAGTAATACCACGCTACCTATTGCCCCACTACTACCTCAATTGTGGCATCTGGTCATTTCGCATCTCACTTGTTCTTATGGCTGTTGCGTTACTCATTTACTTGTGGTGCGTGCTGGCATTTGTGGTGCAGGGAAAGGGTACTCCGGCCGTATGGTTTACCAAAAAACTTTCCTTCTTACTGGGAGAAGAGCCTAAAAAAACGGTGACCAGCGGGTTGTATAAGCTTTCCCGTAACCCTATGTATTTAAGTGTGTGTTTGTTTATAATAGGGCTAGCCTACTTCGAAGAAAATCTTTTCATATTCATATATGCAATCGTGGTATTTGCTTTTTTTCATTGGGTAGTAGTAAAATTAGAGGAGCCTCATCTAAAGAAAAAATTTGGAGATGAATACCTTTCGTATTTAAAGAAATCAAGGCGGTGGTTATAACCAATCGTATGCGCAACCTGATTTATCCTCTCCTTTTGTGTTTTACTCTTGTGTTATCCGGATGGTACCATTACGAACCACAACCCACTAACTCGTTTTCGATAACCGGGCAAGTAAAAAATGAACTCACTGTAACACTTTCTGATCTTATATCACTTGGAGAGAAACCGGTTGGAAATGTTTTAATCACCAATCACCGGGGCGAAGTGAAAGAGGAAATTAAACAGGTAAACGGAGTTCCGTTAAAGCCTTTACTCATCAAAGCAGGCATATTCACCACTAAACCTCATGAGTTGAATGCTTTTTACATTGTGTGTATCTCGGCCGATACCCATCAGGTGGTATTCTCGTGGAATGAACTGTTCAATACCGAAGTAGGGAATAATGTTTATCTGATTACCGAAAAAAACGGGGTGAAACTTAAAGATATGCCTGAACGGATTTTACTCATATCCAAAAGCGATTCTCTAAGCGGAAGACGATACCTGAAAAACCTGAAAGAAATACGGGTGGAAAGGGTAAATTAAGCCCTCAACATCATCTGTATTTTTGCACCCTTCGTTCAAAGTAAAAATAACTGAGGTGAGCAATACCTATTGTAAGAAAAACACAAATCCCCATATCCAAAGCTATAATTCCGGTTGTAAAATAACGCGCTGCCACATTTAAAACCAATATATGCCATACATATATTCCATAACTTATTTTACCAAGCCATTGCACTAATTTAAACCGTAACCACCCATTATAAAAATTTGTTTCAGGATGCAGTATAAGCAACCCGATAAGGGAAAAGAACAACAAGCCAAGAAAAGTATATTTCGCTGTTTCTTTTAATACAGGAATGGCATTTTGATTAATGTACAGGCAGAAAATTAAAAGTACCATACCTTGTAGCAGTAATTGAAAAAGTCGCTTAAAAATTTGGTTATCCCTTTTAAGTGCTCCTTCCAATTCGTAGCAGGCTAATAAGGCTCCTAAAAGCAATTGGTCAAACCGTGCAAAGGAATTACGGTCAACAGGAATGTCATGCAACAAAAAAAATATTTTTAACGGAATAGCCAGCAGAACCAATAAAATGATAAGATGTTTCAGGTATTTATTTGGGGTAATATAGACCACAAGCGGCCACATTAGGTAAAAATGTTCTTCGATGGCAAGCGACCAGTAATGTCCGGGACCATAAGGTACTAATCCGGTGAGCCATTCCATATTTTGAAGCCCCGTATAAAATGGTAATTGATTTAAAAACGGAGTAATAATGGCTGATTTACCTGAAACAATAAAGGGCATAACAAAATACCATATTAACAGAAAGGCATAATAAAGAGGAAAAATCCGTAACACCCGTTTCCGGTAAAATTGCCTGAAATAGTTTGTTTCGTTTTGGGTATTTATAAGAATACGGGTAATCACAAAACCTGACAATATAAAAAATAAGGAAACCCCGTGCTGGGTGAATTCGGTGAGTTTACTAAACCTGTCGGTAGAAATATAAGCCGTAACCGGATGCCGGAAAAAGTGAAATACAAGCACCATAAGCGCAGCCAACCCACGTAACCCATCCAAATGCTCATAATATGGTAATTTTTGTTTCACGGCTGCTTACTTGTGATTACTGTATTTGTGCTATATATCTATGCGTGTAAAATTTGATATAAAATTTGAGAAAACAAAGTTCTACCATTTTTGATTGTACTGGTCGGGAACAACTGAATTTACCAGTAGATTTTACCCGTTCAGTGTGAGCAATTCTTTCAACACCCCGATTTTATCGCCCAACAGCCTATCTCTGCTTTTCACATTCATTATAATCCTCATTACCTTTACTCCATTAAATAACTCCAAAATGAAAAAAACAATACTCAACATTGCGCTTATGCTTGGTAGTTGCCAATTACTGCTGGCACAAAAAAATCAAATTACCATGCCTTTTATTAATGTAGCATTAACAGGTGCCTGCGACTCTACCGTAACCATGAAAGTAAGAAACAACCAATTGGTTTACGATGGCTCTACAGCTTTTAAGTTAAATGCAAACAATTTTCTCTCAAAATTAATTTCGTATGACACCAACGGGGTTGATCTTTACAATATAACCGTTTACTACAATGCCAATAATAAAGCCGACTCGGCCACCAGCAGTATACGGGTTGGAACTTCAACATTTAACAGCGTTTCCCGCATAACTTATGATGGCAACGGTTATGTAATTGCCGAAGCCTCGCTTATGCAATTAATCCCTGGCGTATATGATTCATCTGAAGCACATTTTTACACTTACGATGGTACAGGAAAGATGCTTACATCAACCAGACGTTCAAAAAACAGTGGCAGTATGAAATGGAGAGATAAATATGTATTTACCTACAATGGAAACGGTAAAGTAACTAAGCAGGAAGAATACACCTACAATGATGGTACATCAGTCTGGGATTTAACCAATCAGGCGGATTTTACCTATGACGGAAACGGAAACAAGATAGAGGAGCTGCGTATCTCATATCCCGGTCCGGTAAACAATTACCGCGAAACAATTACCTACAACGCTTCTAACCGCAGATTAGTGAGGTTTTATGAAATTTATAGTAGCGGATGGCTTCCAACAGGGAAAGACAGCACCTATTACCTTGCCAACAACAATGGGTTTAACTTTAGCTATACTTACACCAACGGCAATTATGAACTTACCAAAAAAGACACTTGTGTAAGTGCAGGACTTCCAAGTTCCATAAAAAATATTGCTACCGGAACTCCCCTCACTCTTTATCCAAATCCGGCCAATACTACCGTTCGCCTCACGGTAAACAGCAATACATCCTCAACTGTTATGATTTCTGATCTTAACGGAAAAGTTGTTCCTGTGCAAATGGTATTTGAAAATAATGAATGGGCGATTCCGGCAAACAGGTTGCAAGCCGGAGTGTACTTAGTACGGGTGACCCAGGGAACCGAAATCACCAACCTTAAATTAATTATAACCCATTAAGCTAAACCTTAAAACATTGACCTAAAACCCCGCTTGTACAAGCGGGGTTTTGTTTTTTCTTACTTTGAAATTGAGGTTTCAATTTACTTCATAAAACAATTCTGACTCCTTTTACAACAAGGTACTTTGATCGCTCTCCTAAAGTATTTTCTTTATCAGCACCATTTGCCCAAGATGATAATGCAAATGCTCTATGATGCCCTGTATGTTTCGGTAATAACTTCCGTACTTTTCGTCAGTAAAATTCTCAGTGAACCGGGAGTCGGGTAATTGCTCTATTAAACTAGCTGCATGCTCTGCTTCTATCCATAAGTTAGCCAACAGTTGTTCCCAATCCTGTTGCAAGTTAATGGGGGGGGTGATAAAACTAAACTCGTCTTTTGCCTCTAATGTCCCGCCTTGTAACACATTGATAAGAGCCTTTACATAATATGTGCTATGGCATGTGAGTGAAACAATTGAATTAAAACCATGCACCCTGGTGGTTGCTTGTTGCCAGGTAATATCACTTAGGTGTTCTTTCAGGCTAGACACCGTCCAGTTGCCGCCAAAATAAATGCCACGTAAGTGCCCAGCTATCTGTTTTGCAATACTCATATTCAATTACTAATGATAATTAGTACAATGTTAGGTTATTAACTTAATATTTATACAACGCATCAAGTAAGCTAAAGCAAAATCTTTTGTACCGGAATTAACATTTCTGACCTTCATTAAGAGTAAGTTTACATTTTTTAGACTTAATCAGTAACCCGAACGAAGGGTTGCCTTCGTAAGATAATATAATTAATCAACGTAGTTAGGACATTGTTATTTACCCTGTGCCACATCCAACCTTACCAAATAATCCCGTAACCAATTTATAAACCTCCCTATAGCTGTTACAATCGAAAAAAGATTTAGAGATACCCAGATCATACCGAATATTTAACCCTGCCGCAAATATTGCATTTGGAAAAAAAACTGCTTTAGCGCATCTTTGGTACGTGTCAGAAAAATCAGGACCAATAGGCGTATTTGATTCAGGCTACGGTGGGCTAACCGTGCTAAAAAAAATTAGGCAGCAATTACCGCAATATGATTACCTGTATCTGGGTGATAATGCCCGCGCCCCCTATGGCAACCGTTCTTTTGAAACGGTGTATCAATACACCCTTGAGTGTGTAAACTTGCTTTTTAACCGCGGATGTAGTCTGGTAATTTTAGCCTGTAATACGTCCTCGGCCAAAGCACTACGTACCATACAGCAAAAAGATTTACCGCAACTAAATGCTTCATTACGAGTATTGGGTGTTATAAGACCCACGACTGAACTGGCCGGAAATTATTCGACTAGCAAGCATATTGGGGTATTGGGTACAGCAGGTACAATAGCTTCGCAATCATACCCCGTTGAACTGCACAAATTTTTTCCCGATGTGCAAGTATTTCAGGAGGCTTGCCCCATGTGGGTGCCGCTGGTGGAGAACAATGAATTTAACAGCATCGGTGCTGATTATTTTATAAAAAAACACATTGACAACCTGATGCAGCAATCACCCTTAATCGATACGGTAATTTTGGGCTGTACGCATTATCCGCTACTTATAGAGAAGATAAAAAAATATTTACCCCCACAGGTATCTGTTCTCTCTCAGGGAGAAATTGTGGCTCAGAGCCTGAGAAGTTACTTGTATCGCCACCCGGAAATGGAAGCCCGATGCAGCAAAAAAGGTACTTGTGAGTTTTTAACCACAGATGATTCAGAAAATTTCGATCTCCATGCGGCTCTCTTTTTTGGGAAATCAGTTCAATCAAAACATATAGCGCTGTAACAATTATTTGAGCAGGTACAGGTTAATATATCCGTGCTTATCTCCTACCACCATGTAACGATTGCCATTCTGGTAAAAATCAGATATCATAAATGAAGTTACTCCATTTACCGGAAATGATGAGTAGGCCGTCCCATTGCTATGAAATAAATACACTTTATTGTGGGCGGGCGAAGCAATCCCTATTTTAAGTTTTCCATTCAACTCAATAAAGAATGGCTCGTTGGCTGCCGAATCATCTACATTAAAACGTGAAATTTCTTTTCCGCGTTCGCTAATGAGGCGGTAATTGCCCTTACCCCCTACCAAAAATTCGGTATGCCCGTCCATATCGGCATCAATGGCTTCCATATAATTTCCAACTCCGACAAAAACAGGTTTAAGCGAATCGGCCTTTGCCCCAAAAATATAGCTGAAAATATATCCATTGGTATCTAATGCAAACATACGTGCCGAGCTAGTGTCTAGAACTTTAATACTATATGGCGTGGTAAATACCGTTGATTTTTTATAATTAAATGGAGCCCGTAATCCATTTTGCTGCCATATATATATTGTGCCTCGCTCGGTTGATGAATAGAGATACTGACGCAACCCAATTCTGAAAGTACGAATGCGATAAGCTACATTATACTCAAGGGTACGGGGATTCCATCCATCAAGCAATTTTCCTTTAACCGAATATCCATATGCATTCTGATTTTCACAAGGTATATAATAACGAATATCTCCGGTATCAGGTTTTAAAACGGTGAGTCCGGCCGAGGCCTTGGCTCCCAATTTCATTGGGTAATTAAGCATATTTCGGCCAGCGGCATCAAGCAAGTACACATAGTCGGCCGTATTAAACAAGTACTGCCTCTGCCCATTGTTCATGGCATCGACCTCTACAATATCGCCCAAAATGCGGCCTTCCAGTTTTTTGTCCCATCGCAAGTTGCCATTATTTTCATACAGGTAAACGGTATTCAGCACATCCTGCACCAGCACCACATACTGGCGGGTTTCCGAATCGTAGAGCACATAAGGTTTAATAGCCGGGGTAGTATCTAACTGCACATTCCACAACTTGCGGGTTTCTTCGGTAAATGACTGGGCAAATTTGTAATTGATGTTTGAATAAAACATTTTATTATTGGTGCTGCTGTATTGAATGGTTACATACTCAAACTTTTTATAAAATCCCTGATTACGGCTTATACTGCTTATGATTCCTTCGGAACCACAAACGGAAGGTAAAAACAAACATTTAGGCACATTAAACATCACTGAAACGTTAGCCGGTGATGCATTGATATCGGCATAGGTTTTATAACTCTCGCTGTTTATCAGGGTTTGCCCGTCATTATATCCATCAATCACCTGTTTTAAGGTATTATAGTTATTGGCCATCACCACATACTCATCCAGAACAGCAATAAAAGGAGATTGAATTTCATTGAATATGCCTCCATAAATCAGCTTAAGGTAGTTGCCCAGCGGCAGTCGGCTTACTGGAACTCCTGCATAGGAAATAGCTACCGAATCGGCACTTCCTTTGGTAGCCACAGCCCGTTTAAGATTTCCAATATTTTGTAAGACGGTTTCTTTATTTCCTGATTTGATCACTGCATAAATATCGCGGGTGTAATCAGCCGAACTATTTTCATTCATCACCAAAGCCACTTCATTACCCATTATAGGTATCAGGTTTTCCTCCACCCTGATTTTATACATGTTAAAAAGGCTATCGGAAAAACTACGGTATTCATTGGTTAATCCTTTTGAAGATAAAAACTCTTTTAGATCCTTGGTAAAAGCTACTGGGTCTCCTATACCCATATGCAGCATAAAAGCGGTAGAGTTTGGAACTACTTTGGTAATGGTATTTTTTTGCGGCATTTGCAGCCGGAATAAATCGAGGTAGTTGAATTTTTTGATGCTGGTATTGGTTACTCCCGTAAGTAAAATACCTGCCTGATTCACCCGTAAATCAAGTGCCGATGTATTGGCAAAATCGCTGATGAAATTAAACAGTGTTGGATTTTGTTTATTACTAAAGCAACGAAAAAAAGCAGGCAGGTTGCCATAGTTAAGGTAAATATTAGCCTGCACATTTGGTGTTGTAAGAATGCGTACAGGTTCAAAAATTTTCTTTTGTTCGGTGGTGCCGGAAATCATTTTTCGGAGAGCATCGTCAACCAGAGAACCTGTTTCGGAGAATAGAAACAACCCATCATAAATGGTAAAAGAAAGCAAAGGATGCTTTTGTTCATCGGCCAACTCATGAATTTTCACTTTGTTGAACACGCGATTTCCTATCGAAATTCCGTTACCTGCATTTTGTTTCAGCCATTTGTCAATATAAGTAAGGTCAAGTTTTTTATTAAGTTCAATGACAAATAGGTACTGCAGTTTTCCTGATGGCGAGGGATGAATAGATAAAAACAATTTATAGTTCTGTAACACCTTTCGGAAGTCGGCATTGTTGAAAACCATTGAATCGAAAGAAACCAGTTTTGCGCTGAATTGATTGAAATCATCCGATTTTTTCAAATCCTTCCACATGCCGGTATTATACAAATTTGCCCACCCCTGCGAGGCATCATTAATTTCAAAAACAATCGCAGCATCATCAGGAACTGCCTCTAAGGCGGGAGTTTCGCGTACACTAACCTGCGTGTTGTAAAAATAATAGATAAGCCCCCCGATAATGGATGCGGTAATTATAACCCCTAAAACCAGCGACTTATTCATCTAATTTATGTTCTCTCAAAATTCCTTTTAAAAAGGTTATAAATTGCTGTTATTTGTCAACAAGCTGTATAGTAAAGTAGAATGCAACAACAAGGAATCAAAACCATGCAATTGGCCGCGTTTTTAATTAGTGTGGGCATAGCCTTAGGTGCTTTTGGAAAACATGGCCTTGAAGGGAAAGTAGGAGAACACGAACTGGATATTTTTGAAACAGCCGCAAGGTATCATGTGTATAATGCCATTGCCTTGCTCATTCTGGGAATGGCACATGCACAGTATAATCTTTCCCGTTTCTCAGTTATACGGTTGCTTATTCTGGGCGGGCTCGCTGTTTTTTGCATAAGCCTTTACGGCATGAGTACTGCCGCTTTATTTACTACAACCAATATGCGTTGGCTGGGAGCCATTACACCCGTAGGCGGCATTTGTCTCATAAGCGGTTGGATACTGGCAGGGTTTGCAATTGGGAAAATATCGAAAAAATGAAACAATTGTTACTGGTTCGTCATGCAAAATCAGGTTGGGAAAATCCCGAATTAAAAGATTTTGACCGACCATTGAATGAACGCGGAAAACAAAATGCACCGGAAATGGGTAAACGGCTATCCGAAAAAAAATGGTCGGTAGATCTAATCATA
The DNA here is from genome assembly GCA_020049855.1 of Bacteroidia bacterium. Classification (GTDB taxonomy): domain Bacteria; phylum Bacteroidota; class Bacteroidia; order UKL13-3; family UKL13-3; genus JAGPCK01. The sequence continues at coordinate 96,121 of JAGVLJ010000009.1, read as the reverse complement.
TCAAGCCCGGCAAAACGTGCACTTAAAACTGCCCGCTTATTGGCAAAAGAAATCAATTACGCCACTGATGATATCGACCTGAATCATGCCATTTATGAAGCATCGATTGATGATTTAATAGAGGTACTACATCAGCAATCCGATACAGCCAAGAGCATTGTTATGGTTGGGCATAATCCGGGTATCAGCTACTTTCTTGGTTTTTTGGCCGGAGAATTTATGATGGATTTTCCGACCTGCGGAATGGCTTATCTGGAGTTAAATATTACCAGTTGGAAACAACTCAAAATGGCTTGTGCAAAAGTAATTGAACTTGATTATCCTAAACGCATACAACAACAAGACCCTAACTAATTTTGCTAGAACTGAACACGGATACCAATCACTTGGAGCGGGAAACTTTATTTGCCGAGGTAATTCTTCCGCTGGCACTGCCTAAAACATTTACGTACCGAATTCCATTTGAATTGAACAGTACTGTAAAACAAGGGATACGTGTAACAGTACAATTCGGGAAGAAAAAATTGTACTCGGCTATTGTTCACTCAATACATAGTAAAGCTCCGGTAGGATACGAAGCCAAATTTTTGCACGCCATTATTGATGAACACCCGGTGGTAAATGCTAAGCAACTGCAACTGTGGGAATGGATGGCATCGTACTACATGTGCGCTCTGGGTGAAGTAATGAATGTTGCTTTGCCAGCTGGATTAAAACTGGAAAGCGAATCGAAAGTTTTTTTAAACCGCGAAACTGAGATTGACTATGGTTTACTAAGCGATAAACAATACCTGATTGTGGAGGCATTGGAAAAAAACAATGAACTTACTATTTCACAAATTGGTGAAATAGTACAGCAAAAACAGGTGCATCACCTGCTCAAAGAGTTACTGGCCGGAAACCTTATTTTGATACAGGAAGAATTAAAAAATACGTATAAACCAAAAACAATTACCTGCGTTAGGATGGGTAAATTGTACTCGGGGGAAGCAGAGCTAAAAGTGTTGTTTGATAAACTGGAAAAAAAAGCTCCAAAACAACTGGATTTAGTGATGGCTTTTATGCAAATGAGTTTTAACAAATCGCGCATCTCTAAAAAAGAATTGATAGAACAGAGCCGCTCGTCAGATGCCATTTTTCGTGCTTTATGTGAAAAAGAAATTTTTGACGTTTATGCGTTAAAAGAAGAAGAGTTTTTGATTCCGTCATCAATTAATATTCAGTTTGACCTGAATGAAGAACAAGAATCATCTGTTGTTAAAATTAAACAACTTTTTGCCGAAAAGCAAGTGGTTTTGCTGCATGGTATTACCGGAAGCGGAAAAACTCATGTGTATGTAAAACTTATAGAAGAAGAGTTGAATAAAGGAAAACAGGTGTTGTACCTGCTGCCCGAAATTGCACTAACGGCACAGGTAATTATGCGATTGAGAAGGTATTTTGGAACTCATATTGTAACTTTTCACTCGCGATTAAGCGACCGTGAACGGATTGATAATTGGCAACGAATTTCCAGTGGAAAGGCCCAATTAGTGCTAGGCCCGCGTTCATCCATGTTTCTCCCCTATAAAAATCTGGGGCTTGTAATTGTAGATGAAGAGCATGAAAACTCGTTTAAGCAGCAAGACCCAGCCCCCCGCTATCATGCCCGTGATGCAGCCATTTACCTTGCATCCATTTGGAAAGCCCCTGTACTATTAGGTTCAGCAACTCCCTCATACGAAACATACTTTAATGCCAATATCGGCAAATACGGATTAGTGGAATTAATGAAACGTTTTAGCGAACTCGACCTACCCGAAATGGTGCTGGCCGATGTGAGCCACGATAAAAAGAAAAAAACAATGCGTGCCATGTTTGGCGAACTATTACTCACCGAACTGGAACAATGCCTGAAATCGGGCGAACAAGCTATCCTATTTCAAAACAGACGAGGCTATGCTCCTATGCTTGAATGTGCCATTTGCAGTTGGGTGCCTAAATGTATAAACTGTGATATTCACCTCACTTATCACAAAATATCACACAAAGTACATTGCCATTTTTGCGGCTACAGCGAAGTGCCACCGGTAAAATGCAAACAATGTGGCAGCAGTCAACTAAGTATGGTAGGCTTTGGCACCGAGCGCGTGGAGGATGAACTAAATATGTTGATTCCAACAGCCAGATTACTTCGCCTTGATTTGGATGCCACCCGAACTAAAAACAGCCATACAGATATTCTTCACGATTTTGAGCAACATAAAGCCGATGTGCTTATTGGCACACAAATGATTTCAAAAGGACTTGATTTTGCCAAAGTAAATTTGGTAGGTATTTTAAATGCCGATAGCCTGTTGAATTTCCCCGATTTTAGGGCAAATGAAAAAGCATTTCAGCTAATTGAACAAGTGGCAGGAAGAGCAGGACGCACACACCGAAAAGGTAAAGTAATTATTCAAACATCTAACCCAATGCACAGGGTTTTACAGCTTCTTGTCAATCATGATTATTTCAGGCTATTCTCAATTGAAATGCCCGACAGGGAACAGTTTCATTATCCACCCTACTACAGACTAATTAAATTAACCCTTAAACACAAAGAAGAAAAACTGGTAAAGTTTGGAGCCGATGCATTAGCCAAACTGATGCGCTTACAAATGGGCAAACGGATTATAGGACCTGAAAGTCCGTATGTGGGTAAGATAAAAAACAAGTATATGCAACAGTTGCTTATTAAATTTGAAAAAGAAAATACATCTCCCGCCAAGGTAAAACAACTTATTCGTAATGTAATAGAACAATGGCATCAGTTAGATAAAACATTCCGAACCATTGATGTAATACCTGATGTAGACCCATATTAAAAGTTATATCAAAATTTATAACGGGTGGTGTCAGTTAGAGCAAAGCTAAAACCTGCCTTTGAATGGTTAAACCACCTGCAAAAAGACCGAACCTGATATCATGGCAATAACTGCTAAAACAACATCTTCATCTGCCAACCCAGTTTTTTATCTCTATAAAAAATAATGAACCGTATATAATCATTCTCCGCGCGACCGTAATACTGCTCATAGAAATGAATCACACTCCCCTCCCTGTTCATTACAGGTTTTGATAACACAATATATCCGTGCGGAAACAGGTTGTGCGCCAATTCCTGTCGGGCAGGATATCCATTACTTATAAAAATCCTATTTACAGAATCCACCAATTGATGCGGAACAATTCGAACTCCCTTTAGCAACTCAGCACTCCATACCCAAGTGGTATCATGTACAAAAAAAGCTTTCCTGAAATCATCAGAGGTATGAATATTTACGGGATGCATATTGAGGCAAGAATCCATATAGTCAATTTCGGATACTTCCAGTTTAAGACTATCACTAAGAAATGGCCGCACAATAGTTTCAAATTCTGTATGCATAACGTACCACCCACCATACTCAAACAGCAGCAGCGGGGTATCGGGATACCGTATTTCCGGTACATAATAATTGCTCAACAGGCAATAAATATTAGTTGGATCCTGGCATGGATAGGGTTTATTTTCGCCATGTTCGTCAGAAAAAGAGCAGGCATAAAAAAATAGAAAACTAGAAAAATAAAGAGCCCTTTTAGCCATAGTATTGCCCATTTACTACAAAGTTAAACCAAATATACCATCAATTAATCCCAAACCATATCATCAACTTTGTATCTGACATTGATAATACCAAAAATTAGTATCTTGCCTTATGATTTACGATTGGTACAATCGGTGGGCATGTGAATTACGAATATTTCCCCAAACGATTATACTTATTTTGTTTAACGGGTATGGTAATGCACAAACAGGCATAGCCCATGTGTTAAACAAACCAACGGTGTTTGTTTCAACTGTATCCGTGAAACCAGCTCATGATACCGTTTACATTCAGGTAGATTTTGCCTCCTCAACCATTTTATTTCCTGAACAATGCAACCTTATTTCGGGAAGAGTAATTGAAAAAATAGAACTTGTTTTCACCACCTTTCATGAATCCAATTCGTTCAATCAACAATTATTGAATCAACAGCGTTTAGAGGCCTTAACCAAAATTGCACCAACTTTCCTTTCCAATCCCACCATCGAATGGAAAATGATAGCGCAAACTGATTGCCAATCATCAGCACAGGGCAAGAAAATATTTCATGGATTTATAGTGTACCTTAGACCTGAACAAAACGAAAAATTAATGGAAGCCGAATTGTTTTTTCTGGATACTGTAAGTAAAGAGGTAAGCAAAATGGTGGATCAGGATTCCATTTTGTATTTCATGAAATCGAAATGGGATAAACAGAAAGGATTTGTACCAGACAGTGCAACTGCCGTATATTTTTCAAAGAAATATTTGCCTTTTTTTAATCTGCATGATTCAACCATAATGAATGTTTTAAACCGAAACAAATGGAACAACATGCTAATGGTGGTAGATGTAACAGGGAGTATGTCTCAGTCTACGGCACAGTTAATGATTTGGCATAAAGAACATTTTAAAAAGAAACAAATAAGGCATTTTGTTTTTTTTAATGATGGAGATCAAAAAGGGGACGCTCAAAAGAAAGAACTTACAACAGGGGGCATTCACCACCTTGATGCCGCCACCACTGCCGATATAGCCCAAAGTGTAGCCGATGCCATGCAAAAAGGAAATGGTGGTGATGCACCGGAAAATGATGTGGAGGCCATTTTAGAAGGATTAAAAAACTGCCAGAAGTGTGACGACATTGTGCTGATTGCCGATAACCTGGCCAATATGCGCGACATCGCCTTTATAGCTACTATTGGCAAGCCGATACATATATTACTTGCCAATCAGCGAGCAGGAGTAAATCCACAATATCTGGCATTGGCCTACGCCACACATGGCTCTATCCATACCTCAAGCGAAGACATAACCGACATTCATTTAACTGCTGGTTCATGCAGTATCACCATTGGAGGCATTGTGTATATGTTTAATGGAATTGAGTTTATCCCTCGGTTTTAGATAGTACGTTCAATTTCAGTTACAAAATGTTTTCCTTCTAATGCTTTTACTGTAATCTTGAAAATGTTAATTTGCACCTTCCGTAGCAACCCATGATACCACAGCCAAAAGTTGAAGAAATCATTAATGCTTCCCGCATAGAGGAGGTAGTGGGCGATTACGTAAACCTGAAGAAGCGCGGAGCCAATTTACTTGGCCTTTGCCCCTTCCATAACGAAAAAACACCCTCATTCACAGTTTCTCCTGCAAAAGGGATTTATAAGTGTTTTGGATGCGGCAAAGCAGGTGACAGCGTAAGGTTTATAATGGAACATGATAGCCTAAGCTATCCAGATGCACTAAAATACCTTGCCAATAAATACAATATTGAGGTTGAAGAAATAAAACTCACTGATGAAGCACTGCAATCGCAAAACGAACGAGAAAGTGTGCTCATTGCCCTCAAGTTTGCTTCTGATTATTTCACACAACAACTATGGGAAGATGAAGAAGGGCAAACCATAGGGCTTTCTTATTTTGAGGAACGCGGGTTTCGCCATGAAATTATTCGCAAATTCGGATTAGGCTATAGCAAAGAAGGCTGGAATCATTTTTATGACCATGCAATTGCTTCCGGTTATAAAGAAGAATTTTTAAAGCGGGCAGGACTAATTACCGTAACTGAGCAGGGCAAAATATTTGACTTGTTCAGGGGACGGGTAATGTTTCCGGTGCACGATCTGAGCGGACGCGTAGTAGCTTTTGGCGGACGCATCATGAAAAAAGATCCGAAAGCACCTAAGTACGTAAACTCGCCCGAAACGGAAGTCTATCACAAAAGCGATATTCTTTACGGATACTATTTTGCCAAACAAGAAATACGCAAGCACGACCGTTGCTATTTAGTAGAAGGATACACCGATGTGATTACTCTGCATCAGGGAGGAATTGAAAATGTAGTGGCTTCATCAGGAACTTCACTCACGGAAGGCCAGATTAAACTCATTAAACGTTTTACCGAAAATGTAACCATACTGTATGATGGAGATCAGGCCGGATTAAAAGCTTCATTGCGCGGGGTAGATATGATTCTGGAGCAGGGACTAAACGTTAAAGTGGTCACATTTCCGGAAGGAGAAGATCCCGATTCGTACTGCAAATCGCAGGGTGGAGAAGCGTTTGCCAAATACATTCGCACAAACGAAAAAGATTTTATCATTTTTAAATCAAATCTGCTGCTGGCCGAGGCGGCAAATGACCCGGTAAAACGAGCCGAAGTAATCAGAAATATAGTTGAAAGTATTTCTAAAATCCCCGATAGTATTAAACGTTCGGTGTTTGTAAAAGAGTGTAGCAAACTGCTCGACATAAGCGAACAGGTTTTAATCAATGAACTGAACAAGATTTTCAGGAATCGAAAGAAAGAAGATAAAGAACTGATTAAACCTACCCATGAAGAATCTCTCAATTACGAAGAATTGCTGGAGCAAAACAAAGTTGAATTTGCAGACGAAAATATAAATCAGGAAGCTAATGTAATAGAAGTATTAATAAAATTTGGCAACGTACGCATCGAAGAAAAAACCTTAGCCGAAATTATTATATCAGCAATTCTTGACGACCAAATCAACTTTAGAAACCCTGTTTACAACAAAGTTTTTGTTGAATTTTGTCATCTTATAGACAATACTCCTTCTGAAAAATGGACTGAGCACTTTATCAATTATAAGGATGAAAATATTGCTCAAAAAATGACGGCTTTTCTAATTGATGACGACAAATATTTACTTACAAAAAGATACTCCCAGGCAGAAAGTAGAATTCATATTTCGGAGATGTTGTTACAGAGAAACATGAAGGAACATGTTGAGGCTATCATTTTTCATTTTAAAAGGAAAAGAATTGATGAATTATTAACTGAATTTAAAAATGAGGTAAAAAACGCTTACGAGAAAGGGGAAGATTATACTGCACTAATGCCTACCGGAAAGTACCTATTGGATCTTCGTAAAGAGATATTTGGAGATAGAGGAACTGTAATTGTTAAGTAAAGAAATCGTTTATTTAGATTGAATTATTACCCTCGGTAATTAAAAATGTGTTAAGATACCTGAGTGTTACTCTAATAAATTCGAATCCCACGAAAAAGGTAATATCAACAACCAAGAATAGTCGTAAACCTGCCTTGGGCATAAACTATACGCTTTGTGAACATGCTTCCTTCGTGAGCATAACAACCCTAAGACTGCTCAGCCAGCTTATCCTTTCTTCTCGTTCCGCTGTACAATTCAAATTTTAACAACCGACACTCCAAAGCACCATTGAATAATTTGATTTTACGCGAAGGGTCTAAGCGAATGGCTTTGGCTGCCTCCATATTGGAGGTAATAATCCAGGCCTCATAGCCTGCCCATTTTTTCTTTAACGTGTCCCCAATGGATTTGTACAAAGCCATAATATCCTCGTCTTTATCCATACGTTCGCCATAAGGTGGATTGATAACAAGAATCCCTCCTCCTGCAGGAACTTCCAAATCATCAAAAGCCGCAGTACGAATGGTTACCACATCATCTACTTTGGCTTCGTGAATATTTACCACAGCTTTGCGTGCTACATTTTTTGAAATTTCCCCGCCTAATAATTTTACCTTATCCCCTTCTTTTATTTTAGCTACCGCAGCATCCAAAATTTTATTCCAGAGTGTTTCATCAAAGTTTTTCCAGCGCATAAAACCAAATGATTTGCGGTAATACCCTGCCGGAATACTTAGTGCCTGAAGGGCTGCTTCAATCAAAATAGTACCGGAACCGCACATCGGATCTACGAAATTGCGGTAGCCATCCCAGCCTGTAAGTTTTACAATCCCCGCAGCCAGCACTTCATTTATAGGTGCCAGGTTGGTCATATCGCGATAACCACGCTTATGCAGGGATTCTCCCGAACTGTCTAAAGAAACCATACAGGTATCCTGCGATACAAACAAATGAATACGTAACGTGGGTTGGTCCAAATCAACAGACGGGCGCTTTTGGTGTTTTTCCCTAAACTGATCCACAACAGCATCTTTGGTTTTTTGAGAAAGGAATTGCGAGTGATTAAATAATTCTGAATTCAGTGAACAATTCACTGCGAGTGTGTCATCCACACCCATATAGGTTTCCCAGTCTATCTTTTTTATTTCATCATATAAATCCTGTTCATTGCGTACACTAAATGTTTTAACAGGCACCAATATGCGAAGAGCTGTGTATAAACACAGATTGGCTTTATACATAAAGCCAATATCTCCCACAAAACTTACAGCCCGGTTATGCTGCTCCACTTCCCGTGCACCAAGTTTTCGTAATTCGGCAGCTAACACCTCTTCCAAACCAAACATGGTTTGTGCCGTCATTTTATAATTCCCCGATAACATATTTCTTTATTTGGCTCAAAAGTACGGTTATTCAATTAAAGTAACCCGCAACAATTCATTCTTACTAAAAGCCGAAAGTTACAGTAGAAATTAACAGGCAATATGTACTTTTGCCGTGTGAGAAAAAAAATAACATTCATTGTCAATCCTATTTCGGGAGGTATTAATAAAAAATCAATGCCTGATATCATAAAGCGTTATCTTAACAATCAGATTTATGATGCCGAGATTCTTTTTACACAAAAAGCCGATGACACCCACCAATTAACCCTTAAAGCAATTAAAGAAGCAAGTGCTATTGTAGTAGCTGTGGGTGGAGATGGCACCATCAATCAGGTAGCAAAATGCCTTGTAAATACACCAATTGAGCTTGGCATCATTCCTCAAGGGTCGGGAAATGGTTTCGCACGTTACCTTAAAATTCCGTTGGTTGCCGAATTAGCCATTCACGTATTAAACGTAGGAAAAAGTAAAACAATTGATACCGCCATGGTCAATGAGCGTTTTTTTGTAAACGTATCGGGTGTGGGCTTTGACGCACATGTTGCGGCAAAATTTGCCAGCGCGCCTAAGCGGGGCTTCTGGTCCTACGCGAAAATCACTTTGCGGGAATTCAGCCTCTATAAATCACAAAATTATCATCTGGAAATAGACGGGAAAATATACGAAAAAAGCGCGTTTTTGATCACTTTCTCAAATGGCGACCAATATGGTAACAACGCATTTATTGCTCCCGGAGCCGATATGCAGGATGGTTTGCTGGATATTGCGATATTAAAAAATGTTAAAGTAACCAACATGCCCCGATTGGCCTTTGAAATGTTTACTCAACGATTTAATCGCTCAAAAGATGTAGAGATCCTCAAAGGAAAACACATTCGTATAACTCGCGAACATGCCGAGGTAGTGAATATTGACGGGGAGCCCTATCGTATGGGCAAAGAGCTATCAGTATCCGTTTTACCCAAATCCTTAAGAGTAATTACAAAAGTTCCCGATTTTGGGTAATAAAACCTTAAGTCTGGGTTTTACTTTTTCCTGCATCCCATCACTACACATGTAAGTAGCATGATGTGTAAAAAATGGAGCAGGTAAAGTTGAACATAGTAATCAAGATACCCAAAAAGGATGATATATCTAGCCCTAAGTTACTTAATCTTGGAAATAGTCTTTTTAATATTCATTTTTGCAAACGAATGAATAATAAGAACAAACATAGGGACGGAATTGTGTATTCAACAGATACTAACTTTGAATACAATAAAGATGGTGATAAAGTGGTAGAAACCCCATCACCACAAAAACAAAATTTGAAAATTTACCTGGAAAGGTTAGGTGGCGGAAAAATGGTTTCAAGGATTTCGGGATTTATGGGAAATGAGGCTGACCTAATAGAACTTGGAAAAAATTTAAAACAAAAATGTGGTGTTGGCGGTTCGGTAAAAGATGGAGAAATTCTATTACAAGGTGATCATAGAGACAAAATACTTGCCTACCTTTCTCAACAGGGATATAAAACAAAAAAAGCTGGGGGCTAAGTTGAATGTTGAAATGAAACGCAGCGGCATGAACTTTGTAGCTAATGAAAGCCGTGTTTAAAAAACTTGTTATAGCCGTTTTACTTATTGGCTCCCAACTATTGGGTTATGCCTCAGTTATTGGCAATCGGCAATCTGATGATCTGAGCACAATCAAAATTCATTCTACCAAACAAAAGGATAATTCGTCACCATATTTCCTCTTAGACGAAAACCTTCTGCCCAATTCAGAAGAAGATTTTGAGCAAACACAAAACAAAACATATACCCTTATCTCACACCTGATTTCTGAGAAACAAGGCATATTGCTAATGACACTCAAGGTGATTGTATGTTCAGATAAACCTGATAAAGATAATACTCCGCTCTTTATCCGATACAGCCGCATTCGTATATAAATCCTCCCTGTTCTTCTGGCGGGCTGTTACCCCACGTATTTTCTAGTTTTCGGTTATACTGTTTTTAATAGCCGAAAAAAAGCTAAATAAATTTATCAATGAATACATACGTAAATTCCACAAAACAAAATCATTTATTTCATAGAAACAGGCAACTAAGACTTAGTATGTTTCTATTGTTTACTCTTAATATAAATAATTTACAAGCTGCTATCCTCGCCCCGACAGATACGCTAGCTGGAGATACTTTGTATCTTACGCTAAAACAATCAGAAGCCCGATTTACCGAAAAAAACCTCATGTTACTAGCGGCAAGGTTTCAGGTTGATGCAGCCACAGCATTGGTAAAACAAGCTAGGCTTTATAATAATCCGTTTGTAACAGCCGAAGGAAATTTTTACAACGGACAGAAAAATAAATATGTCGATATTGGAAAAACCGGAGAAAAAATTTTTACCATTGACCAACTTATACAGACTGCAGGAAAACGAAATAAAAACATACAAATAGCATCCGAAAATGCTAAACTTAGCGAAAATTATTTCCTTGACTTATTACGCACCCTAAAATTCGATCTGGTTACAAGCTTTTATTCGGTTCATTATCTACAGAAAAGCATTTCAATGTACGAAGAGCAAATAAGGGTTTTACAAAATACGGTTAACCAATTTGAAGTTCAATACAAAAAAGGGAATATTCCGCTCAAAGAAGTAGTCAGATTAAAGGCATTTGTTTTTCAGTTAATCAATGAAAAAAATGAAATGATCATTCAACGTACCGACCGCCAGAACATCTTGCAAACCTACCTTCAAACAAAGCAACATGTAGTTCCACAGGTAGAGGAGAAAGACCTAAAGGTTTATGATTTAGAACAACTCAATCAGAAAAATCTGGTAGAACTGGCCTTATCCAACCGACCGGATTTACAAGCCGAGGCAATTCAACTAAAAATTGCTCACCTCAATACAGCCCTCCAAAAAGCAAAATCAGTCCCTGATATTCATGTGGGTGGCCTCTATGATCAGGCAGGAAGTTATATCCCTAAATACACTGGAATTTCATTAGGAATGGATATTCCGGTTTGGAACAGAAACCAAGGGAATATAAAAGCAACGGAATACCTGACAGAAGCACAAAAAAGAATTTATGATAACAAAATAAATCAGATTAACAATGAAATTATTTCATCCCTATATAAAATAAAAAGTATTGATGAATTATATGACCACCTTGATTTAACCTTTACAAATGAGTTCGAACTGCTAAACCAGGGGGTGATTGAAAATTTCAGGAAACGGAATCTATCACTCATTGAATTTATTGATTTGTTCGAAACCTACATGAATAGTATTAAAGAAATGAATCGTTTAAATATAAACAGAATAAATGCATATGAAGAACTCAGTTTTTTGGTTGGAATTGAACTATATCGGTAAACGTATGAAATTAATATATGCCGCTGTGATTACCGTACTTGCATTCGGGTCCTGCAACAAGCCACAGACTGAAAATGTGAATGAAAAATTTTCAATTTCCGATACTATGATGAAACGTATTGAATTGAGTGAAGTAAAAAACATTCAGGTAATGAACCAACTGCGGTTAATTGGCAAAGTAACTCCTGATGAGAACAAGGTAATTGAAGTATATCCACTTGTTGGAGGCAACGTGATTGAAGTAAAAGTAGAATTGGGTGATTATGTTCAAAAAGGAGAAATACTTGCCACCATTCGAAGTAGTGAAGCTGCCGATTTTGAACGGCAGTTGGTTGATGCCCAATCAGACCTTTTGATGGCGGAAAAAAACCTGAATGTCGCACAGGATTTGTATGAGGGTAAACTTAACTCGGAACGTGAAGTACTTGCGGCCAAAAAAGAAAAAGCAAAAGCAGAAGCAGAACTTAACCGGATTAAAGAAGTTCTTACCATATATGGTATCAATACTCATTCAGAATATGTAGTAAAAGCACCTATCAGTGGTTTTATTGTTGAAAAAAAAATTAACCGCGATATGCAACTTCGGTCAGACAATTCTGATAACATATTTACCATTTCTCAGATTAATGATATTTGGGTACTGGCCAACGTAAATGAAACAGATATTTCTAAAATAAAAGAAGATTTTGATGCCGACATTGAAACAATCAGCTATCGAGGTGATATATTTAAGGGTAAAGTTGACAAAATTTATAATGTATTGGATCCCGATACCAAAACTATGAAGATTCGTATCAAGCTCGATAATCCAGGCTATCGCCTTAAGCCTGAAATGAATGCCACGGTAACAGTCAACTTCAGTGAAAATGAAAAAATGGCCAGCGTTCCGTCATCAGCTGTAATTTTTGATAAAAGTAAAAACTATGTAATGATTTTTTATAATCGCGACAGTATCGAGACAAGGGAGGTTGAACTGTATCGGGTACTTAATGATCGCACCTATATAAGCCAAGGAGTCAGAGAAGGTGAAAAAGTAATCTCCAAAAACCAGTTGCTTATTTATGACGCATTAAACGATTAACGTAATGAACAAGTTTATTCGAAATGTAGTTGGATTTTCACTCAAGAACCGATTCTTTACAGTGTTTATGGTTATCATTTTGGCTGTTGCCGGAGTGATTAGCTACTTGAATACTCCCATTGAAGCATTCCCTGATGTAACCAATACGCAAATTATTATTGTAACTGAATGGAACGGTCGTAGTGCAGAAGAAGTAGAGCGGTTTGTTACTGTTCCTATTGAAGTGGCCATGAATGCCGTTCAACGTAAAACAAATGTACGATCTATTACCATGTTCGGCCTGTCAGTCATCAAAATCATTTTTGAAGATGATGTAGAAGATTTTTTTGCACGACAGCAGGTAAATAACCAGTTGCGTAGCATATCCCTGCCTGATGGAGTTGACCCAGATGTGCAACCTCCTTATGGACCTACCGGTGAGATTTTCCGATATACCCTCCAAAGCAAATCAAGAGACACACGAGAACTCCTTACGCTACAAAACTGGGTTATCAACCGCCAGTTGAGAAGTGTACCTGGAGTGGCCGATATAGTAGCATTTGGGGGGCAGGAAAAAATTTACGAAATCACTGTTGACCCGACCAAGCTGCACAAATATGACCTAACACCACTTGAAGTATATAACGCAATTTCAAAAAGCAATATCAATGTAGGTGGAGATGTTATTGAGAAGAACGGACAAGCTTACGTAGTGAGGGGAATCGGATTACTAAACAAGATTGAAGATATTGAAAACATTGTTGTCGACAATATGGGAGTAAATCCTGTGTTGGTAAAAAATCTGGCTAACGTAGCCATGTCAAGTGCTCCACGGGTGGGACAAGCGGGGTTAAATTACAGTGACGATGCCGTGGAAGGAATTATAGTGATGCGCAAAGGAGAAAATCCATCTCAGGTGTTGGCAAAAGTAAAAGATAAAATTGAAGAGCTAAACAGCAAAATACTCCCTGCCGATGTAAAAATGGTTACATTTTACGATAGAGATATCCTCATGGATTTCTGTACACATACTGTCATGCATAATCTCCTGGAAGGAATCATTTTTGTAACGGTAATTGTTTTTCTTTTTATGGCCGACTGGCGTACTACACTCATAGTATCTATAATTATTCCATTGGCACTTTTATTCGCATTTCTGTGTATGAAACTAAAAGGGATGTCAGCCAACCTGCTCTCTATGGGAGCGGTTGACTTTGGAATTATCATAGATGGCGCAGTAGTAATGGTAGAAGGGATTTTTGTTACCCTCGACCATCAGGCGCTGCGATTCGGGATGGAGCGATTTAATAAACTATCTAAACTGGGCATGATAAAACGTACAGGCGGAGAAATGGGTAAAGCAGTATTCTTCTCCAAACTAATCATCATTACAGCCCTTATTCCCATTTTTTCATTCCAAAAAGTAGAGGGAAAAATGTTCTCCCCCCTCGCTTATACTTTAGGTTTTGCGTTAGTAGGAGCACTCATCTTTTCACTTACACTGGTGCCTTTGTTGTGTGCAGTTTTACTGAAGAAAAATGTGCGTGAAAAAGAAAATCCAATTCCAATTTTCATTAACCGGGTGGTGATGAAGGCATTTAACTGGACGTATCAAAACCGGAAGATTAGCCTCCCTGCCGCATTTTTATTGTTGTTTGCTACTTTATTCTCTGCCAAATTTCTGGGTACTGAATTCTTGCCCCAACTAAATGAAGGTGCATTATGGGTTGAAGCCAAATTGCCCATGAGCAGTTCACTAAACGAAACCGTTAAGATGGTACATGTTCTTAGGTCAAGGCTGATGGAATTCAAAGAAGTAAATGGAGTGCTTTCACAAACAGGCCGCTCAAACGATGGTACCGACCCTTCAGGTTTTTACTACGTACAAATGCAGGTAAACCTGAAACCTAAAGAGGAATGGAAACGAAAAATAAGTACGGATCAACTCATTGAGGAAATGGATAAGAAACTGAAACAATATCAGGGCATCGTATACAACTATTCGCAACCAATTATTGATAATGTGGCCGAAGCAGTAGCCGGTATCAACGCCTCAAATGCGGTAAAAATTTTTGGTGATGACCTTGAACAACTTGATGATTTATCCAATCAGGTGCTGAATCAGATTAAAGATGTGCGTGGAGTGAAAGATGTAGGTATCTTACGCAACATTGGGCAACCGGAAATAAGCATCGTCCTGCATGATAGTAAAATGGCATTATATGGCGTAACCACTGCCAATGCACAGGCGGTAATAGAAATGGCCATTGGAGGTAAAACAGCAAGCCTCATGTACGAAGGCGAACGAAAATTTGATATCAGAATACGATACCCTTATGAATTCAGGAAATCAGAAGATGTAATTAAGCAGTTAATGGTTCCAACCATTCATGGCCATAAGATACCTTTACAGGAAATTGCAAGCATCAAAACCATTACCGGCCCTGCATTTATTTACAGAGATGGCAAAAGATATATCGGAGTAAAATTCTCTGTGCGCGAACGTGATTTAGGTGGAACAATAAAAGAAGCCATGAAACGCGTGAACCAACATATAAAACTTCCAAAAGGATATTCTATTCAGTGGGCTGGCGAATTTGAAAATCAGGTAAGGGCATCCAACCGTCTTAGTCAGGTAGTCCCCATGAGCCTTGTTGCCATTTTTATCATCTTGTTTATTCTGTTCGGAAATGTGCGCGATGCGGGTCTGGTATTGATAAATGTACCCTTTGCCCTTATTGGCGGAATCATTGCGCTGCACCTTACCGGAATCAACTTTGGAATATCAGCTGGTGTAGGTTTTATTGCTTTGTTCGGGATATGTATTCAAAACGGGGTAATTCTTATATCGGTATTCAACAAGAATCTTCACAAAAAAATGTCGCTGGATGAAGCAATCAAAGAAGGGGTTAAAACAAGAGTTCGACCGGTAGTTATGACTGCTTTGATGGCAGCAATTGGCTTATTACCTGCCGCGCTCTCTACAGGTATTGGCTCCGAAACGCAAAAACCGCTTGCAGTTGTTATCATTGGAGGATTGATTACAGCCACCATTTTAATCCTTCTTATTTTTCCAATTATTGTGCACATGTTCTATAAAAAACAGCATCACTTACTTTAGAAACAAATTATGAGTACACCGCCTAAATCATATCTTAGCTACCTAATTTTCAGGGAATTAAATTATTTTGTTGAAGATTTAAATTTCTGTTAAACAGAATCTTAGAGTTTTAGCAGGACAAATTTGAGTTAAATCATACATTCAATAAAGCAGGAATAACTATTTTCGTTGCTTTCATCTATATAAAGAAATGAGTACTACACAATCAGTAATTGAGAAAATTATGAGTAAAGCGGGAACGGTTCACATGAACCTGCAACCTGCTGAATTGGTGGCTGCCGCCATTAAACGTGGCGAAGGTGTATTAACTGATACCGGAGCTTTGATGGCTGACACAGGTGAGTTTACGGGACGTTCTCCGAAAGATAAATTTTCGGTTGCCGACAGTAAAACCGAAAATACCGTATGGTGGGGGGATGTCAATCAGAAATTTGATTCAAACAAATTTGAAAAACTCCTGAACAAAGTAATTAACCACTTTGACGGAAAAGAAATTTTTGCCCGCGATGCATATGCATGTGCCGACCCTGCTTACAAACTGAACATTCGCGTATTTACCGAATCGGCATTTAATAACCTGTTTTGTCACAACCTGTTTTTAAGACCTGAAGGCGAAGATGCTAAAAATTTCACCCCCGAATGGTTAATCATCAATGCTCCGAGTTTTAAAGCCATTGCTGCAGAAGACGGAACCCGTCAACACAATTTCTCAATCATTGATTTTAGCCGCAAAATTATTTTGATTGGTGGAAGCGGATATACCGGAGAAATGAAAAAAGGTATTTTCACTGTATTAAATTACATCCTACCGGAAGAAAAAGGTGTACTCTCTATGCACTGCTCGGCCAATATTGGCGAAAAAGGCGATACCGCAATTTTCTTCGGACTTTCAGGAACAGGCAAAACGACCTTATCGGCCGATCCTCACCGCAAATTAATTGGTGATGATGAACACGGTTGGGCCGACAACAGTGTATTCAATTTTGAAGGTGGTTGTTATGCCAAATGTGTTGACCTTACACATGAAAAAGAACCACAAATTTTTGATGCTATTACATTTGGTTCACTGCTTGAAAATACCCGTTTTCAAAGAGGAACTACTACGGTTGATTATACCAATATCAGCGTAACCGAAAATACCCGGGCTGCTTATCCCATTTACCTCATTGATAATATCGCAGTACCTTCAATAGGTAAAACGCCTGAAAATATTTTCTTCCTTACGGCAGATGCTTTTGGGGTATTACCTCCAATATCTAAATTAAATCCGCAACAAGCCATGTACCACTTCATTAGTGGATACACCGCTAAAGTAGCCGGAACAGAAGCCGGAGTGACCGAACCACAGGCTACTTTTTCCGCTTGTTTTGGTAAAGCATTTTTACCATTGCATCCGGGTAAATACGCCAAAATGCTTGGACAAAAATTAAAAAAACATCCTGAAATAAATGTATGGCTGGTAAATACAGGCTGGACTGGCGGATCGTACGGAACAGGATCGCGCATGAAACTTTCTTACACCCGCGCCATGATTACCGCTGCATTAAAAGGTGAATTAAATAATGTAAAATTTGAAGCTCATCCTGTATTTGGTATTCAAATGCCGGTAAGTTGCCCTCATGTTCCTGCCGATATTCTTAATCCACGCAATACCTGGAGTGATAAAGCGGCTTATGATGCCAAGGCCAATCATCTGGCTGAGTTGTTTAACAAAAATTTTGCTCAGTATGCTGACGGAGTAGATGCTGAAATTTTAAGTGCAGCCCCTAAAGCTTCACAAAACGCATAAGCAACCACTCTCTTTGTTATATTTGTAAGGACGTTGAAAACAACGTCCTTATTTTTTTATGCACGTATTTTATCAACCCGACTTAACTACTGACCAGATTGTTTTAAGTGAAGAAGAAAGCAAACACTGCATTCGTGTATTACGGTTAAAAAAGGGCGATGAAGTAAACATAGCCGATGGAAAAGGAACCCAAGCCATTGCTTCCATTGCTGATGACCATGTTAAAAAATGTGTGCTGCAGATAAAACAACGCATCATCCATAAGCCTCGAAAAAACTATTTACACATAGCCATTGCCCCTACCAAAAACTTCGACCGCATGGAGTGGTTTATTGAAAAAGCCACGGAAATGGGTATTGAAGAAATCAGTTTTGTGGAATGTGAACACAGTGAACGCAACAAGATCAATATGGAACGTTGTGAAAAAGTTATGGTGAGCTCTATGAAACAAAGCAAGCAATGGTGGCTACCAAAAATTCATGATATTATCCCGCTTAAGAAATTTATTGAATCGGCCGGAGTAAATACCCTTAGGCTTATGGCCTGGTGCGAAACAAATGAAGATCAATCCTTGCTTAAACACTTAAACACTTCGGCACATAAACACTTTCTCTTCCTCATTGGCCCCGAAGGAGATTTTACTGCTGAAGAAGTTGAACTCGCTAAAAAATCGGGATTCACTCCTGTTTCCCTTGGAGAAAATATACTGAGAACGGAAACTGCTGCATTGTTCGGATGTGCTGCTGTAAAACTTATCTCAGAATAAGATTTCTTACTTCTGTATCCGTATTCTTGCATCAACCGCTGTCACATGCTTCATCGTTCCCAACAATGGATTAATATCCATCTCCATTATCTCGGGAGCCACCCTCAATATAGCTGAAAGTTTCATAATGGTTTGAGCCAGCAATTGTTCATTTACCCCTTCGTTACCCCGAGTTCCCTGAATAATAGGATAAGATGCAAGGTGGCGAATCATGGAGAGCGATTCGTCCATTCCGATAGGAGCCAATCCGGCCGAAACATCCTTAAATACTTCTACAAATATTCCACCCAGACCAC
The DNA here is from genome assembly GCA_020049855.1 of Bacteroidia bacterium. Taxonomy (GTDB): domain Bacteria; phylum Bacteroidota; class Bacteroidia; order UKL13-3; family UKL13-3; genus JAGPCK01. Next base: position 77,329 of record JAGVLJ010000009.1, on the reverse strand, counting down.
AAAGTATTACGTGCCCGAATTTATCCTCTTTTTTGGCGCCCATAAAAATTTCATGACCTGAAAGCATTTCCTGTACTACCACTCCGGTAGCGCCCTCAATGTTCATCAAATCCGTAAAGGCATCTTCTACCCCGCTCTTGTTTTGTATGCCAAGTTTCACGCCACCTACATCTGATTTGTGCAAGGGGCCAATCACTTTCATCACCAACGGAAATCCGGTTTGGGTGGCTGTATTTACAGCTTCGTTTTTTGAGTATACGGTAAATTGCCTTGCCTGCGTAATATGAGCTGCATTCAATAATTGGTAAACCAAATCAGGTAATAAATATCCGTTTCCCGCCTCATCAATTATTTTCCTGATACGCTTTTCATCTACCTCCGGCAATACCGGTTCCGGAAATGGTTTTTGGATACGTTGCACACGCGACAACACATACCCAAAACTTACTTCATCGGTAAAATTAATGCGGCCGAACGCCTGAAAATTACTTACCTCTTCAGCCGCCAGAATAACAGATGGTAAAATGGGGAAAATAGGTTTGGTGCAGGTTTGCATTTTCCGATGAAGCATTTCATATACATTGTTCACACTCCACATACCGGTAGTTCCAAAAACCACTACCGAACCGTCAATTTCATCAAATTCATGATCTACGTAATCGAGAATGACGCCCAACTGATCGGCCGTACCGGTGGCTAAAAAATCAATGGGATTGGCAACAGATGAACCCGGAAACAATTTCGTTCGTAACTCATCTGCTTTGGCTCCTTCTAAATGTGGTACCTGCATACCCCCGCGAGTAAGAATATCCGTAAGCATCACACCCGGCCCTCCTGCATGGGTAATTACAGCTATGCGGTTTCCATGCAATTGCTTGTGTGCAAATATGGCAGCAGCATAAACTAGTTCCACGCGACTGTGACAACGAAGAATTCCGGCTTTTCTGAACAAGGCATTCACAGCCGTATTAGATCCGGATAATGAACCTGTGTGCGATGAAACAGCTCTTGACCCCGCTTCGGTTGATCCGGCTTTAATAGCTGCAATGCGACAACCCTTATCGGTTAGAGATCGGGCATGTTTATAAAACTTGAGAGGATTAGCTATTTCCTCCATATACAATAATTTTATTCGTGAACTGGCAGTTGAGTCAAAAGTTGCATCCCAGTACTCCAGTATTTCTTCTACGCCAATCTGTGCGCTGTTTCCCACTGAAAAAATGCTGGAGAAAGTTAACCCGCGCGGGATGGCTTCCTCCAATAAAAAAACCATAGTGGCTCCCGAGGCAGAAACACAATCGCACCCCTTAGGATCAAAATTGGGAATGGGCCCGGCAAAAACACCCTTGTAACTTGGGGTAAGTACTCCAATACAGTTAGGCCCTATTAATGTGCCGCCTACTGATTGTACCAATGCCACACACCGTTGTTCAAGTGCTTTGCCTATTTCTCCAATTTCCCCAAATCCTGCTGAAAAAATAATAAATGCTTTACATTTTTTTTTAATTGTCAGAATGCGAATACACTCTTCTACCATAGGGGCCGCAATGGCAATTATTGCCATATCAACCGCAGGCAAAACCTCGCAAGAATCATAGCAAACTACGCCCTTCATAACAAATGGCTTTGGGTTAACAGCATATAACCTACCAACATAGTTATGCTCAAGGATATTCTTCAACACCTTGCCGCCAGGTTTGGAAGTATCATGTGAAGCACCTACTACTACAATAGAATCGGGACTAATTAATTCGGATACAATCATCTTTCAATGCCACTTTCAGGCGGTTGCAAGATAAATTATCAAAACCACTCAAAAACTGATTTGAATCAGCTATAAGTCCTTTTCCACGTTACTTAAACCAAACTTAGAAAACTCCAAAGTTTTAAAATACCGCCATATCAGTTAACAAATACCCTATCCTTTATTATCCGGCATCAGGCATCTATCTCCCAAGATAAAACAACCAGTAAACATATAATGATAAAATGACCTTTGGAATACCTATTTTTTGCTTGTAAGGATGCAAAATCCGTTTAATAAATAAATACAATAATGTCAGTTGCTATGCTGAACCAATAAATGCAATTTTTAATTTTATAAAATTCCCATTTTTTGCCTAATCGCCAACTAATTGTGCCGTTGATTGCTTGGCCATAAATTAAATCAAAGGCAAGTTTATGAATTTTGAATGCAATGCACTTATTTGCGCTGTATTTAATTCAAATTTATAATTATGCAATTTAAACATAGCCTTATGATTGGCATTTGCTCAACATCCTTGTTCAGTGCATGTACTAAGACCCAACCACCTGCCGAGGGAACTAAATTAACCGAAGATTCCACTTTTCAGGTAGCAGCCGACCGCTTTGCCGATTTGCAAGTACTGCGTTATGAAATTCCGGGATTCGAAAAACTCTCCTCAGAACAGAAAGAACTGGCCTATTACCTATATGAAGCGGCTCGCTGTGGCCGTGATATTATTTGGGATCAGAAATACAAACATAACCTTAGGATAAGAAAAGTACTGGAAGCTATTTATGAAAATGGGAAAGCAGATAGAAAAAGTGATAACTGGAAAAAATTTGATACATATGCCAAACGGGTATTTTTCAGCAACGGTATTCACCACCATTACAGCAATCTGAAAATAATGCCTGAGTTTGATTTTATGTATTTAAGTGAGCTAGTAAAAGGATGTGATGCCGCACAACTACCACTTGAAAACGGACAATCCCCAGAACAGTTGCTCGGCTTTTTGCAGCCAATAATTTTTGATGCAAAAGTGGATGCAAAAATTGTGGATCTTGCTCCCGGAATTGACAATGTATTGGCTTCAGCCAATAATTTCTATGAAGGAGTTTCGCAAAAAGAAGTGGAAACTTACTACGAAAAAGTGGCTAAAAAAGATGATCCGAAACCCGTGTCTTGGGGCTTAAACTCGAAAATGCTGAAAGAAAACGGCATGGTCACCGAAAAAGTCTGGAAAGTTGGAGGGATGTACGGTGCTGCCATTGAAAAAATTGTTTTTTGGCTGGAGAAGGCAATTACCGTAGCTGAGAATGACAAACAAAAACATGCACTCGAATTGCTTGTTGAATATTACAAAACCGGTGACCTCAAAAAATGGGATGAGTACAATATTGCCTGGGTTGCTGACACCGACTCAAGACTTGATGTGGTGAATGGCTTTATTGAAGTTTATGGAGATGCCATTGGCAAACGAGCCAGCTACGAAAGTGTAGTAAGTATGAAGGATATGGAAGCTACTAAACGGATAGCTGCCATTGCAGCCAATGCTCAATGGTTTGAAGACAACTCCACAATACTACCTGAGCACAAGAAAAAAGAAGTAAGAGGAATAACTGCGAAAGTAATTACCGTCATTCAGGAGGCGGGCGATGGCTCTCCATATACCCCAATTGGGATCAACCTTCCAAACGCCAACTGGATTCGTCAGCAATATGGCTCTAAATCGGTTTCTCTGGGAAATATCGTTCATTCCTACAACGAAGCCAATAAAACCAGCCCAATGCTGAAAGAGTTTGCCGTAAGCGAAGATCAGATTAAACGTGCCAAAGAATTTGCCTCTCTGGCCGGAGATTTACATACAGATATGCATGAAGTGATAGGCCATGCCTCAGGCCAAATAAACAAAGGAGTGGGCGACCCTGACCAAACACTGAAGAATTATGCTTCTACGCTTGAAGAAGCACGCGCTGATCTGGTGGCATTGTATTACATCATGGATCAAAAACTTGTTGATATTGGTGTAATGCCTTCTTTTGAAGTGGGCAAGGCAGAATACGACAATTATATAATGAACGGATTGATTACCCAACTTACCAGACTAAATATTGGTGAAAACCTCGAAGAAGCTCATATGCGCAACCGTCAATTAGTAGCTAAATGGGTCTATGAAAAAGGGAAAACTGAAAATGTAATTGAGTTTGTGAAACGTGATGGAAAAACTTACGTTAAAGTAAACAACTACAACATGCTACGCAAACTGTTTGGTGACCTGCTGCGCGAAATTCAACGCATTAAGTCGGAAGGCGATTACAAAGCTGCCACAGCTCTCGTAGAAGGATATGGAGTAAAGGTAGATCAGGATTTATTGAAAGAGGTAAAAGAACGTTTTAACAAACTCAACGTGGCTGCCTACAAAGGGTTTATTCAACCAAAACTGATTGCAATAAAAGAAGGAGATAAAATTACCGATGTAAAAGTGCAGTACCCAACCGACTTTCTGAAAGAACAATTGGGTTATGGAAAAGAGTATGGATTTTTACCAATTACTAATTAACTCATTGGTTATATACAGCAGAGCACCGATTACTCCGCTGTATATAACTAATATCCCTTATGCATCAACTTAATTTAGCCGAATTACTCTCTAAAGAGGAGAAGTACATGGCTGTACTCCCGCAACTGAATGCCTTAACCACCGATGAAACGGACTTAATAGCTAATTTGGCAAATATTACGGCCGTGCTGAAAGAAACATTTAACTGGTGGTGGGTAGGGTTTTATCTGGTGAAGGAAAATGAGCTGGTGCTTGGCCCCTTTCAGGGACCTTTAGCATGCACCCGTATTGCTTTAGGAAAAGGAGTTTGTGGAAGCAGTTGGCAAAAAAAAGAAACCGTACTGGTAGCCGATGTAGAAAAGTTTCCGGGGCATATTGCCTGCAGCAGTGCCTCACGTTCCGAAATTGTGGTTCCCATACTAAAAAAAGGAGAAGTAGTTGCAGTGCTGGATGCCGATAGCGAATACCTTGATCACTTTGACTTAACCGACCGCAAATACCTCGAATTGGTATGTACAGTGGCAAGTCACCTGTTCTGATTGATCAAAAGAAATAAAGTTTATTATATTTGGCCTATGCAAACCAATGCTTTCAACAAACTGGTGATCATAGCTGCTCTTGGATACTTTGTAGACATCTACGATTTAATTTTATTTAACGTAGTAAAAAAACAAAGTATCATGGATCTCGGATTTACCGAAGCACAATACAAACTTCATGATATTACCCTTTTTAATATGCAAATGGCCGGCATGCTGATAGGAGGATTAATATGGGGGGTTTTGGGCGACAAAAAGGGACGTGTTTCGGTGTTGTTTGGCTCCATCCTAATGTATTCGCTAGCCAATATTGCCAACGCATTTGTAACCTCACTCGAAATGTATGGAGTTTTGCGTTTTATTGCAGGTGTGGGTTTGGCCGGAGAACTTGGGGCAGGAATTACGCTGGTAGCCGAAACAATGCATAAAGACAAAAGAGGGTACGGGACTATGATTATTGTTTCAGTAGGTGCTTTAGGAGCCGTTTGCGCTTATTTGGTAGGAGATAATTTTAGCTGGAAAACAGCCTACATAATAGGCGGTGGAATGGGTATGTTGCTGCTGGCTTTAAGAGCCGGTGCATTTGAAAGTGGCATGTTTAAACAAATTCAGCACTATAAAACCGATAATGGCAATCTGCTTATGCTGGTAAATGATAAAAAACGTTTCTTGAAATATGTGGCGTGCATTTTAATTGGCTTACCAGTATGGTTTGTAGTTGGTGTGCTAATTAATCTATCCGACCGAATTGTGGAAGCCCTTAACCCCGCCATGCATATTGAAGTGAGAGAGGCTGTCATGTATTCTTATATTGGTTTGTCATTCGGTGATTTACTCAGCGGATTTTTTAGCCAATATTTCAGAAGCAGAAAAAAGGTAATTATAGGGTATCTTTTTGCCCTTACATTTACGGTAGCAATTTATCTTTCAAACAATGATATCAATTTACCATATCTAAAAATCATGTGGTTTTTGCTTGGCTCTGCAACCGGTTTTTGGGCTCTGTTTGTAACCAACGCTGCCGAGCAATTTGGCACTAATCTTCGCTCTACTGTTACCAACACAGTTCCTAATTTTGTAAGGGGTGCTGTAGTACCCATTACTTTAAGCTTTAAAGGACTTATGGAAACCCTCGGAACTATTCAGTCTGCCATAATTGTTGGAAGTATTTGTCTTATCTTATCACTTATTGCCATTTTGAGCGTAAAGGAAACTTTCGGTAAAGATCTTGACTATGTAGAAACACTTTAGGAGAAATTAATCATATTAGCTACCTTTACACCCCAAAAGAAAAAGTATGAACAAAGTTAAATTTGTACTGGTAGTTGACGATGATCAGATTAATAACTTTGTATGCAGCAGAATGATTAAACTGTCTGGTATAAGTGATCATATAGAATGTGTATTGGGAGGGCAGGAAGCACTTGAAGTGATTAAAAATGCTGCGGCTAAGGAAAAACAATTACCCGACTTGCTTTTTCTGGATATAAATATGCCAGGAATGAGCGGGTGGGACTTTCTTGACCAATACCGTAACCTACCCCCGGAAATAAAAACCGGAACACGAATATTTATGCTTTCGTCTTCGCTTTATAAGGATGATATTGATAAATCAAGCCAATACAAAGAAGTGACAGAATACGTGATTAAACCACTTTCCATTGAAGCCTTAAGAGAAATAGAGCGTAAATATTTTTGATAAAACCCTAACGCTTTTCCTTTTTTATGCTTGGATTAAAACTGCCTACCGATCCGCGGTGGGTAAATATAGCCGAAAAAGACCTACAGGAAATTCTTACCGATCATGCTTGGTGCGAACAAAAAGCAGCCACATCAGGAATCACATTTATTGTTAGATACCCTGACAAAGAAGATGTGGTTACAGAAATGAACGCACTGGTAGCAGAAGAATGGGGGCATTTTAGAAAAGTGCTAAAAGAACTTGAAAAAAGAAGCCTAAAACTAGGCCGGCAACGAAAAGATTTATACGTTGTGCAATTACATCAGTTAATTGAAAAAGGCGGTTCGCGCGAGAAGCAACTGGTAGAACATTTATTGGTAAATGCACTCATTGAAGCGCGAAGTTGCGAACGGTTTAGGCTCTTATCCCTTCATTTGAAAGATGAATATTTCAAGGAGTTCTACCATGAATTCATGCTTTCGGAGGCCGGGCACTATCGCATGTTCTTAGACCTTGCAAAAAACCAAATGCCGTCACACCATGTTCAGACCCGCTGGCAATTTTTCCTTGATGAAGAAGCTAAAATAATGGCGCGAATGGAGCTGCGTGGTGACCGTATTCACTAAGTGAACTTACTACTTTTGAATATAACCGTAATACTCAAGGTAAAAACTGATAAGCCGCTGATTAAGCACCAACACGTTTTTTTCTAATGATGATAATTTTGTTCCATCTATTCCAGTTAAATAACGCTTAGACCCTTCAAACAGCTTCATGTTGGTGATAGAATAAGGGAAAGGCGATCTCATTTGCCTGAACTGAGGATCTAATACCACAAGCATATTATCCAGAATATTTCCCCCAATCAATTCCACATAACCCACCTCGGCAATTAAAAAATTTTCTGCCCTACACACTATGGCCGGATCATATTGCATCAGCTCGTTTACAAACAAACTGTCAAAATTATGGTTCAACACTTTGTCACTTTGATCGTCCATAAAGAAATAAACGGGTGTAAATGTATAAAACGTTTTAAACGCCCGAATGAGCTGCATATTTAGCGAGTCGTAAGCCACCTTAAGAGCTAATGCCCCATGGTCATCCCCGCTTTGAGTTAATCGCTTCATGGTGTTGAGTGGATAATTCAACCGCACAAGTAGCACGCCTCCATCCATAAGTGCCTTGTTGTTTTGCTGCCTGCGTAATTGCTCTGCCGTTGGCTGTTGATTATCGGAAATAAACTTATTAAGATTTAGCGAAAGTCCGAACTGCAGATAGGATGTTTTTCCTGTAAGAGTATTGGGTGCTTCAATAGCCGTAAGTGCAAAATGGTATTTGGCAAATAAATCAATTTTTCTACTGGCAGGAAAAGCTAAACCGGCCGAAAAAAGGTAATCAACTCTTCCGGTATTTGCATTGCTGTACTTGCTTGATAAGCCACCCAAACTGGCTCCGTTTAACTTACGGTAAATAGTTCCCTGAGTAATACTTGCCATCCAACCGATATTAAGAGTAATATTGGTTTGATTGCCGGGAGTAACAAAAAAATTGAACCCTAAATCAAGATAATTATTTGTTATACGTTCGTCAGTTATTTTTTTAAATGTAAGCGAACTATACTCCAGTTCAAACTGAGGCCGAAACCAGGGAGCAATCTGATAGGCTACAAACAAACCGGCACCAGGTTTAACTATTCCAGAAAGTGAATCGGCTGGAAGTTTTTTACGTACAGGCATATTACCGTTTATCTTTACACCATACCACAACTTTCCGCTCAATGTTGTATCAGTCGATCTTTGCGACCGGGCATTTAATGCCACAAGAATGGATAAAACCGAGATGATTTGCTTCACGATTACGAATTGTTTTAATAGTCAGCGAAAATGCGAAAAAGGTAACAGCTATTTCAGAAATTTTATGTTTTTTTTCAAGCCTTGATAACCTGCCCTTAGTAATGCGCTGCTTTTAAACAGCCTGTTAAAAGTGTCTTCGGTAAGTTCGAGCCACTCATTTTGTTTCATCTGCATCATTTCAGCATTAGGTAAAAAATGATTTTCGGAATGCGGTTTTGCAAACCGATTCCACGGGCAAATCTGCTGGCATACATCACAACCAAAAGCCCAATTATCCATTTTTTCTTTAAATTCCTGAGGGATTTCGTTGTGCAACTCAATAGTAAGGTAAGAAATGCACCTACTTCCATCTACTACTTTGGGCTGCACAATAGCTTGAGTGGGGCAGGCATCTAAACAAGCTGTACACGTTCCGCAATGGTCAGTAACGGGTGCATCATAATCTAGCTCCAGATCAAGAATTAGTTCGGCAATAAAAAAGTACGAGCCATGTTGTTTAGAAATTAAATTGGCATTTTTACCTATCCATCCCAATCCGCTTTTTTGTGCCCATGCCCGGTCTAGTACAGGTGCCGAATCAACAAAGGCTCTTCCATTCACCTCTCCCACCTCAGCGTTAATGTACAGTAGTAATTCAAAAAGTTTATCTTTAATCACCTGATGGTAATCCTCCCCATAGGCGTACATGGAAATTTTAGGGGCTGTTTCATCTGCCTGCTTTTGTGAAGTATAATAATTTAACAAAAGTGAAATAACGGATTTGGCTCCAGGAACAAGTAAAATTGGATTAAGTCGCTTGTCAAAATGATTTTCCATGTATTTCATTTCTCCGTGCATTCCTGCAGTAAGCCAGGTCTCAAGCCTTGGTGCTTCTTCTTCTAAAAAAACTGCTTTGCTTATTCCACAAAAACTAAACCCTAATTCAATTGATTTCTGTTTTATAATGGAGGCATAGGATGAGCGATGCAATGAGTGCATATACTGTACAGAAATTTTTAGTTCAGCCCAAATCAAATAACCCACCGCCTTTATTGGGTAGTTTACCTAAATGGCGATAGGCTTTTTCTGTTACCTCGCGTCCACGGGGTGTACGCATTAAAAATCCCTCCTGTATGAGGTATGGTTCGTACACCTCCTCTACTGTTCCGGTATCTTCGCTTATGGCCGTAGCAATGGTATTTAATCCTACAGGGCCGCCTTTAAATTTTTCAATAATGGTGACCAGAATTTTATTATCCATTTCATCCAAACCAAGGGTATCTACATTGAGCGCATTTAAAGCATATCGGGCAATTTCCATATTAATTGTTCCGTCTCCTTTCATTTGCGCAAAATCTCTCGTTCTGCGCAAAAGTGCATTGGCAATACGCGGAGTTCCGCGGCTTCGTCTGGCAATTTCATAAGCGGCTTCATCGGCAATGGGCGCCTTAATAATCTCGGACGAACGCAGCACAATATTGGTAAGAAGTTTTACATCGTAATACTCTAAGCGGGCATTTATACCAAAGCGGGCACGTAAGGGGGAAGTAAGTAATCCGGAGCGCGTAGTAGCTCCGATTAAGGTAAATGGATTAACTGCAATTTGTATGGAGCGGGCATTGGGTCCGGTATCAATCATGATATCGATTTTATAGTCTTCCATTGCCGAGTATAAATACTCTTCAATAACAGAGCTAAGCCGGTGTATTTCGTCAATAAATAAAACATCTCCTTCTTCCAGATTGGTAAGCAATCCGGCTAAGTCGCCAGGCTTTTCTAATACCGGCCCGGAGGTGATTTTTATATTTGAACCCAGTTCATTGGCTATAATATGTGACAGCGTGGTCTTACCAAGTCCTGGAGGGCCATGCAGCAACACATGATCAAGTGCCTCGCCCCGTTGCTTGGCAGCACCCACAAATACCCTCAGGTTTTCAATAATTTTATCCTGCCCGGCAAAATCATCAAATGATGCAGGACGCAGTACCTTCTCTATATCTTTTTCTGTCGGACTCAGGTTGTCTTCGTCCGGGTCAATATTTGGATTTCGCACAGCACGAAGTTACAATAATTTGGCTGTGCACGCGAGAGAAGTTTACACCATGCAATGTTAATGACGGTTGCCTATATTTGAACCAATGAACAGCTGGCTGATTCTTTTATTTTCATTGGGTTATATGGCAATTGCTTTTGAGCATTCCATTAAACTTAATAAAACGGCAAGTGCCTTGCTTACAGGCGTATTTTGCTGGACCGTGTATGCGCTTTACAGCCATGAACATACCGAAGTGCTTGATCAGCTATCCCATCACCTCAGCAATATTTCAGGTATCCTGTTTTTTTTACTCGGGGCAATGACCATTGTTGAACTTATTGATGCCCATCAGGGGTTTTCGGTAATAACCCGCCTCATAAATACCCGAAGCGTATCAAAACTTTTCTGGATAGTGTGCCTGTTGGCATTTTTCCTCTCGGCCGTTTTAGACAACCTTACCACCGCTATCGTAATGGTATCTATCACCCGAAAGCTGATAAAAAATGATGAGCACCGTAAGGTAATGGCGGGGATGATAATAATAGCGGCTAATGCTGGCGGAGCTTGGTCGCCAATTGGCGATATAACTACCACCATGCTATGGATTGGCGGACAAATTACCGCAGCTAATAGTATTAAAACCTTGTTTATTCCAAGCCTCGTAAGCTTAATTGTTCCGTTACTAATCGTTTCGTACAAATACCGGAGGGAAAGTACAGAACACTCTATGGAAAATGAAGATAGAGCATACTACCGTCAACATATATCAGAAACTAATTTGATGTTTTTTATCGGCATAGGGATGTTGCTTTTTGTCCCCGTATTTAAAACCATTACTCACCTGCCTCCCTATGTTGGTATGCTATTGGGCCTGGGTGTAGTTTGGATGGTTTCAGAGTTTATCCATAAGGATAAAGACGAAGAAGAACGTAAACCTTATACAGCCGTGCATGCATTAAGCCGTATTGACAACTCAAGTGTTTTATTCTTTCTGGGTATCCTTTTGGCTATTAGTGCTCTTGAGTCAACTCATATTTTGTCGGAAGTATCAGAATGGATGAGCCGGACAATTAATAACGAAAACCTGATTGTAGGAGTCATCGGATTACTATCGGCTGTGGTAGATAACGTACCATTAGTTGCCGCAACCATGGGTATGTACCCGTTAGCTTCTTCAACGGTTAATCCCTCGGCATGGCAATTTGCCATAACACATCCCGAAATTATTTATCAGGGACACTTTACATTCAATCAGGTTACCTACTACTTAACCGATGCTCGGCTATGGGAATTTATGGCTTATTGTACCGGAACAGGTGGAAGTATATTGATTATTGGTTCGGCTGCCGGAGTTGCGGTAATGGGTATGGAGAAAATACATTTCATCTGGTATGTTAAACGCATTAGCCTGCTGGCATTACTAAGCTACTTTGCCGGTGCTTTGGCATATATATTCATTTACCCTTTATTTGCAGTGTATTAATATTTTTTCATGCTTAACGGAAAAAAAATTGTGGTGGTACTCCCTGCATATAATGCAGAACTTACCATTGAACGTACATACAGCGAAATTCCATTTGATATTGTAGATGATGTAGTATTGGTAGATGATGCCAGTAAAGATCATACAAGCGAAGTGGGTAAACGCCTCGGCATTAAACATGTAATAAAACATGAAAAAAATAAGGGCTATGGAGGAAACCAAAAAACCTGCTACCACAAAGCGAAAGAACTTGGAGCAGATATAGTGATTATGCTACACCCCGATTACCAATATACCCCCAAACTTATTACTGCTATGGCAAGCATTATTGCTTATGAGGTGTACCCGGTTGTATTCGGTTCACGCATTTTAGGAATGGGAGCCTTGCGCGGAGGTATGCCCTTGTACAAATATATTTTTAACCGTATTCTTACCCTTACACAAAATGTTCTGATGATGCAAAAATTATCGGAATACCACACTGGATACCGGGCCTTTAGCGGGGAAGTATTGAACACTGTAAAGTTTGAGTTATGCTCTGACGATTTTGTATTCGACAATGAAATGGCTGCTCAGGTGTTTTATGCCGGATTTGAAATTGCCGAAGTAACCTGCCCTACCAAGTATTTTGAAGAAGCTTCATCGATCAATTTCTCCAGGAGTGTAACCTACGGACTTGGTGTGTTGCGTACTTCTTTCATTTACCGACTCCAAAAATGGGGATTGGGATCATTCAGGATTTTTTCGTGATATAGTTTATTGCATAATCGGTTACGATTTATTGAAAGACCTAACGAATGCAAACGATAAAACTCTGTATTGAGCATTAAAACTTAGCACCGATACCTATGCAGAGGGTATAGCCTGAACAAACTTTCGCCAAGCAGCAGAACCCATGAATTAATGAATGAGGTTGAACAACCTGCCCCAACGTATTTTATTAAACCATTTGCCATTGGTATCCCAACTCATCCAAATAAATACCGCTTTCCCTACTATATGGTCTTCGGGAACAAAGCCCCAGAAACGCGAATCTTCCGAGTTGTATCGGTTATCACCCATCATAAAATAATAATTCATTTTAAAGCGATAGCTCTCTATTGGTTTTCCATCAAGCCATGCCTTACCATCTTTCCACTCTAAGGTAGGATTGTTTTCATACTCCTTTATTGGACGCTCGTAAATCCAATAGTTCTGCTCTGATAGTTTAATTACATCTCCACATTTTGGAATATACAAAGGCCCAAATTGATCAAGATTCCAGTTCAACTCTTTATGATACGGATAAATATAAGGAGAAAATAACCCGCGCATTTCTGAACTAACCTGAACATTTTTCACATTGTTCAGCTTCGCAAATTTTTCTCTGGCAACATTGCTCATTATCATCATAAAATCTCCGCTATCTGAAATTTGTGCATACTCCTCAATACCAATTTCTTTCATGGTTAATCGGTTAAATCCGTATTGATCAGCCTTCACTAGGTAACGGGCTTGTAATCCCGGAGGATTTGGATTTAGTTTTTCATTGATGTACACCTGTGCATCTACAATTCGCAAAGTATCGCCAGGAATTCCAATGCATCGTTTAATATAATTTTCTTTTTTGTCAACGGGTCGCCCCTCTTTATCGGCCGGATAATTAAACACTACTACATCATTGTTTTTTATTTTTTGAAAACCGGGAAGGCGGTAATAAGGCAATTTGATTAATTCAGAATATGCCTTGGTTTCAATTACCGGCATGGTATGGTGTGCAAATGGAAATGCAATCGGAGTCATGGGTATCCTAGGCCCGTAATGGTATTTACTCACAAATAAAAAATCACCCACCAACAACGATTTTTCCATAGATGGCGTAGGAATGGTATAGGCTTCAAGCAGCAAACCCCTGATTAAACTCGCTGCTACAATAGCAAAGGCTATGGCATCCAGCCATTCGCGGTTGCGGCTTTTTCGCTCCAACTTGTTAATGAAATGGTAATATGCCACTAGTATAACCTGAGTACCCAAAAACATAAGTACGGAAAGCAACACACCAGCTGATGTTGGACCAATGAGAATGATAAACAAAAAGAGGTTCATGGCGGTAAGAAACCAAAAACCAAAACGTTCGCGCTTGGTGAGGATACTATAAAAATTCTTTAAAAAATCCATATATTTTTTTTTGCAAATGACTTAACGTACTAAGTTATTCATTTAGTTTACGATTAAAATAATACTATGGTGAAACTCATACTTTATTCGGCCAACTGAAACGACTATCAGTCTAACTTCAAAAGATCCTCCATGGTATAAATTCCCTTTTTGCCCAATATCCATTCGGCAGCCAGCACAGCCCCCTCGGCAAATCCATTGCGGGTAATAGCCGAGTGCTTTATGGTTATTGAGTCATTGGCCGAACTGTAAATTACCGTATGGTCGCCTGGTACATCCTTGATTCGTTTTGATTCAATTAATAATTCATCCGGTTGCAAACTTTGCATGGGAACGTCCTCGTTTTTATCAAAAAACAACCTCGCCTTCCAGCTGTGTTTTGTTTGGCTCGGTTCCAGTATTTGCTTGGCCAAAGAGAGTGCTGTTCCGCTGGGATGATCTTTTTTTTCGGTATGATGTACTTCTTCAATCATCACATCATAGTCCTTGCGTTGTCCCATGTAGCGTGCAAGCAGTTTATTAATTTTGAAAAATATATTTACACCCAAACTAAAATTGGAAGAGTAAATCATACTTTGCCCCTCCTTTATGCAGCGCTTTTTTACTTCGTCAAACTGGTCATACCATCCGGTAGTACCTACCACCACAGGCACATTGGCATCAAAACACTTCATAATATTGTCGTAAGCCGATGTAGGCATACTGAAGTCGATAGCCACATCAACATTTTTTAAACTAATGGCTAAAAAATTATTGGCGTTCTCCAAATTAATTTTATAAACAATTTCGTGCCCTTTGGCTTCCGCAACACGTTCAACCGCCTTGCCCATTTTTCCGTAACCAAGTAATGCTATTCTCACGTTTATTTTATATTTAGTGTAGCCCCAAATCCGCTATAAGCAATTCCGTTCAGGGCAAAAATTTTCGGTTCTACCCTCAAAGATAAGTCATCATTCACATTGAATTCAAATAAATGTGCATCTACATTGGCATCCACAATATTAAGAATATAGAGAAGACCTAAACCAATAGCAAACATATCTCTGTTTTTACGAAAATAATCCCGATTGCTTGCAGCCCAATTGGTATAGCGTGAATCAAGTACATTTCCTTGATAAACAGGAACAGTAGAACTGTCTTTATCTTCAAGAAAAGTATAAATCTGTTTAAACTCTTTATAATTTTGATGATTCCACGTCAGTCCAAAAATCAAACCGGCAGCTCCCACATAAATAACAGGAATTTTCCAATACCTTTTGTTGTAAACCTGCCCCCATCCGGGTATCAGTACCGATCGCCAGGTAGCCAGTCGGGGCGAGTGAACGGGGTTGATCGGGGGATTTGTTTTCCCCTGATCAAAACGAGCCTTGGGGGCTATGCTATCGTTTTTTAATTGCATTACTGAGTCCTGGAAAGGCTGTTGTGCAAAAGATGATACAGTTTTTAGCCCAAACAAAATAATAAATATGATTGTCGCTTTCAAGATTTATTTTGATTCTTCCAGCATATCAATCAGTCTTTGTAGTTCATCCAGATCTTCAAATTGAATTTGGATATTCCCTTTCCCTTTTTCGTTGGCTTTAAAGGTAACTTTAGCGTTGAAACGGTCACTTAATACCCGCTGATAAACGGTATAATCATTAAGCAAAAGGCCGTCACTGTGTTTCCCTTTTTTGTTGGCAACGGATGAAACAGGCTTGGTTTCCTTATCCGGTTCCTTTTGCAAGCGAGCCAGTTCCTCGGCCATACGCACCGACAAATTTCCTTCGCGTATCTCATTAAAAATACGGAGTTGCTCGGCTTCATTCTCTATGCCAATAATCGCACGGGCATGTCCCATACTTAACAGCCCATCGCGTATAGCAGCCTGAATATCGACCGGTAATTTAAGCAAGCGAAGGTAATTGGTAATGGTACTTCGTTCTTTACCCACACGCTCAGCCACCTGCTCCTGAGTCATGGTGCATTCATCAATAAGGCGCTTGTAACTTAAAGCTACTTCAATGGCATTTAAATCTTGGCGCTGTATGTTTTCAATCAGGGCCATTTCCAGCATTTCCTGATCATTGGCCAACCTGATGTATGCAGGTAGGGTTTTTAATCCGGCTTCAATGGCGGCACGAGTTCTGCGTTCACCCGATATAATCTGGTATTTATCATATCCCATTTTACGCACAGTAATGGGTTGAATCAGTCCGTGAACTTTAATTGATGCCGAAAGTTCCTGCAATGCTTGCTTATCAAAATCGGTACGAGGTTGAAACGGGTTAGCCTCAATCTGACTGATCTCTATTTCGCTTACAGTACCCACAGGTTTCGAGTCGCGTGTAGTGGTTATGTCTGTTTCTGCATTTTGCAACAGGGCTGCTAATCCTTTACCCAGTCCGCCTTTTTTTGTTACTGTCATCTTCTCTTTCTTATTTCCTGCCTAAAGCACAGCAACCTGCATAGGTTTGTGCCTTACCTGCTAATTTCTTTAGTTAGTTATTACTTACATTGTCCACTGCACTCATTTTGGTGAGTCCGTTTTTGGTGAGCAATTCACGAGCAAGGTTTAAATAATTTACCGTGCCACGGCTGGCTGCATCATGCTGTATCACCGGCACCCCAAAACTTGGTGCTTCGCTTAGCTTGGTATTACGCTGAATAATGGTATCAAACACCAGTTGCTGAAAATGCATTTTTACCTCTTCCACCACCTGATTACTCAGTCGCAAACGTGAATCGTACATGGTTAGTAAAATACCCTCAATCTGCAAATTTTGATTGATATTGCTTTGTACAATTTTGATAGTATTAAGTAATTTACCCAATCCTTCTAGCGCAAAATATTCGCACTGCACCGGAATGATTACCGAATCGGCAGCGGTAAGCGCATTGGTGGTAATAATTCCCAGTGATGGAGAACAATCAATAATGATAAAATCATAATCTCCGCGCACCTTTTCCAATGTTGCTTTCATCATCCGTTCGCGGTTTGGCCTGTCAATAAGTTCAATCTCGGCTCCCACCAAATCAATACTGGCCGGAAGTAAATCCAAAAAATCGGTTTCAGTTTTCAAAATTACATCCCGTGCTTCGGTATCATTTATCAATGTATCGTAAATACCTATTTTTACATTCTTGGGGTCGAATCCGGTACCCGATGTGGAATTGGCCTGAGGGTCGGCATCTACCAATAATGTTTTGTATTCCAATACGGCTAAGCTTGCGGCCAAGTTAATGGCTGTGGTGGTTTTGCCTACCCCACCTTTTTGATTTGCAATTGCAATAATTTTTCCCATTGCGCTATATATTCCTCTCAAATAAAAATTAAATGTCTAATGTGGCTCCTATTTCCATCAGGTTAATGGTTTTTCCGGCAGCAGTAAAAGCCTGTTGCACCTGCTCATGATTGATTACAATATACGGAAATGTATCAAAATGCATCCCGATGATTGTATTACATTGGATAAACTCAGCTGCAATCACGGCATCTTCATAACTCATGGTAAAATTGCTGCCCACAGGCAAAAAGGCAAAATCGGGTTTGTTGTACTTCCCTATCAGTTGCATATCCATATGCAGTGAGGTATCTCCTGCATAATAAAATGTTTTGCCGTCAGCCTTAATAATAAATCCCTGCGGATTGCCCCCGTCACAGCCATCACCAAATGAACTGGAATGAATGGCATTGGTGAATTTAACCTCTCCCCAGTCAAATGTCCATTTGCCTCCCGTATTCATGGGATGGGTTTTGTGCCAGCCCTGCGTATTAAACCAGGAACATATTTCCCAGTTGGCCACCATGGTGCTGTTGTTCTGTTTGGCAAGTTGCAAGGCATCGGCCATATGGTCTTGATGGGCGTGCGAAATAAATATATAATCAGCCTTTACCTGTTTCATATCAATAGACGATGCCAGTTGATTGGGCGTAATAAAGGGATCGAACAAAAGAGTTGCTCCCCCTGCCTCTACCTGAAAACACGAATGACCTAAATACTTTACCTTCATGCAATTTACTCCCTGCTATCTTGCTTTAAACAGAAGGGTAAAATTACTACTTTCAGCCATAGTAGGTAAGTACATTCTATCAACACAGTAACAAACTCAAAACTTGCCGCTTGCAGCTGTTCAGGCCTTAACTAACTGAAAGATGACTGTCCAAATATAAAATGTGTATTTCTTAGCCCGCAAAACCCTAAACACAATCAGGCTTTTCTATCCTTTTACACAAGTTATTTGTGGATTGCTTTTGCGCAATTGTGGATAAGCCACGGGAGTTGAAGTTTAAAGTTTGAGAGTTTCTAGTTTAAAGTTAATCTCCTAAAGTGAAGTGCAGAGCCGTTTGGGATAACAAAGAGCTTCAGGAACTAACTATAGTTGTATAGGCTATCCCTGTATGAAATCAAAAACCACGATATGCAGCGAACAGGAAGTAACAGTTCTGGTAGTGGCTAGCACGATATAATCATCATTCGCTTCTTTTATTTCCATTCTGGTTCCGCCTGCAATTGTTATCAAAGGACCAACAGCCGGGTTAGGGGACGCAAATATCCGGCACAGTCCGTTTTCAAACAGCACGGTAACCTGTAGCCCAATAAACGCTTTTAAAAGTGTCGCATATTTCTTCTTCATAACTTAATTATCAGTCAAACTTAACCTTAGGCAGGGCGGCTACAATATTTACTGTCTGAGCACTTACATTGATGATGCTTAACAGCAAATCTAAAATATATCGCGGGTTCCCAACTTATGTTGCCCAATCATTCGGGTCGTTTTTGATGCCACTTTCCTTGTTTATGGTTATCTGATACCGCTCCATAATCCATTCAATGGCACTTTTCCCGTTCACTATATATTCATACGCTGTTTCAGGAATGTTCGAAATAGTAGTCCGATTAGTGTAAATGATGGTATCCGTTTGCCCTTTTTTTGGGAAACGCATTTTATCTACCCTATAATATTCTTAAGGTAGCATCATATAAATTTTTTCTGGCTCTTTAATAGCTACCCCATCATAGTGTGCAACGGTTTCATAATTCAAATGCAGTTCGGCTAATTTTCTTCCCGCCTTGCTAAATGCCCAAAAATCTTTTACCTCCTCCACTAACGACAAACGGGGCAATATTTTCTTTAAATCATTGGCAAAAGTTTCCCGGTACTCCGGGCTATGCAAAAAGCCATACACATAGTAAAATACATCTTCTTTGGTTACATTCTTACCGTACTGCTTTTTTGCTCTTTCTAAGATGAAATCACTGATAGCATCTCTACGAACGTATTTCTGATTGTTTGCTGTATCAAACATTCCCTTTTGAATGGAGTTGTTTTCTTCGTAAAAAATAATGGCAACTATTGTCCTCTGCCGATTACTTCTAAATCCGCAATTCTATTTACAATGATAACACTGAACTCCTTTCTTACTTCGCCAGAAATGGCTATAACCTTATTCTCATTTGAACTTTGTTCGTGTGTAGAAAATGTATTTTGTGTACCTGGGCGTTCTAGTAGGGCTTTATCGTAGTATAAGTATTTACTTCGTATAGCTACAACCAAAAGTATTACGAGAGCCGTACTGTTTAAAACAAACACGGAAAAGTTATACTCATACGCAGTTTTGTTATTGGGGCTTTAGGCACACAGCTACAAATAAGGTATCTGCCCCATGATGGGTTCCCTGAATAAGTTGCGTTGTAATTGATTTAAGGTGGAAATGTTCAGCAAAAAAAGCGGATTGCGTTTCATTTTCTTTGGCAAACACCGAACAGGTACTGTACACCAATTGTCCGTTTGGTTTTAAAAAGGGCAACGCGTTTTGTACAATGCTGCGTTGCAAAGCAACATAATGAGCAATGGTTTGTTCGTTCATTTGCTGTAATTGCTCGGGGGTTCTGGCCCATGTACCCGAACCGCTGCAGGGAGCATCTACCAGTATTAAATCAAAAAAATGAGGAGAAACGGTTATCTGTTTTTTATCGGGCCATTGCGTAAAAGAAATACGTGAATGCTGTCTGTTTAAATCAAGTGCAGCCGTTGCATAGGTTTTAATTCCGTTAATGGCAAAACGCTGTTGCAGGTTTTCGAGTATTCGTTCGCGCACGTCCGAAGCATACAAATTAATTCCCGGGTGCCTATCCATAAGGGCCAAACTCTTTCCGCCTGAAGCAGCGCAGCAATCCCATACATTGATTCCGGAGGCCGGCTTAAAGAAACCGGTTGCCTGCTGCGAACTTAAATCATGTACCTCCGCTAAACCTTCCACCTGTGGATTACATCCGTTTGGTAAAGCATATGCCTGAGGTAACTCTGCATTGCGTTCAAAAGGCAGTTGTTGTTGCGCTAATTGTTGCTCGAGTAATGACTCCTTCCCCCTACGTGCCCGCAACCACAAACGCGGTTGTGAAAAAAAACCTGCTATATAGTTTGATTGATTCAGCCCGTCACACAATTCATCCATCCAGGGGAAAATTTCGGAAAAAGAAATATTCAGAAATGTTAACTTTTCCCGGGTAGAATAAGTCCAGGCGGCAACTTCAGGTGTCCACCGGCAGCGCAACGAGAGGTAATCGAAAAAAGGAGAAGTTTTGGTTTCGTTTAAAAATACAGCTTTTGCCAAACGCAACTCAGGCTCATCGAGGGCGCAGGCTTTACCCAACCGAAACCAATAATAGGTGTATTGCCTGAGCAGCTTACGGTCTTTAGAACCTATCTGTTTGTTTTCGCGAAAGTAATTTTTGAGAAAATGGTGTAACGGAATGTCAAAATGGTAAGCCTCCAATATGCGCTTCACATGTGCCAGCCTGATATCTTCAATACGACTCACTGCAGCTTATGAAATCTGAATTCATTGTAGCGCAAAATTGCGAGGTATCCGTTTTCAAGTCCGCTGTTTTTAGCTTCCCGATTAAAGCGAAACCGAGTGTGCAGTGCCGGATACTCTTTTCCTACAACGGCACTCTGAAATGTTTTACCGTGGTTGCGCAACATGTACATCATAACTAAAAACTGGTCATACCCTCTGAACACATATTCATCAGGGTCGGTGGCGTAATGCTCCCTAAAACGCATAACAAACTCATGAACAATGGAGTCGTGGTAATTGATATAATACGGAGTGAGTAAATGAATATCCAGGGTGTCCCACAATTTAAAATTCACATTGCTGAATTCGAGCCAGGGTTGCACACCTACCACGCTCATTGGATTATCCTGAATGGTATCGTGCAATTGGTATAAAACCGTGTTTACCGTTTTTTCATCTTTAGAGGGAATAATCACCCAATTGTACATAGTCATCATTAATCCTTTGGCCGGGTGGGTGGCATGAGCGTATGTATAATCTTTTAGCAGATTTCTTTTTTCGGTATTATACACCTTATTAAATGCTTTGGTAAAACTTTTGTCCATAGCACTCCCGTCATGCACCAGCAATATATTTACACTGTCGAGGTGGTTGTTTATAAAACGGGCCATTTCCCTTCCATAAGATTCAATAGTTGGGTTGGCGGCAACAGAAAATTCATTAGTACTTTGTGTTTGAAAAGTAAGAAACGGAGACAAAATGGGGATTTTATTTTTAGCAGCAAACCGTTCGGCCACATGAAACCCGTTTTTATACAAGGGCCCGATGATTAAATCCATGTTTTGGCGGTCGGGGCGGGTCATAATTTCCTTTATAAGATTGGTATCGCTTTTATAATCGTCAATAAACAACAACAGTTTAAATCCTGCTCGCTCCAGCGAATCCAAAGCTGTTAATACTCCCTGATAATAACTTACGGCAATTTTTTGCCACTGTGCATCGGCTCCCTTCAACTCTGTTTCGTTATCCAGAAAAAGAGGCAACACTAATTGCACCCTGAATTGTATGGACGAAATCGGAAGGCTATCGTTCTGTGCAAATCCATTACCGACAAAAACAGTTAGAAGAAATAGCGTACTTATTTTTTTCAATTTATTCCCATTCAATAGTAGCCGGTGGTTTTGAACTAATATCGTATACTACCCGATTTATTCCTTTCACCTTATTGATAATTTTATTTGAGACACTACCTAAAAACTCATAAGGCAAATGACACCAGTCGGCCGTCATTCCATCAACCGAAGTTACCGCACGTAAGCAAATTACATGCTGGTATGTACGTTCATCACCCATTACTCCTACCGACTGAACCGGAAGAAAAACAGCTCCGGCCTGCCACACCTGATCATACAGGTTATGTTCTTTTAATTCATCAATAAAAATAGCATCTGCTTCCTGCAAAATACGCACTTTCTCTTCGGTAATATCTCCCAATATCCGAATGGCAAGACCCGGACCCGGAAACGGATGGCGTTTTAAAATAAGCGGATCAATTCCTAAAGCAGTTCCCACGGCACGCACTTCATCTTTAAATAACATGCGCAGGGGTTCCACAATTTTCAGTTTCATGGTTTCAGGCAAACCGCCCACATTGTGATGTGATTTAATAGTGGCCGAAGGTCCTTTTACCGATACTGATTCGATTACATCAGGATAGATGGTTCCCTGTGCCAGCCAGCTTACATCTTGAATTTTGTGTGCTTCCTGATCAAATACCTCTATAAACACCCGCCCTATGGCTTTACGTTTTTGTTCAGGATCGGTAACTCCTTTTAACTGCGAAAGAAATTGTTGTTTGGCATTAACCCCTATTACATTTAATCCCATGTTTTGGTATCCATGCAATACCTTTTCATATTCGTCTTTGCGCAGCAATCCGTTATCAATAAAAATGCAATACAAGTTTGAGGCAATGGCTTCTTTTAACAGAATTGCTGCAACTGATGAGTCTACACCTCCGCTTAACCCAATCACCACTTTATCGTTGCCTAATTTTTGTTTCAATTCGGCAACAGTTGTATCAATAAAATGAGCGGGAGTCCAGTTTTGCGAGCACCCGCATATATCGGTAATAAAATTGTGCAGTAATGTTTTCCCGTCAGATGAATGAGTTACCTCTGGATGAAACTGTATAGCATACGTTAATTCATTTTTAATTTTATAGGCGGCACATGCCACGCTCTCGGTACCGGCAATAATCTCAAATCCGGCCGGAACTTCTTTAATCGTATCTCCATGGCTCATCCATACCTGAGTTCCAGGTTTAATATTTTTAAACAACACATCGTCCTTGATAGCGTTTAAGTTGGCGCGGCCATATTCGCGGGTATTGGATGCCTGCACCTTTCCTCCCCCTTCGTGTGCCATAAGTTGCGCTCCGTAGCAAACCCCCAAAATCGGTAGTTTTTTCCTGAACTTTCCCAAATCAATTCGTGGAGAATCCGGATCATTAACTGAAAAAGGGCTTCCGGAAAGAATAACTCCTTTCACCGAAGCATCGGGGCTAGGAAAATGATTAAAAGGATAAATTTCACTGTACACCTGAAGTTCGCGAAGGCGTCTGGCAATAAGTTGTGTGTATTGAGAACCGAAGTCGAGAATTAAAATTTTTTCTTCCATGATAATTGCGGCAAAAATACAAAGTTCCATTGTATGAACCGAATCTTAAATGAAAGAGTTTACAATAGGCAGATTGATTACCTTTGCCCGCTTTATGAAATTAACATTTTGGGGCGCTGCCCGTCAGGTTACCGGAAGTATGTACATGCTTGAAACCCAAAAGGGCTATCGGGTTCTAATTGATTGTGGCCTTGATTATGAGCAACAACGTAACCTTCACGATAATCCTTCGCGCCACTTTCCTTTCTCCCCGGCAAGTATCAGCATCCTAATTTTAACTCATGCCCATATTGATCATTCGGGTAATATCCCAAATCTGGTAAGTCAGGGTTTTAGAGGACATATTTTTTGCACACCTGCCACAGCAGACATTGTTAAACACCTGCTTTTAGATAGTGCCAATATTCAGGCAGGAGATGCACGCAAAGTTAAAAACAGGTATAAAAAAGGGAGAAAAGACCCGGAAGCTATTCCATTGTTTACTCAAAAAGATGTTATGAAAAGCATGGAACAAATAATTACCCTTGATTTTCACAAACCCTTCCGGCTGAATGATGCACTGCAATTTACATTTTATGAAGCGGGACATTTGCTTGGAGCGGCCAGTGTAGTAGTAGAATTTACTGAAAATGGACATACCCAAAGCATTGGATTTACAGGTGACCTTGGCCGAAACAATTCAAAACTGGTAAAAAACCCGGAGCAAATGCCCGAGTTAAATTACCTGATAACTGAAAGCACCTATGGCGGACGAACGCATAAAGTACAACATGACGCTGAGTCGGAATTATTGTATCACATAAAAGAAACCTGTGTAAAAATTAACGGCAAGCTTGTTATTCCGGCCTTTAGCGTAGGAAGAACGCAGGCCATTATTTACACTCTTAACCGATTAGACAAACAGGGATTACTTCCGCGTATAAAAGTTTTTGTTGATAGTCCGCTGGCTTTACGTACTACTCCCTATTACGAGCAATACCAGCATCAGTTAAATGAAGAAGCCAGAACATTTTATTCCAGGCAAGGCGACCTGTTTGATTTTGAAAACCTCACCTTTGTACAAACGCCTGCCGATGAAAAAGATCTTTTTTACTGTCACGAGCCTTATGTAATTATTTCTGCAGCCGGAATGGTGGAAGGAGGAAGAATACAAGAACACGTAAAGAACCATGTTCAGAATCCATTCAGCACCATTCTTATTGCCGGATACTGTGCCGAAGGAACGCTTGGAGCCCGGTTACTAAGCGGGCAAAAAAACATAAAAATAAAAGGAAAAGAGCTGAGAGTATATTCACAGATTACCGCAACCGATGTATTCAGCTCTCATGCCGATCAGGAGCAATTAATTCAAAACACTCTTTCATATAATTCGTCAAAATTGAAACAGGTATTTCTTACCCATGGCGATGAACAATCAATGACTACCTTTAAGACTTTGCTTAGCCAAAAACATTTAGATAAAACAACCATCCCGAACAAAGGCGAAGAATTTATGCTGTAATTGCCAATGCAGCGTTTTACCCAACTCAACGGTCTTACTCAAAAATTGGGTTTTGAAAGATTTAGTAAGAGTACTTATTGCGATACTTTTTTTCACCTCTTGCCAGGTAAGACCTGATGATGATAAAGAGTATTTCGCTCGGCAAAAAACATTACAGGCACAACTTGATATTTTTTTGCAAAACAATCCGGAAGTTCCCGGCATTGTGTCGTCTTGGCGACTAAAGGACAACAGCCTTGTTCAGGCAGCTTCGGGCTATGCAGATATCGAGCTAAAAGAACGCATGAGTACATATCATAAAATGGGAGTTGCCAGCAACACCAAAATGATGACGGCTACCATTATCCTCCAGTTGCAAGAAGAAGGTAAACTAAAACTAAACGACCCAATGAGAAAATACCTGCCAAATGTTATTACTGATAATATTTGTGTGCTAAACGGAATATCATATGGAAATCTTATCACTATTCGCCAATTATTAAAGCATACCAGCGGGATTTATGATTTTGTTGATGCTAATTTTATAAAATCAACTCTTTACTTTCCCGATAAAAACTATACCCCTGAAGACCTGCTCATATACAACGTATGTGCCGGACGGCCTTATTTTATTCCGGGTACAGCAGGTAAATACCATTACAGCAGCACTAATTATATTTTGCTGGGCATGATTATTCAAAAAATAACCGGACAACCCTTTCATAGTGTATTAAGAGACCGGATTTTTACACCTTTGCACATGTTTAACTCATCGGTATGGACCTATGAACAACCCGCAGCACCATTGGCAGCCGGTTATAATAACGGTGTTGATATTAGCCATAATAATTTAAGCTGGACATGGGCAACCGGAGGAGTGGTATCACAAGCAGACGAAATGAATTTATTTATAAAGACTTTGTTTCACGGTTATTTTTTCAAAAAAAGAGAAACGCTACTTGCCATGATGCAAACTACCCCGGAAAGCGTGGATGAATACGGATATGAATATGGTTTGGGTATTATGAAATATAATTTTGGAAATGGTTTTA
Organism: Bacteroidia bacterium; assembly: GCA_020049855.1. Classification (GTDB taxonomy): domain Bacteria; phylum Bacteroidota; class Bacteroidia; order UKL13-3; family UKL13-3; genus JAGPCK01. Next base: position 51,297 of record JAGVLJ010000009.1, on the reverse strand, counting down.
TTGCCTATGGGCACATAGGTTCATTACACGGATATAATAGTGCCTGTTTCTATTTGCCATTGCATGATGCATCCTTTTTTGTTGGAATAAACAGAGGCAACGCACAACCATTCCTGTTTGATCTAATGGGTCAGTGTTACAGTTGCGTGGTCGCAAACTATGTGCGTAAATCCATTCCACACCAACGCTGATCATCTTCAACATTCCCCCATTCGTTGATTCAATAAAATTTATTCTACACTTTATCAGCATATTGGAATCAACTTAGTAGGGAATACGCCCACAATTTCTTTCTTTTGGCAAGTAATTTGACAAAGCAATAACAAACATCTTAAAATAATAATTTTATGAAAAGCATTTACATTAACAAAACAACTACTCTTCTCGCCATTCTGTTTATTTCAGTTGGAGCTACTTCATCACTTACCTCATGTAAAAAGAAGCCCAAAAAAGAGGCTCCTACAGAAATTAAAGCACTAAATAATTCAGTAGAAGTAGCTCTTCCATTTGAGAGCAAAGAGTATAAATCGGATAAGGATTTTTTCAGAGCTCGTCAGTCGGGTAAAAGCCCCGATTTAGCCACTGCCCAAAAAATTGCCGAGCAAAACACCAAAGCTGCATTAGCCGGAAACATTCAGGCCACCATTAAACGAGTAACCGATCAGTACACCAATCAACGTTCAATTGGGAATAAACAAGAGTTTGAAAACAAATTTGAAGAACTCTCAAGAGAGGTAGTAAACCTTACCTTGTATGACCTGAACCCAATGGCACAAAAAGTTTTTAAAGAAACTGACGGAGCCTTTACAGTATGGGTGGTTTATGAAGCCAACAAATCTACGGTTCTTACAGCCCTGAATAATAAAATCTCTTCTGATGCAAAACTTCAGTTAGACTACGATAAGATGAAGTATGAGCAAATCTTCAATCAGGAAATGGAGAAATTATCAAACGGCAAATAACAAAAAATAACCTGAATAGTCCCTTTTTTTATAGGATTCTTTTAAAATATTATAATCAGTATGAAAAAAAAATACATCGTAGCATTATTTGCTTTGGCACTTTCAGTATCTGCAGTTGCTCAAAACGGCACCGTTTCTTTTTTTTCCGATAAAGGTGAAAAATTTTGGGTGCTCGTAAACGGAGTTGTGCAAAATGCCGTACCAGAAAACAATGTAAAAGTTCAGGGTCTTTCTCCAAATTTCTACCGAATAAAAATAGTTTTCCAGATCGATTCACTTGGTGAAATAAATCAAAATGTGGGAATGGATGCCGGTGTTGATTATGTTTACATTATTCGTAAAAAAAATACTCCTGCCGCGTTCAAAAAAACTAAAGGACCGAACGCCCCAGATCCTAAAGTTTACGAACGTTATGTATTGCGTCCGTTTTCGGCAGCAGAGAACGGAGGTATGGCAGCTCCAACCAAAGATCAGGAGGTAATAGTTTATGGGCAGGGAGAAGCTCTAAACACAGAACAAGTTGTTCGTCCGATATCCACAGTAACTGTAAATACCACCACCACCACCACAGGTGGTCAAACTGCTACAACACCCAATACTGGATTTTCATTAAATATGAACATAGATCCAAATTCCGGGAATATGAACTTGAATATGAATGGCACTGGATTGAATGTAAATACGAATACTACTTCCCCTTCACCCACTACCACCACTACAACAAAAACTACTACCACTAAAACTACCACTGGACATACTCCCACAACTTCAACTTCTACAGAACCGGATAAAACCAATACACCAGTTCATGCCATGTACTCTATGGATTTTGACAAGGCAGTGGCTTCTATCAAGGCACAATCATTTGAAGAAAATAAACTGATGGTTGCTAAACAGGTATTAAAAGGCAACTACTTAAACTGTGCCCAAATAAAAACCGTTATGAAGCTATTTTCATTCGAAGCAACTAAGCTTGATTTTGCCAAATTAGCGTATGGTAAGTGCGTTGAAAAAAACAATTACTACCTAATTAATGATGCGTTTGAATTCTCCAGTTCAGTAGATGATTTAAATGAATTTATCGAAAGCAAATAAGTGTTTTCTTTCATAAAACTAATAAAAGCTCCCGTAAGTAAACGGGAGCTTTTATTTTTGCATACAGATTATGTATCAGCAATTAATTATTAAATCCGGTCGCGAACGATCAATTTACAACCGACACCCCTGGTTATTTTCAGGAGCCGTTAAACAATTACCCAATGCAGGGGAAGGCGATATTGTTCAGGTGTGCAGCAACCATGGCGATGTATTGGCATATGGATTTTACTCTTCTGCCAACCAAATTGTGTGCCGCATGTTTGAATTTAATACGGATGCTACATTTGTCGCTGATGCAACGTATTGGTATCAGAAAGTACAACACGCATTTGAACTGCGAGAAAAATATGTATTAAATACCGAAACCAACGCGTATCGCTTGCTTCATGCCGAAGGAGATTTTTTGCCCGGAATTATTTGTGATGTGTACAATTCCATTGCTTCCGTACAAATTCTTGTTAAAGGAACTCAACTTATTCAGGACATCTTACTGAATGCCATTATGGACATTGCTGGTGTGAAACATATTTACCTTAAAACGAAAAAAAGTTCGAAGGTAATCGAACAAGTTTCGGCCTCCACCGACTGGATTAACCCTCCGGAGAAAGTAAAAACGATTGTAAAGGAACATGGATTGCAATTTTTTGTTGATGTAGAAAAAGGGCAAAAAACAGGCTTTTTCATCGACCAGCGCGAAAACAGAAGACTGCTTCAGCAATTTTGCTCGGGGAAAAAAATACTCAATACATTCAGTTACACCGGTGGGTTTAGCGCGTATGCCTTAGCCGGAGGAGCTTCATTGGTACATTCCGTAGATATCTCAAAAGAAGCCTGCCAGCTTTGTGATGAAAACATTAGACTCAATTTCCCCTCCTTGAATAAGCATCAGTCATTTGCAGCTGATTGTTTTGATTACATCAAAACAGCTGATACTGACTATGACATCATAATTCTTGATCCGCCAGCTTTTGCCAAAAATGCAAGGGCAGTTGATAATGCAGCCCGTGGATATAAGGAACTGAATATGGCGGCCATTAAAAAAATAAAAGCCGGAGGGTTAATTTTCACCTTCTCCTGTTCGCAAAATATTGACAGGGATTTATTTCGCAAAATAGTTTTTTCGGCAGCTGCCGATGCCCGCAGAAATGTGCGTATTCTGTATCAGTTTACCCAACCGGCCGATCATCCGGTAAATATCTTTCATCCCGAGGGTGAATACCTTAAGGGATTATTGCTGGAAGTAGAATAACCCGCTGAGGCCTGTAAGTTTTCAACATTCCGCTAATTTTTTTGGGTGTACCAAAGCATGTGTGTACCTTGGGAATACTCACGGATATTTTTGATTGCTTATCCGCATGAAATACGCACTTATTTTTTTTCTGCTGCCCTTTATTCCGGTTAAACAACCCAAACCGGAAAATAAATACCCGCTTACGCAAACCGGGGTGGCCAGCTACTATGGAACGAAAAAGTTTCATAATAGCCGCACTGCAAGTGGCGAACGCATGCACCGCGACAGTCTCACTGCCGCACACCGCACCTTCCCGTTTGGGACACGAGTAAAAGTAACCAATTTGCAAAATCAGAAAAGCGTTGTAGTGCGCATTAACGACCGCGGGCCTGCCAGCAAAAAAAGAATTATTGATGTATCGGTAGCCGCTGCCCGAAAACTGGACATGATACAATCCGGATTGGCCAGAGTACGTGTAGAAGTTGTACCAAAAGAAACAATGTCCCCGGCACAATAATCCGACTCAATAGTTACCTTTGTTTCCCATGAACCATTGCATTAATCATGTTAGGCTGTAAAACGGCAAAGCAATACAACTACCTTCCCATCTCTGGCAATGATGGAGGAGGTACGGCTTCATTGAATGAAAACTTGTTGCTATACAATGTGCAGTTATTTTTTCAATTAGCTCATTAAAGAGAAAAAGGAATTAAAATCAATTCCAAAAAAAGAAGCAAAACCATTTATCAAAAACTTGTTCAGCAAAACCGGAAAAGTTACCACCTAAACATAACCGGAAATATTACCTATACTATATCCGCGAGGTAAATAACAATACCTCACACAAAGTACAATGGTCAATTGAAAAAAGCGATGTCCCTTCATAAATCAAATCATTTTATCAATTATTACAATCAAAAGTTTCAAATCATGAATAAATTTTAAAAGAATCCCAACCCGTCCTGATAAATAATCAGGGAGGGTTTTTTATTGAGTATAAATCAACCCCAAAGATAATAGTGCATTGAAAAGATTACCCCGGTCAGGATGTTGTAACGGAGAAGTAACGGTTGCCCTGAAGGAAGGTTCGATTTTAAGCAGTAAATCGGGTGATAATTTATAAAAAATACCCACGCCAGCATGCCAGGTAATGGTAAGCGGATTATAGGTAAGCTGATAAGGCGTATAACTATTGGCATAATCATTCCTGTCAGCATCAAGGAGCAAAATCAGCAACCCCGTTCCGCCCGAGGCATAAACGGAAAAAGTTGATTTTTCATATAGAATATGCTTGATATATAAAGGGAAATAGAGATAGGACTGATAATAATCAAACCCTATATCTTTATACAAAAGTGAATCATTCCCGGTTATAATTGATTTAGATAAAAAAGGCTGTTTATATTTGACAATGGAATATGTGTTCATTAAAAATTGAACTCCTAACTCCATTTTCCAGGCATGATTGAGCGTATAATAAGTACCTACTCCAATATGAAAAGAAATTCCGGGTATCCGCTTATCTACATTGGTAAAATTTGTGCGCGAAGCATAATAGCGGTCACTGGTTTTAAAATAACGGTCGCTATATTCTAATCCCCCTTCAATACCTAACCAAAGTTTATGAATGCTGTCGGCAGGTAAAAACTCCTTTACATAAACCTGCGTAGTGTCGTGCTGTGCCTTGCCGCTTAAAATAGACAAAAAAAATACGCTCAGAAAAATAATTTCACAACGCATGGGGCAAAAATCTGAATGGCAATAAATTTTTCACCCCTTCAATCAACAGAATTTTCCCGCTTTCTCCGGCCAGCATGAGTGTCATCGGTTTTTGCTGGCGGTATTCACTTTCACTTATCACTTGCAAACAGGCTCCGCAGGGTGATACCGGTTTATCGGTTAGCTTCTGCTCGTTTTTTGCCGAAATACATAGTGTTTTAACAGCCATATCCGGATATAAAGAACCCGCCTGAAACAAGGCTACCCGCTCTGCACACAAGCCCGATGGATAGGCTGCATTTTCCTGATTTGTTCCTGTTACCATGATGCCATTTTCAAGCAAGGCTATTGCGGCAACCCTAAAACGGCTGTAGGGGGCATAGGCATTTGCAAACAGGCCTCGGGTTTTCTGTAACAACTGCCGTTGGTCGGTGGTAAGGTCTGATTCATCAACCAGTACTCCTTCGCTTTGGTATTGAATTTTTTCTACCATGGTTTCACTCAAACTTACAACCAATATGGGAAAACTACAAGTATCGGCACATCGCAATAATTACCTTAGCTTTGTGCATTGAAATTAGTGCACATGAAAAAAATACTGGTTTTCGGAGCCGGATTATCCGCTTCATACCTTATTAAATATTTACTGGCTCAAAGTAAAAAAGAAAACTGGCAGATTACCGTAGCCGATCAATCGCTGGCTCTAGCATTATCAAAAATAAAAAAACATGAGCGCGGCACTGCCATTGAACTTAACATACTTGATAAAGCAAAACGCGCAACCCTGATTGAGAAACACGAACTGGTGGTTTCCATGATGCCCCCTGCCCTGCACCTCATTATTGCGAAGGATTGTGTGAAGTTTAAAAAACACCTCGTCACCGCTTCTTACATTTCGCCCGAAATGAAAAAACTACATGGGGCTGCCGTAAAAGCAAATGTATTGTTATTAAATGAAATCGGATTAGACCCCGGGATTGATCACCTTTCGGCTATGCAAATGCTGAATGAAATTAAATCGGGTGGCGGACAAATTGAATCGTTCAAATCCTATTGTGGCGGATTGGTGGCTCCGGAATACGATACCAATCCTTGGAATTACAAATTTACCTGGAACCCGCGCAATGTTATTTTAGCCGGAAATGCTACAGCTACCTATACTGAGAATGGTCAACTCAAATTTATTCCTTACAACCGCATCTTTCTGCAAACCGAAACTATCCCGGTAAAAGGATACGGCTTGTTTGAAGCCTATGCCAACCGGGACTCGAACAGCTACATTAAACCTTACGGAATTGAAAATACCTCTACTGTGTTGCGTGGCACTTTGCGCAGGAAAGGCTTTTGCAAATCATGGAATCAATTGATTAAACTTGGTCTTACAGATGATCAGTTGAAACTTACCAATTCAGACAGCCTTACCTGGCGCGAATTGATTAGTGCGCTACTTCCCTCATCTAACAGATCGGTGGAACAGAATCTTTGTGCCTTTCTTGGCATCAGCAAACAAAGTGCTGAGTTCAAAAAATTACAGTGGCTTGGTATTTTGGAAGAAAAAAAACTGGGCATTGCAGAAGGTAGTCCGGCACAGGCACTCCAGAAATTACTTCAGGAAAAATGGAAACTGAACAAGGGTGAATTAGACATGATTGTGATGCAACATCAGCTTACCTATTCGCTTAACGGAAAAATAAAAAAACGTATCAGTTCATTGGTGGTGAAAGGGGAAAATGAAGTGTACACGGCTATGGCCAAAACTGTTGGACTGCCAATGGCTATTGCGGTAAAACTCATTTTACAAAACAAAATTAAAGCAAGGGGAGTGGTGATTCCACTCACAGAAGAATTTTACCAACCTATATTGAAAGAACTGAAAAAGTATGGAATTGAATTTTACGAATAACCTAAAGCCAGTTGTTCTTCTTAAAAATATACAATGTAATAACCGATGAAAGTACCATTAAACCTATCGCAAATAAATATCCGTAATCCCATCCCAGTTCGGGCATAATATTAAAGTTCATTCCGTAAATACTTGCAATGAGCGTAGGCGGCATAAAAATAACCGAAACCACCGTAAAAATTTTAATGATTTTATTTTGCTCCAGATTGATTAACCCCAGAAATGTTTCCTGCAAATACTCGAGCCGTTCAAAGCCAAAATCGGTATGGTCAATAAGCGAACTGATGTCCTTAAGCATACTCCGCAGCCGCAGGCTATAATCTTCAGGGAAATACTCACTACGCAACAACGATTGCATAACCCGTTGTTTATCCATAATATTTTGTCGCAGCAACATATTCATTTCCTGAAAAAAAGAAATTTTAAAAATCAAATCCTTATTAATCCGTTTATCATCGGTTACCAGCTTTCCTGTTTGGGTAATGTCGTTGGCAATTCCTTCGATTAAATCGGCATCAAGGTCAATGCGTATCTCAAAAATGGAAAGTAACACCTGATACCCGTTAATAAAAATTTTACCCTGAACCTCCAACCGCTTAAACATTTCATTAAATGAACGCAAATCATAATTACGGTAAGTAATCAGGTATTTTTCCTTAAGAATAAAGGAGGCTGGTTCCGGTTTGTAAGTTCCGTTCAGTGGAACAAGGAAATTAGAGTTGGCTATAATATGCCTGTCGTTTTCAAAATAACGGGAACTTGATTCAATTTCCATCATTTGTTTATCGTCCGGAATATTGACATGAAATTTAGTCTCCACATACTTTTCTTCCTCTATACTAAGCTGATTCAAATCAACCCAAATAATTTGATTATAGTCAATCCCATTCAGGCAATTTACACCCTGCACCTTTTGCAGTTTATCGTTATCGCGGTAATAAACGGTGATCATGGACGCAAGATAAGAAATACCCGGGAATGAAGAAATCTTTCCTGTAAAACCATTACTCGGTATATTTGATCTGTGAGAATACAACTGAGCCTGTTTTTGATATTGGTAAATTACCTGAATCTTTTTGGGGCAACCGTTTTTTCAGAAGACAGCAGTACACAAAAAATGCAGCTTTACTTTACCGTTGGATTCAATCAGTCGGCATTTCGGTGGTACAAGTTCCAAACATCTACGCATTTTACTCCACTTCAAACAGCTGACAACCCAAGTCCGGGAATAGAAGCCGGCATTACACTCATCAGTCCGCATGAGAAACATTTCAGTCTATGCTGGCAACTTATATAAGTCATACAAGGCATAAGTAAAATTACAGATTGGAGGTTGGAAGTTTAAGATTCTAAAATTCGGAGTTCGATATTCAGTGTTCATTATTCAATATTCCTAAATTTAAAGTAATCCAATGGCGAATGTCGAACATCGAATAATGAATGAAAAAGTTAGGGATATGGTGTAACAAAAAAGCCCCCCTTGGCCAGGGAGGCTTTTGTACTCGGGGCGGGAATCGAACCCGCACAGCTGTTAAGGCCACAGGATTTTAAGTCCTGCGTGTCTACCAGTTCCACCACCCGAGCCTGAACAAAAGAACTTAATAAAGAAGGTGTGAGGAAAGCGATGTGTACTAATCTTTCGCTGACTCACACCTTTACTTTTAATTGGAGCGAGAGACGAGGCTCGAACTCGCGACCTCAACCTTGGCAAGGTTGCGCTCTACCAACTGAGCTACTCTCGCAATTTCACCGAAGGGACTGCAAATATAAGGGACGCCCTGTTTTTTGCAATGGCCCGGGTAAAAAAAATAAGTGAGCTGTAAGTAACTAACCTGCAATGGATAAAAAGCAAAGAACTTATTTTCCCTCGAGAATTTTTTTCAGGTAATGCAGTTTCATAAGAGCCTCGAGCGGAGTAATAGAATCGGGTTCTACCTTTTGCAATTCTTCTTTTACCCGTTGCACCAGCGGGTCATCAAGTTGAAACATATTGAGCTGAAAAGGGTCGGCAGATAATTTTCTAACGGCTTCGGTTCCGCTTATGGAAGATCTGTTATCCTCGAGGTAATGTAGAATATCTTCGGCTCGGTGCAATACTTCTTTGGGTATGCCTGCCATTCGTGCCACATGAATACCAAAACTATGTTCGCTGCCTCCTTCTTTCAGCTTACGCAGAAAGATAACTTTGGTGCCGGTTTCTTTTACCACTACGTGATAGTTTTTAATTCCTTCCAGTTTCCCTTCCAACTCATTCAACTCATGATAGTGCGTGGCAAAAAGGGTTTTGGGTTTGAAACTTACTTTAGTCAAATACTCGGCAATAGACCAGGCAAGCGAAACTCCATCATAAGTGCTGGTACCCCGCCCTATTTCATCTAATAAAATGAGGCTTCGGTTGGAGAGATTATTAAGAATACTTGCTGTTTCCGTCATCTCTACCATGAAAGTTGATTCTCCCGTACTCAAATTATCAGAAGCGCCAACACGGGTAAAAACTTTATCAATTAAGCCTATGCGTGCATAAGTGGCTGGAACAAAACAACCCATTTGAGCCATAAGCACTGCAAGAGCCGTTTGCCGTAGCACTGCCGACTTACCCGACATATTGGGCCCGGTGAGAATGATAACCTGTTGTTTTATATTATCTAAATAAATATCATTAGGAATATAAGGTTCACCCGGAGGTAAATGCCTTTCAATTACCGGATGGCGGCAATCTTTAAGTATCAGTTCAAATGAATTGTTTAGCTCAGGCTTTACATACTGATTTCGTAAAGATACAGTGGCAAATGATAGCAAACTATCAATGCGAGCCAATTGTAATGCATTTTGCTGAACTGCGGTTACGTAGTCACTCATTTCCAACACCAGTTCATTAAACAGGCGTTCTTCAATGGCAAATATTTTTTCCTCAGCACCCAAAATTTTTTCTTCGTATTCTTTTAACTCCTGCGTAATGTATCGTTCAGCATTGACCAGTGTTTGTTTACGAATCCATTCAACCGGAACTTTATCTTTATGTACATTGGTTACTTCCAGGTAATACCCAAAAACATTATTGTACGAAATTTTTAGCGATGGAATTCCGGTTCGTTGCACCTCGCGTTGCTGCAACTGCAACAAATAATCTTTACCCGAATAAGCAATTTTACGTAATTCATCCAGTTCGGCATGAACACCATCGGCAATTACACTCCCTTTAGCTAGTAAAGCCGGGGGTTCGGGTATCAATACTTGTTCAAGCCGTTGAATGGCAGTTAAGCAGGGCAGTAACTGATCGGCAACCTTGGTCATAGGCAAATGACTGGTTTGAATCAACAATTGCTTTAATGGCTCAATAATTTTTAAGGAGCGTTTCAACTGCATCAACTCGCGTGGATTTACCCGTTTCATGGCCACTTTAGAAACGAGACGTTCTAAATCTCCTACTTGTTTTAATAAACCGGCTACCCCATCTGCCAACAGTTCATTTTTAGTGAACTGCTCCACCACATCCAATCTTTCCTCAATGAGTTTTTGTTCTTTAAGTGGCATTACCATCCACCTACGCAATAAACGCGCGCCCATTGGGGTAAGCGTGTGATCAAGGATTTGGATAAGCGGCACTCCATGTTCAGATGCGCTGTAAACCAGTTCCAGATTACGCACAGTGAATGTATCGAGCCATACATATTTATCTTCTTCCAATCGTGAAACCGATGCAATATGTGCAATGTTTTTATGTTGATTTTCATGCAGGTAATGCAGCGAAGCCCCTGCTGCCAGAATACCCAATTTCATTTTATCAACCCCAAATCCCTTAAGTGATTTCGTTTCAAAATGTTTTAACAGTTTTTCAGTAGCATAATCATCGGTAAATACCCAGTCATCAATTAAAAAAGTAAAGAATTTATCTCCAAAATCTCTGATAAACTCTTTTGACTGCGGTTTACTTACCAATACTTCTGCAGGTTTTAGTCCATGCAATAATTTATCAATATAATCTTTTTTCCCCTCGGCCATAAAAAACTCGCCAGTTGAAATATCTAAAAAAGATATTCCTCCGGCATCTTCCGAGAGAAAAACCGAGGCCAGATAGTTATTTTGTTTAACCTCTAAAACTTTATCGTTGTACGAAACACCGGGCGAAACCAATTCAGTAACCCCACGCTTCACAATTTTCTTGGTAAGTTTCGGATCCTCTAATTGATCGCAAATAGCTACGCGCTGCCCGGCACGCACCAGTTTTGGTAAATAAACATCAAGTGAATGATGCGGAAATCCGGCCAGTTCAATATGAGCAGCAGTACCATTGGCTCGTTTTGTTAAAACAATTCCCAAAATCTGGGAAGCTTTTATAGCATCATCCCCAAATGTTTCATAAAAGTCGCCTACCCGGAATAATAAGATAGCATCAGGATACTTTGCCTTAATCTGGTTGTATTGGCGCATTAAAGGGGTATCAGCCGTTTCAGTTGTTTTCAATACTTGTGGCTTTAAAACAGAATGCGGATAATTGCACTAAACATGACGCGCAAATTAAAGAATATTGAATTAAACCGTTTAACTGTGGATGAATTCAGGAAAACTGTGAAAAACCCGGTGATGGTAGTGCTGGACAATGTACGAAGTGCGCTTAATGTTGGGTCGATTTTCCGAACAATTGATTCCTTTGCTTTTGAGGGAGTTTATTTATGTGGTATTACAGCCTGCCCACCAAATAAAGATATAAGAAAAACCGCATTAGGTGCAGATGAAAGTGTAAAATGGCAATATACTCCATCCACCGCAGAGGCAATTAATGAATTGAAAAAAGAAGGATACCGTATTGTAATCATAGAACAAACTAGCTCCAGCGTAATGCTGAATACATTTATTCCGAATAGCTCGCAGAAATATGCCCTCGTATTTGGAAACGAAGTGAACGGAGTAAATGACAAGTTATTTCCATTGGCCGATGGATTTATTGAAATTCCTCAACAGGGAAGTAAACATTCATTGAATGTTGCCGTAAGTGCAGGTATTGTTTGCTGGCATTTCTTTACTGCTGTAAATAAAAATCCCCCGATTACTCGGGGGATTTAACAAAACGAACAATATGAAGAATCTGCTACTACTCTACTACTTTGAAGGTTACCCTTCTGTTGGCGGCTAAGGCATCTTTACGTTTACCATCAACCAGCGGATCTTTTTTACCAATGGTTTGCACAAGCAACCTGTTCTTATCTATACCAAATTTCTTTGATAAGATATCGGCTACGGCCTGAGCGCGTTTTCTGGCAAGCTCCAGGTTGTAGGCCTCATCTTTTCGCATATCTGCACCCCCTATTATATACAATTTTGCCTCAGGAAAATTACGCATAGCGTGCGCTACCCCATATAAATCGGCATAATATTTTGACGGAACTGCAAACTCATCGGTTTCGAAGAATATGGCAGGTAAATACCCGATTTTGCCAACCTGCTGGAACATTTTTTCGGCCTTGTTATCAGGTATAGCTTGCATTTGCTTAGCCATTGCTTTTGATACAATTGCAACACCCTGATGATTGGCGAGCATAGACGTATCAGTATTAGGCTCCATATCTCTGTGATCAGGAACTCCGTCACCATCACTATCTTTTGAACGGCCACTGGCATCTACCACAGCACCTGGATCTGAATATGGTTCGGCATCTTGGTGATCTGGTATTCCATCTCGATCCGTATCCACAGCCTTACCACTTCCATATACACTAACACTATCGGGGGTAGTAGGCTCGCGGTCAAAAAAGTCAGAAACCCCATCATTGTCATTATCAATCTTCATTGCATCAACGGTTTTTTTCATCGAAGCCAATTCATCGTACATGTACTTAACCGGATTATGCCACTCTATTGGTGTGCTTGCTTTTTTACCTAAATGGTAACTAAATCCTAACGTTGGGAATAAATACCAATCATAGGACCGATTAAGAAATGCCCCTGAAGGATTCCACAAATCAAGCGAGTCATTTTGGGTTATGCGCAAGCCTGCTTCACCAAAAATATCAAACGAATTGCTTACCCTTATTTTAAATCCGGCTCCTACAAGTGCTGCGTTAACTTGAGTAGTATAGGCTTTCTTAGGTGGAAACCACTGAGAGAAACTTATAGCTTCTGGCATAAATAGAACATAACCTCCAAAGGCGTACATCTGTAATGGCCTGCTTGGACTAATAAAATTAATATTACCTATGTTAAATATTAACACAGCCGATATCTCTTTAAATACCGTACGTTGGCGTAGTGTATCGGTTTTAACCTGCCCTCTAGAAAACTGCCCACCCATAAAGCCCAAGCGAATACCTAAAGAATGAGTAATTTTATAGTTGATTGCGCCTCCAAATACGGGTTGATTTTTATAATTAGCTAAGTCAAAAAATGGCATTGTAACCCCAACCATACCAGATATTGATAACCGCTTGAAATCTTTTTTAGGAAAATTGTTTACGATAGGTGTTTTAACTTTTTTTACCGGAGTATTTCCCTTTTTCACTGGAGCTTTCCCCCCCTTTGCTGGGGCTGTACCCTTTTTGGCCGGAAGTGGTTTTTTTGCAGGTGCTGTGCCAGCTTTTGCCGGAGAGGCTTTTTTTGCAGGTGCTGCCTTTTTAGGAGGTGGTTTTTTTGTTGTGGGCTTTTTAGCCGGGGCTTGTGCAAACACCACAGCAAAGGCTGTCAGCATGCAAAAGAGGAAAAGGGTTAATTTTTTCATCGCGCTTTTTTTTAGGGCTACACAAAGTTCTATTGCGCGAGAGTGCAGTCCAAACCTATTGTTTACACAGGATGAACAGGCTGTCTAAATTTCCAAACAAGTAACGGATTGATCGAACACATCGGTGTGTTCATGAATAAACAAGATGAAATCGAGAGGATGTATTTTTACTTTGCTTATGAGGTTTTCGCTTCGTTCTGACAGTTTGCCCCCAGGAATTAATGATTCCCTTATTTTAAACAAGCTACCTAACTGACTATCTATTTTTTGACTTACGATATCCACAAAATCCTTATCCAACTTCTTGATAAGTGCTTTTTGCTCATTAATTCGCTTAACCCACTCCCCCACTTTAGACTTATCAACAGTTTCTACTTTTGTAAGTATCGAATCAAAAAGTGCATTTATTGCAGAAATTTCATTTTCTACACGCGAATTAACAGGCAACTGCTCAATGAATTTACGTTTCAACAACCCTTCTTCAAGAAAATAACTTTCCAAAGGCAATCCGATTGTTTGCAGTTGTTTCAGCATTTTTGATCCAATCAACACAAAACTATTTCGCAGATGCAAAACCGGAAATGGAATTCCATGTGTTGCGAAAGCTTGCTTCAATTCAATCCAATATGAAATTTCTCCCGGTCCGCCAACGTAAGCAAGATTAGGAAGCACTACTTCCTGATACATGGGCCTAGTGATAACATTCGGGCTAAACCGCTCGGGTGATTCATTGAGCCGTAGAAGTAATTCGGCTATTGAAAATTTTATATCAGAATTATTTATTTGATAATTATTATCCTGAATAATTCTTTCTCTTTTACCCTCATCAGTAATATAGAAGTAGTTGATTTCTCGCGGATTTACCTGAATATTATATTTTGCAGCTGATAATAATTCCGATGTGTGTTTTACCCCGGCATAACTAACCTTTTCAAGGATATCTCTTTTGGCATAATTGATAAATATTCTCTTTAGTTCGGGGGTATCCGGCTGAAGTATTATCAACCCGAATGAACGGAACAGTTGATGATAAATACTGAGAGTTGCATCAGCGAGATTTTCATGTTGTGTATAAGCCTGCTCAAACACATGAAGCAAAGACTCTGGAATATTGAGTTTTTTTAATTCTTCTATAATAATGTGTAGGCCTTGTGTAGATAGCTTCCCAACGGGTTTTCCGCGAACAGCATCGGGATATGGCCAGGAAAAAGTTTTTCCAAATAAGTGAAAATGGTTGATTTCTTCAAAATCATGATCTTCGGTAGCCAACCAAAACACCGGAACAAAATTATATTCAGGATAATATTTAGCTAATTCTTCTGCAAGCCTTATGGTGGTTATTACTTTATATATAGTGTAAAGCGGCCCTGTAAATATATTTAACTGATGTCCGGTACACACCGTAAAAGTGGTTGCTTCGTTTAGTAAGGAAAGGTTTTTAACAACTGGTTCATTTTCTTCACCAGTGAGTAACCCGAGTGAATGGTACTGCTTATCTAAAACTTCATTTAATACCTCGCGTGAATAGGCAGGATAGTTTCTGTTCTTTAAAATCTCGCGGTATGCTTCAAGTGATGGGAAATTGGAAATAAACGGGGCGAGTGCTGGATTTTGATTCACATAATCAATAACCAATTTAGGAAACTGATAGGTGAGTTTAGGTGCTACCTTGTAGTTAAGCATATTAAATTATAAAGAAATCGGTTCACCGTACAAGTCGAATTCTTCGGCATGAGTAATTCGGATGTCGGCAAAATCACCAATTCGAACATAATGATTTGCCTTTACTAATACTTCATTATCCACCTCTGGCGAGTCGGCCTCGGTACGGCCAATAAAGTAATCCCCCTCTTTACGATCAAAAAGTACTTTAAGTGTCTTTCCGATTTTTGACTGGTTAATTGAAGCTGAAATATCCTGCTGCAATTCCATTAATTGAGCTATGCGTTCTTCTTTCTCTTCAGCAGTTATACTATCCTGCATTGAATAAGAATGGGTACCTTCTTCATGCGAGTATCCGAATACGCCCAACCGTTCAAATTTATTTTGTTCCACAAACCGGAGAAGTTCTTCAAAATCTTTTTCAGTTTCACCCGGATGACCAGCAATCAATGTAGTTCGGAACGTGATTTCGGGAACTTTCTCCCTAACGGTATCTACCAACTCCTGCGTGCGATTTTTGGTAATTCCTCTTCGCATCAGCTTCAACATAGTATCACTTATATGCTGTAAAGGCATATCAATATATTTACATATATTAGAACGCTCACGCATTACATCCAGCACCTCTAACGGAAACTGAGACGGATAGGCATAATGTAACCGAATCCAATCTACTCCGTCAATATCTGAGAGAGATTTCAACAAATCAGCCAGTTTACGCTCCTTGTAAATATCCAGTCCGTAGTAGGTACTATCCTGTGCAATCAGCAGCAATTCTTTTGTTCCGCTTTTTACCAGATTTTTAGTTTCAGTAACTAATTCCTCAATTGGTTTTGACAAATGCCCTCCGCGCATAATAGGAATAGCACAAAATGAACATGGACGATCGCAACCTTCTGAAATTTTAAGATACGCATAGTGCTTTGGGGTTGTTAATGAACGTTCCCCTATTAACTCATGCTTGTAATCTGCCCCCAACACTGCTAGAAGTTGTGGCAAGTGCATGGTGCCAAAGTATTCGTCTACTTCCGGAATTTCTTTTTGCAAATCGGATTTGTACCTTTGCGACAAACACCCTGTAACATATACTTTGCTTACCAAACCTTCCTTCTTTGCATCAATATACCGTAAAATGGTATCAACCGATTCCTGTTTTGCATTATCAATGAAGCCGCAGGTATTTATCACAACTATATCCGCATCGTCATTTGCCGATTCATGCTCTACGTCAATATAATTTGCTTTAAGTTGGCTATACAGTACCTCTGAATCAACAATATTTTTTGAACATCCGAGCGTAACGATATTTACCTTCTGTTTTTTTACACTTTTTGTTTTCATTTGCTGACCTTATTATGATTTAAACAGCGAATCAATAAACTCCGTTTTATTAAACAATTGCAGGTCGTCAATCCCTTCTCCCACGCCAATATATTTTACGGGTATTTTAAACTGATCAGCAATTCCAATTACCACTCCACCTTTTGCTGTTCCGTCAAGCTTGGTAAGAGCAAGTGCATTTACATCCGTAACTGCTGTAAACTGACGTGCCTGCTCAAAAGCATTTTGTCCGGTAGATGCATCAAGCACCAACAACACTTCATGCGGTGCTTCAGGAATTATTTTAGCAACTACTCGTTTAATTTTTGACAGTTCGTTCATCAAATTTACTTTAGTATGCAATCGCCCGGCCGTATCAATAATTACCACATCCGCTCCTTCCTCTACTCCCTTTTTTACGGCATCAAAAGCTACAGCAGCCGGATCTGTATTCATGCCATGAGCAATAAAACCTACTCCTGACCGTTCTGACCAAATGCGCAACTGTTCAACAGCGGCTGCCCGAAACGTGTCACCGGCTCCAAGCACCACCTTTTTACCTTCGTTTCTAAAAAGATTAGCTAATTTACCAATGGTAGTAGTTTTGCCAACCCCATTTACCCCAACTACCATAATGACGTAAGGCTTGCCAATGGATGTAAAATCTTTTGATAAGGAGGGCTGAATGGCATTTTCCTCCATCAAGTTAACCATTTCATTGCGCAACAGCGTATGCAGGTCAGAAGTATTGATATACTTATCGCGGGCTACGCGCTGTTGGATGCGTTCAATTACTTTCAAAGTTGTGCCAATACCAACATCTGAACTAATCAGAATTTCTTCCAACTCATCTAGAAATGAATCATCAACCGTGCTTTTACCTATTAATGCCTTACTAATTTTTGAAAACAAAGAGGTCTTTGTCTTTTCAAGACCCTGATTTAGTTTCTCTTTTTTTTCTTTGCTAAACAGTCCAAAAAATGCCATACAAAAGCTGGTTTAAAAAAAAAGAGCTTTCCGTTCGATAACGAAAAGCTCTTTTACTAATTTCTTAATGAATTAAGATTTGAAATACTGCTTAATATTATCATTAGGCACCATTTCTTCTTTAAAGGTATAGGCCCCTGATTTAGGTGATTTAACCGCACGGATAATTTTGGCAAACTCTTTACCAGCTCCCGTTTTAAGTGTTGCAACTACTTTCTTAGCCATGTTGGTGTATTATTACTTTATTTCTTTGTGAACTGTTACTTTTTTAAGAATAGCATTGAACTTTTTCAATTCAATACGCTCTGTTGTATTCTTTTTATTTTTTGTGGTAATGTAGCGAGATGTTCCGGGCATACCTGATGCTTTGTGTTCGGTACATTCTAAAATTACCTGTATCCTATTACCTCTTTTAGCCATAATCTGGTATTGAAATTAAATGGTTCCTTTTTAATTAAATCATTCAGGCATGCAGTAATGCCCTTCTTGTTAATGGTTCTGAGAGCCGAAGTAGATACCTTAAGGGTAATCCAACGGCTTTCTTCAGGTAACCAGAATTTTTTTACCTGCAAATTTGGATTGAATTTTCTCTTAGTTCTCTTATTTGAGTGAGAAACATTATTCCCTACAATCGGCTTTTTGCCGGTTAAATCACAAACTCTTGACATAGTACTTTCCGCAAAATTGAGGTGCAAATATCCTCAATTCAGATTAATAAACAATATCTCTTCCTTTTTTTTATTCTTGCTCAAACTATATAATTGCTGCTTTTCAGTTATTTATAATAAAAATAAGCATACAAATTTAGCATAAAGCTATCTTTGTTCGCACTTATGAAGCTTCATTATACTTGTTATGGTAATGGATTCCCTTTGATTATCCTACACGGTTTTTTAGGGACTGCCGATAATTGGCACTCGCTCGCTCAACGTTTTCAATCTGATTTTAAGACTATTGCCGTTGACCTTCGCAATCATGGACGTTCCCCGCACAGCCACTACCATAGCATTAAACTAATGGCCGATGACATAACCGAGCTGATGAATGACTTGTCAATCTCTACTGCCAACTTTATCGGTCACTCTATGGGAGGAAAAGTGTTAATGCAATTATGCCAAACCCGTTTTGAACGTGTGCATATTCCAATAGTGGTTGATATTGCCCCCAGGGCCTACAAGCCTGGGCATCAAGATGTATTTGACGCTCTAATGGCTGTAAATTTACAAACAGCCCAAACACGTAAAGAAATAGAACAAGCTATGATTCCACACGCTCCCGATTTTGCTGTTCGTCAATTTCTGCTCAAAAATCTAATTCGCAATCAACAGGGAAATTTTATTTGGAAAATGAATCTCCCAGTTTTATTTAATCATTATCAGGAGGTAATTGCCCCCATAACAGTTGACCGCCCCTTCACTAATCCCACTTTATTCATAAAAGGAGAATTTTCTGATTATATAAGCACGAGCGATGAACCGGAAATTATGCACCTGTTTCCTAAAGCCGTTTTCAAAACTATTCCAGAGGCAGGGCACTGGGTACATTACGACAACCCTGATTTATTTTACAATACTGTAATGACATTTCTGCTCCAAAATATCTCTGATATATCGTAATATTGAACCATGCAGCGAAAATACTTTTTCATTCTTCTCGTATTAATCTGCACAAAGTCATTATTGGCGCAAAGATACGTTTACCAAAAAATCACCCTCAAAAAAGATGGCGTGAGTGGGAGTATCGGGTATTTGGGGGCTGGCATCAGGTATCATCAGTTTTATCATAAAGATGCCATAAGTGCATTTGCCGATTTCGGTTGGAATATAACCGACAAATGGCTTATTGGAGCTAGTGCCAACATAATGACTTCTTCCATCAAATTACCCTACAACCCTTTTGAACCAATAATCCTTAATCAAAAATGGGAAAACCGATTCGGGCTTATGAAAATTTCGTACACCCCTGCCACTTATAAATTAACACACCTTGTTTTAGGCATTGGTTTTGGCGGAGCTGAGATTAAAGCAAGAATTGAAGACCCATACACATATCAGTTTTACAATGCTTCTTACACCTATGTTGCACTTATAGAACCATTTGTTGAGTATGAATTAAATGTATCCAAACGATTCAGACCTTGTTTAGGATTTTCGTACCTGAAGGCGATGTATCAAACCAATAAAAACAACTTAATTCCATCAGGGCAAATTTCTTCCCCATCGTTTTATGTGGCCGCACGTTTCGGGGAATTTTAGCAGTTGATCTTTGCTTATCTTATGACGGTTATTTCATTTTGGTAATACCGATATTTGCCATCCAATCCTTTTGCCTCAATAGTTATCACATACGCTCCATCCTGCACAGGGACGCCTAAGTAATTTCCATCCCAAGAAGGTAAAGGCTGTCCGGCTTCCCAATTAAGTTCTTTGATGATGGCACCCCAACGGTTAAATATTTTAACCTTCATCCATTTCATTTCACCTGCCTGAATGATGAAAAGTTCATTTATCCCATCCGCGTTGGGAGAAAAGGCAGTAGGTACATACAAATCAGAAAAATCATACACCGTTATTACTGAAGATTCTATTTCGTCATAGCAACCATTAGCCGTAAATACTTTCAGTTTTACCTTATACTGTCCAGGTTTTTCGTATATATATTCCGGTTCTTTGGTGATAGAGGTACCAAGTGTATCGCCAAAATCCCATAAGTAGCCAATTATATCGTTTCCTGAAGAGGTATTTTTGAATTTTATTCTTAATGGAGGCCTACCTTCAGTAGGAGCAAAATTTAATCGTGCATTTGGAATTTCTTCCACTTTTACACTTACAGGCTCGGGCAAACTCCAACATTTCCCGTCAAATGAACGGACAAAATACTGAACAGTACTATCAGGATGAACAGTGATACTCGAAGTAGTTTGCCCTGTACTCCATTGGTAAGAGATCCCTTTTGTTGAAGTGGCTGAAAGTTCAACACTATCATTTTGGCAAATAGTTTGGTCATCAACCGAGGACACATCGGGAAGTTGCAGCACATTCACGGTAACGGTATCGCTTCCTTCGCAGCCAAATTGGTCTTTTACCTCCAACCTATAAGCGGTAGTAATAATAGGCATTGCCAGAGTGGTTTCCACATTGGGAGTAGCTAACCCGTTAGTTGGTGTCCATCGATAACTACTCAAGCCCCTTGTTGCAGCCAAAATGGTTGTATCGGTACGGCAAATAGTGGTATTACCGGTAATAATGGGTATAGGACTCACACGTACCTTAACCAAAATACTATCTGTTTTGGAGCACTTATTTCTATCCGTTACTATTACGTAATAACGCATTTGCATATATGGACTAACGGTAGGATTAGCAGACTGGCTATTTGCCATGAACGTAGTAGGCCACCATTGATAAAATTCACCTCCTGAGGCCGAAAGTTGAATTGCATGTCCCGGACAGCTAATGGTATCCGGAGTAATCCCAACAATAGGCAACGGAAAAACAACCACCTTAATACTATCTTTATTGACACAGTAGTTGCCATCAGTTCCGGTAACTTTAAACCATGTAGTTTGTGATGGGCTAGCCTTAGGGTTAAAAACAGTCGAGTCATCCAATGCGATATGAGATGCCCATTTGTAAGTAATTGCTCCGGAAGGGCGAAGAACCATTGTGTCGGCAAAACAGATGGAGGTGTCTGTACCTGCATCTACCAATGGCAACGCATTAACTCTTACCTGAACCGAAGCTGTATCAAAACAACGTCCGTCAGTACCCTGTACAATATAAGTTTTTGTTAAGGTTGGGCGAATAGTCACATTGCCTAACGTATCACTTGATGTAATAAAAGCATCGTTTACCCAAAGGTATTTTATTGCACCGAAAGCCTTGAGAGTAATCTGTTCGTTCCAACAAATATCAGTATCCTGAATCACCTCAATT
This sequence comes from Bacteroidia bacterium, assembly GCA_020049855.1. Taxonomy (GTDB): domain Bacteria; phylum Bacteroidota; class Bacteroidia; order UKL13-3; family UKL13-3; genus JAGPCK01. The sequence continues at coordinate 29,768 of JAGVLJ010000009.1, read as the reverse complement.
GGAGGAAGATTAAACACGGTAATTTTTACATTTTCACTTTTTTTACATCCTTTGGCCGATAACATATCCAAGGTGTAGGTAACCGTTGAATCAGGATAAACTAACGGAACGCCCGAACTACGGCTAATAATATTATAATTGGGTGTCCAATTCCATGAAACAGCATTCGATGAAAAACTAATAGCCAAACTATCTCGCTGGCAAATGGACGAATCATGTAGATTGAGGGCAACAGGTAACGGATTTACCTTTATTTCGATTCGTAATGTATCAGCACAATAGGCATTGTAGGCTGCCGCTTTATACAGAGTATCCAGTTGAGGAAAAGCCAGAACCAAATGGCCCGTATCTTTAGTAATATTGTAATTAGGAAACCAGTTAACCCCTAATGCATTTACTGTGGCAGTTTGAAAAGTTGCCGTATCATTTTTACATATTTCGTTGGGAGCCGATAATAGCTGTGGAGAAGGTCTATTAACTACACTTACAACTATTGTATCATATCCTGAGCAATTCCCTGGATTAAATGTTCTCATTACAAAGGATGTGGTGGAGGTGGGCTTTAAATATGGGCTGGCTGCATTTGGTGTGCTTGTTAAACTAGCAGGGCTCCACTCGTAATATCGGCCATTTGTCCCCGTCACCAGAATGCTGTCGCTAATGCAAATTGTTTGGTCTGGCCCAGCATTTCCATTTGGGTAAACTGAAATAAAGAAAAATTTATTATTAGGATAACCAATAACGCCCGGATTATTTCCATTTACCCTAACTCTATAACCAGAACCCATCAAAAGATTTACAGGAAGTTTTACCCTGAATTGTCCGGATTGATTAGATGCCTTAGTTCCTAAAAGAATTGGATTATTAAACTCCCCATTGCTATCCGACAGTTCCAAAGAAAACACATTTGTACTGTTAAAGATTCCATACTTAGTGTAATCAACAACCATACTATCCCCTACACAATATGCTGATTTATCGATATTGTTGATATAAATAACCTGATTATTTCTAATCCGAACAATATATTCTCCATAATAATAATACAACCACCAGGGAGCATTAAAGCCGAAATTACTGTTCAAAGTACCGTCAGGAATTGTATCATTATTTAGCATGATAGCTAATGGGTAATTAGGGAATATCCAAGCCATCCCAGTAAAGTAGAGATTCCCGAAATTGTCTAATCCGATACCATTTAAATTCTCATTGTAACACCCATAATAACCCCTTGATCGCACATTCCAGCCACAACTTCCATCTGACTTTATTTTAATTACAAAGCCTGATCGCTTATATGCTCCTGAAGTATAATAAGGATACTTCTTAACTCCAGTAATCATGCATATTGAACCAGGCTTTGAATCATCAACCAAAGTTCCTGAAACATATACATTCCCAATTCCATCAACCTCAATATCGGCAGGCCAATCATTTGATAATTCCCCGTTCCATGAACAATCCCCTGCTACCACAGCAGTTTCATCGCTACCAATCCTGTTTGTCCACACATAACTGCCGGAAGGGGTTAATTTTGAAATAAAAATATCATTTCTATTAGCAGAAAAAGGAGTAAAAACAGTACTGCCAAAAGTGCTAGTGGTATTGTAAACACCAGTAATAAATGTATTTCCAAATAAATCAGTAGTAGCGGCAATTGTATAAGTTCCTATTTTAATGCCCCATAATGGAGTTCCAATTGTATTATACTTTATTAGTCCACCAAATGGTATACTTCCAATTAAATTCACTGCTCCTGCTCCAATCCCAAATTTAGCGTTGGCATTATTTCCTCTGAAGTTTGCGGTAAGGTAAATATTCCCTGAATTATCTGTTGCTAAATCGGAAGGATAATCATCTTCTGTACTACCTCCTGATTTCATCCAGATAGGTAAACCGTTACCATCAATTTTGGCTAAAAAAATATCACGTCCTCCGTTAAATGCCGGAGTACTGGCTGTGATAGAACTCGATACTTTAATAAATCCCTGACCGCTGCCGGCAACATAAACATTACCGAAACGATCTGTTTTAACAGAAGTGGCACATTCATCTGACAAACCAGTTAACTTATGAGCCCACACCCATTGACCGCTAGGGCTGATTTTCCCGACAAAACCATCCTGACCGGTTGGATATACAGCAATACTGCCAAAATAAACAGGGGAAGCATTTGTTCCATTAATTGTACCGGCCACGTAAACATAACCCTGTTCATCCACTGAAATAGAATTAGCGACATCCATTCCCGACCCACCAGCCGGTATTGCCCAAATTGCATTCCCCGATGAATCGTACTTGGCAACATAAAAATCCTGACAGTAGTAATTCCAGTTGTATGCACAGAACTGACATGTACTGCTGTTATTTGAAGTTATGATAGTATTACCGATTTTAATCAAATCAACGAAGGTGCCGATTACATATACATTACCGTCTTTATCCACTGTGGAGTTTCTTCGTCCTACTGCGGTAGACCAAGCACCGTTAGTTCGAATAATCCCGTTACAGTTATTGCAACCACTACCCCACCAATTAGAATAAAGGCTCGTTTGAGAAAGTGAATCAATTGATTTTCTAGACCAAACATACTCCTGTGCCTTACATTGAAAAAATGTTACTAAAAAAATTCCTAAAAAAATAAACCCCTTTAAATGCCGCATAAAGCTTAACGAAGGTAATATATTCAATAGAAAAAGCCAAGTAAACCAATACTATTCAAAAACACTTAGCGTACCCGTATTTTACGCCCGGCCCGCAGCAAAGTGGTTCGTTTAATATGATTGAGTTGGCATAATCGGTTTACAGAAGTTCCGTAACGATAAGCAATGTGGGCCAGCGTATCGCCTTTACGAACTAAATGGAACTTACTGTACCGCGAAACCGCCTGAACTTTTGCAACGGCTGTTTTATGAACAAAAAAAGATTTATCTATAAAAACGGTATCTTGAAACAGTCGGCTCTCGGGAAAACAAATTAACCGGGAAGGATCAATTTTCTCTCCTTTAAATCTAACTTCAAAATGAAGGTGACTTCCTGTTGAATGGCCGGTACTTCCTCCCAATCCAATAATATCACCGGCACGCACGGTTTGCCCTGTTGCTACTAATAGTTTGGAAAAATGTGCATAAAGTGTTTCAAACCCATTGTAATGCCGAATGAGTACCACATAGCCGTAATCGGTACTGAGTTTTGATACCCGCACCACCCCGTCAAAGGCTGCATAAACGGGATCCCCGGTATATAGCCGCACATCTACCCCGTAATGAAACTTGAGCCTTCGACCCCAACGTCTGAATCCGAAACCGGAAGTAATTTCGCCCTTGCAGGGAGGGAAAAAGTAACAGTCGTCATCATCCTGCAAGGCGATGGGAACCGACACATCCATATTGGTTAAATCCTCGTTATATGGATTGATAACGATGGTGTCCCAAATGGTGTAAAATTGAAGGCCGGGAATGATACTTGAATCGAAGGTAAACCCTAATTTTAAATCCTTCTGATAAAGTGAATCAAGGTAGGAGGCTAAGCGTTCGTCAAAATCCAAATCTTCCTCCAAAATTTCGAGATTATCTTCGGCAATAAACTCTACCGAGTCTACCTCTTCTATGTCGGTCGAATCAGGCAATACATCCTCTTCTCCATCTACTTGCGCTAATGAGAACAGGGGGAAAAAAGCAAAGCAAAAAATAAATAAAACGTGATTAATCCTCAACCTCATCTACACATTAGAATAGATCACTCATGCCAATAATCTGAGTGCTTCAAATTTATCCTTTTCGAGTTGTTTTTTCAGGTCGTCCATAGTAGGAAACTTGATTTCATTCCTTATTTTCTCAACAAAATTTATCTTGATAACCCTACCATAGAGATCTTTTTTATAATCAATTAAATGAACTTCAATAGTTGCATCACCCGATCCTCCTACTGTAGGTCTTTTTCCAATATTAAGCATACCATTGAACTTTTCGCCAAGCACATCTACTTTTACGGCATACACTCCTTCGCCCGGAACCAATTTAAATTTTTCGAGCACATAAATATTTGCGGTAGGAAACTCAATAGTTCGTCCCACTTTATTGCCGTGCTTCACCACGCCCTTCAACTGATAATCATACCCTAATAATCGTTTGGCAAGCCCAACATCCCCGCTAAGCAATGCATTTCGTATTTTGGTAGAGCTAACTGCAACTCCTTCCACTACCACCGGATTAGTTTCTGAAACAGTAAACCCATAAGAAGAAGATAAATTTTGTAAATCCTTAAAAGTTCCTTCTCGGTTTTTGGCAAATCGATGATCATGCCCCACCACAATATGTTTGGCTCCAATTTTAGTAACCAGTACTTCTTTTACAAACTTCTCGGTAGTGAAACGCGAAAAAGAAACAGTAAAAGGTTCTACAATCAAGTGGTCTAATCCGTATTTATCAAATTGCTCCACCTTTTCCTCATAAATCTGAAGCAATTTAAAATCTTCATTATCGGGATACAGCACCATTCGTGGGTGAGGAAAAAAGGTGAGCATTACCGTTGAACCACCAGTTTTGGCAGCCACTTCCTTCATTTGTTTGATTATTTCCTGATGGCCAATATGCACCCCGTCAAATGTACCTTGCGAAACAACCGCATTGTGGAGTTTTGTGAAATCATTCAGGCTTCTATACAGCTTCATTAGTTTTTTCTGATTCCGTTAACAAATCTATTAATTTTTTTGTGTCAAACGCATTTTCCAACAAATAGTTTCCTATTCGGGTACGGGTGAGTGAAAATAGATACCCGCCCGATCGCAATTTTTTTCCAAAATCGAATGCGATACTGCGAATATATGTTCCTTTACTGCAAACTATTTTGAAATCAACCTGAGGCAAGTCCACTCTATTAATTTCAAAAACCTTTATTAATATGGGCTTAGCTTTCAATTCAAATTCTTTGCCCGAGCGTGATAATGCATACCCTCGTTGGCCTTCAATTTTTACCGCTGAATATTTGGGGGGTACCTGCAGTTGCACTCCAATAAATTCTTTTGCCGTTTGCATTATCAACTCATGGGTAATATGTTCCCATGGAAACAACTGATCGGGTTCCATCTCCCTATCGTAGGTAGGGGTAGTTGCTCCCAACATGATAGTTCCTGTGTATTCTTTTTCCTGTGCTTGTATCTGCTCAATCTGCTTGGTGGCTTTTCCGGTACAAATAATTAGTAAACCGGTGGCCAAAGGGTCTAATGTACCAGCATGGCCTACCTTTTTTGCCTTGGTTATTCCTTTCACCCTTCTTACTACCTTGGTCGAAGTCCACTGGTAAGGTTTATTTACCGGAATAATTTGCCCTTCGTTAAAATCTACTGCCATACTTAAAACATTTCTAATTGCTGCCCGCTGAATAATAAAATTAGCAACAAAGAGCCTGCAATAATGCGGTAATAGCCGAATACTTTAAATCCATACTTGGTGAGGTAGGCAATAAAGGACTTTATCGAAATCATGGCTACCACAAAAGCAACCATATTTCCCAACAGCAATGCATTCAGGTTATGGATACTCAGTAAGTGCGGCTGTTCTTTATAAATATCGAAAATACTCTTTACTGTTGCGGCAAACATAGTAGGTACCGCCAGAAAAAAAGAAAATTCGGCTGCTGTTTTCCGGTTAAGTTTTTGGGATAATCCTCCAATAATAGTAGCGGCCGACCGGGAAACTCCGGGAATCATAGATACTGCCTGAATCAACCCAATAAAAAATCCTTTTCGATAGGTAATTACCGAGTCGGTATCACTTATGTCTTCGTTTATTTCAAACCATTTATCTACAAACAACAATACAATCCCACCCAATAAAAGTGCTATGGCCACTACCCATACATTCTCCAGCATCATGTCAATTTTACTCTTAAGCAACAACCCAATAATAGCAGTAGGAATAAACGCAGCCCCTAGCTTCAGGTAAAAATTAATTGAACGAAAAAAATGCTTGAAATATAATACCACCACAGACAGAATGGCTCCGAACTGAATGGCTACCGTGTACATTTTTACATAATCATTTCCAGCAATGCCCATAAAATGAGAAGCAATAATCATGTGGCCGGTTGAAGAAACAGGCAAAAACTCCGTGAGTCCTTCAATAATAGCTAACAGGATACTCTGGATTATATCCATTTTCAGTGCTTAGGCTTTTTCATAATGGCAAATATTCCCACTACAAATCCGATAACGATTACAATAGGAGCTACCGTTAATTTAGTTGTGCTGAAAATATCTTCTTTACCTGCCATAAGATAAAACCCAAAAAATATAATCACAACGCTGGCTATGGTAAGTTGGTAGTTTTGCTTATTAAAAGCAAAAGCCTGATCCAGCTTTTTCCCCTGAGATGCCGAAGATTTATCGGGCGTTGTTTGTTTTGTTTTTGTTGACATAAGTTGCAAGTTTAATACAAATCATCGAGTTTTAAACGAAGATAGCGTTTTGTTGCTATCAAGCTGCTTAGCATAGATATAATTACCCCTAATGATAAAATCCCTACAAAAAGCAGTGCAAACCGCGAATAATCGTAAAAAGCAATGATTTCCTGATACTTTTGGGTTAATCCATAAAGCATACTGCCCAGCAGCAAGGCTGCTATTAAAGCTCCATACACACCATGAAGTATGGAACGAAGCATAAACGGACGAATAATAAACCATTGGGTAGCACCCACTAATTGCATACTTTTTATTAAAAATCTGCGGGCATATAAATTTAACCGAATGGTATTATTGATAAGGGTAATGGAAATAATAAAAAATACTCCACTGATGATGAGAATGATAAGGGAAATTTTACTTAGGTTATCATTTACTCTTGCTATATAGTCGCGGCTATAAGTTACATCGTTTACCCCGACTTTCTGCTTCAATATTTTTTCAATTTCAACTGCGTGCTCCTGATTGGCAAAATCCGATTTCAAATAAACTTCGAGAGAAGGTAACAATGGATTATACCCAATAAATCCAACAAAATCATGCCCCACCTCAGTTGTAAATTGCTTTGCGGCTTCATCGGCACTAATGTAAGTTACCTTTTTTGCCCACGTTTCCATTTCAAGGCTTTTTTGCAAACGAAGGATGTCCCCTTCGGGCATATCCGATTTCATAAACACTTCCAACTTAAACTTTTCCTTTACATAATCCGAGAGTTTATTGCCCGATATAATAATAATTCCAAAAATTCCCAACATACATAACACCAAAGATATGCTGATAATGGAGGGCAGGTAGGAAGGCCTGCGCCTGTAGCTGTAATGTCCTTCTTGCTGACTCAATGTATTGATTGTTAATTTAGCCTTGCGAAAATAGGTAATAAAAGAATCTCTGCAAGATTTTGGCCCTGTTTAGCATCCACAGGGTTTTGCACAGCGCAAAGTTAAGTAAACTGTAAGGGCTTTTTGCTATTTTGCGACTCAATTGCAACAAGTAAGAGTAAATATGACGGAATACCAATTTAGTGAGATTGAGAAAAAGTGGCAGCAGCGATGGGCTGCCCAAAAAACTTATAAAACCACCATTGACAAAGACAAACCCAAATACTATGTACTCGATATGTTTCCCTACCCCTCAGGAGCCGGACTACATGTGGGGCATCCGCTGGGATACATTGCTTCGGATATTGTAGCCCGCTATAAAAAACTTAAAGGATTTAATGTGTTGCACCCCATGGGGTATGATGCTTTTGGGTTGCCTGCCGAACAATATGCTATTCAAACCGGACAACATCCTTCTATTACCACAAAAAATAATATAGAACGTTACCGCCAGCAACTAGATAAAATAGGACTGGGTTACGACTGGGATCGTGAAATTAAAACCTGTGACCCGGAATATTACCACTGGACCCAATGGATTTTTATTCAGTTGTTCAACAGTTGGTACAATAACGAAACAAACAAAGCCGAGTCCATTCAAACCCTCATCGCCCATTTTAAAACCAAAGGGTTTCATGAAAGCCACCACTCCATCCTTACCGGAAATATTGAACACTCCATTGCCTCATTTACGGCTGAAGAATGGGAAAGTTTCCCTCAGGAAAAACAACAGGACATTTTACTCAACTTTCGGTTAGCTTATATTAATGAAGCATTTGTGAACTGGTGCCCTGCTTTAGGCACTGTGCTGGCCAATGACGAAGTGAAAGATGGGGTGAGCGAACGCGGAGGCTACCCCGTAGAACGAAAACTAATGAAACAATGGAGCCTTCGCATTACTGTCTATGCCGAACGTTTGCTCAATGACCTTGATACTATTGAGTGGAGCGACAGCATTAAAGAAGCACAGCGCAACTGGATAGGCAAGTCGGTAGGAAGCGGTGTAACATTTAAAGTGGATAATTTGCCATTGCAAATTGACGTTTTTACCACACGTCCCGATACCATTTTTGGAGTAACCTTTATTACCCTGGCACCCGAGCACGAACTTATTGAACAACTCACCACCGCTGAATATAAAACATTAGTTGACGAATACGTTCACTACGCCAAAAACCGCAGTGAACGCGAACGGCAAACCGAGGTAAGAAAGATCACCGGACAGTTCACCGGAGCCTACGCCATTCACCCGTTTAGCCGTAAAAAAGTACCCATATGGATTGGTGATTATGTGCTGGTAGGCTATGGTACCGGTGCAGTAATGGGTGTACCGGCTCACGACAACCGCGATTTTGCCTTTGCCAAACATTTTGGACTAGAGATAATACAAGTAGTGCACGCAGCCGAAGCAATAGCCAATAACCAGAAAAATTTAGAGCAATCGTACGATGCGAAAGAGGGTACATTAATCAATTCTGATTTTTTAAACGGGCTGGAGGTAAAAGCCGCCATAAGAAAAGCCATTGAGGCCATTGAGCAAAAAGGAATTGGCGAAGGAAAAATAAACTACCGCCTTCGCGATGCCGTGTTTGGACGCCAACGATACTGGGGCGAACCCATACCGGTGTATTACAAAGAAGGACTTCCGTGCGTGTTGCCCGAAAACGAATTGCCTCTGCTGTTACCCGAGGTAAATAAGTACTTACCCACTGAAGACGGAGAACCCCCTTTGGCTCGTGCACACAACTGGAAATACAAAGGACAATACGACTACGAACATACCACCATGCCCGGATGGGCAGGCAGCAGCTGGTACTTTTTGCGCTATATGGATCCGCAAAACAAAAACCGTTTTGCAGGGAAAGATGAGGTAGCTTACTGGCAACAGGTAGATTTATACTTAGGTGGCAGCGAACATGCCACGGGGCACTTGCTATATGTACGTTTCTGGACAAAATTTTTATACGACCTTGGGCTTATTCCGGTAAATGAACCTGCAAAAAAGTTGGTGAATCAGGGGATGATTCAGGGTATCTCTGAAAAAGTCTTCAGCTTTTTTAAACTTGATTATTCAATTGGAGCATTGGACGAGGATTCCAGTACAGGATGCAGTACTTTATCACTTTATAGCAGTCAAATAGTTGAAGTTGACGATTACATTGAGAAACTAGGAGGGCAAGAAAAAGAAATTAAACTTACAATACCTGAACCCTATGATTCATTTATTAAAAAAGATATTAATAGAACCTTTCTTAGTGCTGAGCTTGTTAAATCAACGGACAACTTTCAAAAAATAAATCTTGACATCAAATTGATAGAAAATAACAAGGTCAATTTTAAAAAGTACTTTGAAAGTGAAAATTCTTCGAATCAAGTAAATAATTTGTTCTTATGTGAGGGTGGTATTTGGTTCAAAGGTAAATTCCACAGATTAGGTGAAGGAAGCAATGAGTTTAAGACTTCCCCAGAAGTAGAAAAAATGTCCAAGTCCAAATGGAACGTAGTGAACCCCGATGAAATCATCAACCAGTACGGAGCCGATACTCTTCGCCTCTACGAAATGTTTTTAGGACCATTGGAACAAAGCAAACCCTGGAGCACACAAGGTATTGAGGGCACGTTTCGGTTTTTGAAAAAATTGTGGCGACTGTTTTACAATCAAAACGGAGAATGGCTGGTTACCGATGAAACACCTGCCCCTGCCGAACTGAAAGTACTTCATAAAACCATTAAAAAAGTGCAGGAAGATATAGAGAACCTTTCGTTCAATACCTCGGTGAGTGCATTTATGGTTTGTGTAAATGAACTGAGCGATTTAAAATGCAGCAATCGAAGTGTACTTAGTGATTTGGTTATCCTCCTCTCTCCTTTTGCTCCGCATATCTGTGAAGAGCTGTGGGAACAACTGGGAAATAAAGAAAGTATTACCAATGCAAACTTCCCTGTGCATAACCCCGACTATTTAGCCGAGAGCAGCTTTAGTTACCCTGTTTCCATTAACGGAAAAGTACGGGTAAACATAGAGATGGATTTAAGTTTGGAAAGCAAGGAGGTGGAAGCCCTTGTGCTGGCCGATGCAACCGTACAAAAATGGCTGGAGGGCAAACAGCCCAAAAAGGTGATTCATGTAAAAGGCCGCATTGTGAATGTGGTAGTGTGAGAATGGAAAAGTTGTGGCATCAGTGAAGTTCGCATTCATCCCCCTACCCCTTTCGCTTACGCACAGGCTCACGCTGCAAGGGGGACAGTTGAGACGTGTTTTACTTTTTATTTTACTGGGTACATGCACAGCAACATTTGCACAAAAAAATAACGTGGTGGTAACCCATGCCGTGCAGGTAATTACCCTAAAGTATTTTTCTGAAGAATGGAAAAAAATAAAAGAAGTTAATATTCAAATCAAATCAACAAACGGATGGCCGGTGGCAGATGCTTACCACACCAGTGGTGCTTACCAGAGCATGCAACTGAATAAAAAAGGCAATAGGCTTTTTGCATTTTTATATGATGGCTACGAAGGAGCAGATGAGGAGCAAGAACCTGCACAAAGTTTTACCGCTCTGTACGTTTTTGACCTGACCACCCAAAAAGGGGAAAAACTTTTTGATATACCCCGCACCAACCATGTGATATGGCAATACCTTGAACAAAGAAACAGTATTTTGTACTATGACGACAGCATGGATTTATTTACCGAGGTTAGTTTGCAAACCAGACTAAAAACACTTCTGTGCCCTGTAATTTTCACTGGCACTTCCTCACAACTTACCACTACCGACTCAGGTTTTGTATTTGTGTATACGCGCAATGACTCGGTGCTGAAAACGGTTTATACTTTTCACAACGGCATCACTCAAACCACTTTTCTATTCGGATATTCCGATTTCTCGAGTTACCACCGCGGAAACCTGCTGGTGCTGGGATCTCGGTGGAAAGGAAGTATTTCATTTATGCTTACTCCCGATAAAAAATACACTGCTAATATTCCTTTTAAAAACTTCAACTCTTACTGGAAAAATGAAAACCAGTTTTACATTATGCAAACTACGGGAATAGAAATCTACAACATCCGTTTCCAACTTATCAAATCGTATTACCTTGTACAGCCACATATTTATGCAAGCCTGTCATCCGGACTTTTAATCTCGTATGGCGATCACCGTTTTGCATTTATAGATAAAGAACTAACCACCTTAACCGACCTGCCAGAAGTGCGTGATAATTTTATTTCCCTCGTTGAAGAATGTTATTAGCTTTTTAAATCCCAATTTATTTACTTTGTGACGGAGGTCGTTTAACTAAACACGACTTGACATGAGAAAGTTGATTTTATTGTCTGCACTGTTGCTGTGGCTGTCTGCACATGCCCACAAGCAAGTGATTACAACATATAATGAGGGTCGTCAGGAGATCACCCTGCATTATTTTATGGATAATTTTGAAGAGGTAGAAAGTAAGATTAGCTTTAATATCGGCTACCTGAATGCTATCCCTGTTTCTAACCCTTATTTCAGCAAGGGAGCCTGCCGCAGTATGCAACTAAACACCGAAGGCACATTTTTGTATTTTTTTCTTACAGATAGGCTTCCTGCAAACACCAAATCAGGATGGACGGCCTGTTTCAGTTTTGACATAAAGAATAAAAAAGTGTCGAAACTTTTTCACGTAGCCCGACAGTCATACCTCATCTGGAAATACCTTGAAGAAAGAAACTCCATTCTTTATTACGATGAAATATCAGCCACCTTTATTGAAAAAAACCTGAAAAGCCTTAGCAATGACACACTCGTAAAACTTGACATCAACAAATACGAATCGCATCTGGAAACCACCCGTGACGGCATCCTTTTTCACAGCATTTCCAAAGATAAAATCTGTACATGGGCCTACCACTTTGGAGGACAAAGAAGCGAAATTGCCTATGGAGCAGAAGCCGCTCACATTTGCGGAGCCCAAAGTAAAAATATCGTAATCACTCCGCCCGATGATTTATCTTCGGTACAACTGCTAACTGACGTGAAAACCTTTCGTAAAAAAATAGGCACTCACCCTCCCTATTGTTGTTGGAACACAGAACATAGTTTTTGCATAGCTACCGAAAATCAACTGACCCTATACAATGATGAACTGATTGAGCTTAGTTCCTTTGAAGCGTATAGGCCGTCAGTGTTATGCGCCACAGGAAACGGATTAATCATTACCTACACCGATGCCGGACAAAAAACCGTTTCGTGGGTGAACAATCACCTGCTCATGGAAAAAATAATTCCGGATATTGCCTATCACACCATTTATCTGATCACTTCCTTACCTTAGCGGTATGGATACTATTACATGGACCGATTTTGAACAAGTGGATCTGAGGGCAGGAACCATTATCCGGACTGAAGATTTTCCGGAAGCACGTAAACCGGCTTATAAAGTATGGGTAGATTTTGGTGAGGAGCTGGGCGTAAAAAAAACCAGCGCACAGATTACCACTCTTTACGCTAAAGAAGATTTACCGGGAAAACAAATAATAGGCGTAGTGAATTTTGCACCCAAACAAATCGGGAATTTCATTTCTGAATTTTTGCTCACCGGTTTTCCTGATGAAAACGGTGCGATTGTGGTAGCCACTACCCAGCAGCCTGTTCCTAACGGGAGTCGTTTAATCTGATATTGTTTTGTTTTCTTTTCTGACTTGACTAACTTTGCTTAAACCATATTTATGAAAACAAAATTAATTTTACTATTTACACTTGGAGCTTTGCTGATTTTATCGTGTAAAAAATCGAATGATAAAAGTATTGAATACCCTGAATCAATTTTCTTTGGACTCAATTTACTTGCGATGCCAGACTCTGCATTTCTGCAAGATGGAGCCTACTATGATATGGGAGCAATCCTAGGCAAAGATGCTGAACTGAAAGTTACCTTTACGAACCTTTCCTCCCGCGACTCTAATTCATTTATGAATCCAGTATGGTTTTTTTCTCAAAGTATTGGTTGGCAAAATACTGCATATGATGATTTTTCAATCCCAAATCAAAAATTCATGACCGTTATGAGTGGTCGCGTAAATATGCAATTCTTATTCTATAGTTTTGGAGGCAGTGGCAGATGCAGAATGGACATGTACGAAAATTCAAATAATATTACAAAGACCAAATATTTTTCATGGTAATGACTAATCAGCGGTCATTAATTCTTCTTATATTTAGGATGTAATTGTTTGTGCTGGCGTTTATGAAAACTTTGTCCTGCAATACTTTTTGAAAGCACACTTATATTTCCGTCAACCTCCAGCATAGATAGTACTACATCTTCTATTTTTCCTACTCCATGCTCGCGCACCACGGCTTCCAATTCATCCATGGTAATCTTTTCCTTCTCCATATTTCGAGAATGAACATTTCCCTTATATACCAATAAAACAGGTTCCCCTTCTATCAATTCTTTTACTCTCGTACTGTTAAACATGATGAGTTTAAACAAATAATTCAAAACAAATAATACTAAGGCAGCAAGCAGTCCACCCAATAGGGTATTGTCACCAGCTACCATTGCATTTTGCACTGAATTACTAATTAATAAAATAAGTACCAAATCGGCCACCGAGAGTTGCGATAACTCTTTTTTGCCGAACAAACGAATGGCAAGCAGAATAAAAACATAAACCAAAACGGTGTTTAGCACAATGCTTGCATAAGGGGAACCCGACATATCATCAAATTTAACCATACTGCAAAGATGAAAACAATTCGCATTATACCACCTCTTTCCCTTATTTTCGGGCACATGTTTAGGCGTCTACCTATTTTTTTGTTGATATTACCGGCTTTTGGGTTACCGCTACAGGCCCAGCAACTTCCGTTTTGGAAACAAACAGAGTTGTCAATGAAAAAAGTAACCGGAAACGTGTATGCGTGTGAAACTGAAGTGAGCAACGGGCAATACCTGATTTTTTTAAACTGGCTTCAGGCCAATGATACGGCCTTGTATCGCGACTGCCTGCCCGATAGCAATCAGTGGTTTTTGGTGGGTGCTTCTTTTTTAATCAACTCCTATCATCGCCAGGTAAAATATGACAGTTACCCCGTGGTCAATATTTCAAAGCAGGCGGCTATGGCCTATTGCAAGTGGCTTACCCGGCAATATATGCAGGCAGAGGGTAGATTATACAAAAACGTGGTATATCGTCTGCCAAAAGATGATGAGGAATGGGCATTAGCCGCCCTTGGAACTCAACCCGAAGGCGCCCGCTACCCGTGGGGAAACGAGAGCACGCATGAGATAAACGGACAGTACCGGTGCAATTTTAACCGCCTTACCCAAAAACCTGTCGACTCGGTATTGAGCAAAGTGAATAATGGAACTTATTTAGAGGTAACCCGCATAAAAACCGGAGCCGTTGTGCTGTGTCCTGTAAAATCATACATGCCCAACAGTATAGGCTTATACAATTTAAGTGGCAATGTGGCGGAAATGCTTGCATTGCCTTCACGTACCAAAGGTGGAAGTTGGAACAGCGAATGGAAATTTATGGCAATAACAGCGTTAGATGAATACGAAGGAACCCCTGTACCATCACCTTATATCGGATTCAGGGTATTTATGGAAGTGATGCCGTGAAGTTATTGCTCCAAAATATCCTTGCATTACCCGACAAAAAAGCACTTTGGTGGCTGGCTTTACTTACGGTGACGGCTCGTGTGCTTTTTATGCTGGTGTTTGTGGATTTGCACGAGGAAAATTATTGGGAGTATGGTGAAATTGCACGCAACCTCACCACCGGCCGCGGGTATTCCCTTTTTTATTTGCTTAACGGTAAAATTGATATTTACTATAACTCCGCTGCACACCCTTATCCATCCGCTTATGTGCCTCCCGGATATGTATTTTTTCTGTACCCTTTTATGCTGCTCAAAAATATGGTGCTGCGCAATATGCTTATCCTGCTTATTCAACACCTTATTGCTGCATTCACCTGTCAGTTTATTTTCAGGCTCACCCGTCTTATTTTTAATTCGGAAGCAGCCTGGATAGCTGCGTTGTTATTTGCCTTAATGCCTGAAATGATCTATGCAAGCAATAGCTTTGGCCCTACGGTTTTTTATCATTTTATTGTAGTGCTTATTTTCCTTCAACTGTTAGTAAAAGACCCCTCACTTCCCCGCGTACTTTCTATTGGCGGCTTATTTGCGTTAGCCATTTATTTAAGAGGAGAAATATTCTTGTTTTTGATCATTATCACGGTATTTTTTATCGTACAAAGAAAATTTTTGAGTTCGGTACTGTTATTTCTCACCTCGGTGCTATTGCTATTGCCCTGGCAAATCAGAAATTACAGCGTTTTTCACCAGTATATACCCATTAGCACCAGTACCGGAATTAATTTATACCGTGGCAATAATGCAGAGGGCATTGGAACCTGGGGATGGGAAAAAAATGTATACAACAACACTAATTCCCTTATGCAAGACTCCTTGTTTGAACTGCGTTTTTCAGGAGCCTATAAAAAAAAGGCACTTGAATTTATAAGCTTAAACCCTAAAAAGGTATTGCAGAATGCAGCCAAAAAAATGGGTCACTTATGGTTGCTGCAACCCAATGATCCGCGCAGCCTTCATATAGCCTACTGGTTACCATGGGCATTTATTTTACTTGGGTTTTTTTACGGACTATTCCGTTCCAAACCCCGACATCAATTGTACCCGCTTTATCTGTTTCTAATAAGTTGTTCAATCACTTGCATCATCTTTTTTGCACTTCCTCGGTATCAAACCCTAATGAAAATTGCTGTTTTGCCAGTGGCCGCTACTGGAATGATTGAAATCATTAAGCGATTTAGGCAGCAGTAAGTTACCTTTGTGCAAAGGTTGCGCATGAAAACAATTTTAATTAAACAGGCTTGTTTGGTAAATGAAGGCAGGCAGCAATACGCAGATGTGCTGGTGAAAGACGGTCGTATTGAGCAAATCTCAACTGCTGCCATTAACCAAAAAGCAGATATTGAACTGAATGGAGAAGGACTGCATTTGTTTCCCGGAGTCATTGACGATCAGGTGCATTTTCGGGAGCCTGGATTAACTCAAAAAGGAGAAATTTACACCGAGGCCAAAGCAGCCCTAGCCGGTGGTATTACCTCGTATATGGAAATGCCAAACACCATTCCCAATGCCCTAACACAGGAATTATTAGAAGAAAAATACCAAATTGCCTCTCATCGCTCGCTGGCCAATTATTCTTTTTATATGGGCACAAGCAACAATAATTTTGAGGAGTTGATGAAAACCGACCCAAATAAAGTGTGCGGTATCAAAATATTTATGGGTGCCTCTACCGGAGATATGCTGGTAGACGACCCGATGGTATTGGATAAAATATTCTCCCAGTGCAACCAACTTATTGCTACGCATTGCGAGCACGAACCTACTATTCGCAGAAATACCGAAGTGTATAAGCAAAAATTCGGTGATGATATTCCAGCCTCGTTTCATCCGGTAATTCGCAGCGAAGAGGCCTGCTACCTGTCTTCATCATTTGCCATTGATTTGGCTAAACGCAACAACACCCGTTTACACATTTTACATATAAGCACTGCCAAAGAACTTCACCTGTTCAGAAATGATATTCCACTAAAAGAAAAACGCATTACAGCCGAGGCGTGTATTCATCACCTGTGGTTTTGCGATGAGGATTATAAAACCAAAGGCATGTTGCTTAAATGGAATCCTGCTGTAAAAACAGCGGCCGACCGTGATGCCATTTTAAAAGCGGTACTCGATAACCGCATTGATGTAATTGCCACCGACCACGCCCCACATACCTTAGAAGAAAAAGCAAACGCATACGGCAAAGCACCTTCAGGCGGGCCGTTAGTACAACAAAGTATGCAGGCTATGCTCGAGTTGTATCATCAGGGTAAAATTTCCCTTGAACGAATTGCAGAGAAAATGAGCCATGCCGTAGCAGATTGTTTCCAAATTGAAAAAAGAGGCTACCTTAGGGAAGGATACTGGGCAGATATGGTATTGGTCAATCTAAATAAGTCGAACACTGTAACCCGGGAATCCTTGTTGTATAAATGCGGATGGTCGCCCTTTGAAGGAACCACCTTCACCTCAGCTATAGAGCATACTATTGTGAGCGGACATCTGGCTTATTCCAATGGACATTTTAACGAAGATAAAAAAGGAGAACGTCTTTCTTTTAACCGAAACTGAATTTGCAACCCAAACCAACACTTTTTATTCTACTTATTGGTTTGCTTAAACTGAGCAGTTGCCAAAGGCATATATGCCCGGCCTATTCTTCGGTTGACGAGCGAGTAAAAAAATCCTATACCAATGCCAAACAGAAAAAACTAAACCGTAAAAATGATGCCTTATTCACAAAAGAGCAAATGCAAGTGATACGAAGCGGGAAGGGAAGTTCAAAAATAAAAAAATAAAAAATTTAGCTTGCTTTAGCAATGTTAACCGATAAGGAAGAACTTAATTACAGCATCACCAAAAAAACGGAAAGCCTGAGTGTGAAATTCAGTTTACTTGGGCTATCCATTGCCTTGTTTTATGCGCTATTGTTTGGTATTACCGGACAAATTAACCTTGTTACCTGCTGCCTTTTGTTGGCTGCAATGATGTGGTGGGCTTATATTTTATATAGGAGAGGGAAAATCGATCCCGGAAGGGTTCTTACCATTTTTATTTTAAACGTAAGCGTATTTTTTATTGATTTACGTCTTGGAAGAAATAGCGGACTATTTCTACTGTTTATTCCGCTGATGGGAGTCTCATTTGTACTGTTCTCTGCAAGCGAAAAGTTTAAGGCATGGGGCATGGTAGTGCTTTCATTAATTTGCATTACGGCACTTGAGCTTACCAATCATTCATTTATTTTGGAGCAGGTTCATTTAGAAAAGTGGGGAAATAATATCCTTTTTTATGCTTCACTTTTCACATCTATTTTTTCGATTGCCTTTATCATCGTTGAACTGCGCGAAACCAATATTGATTTTGAGAAAGTATTGAGACAGCAGAAAAATTTCTTCGAAAAAATATTTGGTGAAATGCCTACCGATTTGGTAGTGTTTAACGGAAAAAGAGAATACGTTTACCTGAATCAGGCTGCAGTAAAAGACAGCGAAATGCGTAGATGGATGATTGGGAAAACGGAAACCGAATACATGAACTTCCGAAGAAAAACGGCCGAATTTGTGACCATCAGAGACCGTGCATTTCAGGATGTATTAACCTCTAAAAAAGTAATTGAGTTTGAAGAAGCCATTGTTGATAGGCAAGGAAAAACCCACCATTTTATTCGCAGAATGCACCCCATTTTAAGCGACACGGAGGAGGTACTGTATGTGATAGGATATGGAATTGAAATTACTCCGCAAAAAGAAGCCCAAATAAGTTTACTGCACTCTAAACTAATGGCCGAGCAAACTGCTAAAACCAAAAGTAATTTCCTTTCGAATGTAAGTCACGAAATAAGAACTCCGTTGAATGCCATTATAGGTATGTCTGATTTATTAATTCATTCCCCCACAATAAACCAACAGGAAAACCTCCATATCATTAAGGAGTCGGCAGATAATTTACTTGCCTTGATTGATGATATACTAGACCTCTCTAAATTTGATGAAGGCAAAATAACTTTAGAAAACAAACCCTTTAACCTGCGGCATCTGCTGGATGAAATTACCAAGAAAACAGAATTAGATGCAAAAAATAAAAACCTTGAATTTATAGCTGAACACAACAATGACATTCCTGAAATTGTAACTGGCGATATGGGAAGGCTTCGTCAGATTTTATTAAACATTACATCGAATGCGGTAAAATTTACCAACACCGGATGCGTTACACTAAAAACAATATGCAAATCCTCGGCTGAAAAAAAGCAAGTGATTGATTTCATTATTTCCGATACAGGAATTGGAATACCTGCCAGCAAAAGAGAAGAAATTTTTGACAGTTTTACGCAAGCCGAAGGATATACAAACCGTAAATATGGAGGAACAGGACTAGGGCTGAATATTTCGAGAAAATTTTGTCATTTAATGGGAGGCAAAATCAGTTTTGAAAGTGCACTTGGCAAAGGAAGTACATTTACTGTAAGTATTCCGTTTGAAGTGGCAAACTCGGGTGCTATTATTCTGGAAGAAACACCCCACCTTACCGAGGCCGACTTACCTAAAGGTACGTTTAATTGCCGCGTGCTAATGGCCGAAGATAATTTAGTAAATCAAAAACTGGCTATTCAACTATTCAAAAAATGGGGTATAAATCTCAAAATGGCCTCCAACGGAAAAGAAGCATTGCAAATGTTACAGGAGCAGGAATACGATATTGTAATAATGGATTTACAAATGCCAGAAATGGATGGCATTACAGCTACCAAAAAAATAAGGAGCGGAGAAGCCGGTGATAATAACAAAAATATTTCAGTGATTGCGCTCACGGCTGATGTATTTGAAGAAAGTAGAAAAAAAGCAACCGATGCCGGGTTTGATGAATTCATTACTAAACCATACAGCAATACCGAACTGATGGAAAAGATGCTTTTATGCAAAAACCGAAACCAAAAAAATAAAGGTTAATAGATAGCCGTATTTACTTTTTTTTCCGATTCATCATCCAGCTACAGCAAAGTAAAAATAAAACCCTGGCTCCTACATTTGCATCCCATTCATCCTGTTTTCCAGGCGAAACTTCATTCAAATCAAATCCTATAAGTTGTTTTCCGGATTGAGCTACTTTTTCAATAAGGTAGGTAACCTCTGCAAAACTTAACCCACCCGGAACAGGAGTGCCTGTATGAGGGCAATGGTCGGGGGTGAGTCCATCAATATCAAAGCTTATAAATACTTTTTCCGGTAGGGTTTTGATGATGGCAGCCACTAGCTTGAGCCAAGGTGTTCCTTCCATTTTTGCCTGCTGCATATCACGATCAAAAAATACTTTAATACGCGATTTGTTTTTTGCAATAAAGGACATCTCCTCTTCGCAATAATCACGAATACCTACCTGAGTAAGGGAAGTGATTTTTTTCTCCTTCAAAGCATTATACATAATAGATGCATGGGAGTACTTAAATCCTTCGTAAGCATTTCGTAAATCGCAATGGGCATCAATTTGTAAAATACCAAATTGGTGTTGGGAGGCTAATGCCTGCATTAAACCCAATGGGGTGCTATGATCTCCTCCCAAAGTAGCTACAAATTTTCCCTTTTTTATCCAGTGCGTGGCCTGAATGTTCACGCTCTGTACCATTGCTTCGCAGGCCTCATTTACCTTGGCTGCTTTTTTGGCCGAAACCTGTTTGCCCTTGGATAAGGTCTCCATAATCTCTTTAGACAATTTCCGAGTTTCCTTACTTAGCTTCCTAATAGAAGGTTCCTCTTCGCACATTGCCATTTTGTACTTCCACACCTCTTTAACCAGCGGATGATACAAATCAATTTGCTTAGATGCTTCCAAAATAGCCTCCGGTGCATGAATGGTTCCGGCTCCATAGGATACGGTAGCCTCCCAGGGCACCGGAATAATCACCAGTTCTGCCTCATTGGCTGAGTATGGAAGTCCAAATACATTGCTAACAACAGTACCCGGAGCATTGGGATTAAATATTTTATTTTGTGTCATATACAATGATATAAAACCAAGATTAATTTACCATTAAGAACGAATTTCCTATTAAAAAAGTTATCAGATTAGTTGATTTTAAGCACATTGCTCCACCCCGTGAAGCATGTCTATTATTTACCTCCGGATGATAGGAGGTGTGATTACATCCCTGCACCAGTATGGAGCGTATAGTAAAATGGTTCATCCCTTAACATTTTTGATGGTCAAACTTACATCAAACAGGTGAAATGGTTCTATCATTCGTATAAAATCAGCTCTGTTTAGTTTATAGCCAATAATAATTCCATAAGCCGCTTAATGCCGGTTCCGGCCTTATCAGCAATTACCGTAAGGTTTTGTACATTCCCAATAACACCGGGCTTTGGATCGAGTAAAATCTTAGGAACAGACTGCATTGCTGAATGTATGAGTCCGGCTGCCGGATACACCTGCAACGATGTACCAATTACAGCAAACAGTTCAGCCTTTTCAGTAATTTTCTCGGCCTCATACATCCGGGGTACCTGCTCGCCAAACCAAACTATGTGTGGCCTTAGTTGGGAGCCCAATTCGCAGGTATCCCCCATTTTCAACTCCCATCCATCAATGGGATAAATCAATTCAGGGTTAGATGAACTTTGCGCCTTGGTAATTTCTCCATGCAGGTGCAGTACGTTGGTTGAGCCTGCTCGTTCATGAAGGTCATCAATATTCTGGGTTATGATGGTTATATCATAATAGTGTTCCAGTTCGGCCAAGCCTATATGGGCAGAATTTGGTTGTGCCTCAAGCACCGCTTTTCTGCGCAAATTATAAAAATCCTGAACCATCCTCGGATTTTTAAACCAAGCCCCCGGAGTGGCTACATCATATACATTATAGCCTTCCCACAATCCACCTTCGTCTCTGAAAGTTTGTAATCCACTTTCTGCACTAATGCCTGCACCGGTGAGTACAACCAATTTTTTCATTAGGGCAAATTACTTATTTTCGGGCATTGTGCAATTTTTAGGTAATTTTGTCCCATCAAATAAACTTCATGAAAAAAATCGTTACATATTGCCTGATAGCATTAAGCGTGCTGACAGCCAGTGGACAAACTAAACAGACAGGTTTTAAACTTGGTTTATCTGTCCTCCCAAATATATCCTCCTTTAATATTGTTTCAGGAAGTAATAATTTTATTAACCCTCAAAGCACTGTTACCTTTAAGCAAGTAGCCGACTCGGTGAAGGGGGGAGATAAAATTGATTGGGGACTGGGGATTGGTCTCACTTTTATGTACAATATCAAACAGGATATAGAATTTCAAACTGGCATCTCTTATTCTCAGATTGGATTTGTACGGAGCATTTCTAACCTTAAGTTTCTTGACCCAATTTATCCAGGAGGCCCTAAAATTAATGATCAAAGCACCAGTCGTACCATTTTTTTCAACTACCGTTTCAATTATATTCAGGTACCTGTAATGCTTAATTTCGGCATCCCGTTTAAAAATATGAATTTTCAGTACAATATCTATGGCACAACAGGTTTACAGGTAAATTACTATGCCGGAAGTAAAATAAAAAGCCAGTTCGAAGGTTTTACCGTGAATGGAAAAGATAAGGCTACATTTGACAGCACGGGTTTTAATATGAACAAAATAAATGTAAATGCCAGCATAGGTTTCCGCTTCGAATATCTGATGAAAAATAAAATTATTCTAAGTGCACAGCCATTATTAAGTTACAACCTGATTCCATTAACAAAGGGCGACTTAAAAATGAGAGGAACAACTCTTATAATAGCATTGGGTGTAAATTATCGTTTCCAAAAACCTGATGACAAAAAGAAAAATTGAACGAGATTAAAAAATTTAATCTGCGTGTATACGGCCTTCTCCCCAATGCCTATAACGAAATTCTTATTGTTCATGAATCCATTAACGATTTTCACTTTACTAAATTTCCGGGTGGCGGACTTGAATTGGGAGAAGGACTGGAAGAGTGTTTGAAACGTGAATTCAGGGAAGAGCTAAATTTAGAAATAAAAATTAAAAACCATTTTTACACTACCCATTTTTTTCAGGAGAGTGCCTTTTACAAGGGCGAACAAATTATATCAGTATATTATTCAATAGAACCCCTAACTGAAAAAATATTATTCCCCAACCAAGTTGAATCATTTGGCGACAAAACAGCCATCATGCGCTTTGAATGGATTCCTATTGAAGCCCTAACCATTGACATGATGACATTTCCAATTGATAAATATGTTTGCAACCTATTAATACAGGCTCATTCGCTATGCTGAGTATTTGGGAAAAAGAAGCACTTCTGGAGTATGATTTTATAATTATAGGAGCAGGAATCACCGGATTATCAGCCGCACTTTCTTTGCGCGAAAAAAAACCACATGCATCTATCCTTATTTTGGAGAGGGGATTATTACCCACTGGAGCCAGCACTAAAAATGCCGGATTTGCCTGCATTGGAACCATAGGAGAAAACCTAAACGATATTGCCTTACTGGGAGAAGATCGGGTTATACAACTTATGATAAAACGATGGGAAGGCTTACAACTGACACGTAAACGCACGGGAGATTCTTCAATTGATTTTGAGCAAAACGGAGGCTACGAATTATTGATTGAAAATAAAAATGAAACCCTAGATAAAATAAACTACCTGAATACTTTATTAAAACCCCATTTTAAAAAACCGATTTACTCAGATGCAACTCCCCTGATTCCTACATTTGGGTTTAATAAGAAAATGGTGAAAGGAATGGTGTTTAACCATATTGACGGGCAATTGCATAGCGGAAAAATGATTCATAAACTTTGGCAGTTGTGCGGAGAACAACGAATTAAAATTATAACCGGAGCCGAAGTGATTAGTGTGCCTGAAAGCAGCCAAAAGTTGCAGGTTGTAACCCAGTTGCTAAATACACCTGAATCGGTCATATCTTTTGGTACATCCCAACTATTGATTTGCACAAATGCGTTCATCAAAAAACTGCTCCCTGATGTAAAGGTATGCCCTGCCCGAGGGCAAGTGCTTACCACTTCTCCTATTCCTAATTTACCTTTTAAAGGAACCTTTAATTTTGATGAAGGTTATTATTATTTTCGAAATCTTAACAACCGCATCTTATTTGGGGGCGGGCGCAATTTAAATTTTGAAGCCGAAAACACCATCGAATTAAAAATCACCCAAACCGTACAACATAAACTAGAATGGTATCTTCGCGAAATGATTGTGCCGGATAAACCCTTTTCCATTACAGAGCGCTGGGCCGGAATTATGGGATTTGGGATAGATAAAACACCGGAGGTTAGGCGTTACTCCGAACGGATATGCATTGGTGTAAAATTAAACGGAATGGGTGTAGCTTTGGGAAGTAAAATAGGAGAAGAACTTGCCCTCTTATCGATAACTTAAGTTTAGATTGATGTAAATTTATCATTCTCAATTCACAACAAACTTTTAGCCTATGGAAAGAGTAATTGGCCTGGGAGGAATTTTCTTTAAATCAACCGATAAAAAAACGTTAGCGGAATGGTATAAAAAACATTTAGGACTCCCTGTTGATAATTGGGGCGGTGCGGCATTCCCGTGGGAAACATTATCCCATAAGAATGAAAAAGCTTATACTATTTGGAGCCCATTTGCAAACGACTCCTCCTATTTTGATCCCTCCGATAAACCTTTTATGATCAATTTTGTAGTGAAAGATTTATCGGCTCTATTAAAAACTTTGAGAGCGGAAGGAGTGCATGTACTTGATAAAACCGATGAAAATGAGTTTGGAAAATTTGGATGGATTATAGATCCAGAAGGAAACAAAATTGAACTTTGGGAGCCCCCAAAGGGATAATAAACTGAATTCCCTACCACCCAGTTTTCTAACCTCTAATAAATGAGGTAAACCGGATACTCATTCACCGTACCTTCATAATATACAGAATGTTTGTAGATCCAGTCCAATTGCGCTTTAGGGTTTGCAGCAAAAGTTACATCCTTTTCTTTCAATGTTTCAAACTCATTGCATAACACTGTATCCTTTTTTAGTAATTCAGCTGCAATATCTTCAAATACATAATCACTGTATCCTTCTTTTTGCTGCAAAATGCCGTCAAAAAAGTTCCAGTTAAAATAACTATCGGGGGCTGAAGGTTCAAAAACATTAACCAGAAACTTTTTCACCACCGGATTCTGTGCATCCATCATCACGTAAGTTCCTCCGGAAATAAATACCCGCTTTTGTTTACGGCTTACCACAGTATGATAATGAAAGTAATGTCCTTCATAAGGCCAGTTTACAGTTTTAAACGAATCGATATGATATACGGTTACTGTAATAAATGTATCGGTTGGAAAAACACTTTCTTTCAAGCCTGATGGAAACATCCCATTTTGCCGCAATTGCTCGATGACGCGAATATACCCCAATGGAACAAGGTACATTTTAGGTACACTTACCTCCAGTGTAGGTTTATAGGTATCATAAAACTTTACTATTCGCTCATAAGGTTTGTTTCGGTCATAGTATAATCGCGGGGAATCGGATACCGAGCTGGGTTTATGTGCTGCATGGTATCCCTTGAAGTGAATAAGGGAATATTGGGAGGAGTCGATCTCCCAATCCAATGGAAGTTTCAGGGTAGTTGTGAGCAACCAATACCACTGTTTAATACGCACGTCTTTGATTTCTTTTTTGTGTTGGCCGCAAAAGGTTAGCATCACCTCAAGAAATGTGCATGTATTTTCCACACGTTGTTTAAACGGTTTGAGCATGTGTGTTTCAGCTAATATAGCCATGCAATTGTTAAGCGAGGCATAACCCGATGAAAAGCGGGGCAAATCAAAAAACTCCACCCAGCCACTGTCGGGAGTAGTGCTGAAATGATTGACGTATGGGCAAGCTTCAATTTTTCGCTCACGCAGCATATTGTAAACAGCAGGCATCAAACTGTCGTGCTGATATACTCCCAAAACCCCACTTAACTGATTATGTTGTGTAGAAAGTACAGTTAACGTATGCTGATAGTCGGCTCCGTTGCTTACATGAGTTTCAATAAATAAATCTGGTGATACCCCATTGTACAAGAAAACTTCTTTAAACCACCGTGTTTCCATCGCATCGCCTTTCATCAAGTCTCTGTTTAAATCAAGATTTTGCCCGTTGGCACGAAACCCACACTCTATCGGTCCATCCTGATTTACTCTGGAATATTTTCCCCTTCGTAAACCACCAGCCACATTATAAAAAGGAATGATACGCAATTCCATTTGAGGATGTAAGGTTATTTTTCCGGTGCATATATCGCGCACAAGCATCATGCTTGCATCTACTCCGTCAGGCTCTCCCGGATGAATTGCGTTGTTAATCATGATTACCAAACGGTCTTCCTCCGGCAATTTCCCCTTAACCAAAACCAAAGGAAATGGTTGCCCCTGCGGTTGTACCAACTGCACCACCTGCGGGAATTTTTGAGCCAGCAATTGATAATAGGCAAAACATTCTTCAACGGTGGCCGTTTTTAAACCCTTACTGTGCTCAAAAGGTGTTATTAAAGTTGTATCATAAACAGCAAATGCCAGATAAGGCATGACGAAAGCCAGAAATAATATTATTTTCTTCATTAGATGAATTTAGCACCCAAAATAGAGGAGAAAAAGGAGAATACGAAATTAAAACAATTGAGCGAATGTTCCGTTCACTTTCGCTTCATGATTGAGTAACCATTTTTTGCGTGCAAGCCCTCCTGCATAGCCGATGAGTTCGCCATGAGAACCAATAATGCGGTGGCAGGGAATAATCACAGCAATGGGGTTTTTGCCATTAGCTGTGCCGGCCGCTCTGATGCATTTAGTATCTCCCAAACTTACCGCCAACTGCCTATAAGAAATTGTTTTTGCATAAGGAATGTTCAGCAACTGCTCCCAAACCCGTTGTTGAAAAGGAGTACCTTCGGGATAAAGAGGGAGTTCAAACTTTTTGCGTTTACCCAAATAATACTCGCTCAACTGAATCACACATTGATTAGTTAGAAAAGAGGGTGTTTCATTTTCCGTTTTATCATCCTGAAAAATTACGGAAGCAATACCTTTTTGGCTTGCCGTTATTTTTAATAACCCTATTGGAGATTCTAAGTATTGTGTGGCTGATGCTACCTGCAAAACACAGCAAAGATAATGACTTAATTACCCCAACCAATTATTTCATTTCAAATCCGTAGATTTGTACATGCCATCCGTTGAGTTTATTTTATACGTTAAAGACCAGCAGCGCAGTCGTGATTTTTATTCGGAAGTACTGCAAATGGAACCCCATCTTCATGTTGCAGGCATGACCGAGTTCAGGCTAAACAATAACTGCAAACTGGGGCTTATGCCTGAAAGCGGTATTGCCCGCATTATTTCGCCCCCCATGCCTCATCCTTCGCAGGGAAGTGGAATTCCACGTTGTGAATTATATTTGCTTACCCCCAATGCAGAAGCCTCTATTGACCGCTGCCTGAATGCGGGAGCTGAGTTGATAAGCACGGTGCAGCCACGCAACTGGGGACATAAAGTGGGGTATTGCAGCGACCCTGACGGACATATACTGGCATGGGCAGCGGAATAGTACTATTTTTGCATTCTTGAAACAATTCATTTATTTTCTTTGCAGTGTGTTCCTCGTAACACTCACCTCGTTTATTCCACTACAGGAGGATGAACCCCTTAAAGACTATTTGAAAGTTCCGGGCCCACTGGCATTTAATGAAACGAATTACCAACTGGTGTGGACTACCCGCACCGGACATAACTATTATCGGCAACAATACCTTCCGCCCAGGCAAAGCATGAAAAACTATGATCGCTTTTTAATGATTGAAGTGGTGAAAGGGAAAAATACCCAGCGCGAACAAATTGCCATACAAACAAAACAATTGCGCGAACGTAAATTATATGACGAACTGGCCAAATACGAATTAATGGAAAAACTAAGGCCGAATGAATATATCCTCGAATTCAGCAGCAGCGAAACAATTAGGGGAGAAACTACCTATATGGAATGGAATATTTACCGATATATCAATCTGAAAGACGTAAACAACAAATCAGGTGTGATGATTATAGGTTACCATACGCACGCGAATGGTAAATACGTTGATGGCTTTAACAGCACCATTCAGCGCGAACGAATGAGCCTTATTCAGCAACTCAATCAGATGGAAATACCTAAAATAAACTTTTAATTCAATTTCAGTTCGCCTGAAGCCTTAGAGTACATTAACCCGGTTTTATGTGTCACTGTGATAAAAGAAGAAAAGCAGATAAAAAACATAGTTAAACCCAACGATTCAACAACAAAAAATCTTTGCGCCTATGTGTTTATATAGAGAATCTGACAAGTACTTGCTATATGATAAATAAAGAATAGACACAAACATACCCTCTTTCTTTGCTGATCGCACAACCTTTAAAAGCTTAATCCATTTTATCATCCTGCAAATAAAAAGTATTGACTTTTACATGCGGGCTTATCTGACGGGTGAAGCTACAGGAAGTAACCACAATGGCTCTCTCCGACCTGCGACTGGCATACACAATATATCTTGCTCCTTTTTTAAAAAGAAAGCCACATTTGCTCAATGAGGGAGTTTTAATTACGAGATTTTTTTTTACCTCCCCTTTAAAAATACTATCGGTAGCAAAACGTACCTGATACCCGTTTTTAAATTTACGCACGGCCGTTACCTGCCCTGTTACTATTACCCCGGCACTTTGTTTACCCATTACCTCAGGACAACCGCAAGCCATACTGAAATAGCTGCAAAAAAGCCCCAGAAAAATTAACCCAATTCGTGAACTCATACCGCAAGGTAAGCAACCGTTTGTACTTTTAAAGCATAACCCTATTATTTTATTACATTCAGCAGTAAGTATAAATAGAAAGGAAAAATGTTGCACCATAAAAATAAAATATGATTACTACGGCCATTTTCCTAATAGGTAATAATCATACGCATGCATTTTCATTGATTAAATAAATTACCCTCCAATCCCTCCTTGTTGCCAATTCTATCCCGAAGCACTTTGTGAGATGAAATCAGTGTACCTATCCCTGTTTTCAGGGATAGGTTAATTTCACTATTTTCAGGGATAGGCAATTAGCATGTAGCTCATAACTTTGTTCATGCGATTCAAAATAATTGCACGAAGTAAATGATTAATGCCATGAAAACAGTTCATATCATCGTTATTCTTTTAGCTACCATACCAATGAAATTGGCAGTCCTTGCCCAAAACATTTTTTTAAACACAAATGGGGTACACATTGGAAGGGGGTATAAAAACGGATTGGCGAATATTGAAAAATACCCTCAACAAGAAATAAACACCAATTATTCGTTAGCAAATGGATTGACCTACACCACGCACTACAATGCTGCTAAAATAGTGAGTGTAGTAGGCAACTCAGATTTGACCCGCAAATTCCGACTCGGTGAAACCAACATGAAACTGAATAAAGCGTATGCCAGAATTACGTTGTTTACCCATGAACAGGCAACAGGTGATCTCGGTTCTGCGCGGGGCGACACCATTAACTTCAAAAAAAAATAAATATATTTACTATTTAAATTAAATTTGTTCATAACCAACTTAAAACAAATAATATGCGAATCAGTACTCTTAAAGCAACTCTGCTACTATCCATCCTTGTATTTCAACTAAAGGCACAAACAAACAATACGCGTTTTTCTGCCAGCCTTATGCAATGGATGTACAGCGGGGCAAAGCAACAACCTGCGGTAAAGTTCAAAATGAACAACATT
>JAGVLJ010000076.1 GCA_020049855.1 Bacteroidia bacterium | reverse complement strand
ATAAAAAAAGGTTTGTTCGTAATCCGGACTTGACCATGCCCATACCTGAGGGCAATTGGTTGATAAATCAGTAAATGTAATCGGGGGATTTAGCCGAGGCATTACACGAACCGGAGTAAAAAACTCGGCAGTAGGCACAGACTGCGGCCCCAAAATCTGAATTGTTTTAGTAATGCTATCAACACCAAAAAAGTTAGATACTTTAAGATTTACAGTATAAGTAACACTATCCAAGAATTTCACTGCCGGATTCTTGGAAGCCGATGATGTACCGTTAACATAATTAAAAGTACCCGGTGTAATTGTCCATTGGTAAGTACTGGGGTTGATTGAATTATTTATTAATGTAACCACCGAACCTATGCAACTGTTTGGTGGAGAAAAGAACATAGCAACGGGTGGGGTAGCACTTCCCTGAACAATGAACCTTACAAGAGGTTTGTAAGAGTTAGCTGTTACAGTAGCAACAGCACATTGGCTGGAAGCATCTAACCAAACATATCTGGATCCGGCTGTAGCGGTATAGTAATACAATTGCCCGTTTGTAGTCCAATTAGGTGAATTGTCATTACATACATCAATTACAATGTTATCTGTTCCATTCCATTGAAAACCCGGATTCAGAGTTAACATATCAAATCCCCCAAGAGACGGGGTGTAGGAAGCAGCCGTATATACCGTGGTAAAACTCCCCCCATCATGAGCCGAAGCATCAACAGCGGTAGTATGCTTCATTTTTATTGAATAATTTAATAATGGATCTCCGCTGTTATACGCATATGGATACCAACCTAGTTTAGTAATTAAACCTGCACCGGTAAAACCTGCAGCGTTAATTTCAGCTTTGGTATAAACTATCTGATGATGTTCGCTCCCAAAATACCTGTTTACCGGACTTGGTTGTGTAGCAGAAGTGAAAGTGGATGGTGCGCCTCCAATAGATACAGTTACCTGTGCATTGGTCACCAAGCTACACATGTAAATAAAAATAAAAAGTAGTATATGTTTCATATCTTCAATTTTATCAAATTAACAATTAAATAGATTTGACTTCAAAGTTCGAATATATAATATTTTGCTTCAAAAAAATTAAATTTAAAATTATTTGAAAGGATTTGTGAAATTTATTATTTTACGTAAACACCTCATCATTAATGGCATTCAAAAAATCAACTACGTCCTCTATATTCCACGTCCACAAAAGTAAATGATTGGTTTTGTGCTCTTTAATATTTGAAGCCCGATTTGACAAAATATAAATATTTGCTGAATTATAGCTTCTTACCACACCTTCTTCGTTGTCAAAATGCCCATCGAGCATGAAAGATCCCGCGTATATTAAGTTCCGTAAAGAGGGTATTATAAATTTTCCCAAAGCAGCCGGGTGCATAGTAACTGAAAAGCAGCCCAAATCAGGTATTAAATCCAACCCATTAGTATAAAATTCACAGGTACTGAAAAGTTGACTCCTCTCACCTCTGCGGTTCTGAAAACGATCTCCTCCAGAAAGCAATAATGGGCTATAAAAAAATTGTGAAGCCCCTCCCCCGAATATTTGCCATTCCCGATACACGTAGGGGCTTAAAGAAGTGCCCCTATTATTTAAGTTAAACATACTCGAAAAACTTAAAAGAGTACTTTCAACCTGTTCAATTGCCTTTCCAGCTAATTCAGGTATTAGTATGCGTGTACCAAAATCCTGCATAAATAAACTTGCAAAGTACGCATGTTGATTCAACGCTGTTCCCATATCGGGCAATCGCTGATGCGTCTTTATCACACCGAAAACAGGCTTGGGAACTTGTTCTCCCAATGACGAATTTCTACCATCCATGAAAAATGCAGATGCCCACAATAAGTTAGAAAAGGGCATGGTATTTTTCTTTTCGTAAATTTCGTCTATCCCTTTGCTAAATACGGTAGCTCTATCTGACATGCCAAAGGTAAATTTACAAGATGAAGCAAAGGAAAGGGTACTAGTATAAGATGGCAATTGTGGGTAAAATAACATTCTGCCCAACTCCGCTCCTCCATTAGTTATTGGATTTGATACGGAAACAGAAAGTGATGGTAAACCCGAAGAGACTTTTAAAATACAGGAGGTAAGAGTAACATCGGCATTGTCTTTTATAGGGGCGGTTTGCCTGCAAGCCCCTGCCAGAAATAACAGGCAGAGTAAAGAAAAGCTGATTTTTTTATCCATTTATTGAAACTACTTGCCGAAGTAACACAATTAGACGCAATAACCCAATTTTTTGAAATCGATTTAATTTGATAGATTCGCTTTTCAAATTAATGGTTGCTTAAGATAATTAAAACTTTTATGCCGTCCTTCGATATATCTAATAAACCTGATTTTCAAAAACTTGACAATTCCGTGCAAGTTGCCAAAAAAGAAATCAGCACCCGTTTTGACTTTAAAGATTCGCAAAGTGAAATTGAACTGGATCAGAAGAATAAAATGATTCAGGTAAGTTCGGCAAGCGAATTAAAAATGGACGCTATTGTTGATGTGCTCCTTTCCAGAATGGTTAAACAAGGAGTTGACCCGAAAACCATTGATATCTCGAAGGACATAATTCACAGCGGAAAAATGTACCGCAAAAGCATCCCCATCAAAGATGGTATTGATAAAGAAACGGCTAAAAAAATTGTTAAACAGATTAAGGAAAGTGGGCTAAAGGTACAGGCCTCCATTATGGATGATATTATACGAGTAACGGGCAAAAAAATAGATGACCTTCAAAGTGTGATTACACTTGTGCGCCAATCAAGCCTTGAAGTGCCAATTCAAGTTATAAATATGAAATCATAAAAAATAAAAAGGCTCTTTTAAAAAGGGCTTTTTTCACAATTACACTGTAAACCCTTAAATAAGGTTTTGCTCTTCAAGTACCACGTTCATACTACGAACAGCACCTGCACTTTTAGCAAAAAGTTCTTGTTCGGCAGCATTCAATTTATAATCAACAATAGTTTCCCATCCGTTTTTACCAATTACCACAGGAACTCCGAGGCAAATATCTTTTTGTCCGTATTCCCCATCAAGGTACACACAGCAGGGCATTATTCTTTTTTGGTTGCGTACAATGTTTTCAACCAACAAGGCTCCTGCTGCTCCGGGTGCATACCATGCTGATGTTCCAAGTAGTCTGGTAAGAGTAGCTCCTCCAACCATGGTATCTGCTGCAATTTGTTTTAATTGCTCTTCGGTTAAAAATTGTGACACAGGAACTCCGTTCAAAGTAGCCATCCGAGTCAATGGTATCATGGTAGTATCTCCATGACCTCCTATTACTGCACCATGAATATCGGCTGCAGGCGCATTTAATGCTAATCCGAGATACCCTTTAAATCTGGCACTATCCAAAATACCGCCCATTCCAATAATTCTATTTTTAGCAATTCCTGATGTTTTCAGTGCCAAGTGAGTCATTGTATCCATAGGATTTGATACGACTACAATTACCGCATTTGGCGAATTTTTTAGTACATTTTCTGTTACTGTTCTTACAATATTAGCGTTAGTTCCAATTAGTTCTTCACGTGTCATTCCGGGTTTACGGGGAATACCACTGGTAATAACCACCACATCAGAGTTGGCGGTTTGAGTGTAATCGTTAGTGGTACCGATTATTCTGGTTTTCATATCCAACAATGAAGTGGTTTGATAAATATCTAGTGCTTTACCTTCGGCAAATCCTTCTTTAACATCAAGCAACACTACTTCATCGGCCAGTTGGCGATACGCAATAACATCAGCAGTTGTTGCACCTACTGCACCTGCTCCTATCACTGAAACTTTAGTCATAATTGTATAAATTATATGTTAATTGTATAAATTTAGTACACGAAGGTAGAAACAGCAACGCAGAAGAAAAAATGATTTATCTCAATGAAATTGTTTCGTTAATCAAAAATCATTTCAGGAACTTCTCCGTTTATAATTAATCGACCGGCTGTTTTTTCTGTTATAAAATCGGTACTTATTCCCGGTGCTCGTTCAATGAGATGAAAGCCATGCTCGGTAATATTGAATACCCCAAGATCACTAACCACTTTTTTTACACACCCCAGCCCGGTAATTGGTAGTGTACACTTAGGAAGCAATTTAGAGTTTCCGGCTTTATCACAATGTTGCATAGCGACAATAATATTTTTTGCGGCAGCTACTAAGTCCATTGCTCCTCCCATCCCCTTTACCATTTTACCAGGCACTTTCCAATTAGCAATATCTCCGTTATCAGCTACTTCCATTGCACCTAAAACAGTAAGGTCAACTTTACCGGCTCGTATCATTCCAAAACTCATTGCCGAGTCAAAAAAAGCAGACCCTTTAACCGTAGTGATTGTTTGTTTACCAGCATTTATTAAATCAGCATCTACTTCATCAGCGAACGGAAATGGCCCCATACCCAGTAATCCGTTTTCGGACTGGAGCACTACTTCTATTCCCTCGGGTATATAGTTTGCCACTAGGGTAGGAATACCGATTCCCAGATTTACGTAATATCCATCCTGCAACTCGCGGGCTATACGTTTAGCTATTCCAAATTTATCTAGCATGTTCCTGTTTTCGAGTGGTTAGTTGTTCAATACGTTTCTCATAATTTACCCCCTGAAAAATTCGGTGTACATAAATTCCTGGAGTATGGATTTCATTTGGATTTAATTCTCCGGCAGGCACAAGTTCTTCCACCTCAGCAATAGTGATTTTCCCTGCCATTGCCATAAGCGGATTAAAATTTCGGGCAGTAGCCTTAAAAATCAAGTTTCCATGGGTATCACCTTTCCACGCTTTTACAATGGCAAAATCTGAATCAAAAGCATATTCAAGCAAATATTTTTTACCATTAAATTCCCGAATCTCTTTGCCTTCGGCTACTTCTGTACCAAATCCGGCTAACGTAAACACGGCAGGCATTCCATAGCCAGCAGCCATACAACGGGTGGCAAGCGTACCTTGTGGAATTAAATCAACCTCCAGTTCACCCGAAAGCAACTGACGTTCAAATTCGGCATTCTCGCCTACATATGAAGAAATCATTTTTCTTATTTGCTTTTGCTGCAACATTAACCCAATACCAAAATCATCTACGCCAGCATTATTGGAAATGCAGGTTAAGTTTTTAACTCCCTTTTTTACCAATGCGGTAATGCAATTTTCAGGGATTCCGCAAAGCCCGAATCCACCCAGCATAATGGTAGCTCCATCCTGTATATCATTAACCGCCTCCGCAGCATTTTTTACAATTTTTCTCATCTTAAATTCTATTCTGTTTCGAACTCTATGGTTGCGGTCAGTCCTTCATTAAGCAAAGCTATTTTCATTTGAACGAGCAATGCCTTTTCGGCAGTTTTCACTTTTGCTTTACCTTTAGTATGAACAATCAAGGCACATTGTTCGGCCTGAATCAGTTCATGACCGCAAATTTGTATCAAACATGCAATCACGTGATCAAATGTATTCACATCGTCATTATGGAGAACCAGAAATGTGGTATTTGCTGTACTCCCCAACTCATCAACAGCCAATGTTTCCCGCTCCGTAAATGCTGAAAAAAATATCATCTTCTCTTAAACTTGAATAACCTTGTTTTGTTTTCCTTTCCTTTCACCAATCGTACTATATTTTTACGATGGGTAATAATTATAAGGGCTGCAAAAACGGTACAAAATAAAATAAAATTTGGCTGTTGTGTAAATTTACTTTCGTTGTAAAGCAAAAAAACATAAAAGGGGGAAAGAATTCCTGATATTATAGATCCAAGCGAAACATACTGGGTGAAACCAACAACTGTAATAAAAGTTAAAATCAGCAACAATGCCATTTGGTAATCTACCGCAAGCACCACCCCAACAAGTGTAGCAATACCCTTTCCACCTTTAAATTTTGCGAATAATGGGAAAATATGCCCAAGCACTGCAAAAGAACCAAATATGAGCTGATAAGTAAGATACTCTTCCCGTTGCTCACCCAAAGCCTTGGTAACTGTAGCCTGCAACATCATTAGGTTGGCTGCAGAGAATCCTTTCATAAAATCAACAATCAGCACAAACAGTCCAGCTTTTTTTCCAAGCGTTCTCAGGGTATTTGTAGCACCTGCATTGCCGCTTCCCTGACTTCGTACATCAATTCCAAAATAGGCCTTTCCAAGCCATACCGAGGTAGGAATAGAACCAAGCAAATAAGACAGCAGGCAGAAAAGTAGAGCAACATTTAAATCCATTTATTCTTCGTCCTCCTCATCAATATCACCGCGTTTAAAATTATTCATTGAAACGGCACTTGCAATGCGCAATTTATAATCGGGAGATGACATTTTCTCCATCATTTCTTTGACAGCCTGATTAAATGCAAGATTAGAACTAAGAACAAACATTTGCCCCCGCAGAAATTGAAAATAAAACCAGGTTCCTGCAATGGGCTCAATTAAAATTTTTACCTCATCCCCACTACGCTTTTTAGTGATTTGAATTTTGCCGTTAACTTTCTTATCTATTTTAGTCTTCCCTATAGCCGTTAAACCAAGTTTACCTTTTGATGTAAAGGATCTTTTACCCGTATTCCATACCATTTTTACATCTGTGAATAAAAGTGTTCTGGTTAATTCTGCGATCATCCTAACCGAGTTATCTTCGCGCATACTTTCTACCTGTTTTTGTTGATCCTTTTCAGAAGCCTTCTTCCCTTCAGCATCAGGGAAATCCATTATTTCAAGAATGGATTTGATATAACGCGAATTATTGTATTTCAATTCGTCCGAAAAAGCAGCTGCTTCATAGATGGTATCACCAAAAATTTTCATTGCATTGTCGGGGATAGGAATATCAAACATCATGGCAATATCTGCCGTGTAGCTCGTATCTTTCATATTCCCGGTAATGGTACCGGCTGCCTTGAGGTTGAACCTACTTTTAGGAAGACCGAAATTTACTTTGCCTTCGCTATAAACAATATTAGTTTTTTCGCTGAGGTAAACTGCATCCCCAATTAATTTCCCTTTAAAGAACTTATCCCAGTCTCCAGCCTTCAATTCACCTGTTTTATCATCATAGTACATTACTCCTTCACCTTCGGTTAAAGCCAGATCGGCCCAGGCCCTTTTACGGTTAAAAAACGCTGCATAAACGTGTGGAGAATCACTCGTTAAATAAATGCCTGTATAAAGTTGCTGTTTCTCTTCGTTGCGGGGATCCTGAAATTTGATAAAAACAGAATCCGGATTAATACGCTGGGTGTGCCTAAACCACTGCGATTTTGGATAATTCATACTATGACGGGGAAGTAAATATCCATCAAACTCCATATTACGGTCGGTACTTACCAAACTGGCAGTTCCCTTAAACTGAATATGCGGACTCAATGTAAAATTCATTGAATCGGTTATAGGACCGCTTGCACTTGTGCGGCCAAGTTTATTTACCCCAATATTTTCAAAAAATATTTCGAATACCTTTTTAGTCCGGTCGGTATAGGAATAGTAACCGCTTCCCTTAAAAAATTTTCTACCCAAAATATCCACTTCAGCACGTACAATAGTATGATACCTTTTCAGCGTGTCGGCCAAAATAGTAGAATTATGCAAAGTACGCATTACCGCATTTGGTTCAATAACCACCTTGTTGCTATCGGGTATTACCCTAGCATCGGCTGTGTGAATGTAAGGAACTTTCTCGGCCACTACTAAATAATCGGCAAGGTAATAGGTTGCATTTCCGGCATAGAAAAAGAGGGAATCTTGCTCAGGATGAATAGACCTGAAAAAATTCTTTTGCACATTGACAGCACCAGACCCTGCAACTTCGGCAGCCGTCATGTCAATGGTCTTCTTATCCATGTTCCATTTATAATCTGTAAAAGCCATTTGATATTGGTTATACGGTAAATCAACAATTTGACCCGGCTTTATCACTTTAAATTCGGCATAGCGCTTATCGAAATCTACAAAGGCTTTAACATTGTTAATGATAATGGCAAACTTTCCTGGATCGGAAGAAGCTAAGCGAAAAGTGGCTCGCTCGGATTTAGTTGTCACCGGAGAAAAATTAAACCTGTCAGAGAACAGCTCGGCATCTTCCCAGCTTAATTTCCCATCGCCATATAGCGTTTTAGGCGTTAACACAGCATTCCCCTTTAGGTATGCTCTGTTTTCAAACATGGCAATATCTTCATCAATGGTGCTTACAAACATGGTATCCTGATATGGAATCCATCGTTCATAAACATTATTACCTTTTGCCGTAGGATAAATTTCGGTTCGTTTTAAATCGAATGTTTTTACATTACTGTTAGCCGAATCAAGAAACAGGAAATAATCATCGGTTCGCGAATGCGAAGCTAAATAGTCAACATGACCGGCACCATGAAACCCATTCACGCTAAGTGCTAGAGAAAGGTGTCCAGTGCCTTTGGGTTTTCCTTCATTAATATACAGCGGATAGTCCATGGTATCTCTAAAAAATCCCAGAGAAGTATCGGGCATATACTTCAAAATATGTCTGAAATCGGGCATAATTCCGCCTGCATGCAGGGTGCCATCAAAGGTCATACTTGCAATATCGAAATTATCCAAACTATCAATAGAAAATGGGTCAACATCAAAGAAAAAATCGATCGGGTCATAATTCACCTTTCCCTGGGTACTTTCGTAATCATAAAACACGTTAGCATTTTTCACACTCTCCAAAACCGGATACTCATCATTTGGCCCGTTAAATCCACGTTTGTTTTTTGGTTTATCAATAATAATGCGCCCGGTTACGTTTTTCATTCGATTCTTAAGAGGCAGGGTGCGGCCTGTACTATCTTCAAGCGAAAGTTGCAATTCAACGTTAGTGAACTGTACTTTGAATTGTTCATATTGAAACAGGAAACCCTGATTTGGCCCCACCTTAGAATAAAAATCAACACGACCTGCATGTAAATGACCCGCAAAATCAATATCCCTGTTTTTTCGTATGTTAATTGTTTGATCAAATGGTTCAACATATACACTCTGCGAATCAGAAAAGATAAACTTAGGAACTCCCTGAACATTCAAATCATGATTTTCGAAGTTTAAGGACGCATGTGGCCTTTTAGTGGCATCAATGGTAGATATAAACTGGATTACATCGTAATCTGTTTTTTTGTTGTAAGCCTTAAACCACTCAAAGGTTTTTTCTCTTACCCTGATTTCTCCAGTCTTTGGATTAAAAATAACAAATCCGTTATCATGTAAATCTACTATAAAAGCAGTTACATCACCTCTTTTTACACCAACAAATGCAGCAAAGTCGTCTATATTAAACTTTCGTGTGGTATCATTCTGAAAACAGAATTTACGCAAGGTCCACAACGGATGCTCGTCCAAAATCCCCTGCAATTTTTCATAGCGGTTTACCCGATAAAAATTGAAAGACTCAAACATGGCACTCTTCTCGGGATTGAGGTTCTTAAAATTCATTTTAGGGTGCTCCAGTTTCCAGGTCACTTCATCCACGTAAAATTCAATGCGGTGGTAACTATCCAGAAAAGGAGCTGCTGTAATGGGGTCTTTCGATTCACGGTCAAGCACCACTAATTTATTTGCATAATTATAATTGAAAACCACCTGTGGATGGAAAATAGAATCGCCCTCGATCATAATTACCACCGATGTTTTTTGTGCTATGGTATGTTCTTTACCTACCACAAATTCATCGGCCATCACTTTAAGTTTAGGCTTTCCTTTGTAGGTAAAAATAAAAGTAGCCGGATTTTCGGCATCACCCAATCCAATAATTTTACTCCCCTTCATTCCGAATCCGCCTTTAAACGAAACCTCATTTTTAAACTGAGGGAAATCGTAATTGCGTTCAAATGATTCAAATCGTGGGGAAAGTGCTTTATCCCCTCCGCCCCAAGCCATATATGCCTTTTCCATCAGCCGCCCTTTCAATGCATTCGGAAACATTGTTTTATTGTAAAACGTAACCGTATCAGCCGTAAATTCGGTTCGTTTCATATCAATTTTATATCGCCCAAGTTCAGCATATACTTTTGCTGTATCGAGCCAAGCCCTGCGCCAGTCAACTCCCCCCCTTTCGCCCAGCCACAAATCCTGATTTGAATAAAAGGTTCCGGTAGTTCTGTGAATTAAAATGGTATCTCCGGTGGTGTAACAATAAATTGAAACGGGTGTATTAAATTTTACCACCGGCTCATTAGATACAATGGTCAACTCAAAGTCGCCTCCCGAAGCTTGCCATTTTCGATTAGGCGCATCAACCAACGTATTTTCACTGAACAACCCCTTGGTGAGT
Source organism: Bacteroidia bacterium (assembly GCA_020049855.1). Classification (GTDB taxonomy): domain Bacteria; phylum Bacteroidota; class Bacteroidia; order UKL13-3; family UKL13-3; genus JAGPCK01. Next base: position 4,930 of record JAGVLJ010000076.1, on the reverse strand, counting down.
ACCAGAAAATCAAGAAAATTTTTACGTGTTTTCAGCATGTAATAATCCACCATTTTTTGCCAGCTCTCTACCCTTGCCTGCTGGTTGCCGCGCACCATAGCATTTATGGTAGCCAGATAACTTTCAAATTCAGGTACAACTCTGAACTTTTTTTCAAGAAATCTATTACAGGTATTAATAACAGCCCGTTGTGTTTGCGGGGTTATTTTATTTTCATTCCAGTACGTAACAAATTCTTTGATTACCGTATTTCCTGCATCGGAGTTTGCATCTTTTATAAATGATTCGAGTTCTTTGATAAATACTGATGGTTCCACCGAAAAGCTTTTGGGTATCTTTTGCTGTGCCAGCGCAAGCACCGGCAGCCACACACACACTGCTAAAAGTATTCTCCTCATTCGCTTTTTTGATACAGGCTCATGGCCCAGTTATTTTCAGTTTTTAAAAGTACAAAATTTAGATGATATTGCTGTGCAGCCTGGGTAATATCCTCCACATCGCTTGCAAAAAAGCCACTGGTAAAAAGCTTTCCGTATGGTTTCAATTTATCCACAAGTTGCCTTAGGCTTTCCAGAATGATGTTTTTATTGATATTAGCGAGTATAAAATCAAATCCTGTTTCTTTCATATCATCCAAAGTACCTAATTGTATGCCGATAAAATCTACTCTGTTTAATTCTGCATTTTCCATAGCATTGGCAAATGACCATTCATCGTTATCAATCGCATAAATTGCGTTACTCCCCAATTTTGCTGCCAATATAGAAAGCACCCCTGTACCCGAACCATAATCAAAAACCTTTTTACCTGTAAAATCATGCTGCATCATTTCATTCATCACCAGCCTAGTGGTGGAATGATGCCCTGTGCCAAACGACATTTTGGGCTGAATGATGATATCATAACCATACGGTTTGCTAAGTTTATGAAACGGAGCCCTGATAATGCAATGCGCATTTACCTCCACCATCGGGAAATTCTTTTCCCACTCTTCGTTCCAGTTTTTGGTTTCGGGCTCATGAATTACCACCCTATCATCGCTGCGAATAATTTCCAGTAACCGGTTTTTATCAAAAAGTTCTTTAAGTATATAGCCTTTGATGCCTGAAGGCGTTTCTTCAAACGAATCGTATCCTGCCTCCGATAGCCAGGCTACATAAATATCTTTCCATTCGTGTTCACAGGTTACATCTGCTTCGATGTAATCCATTTCAGCAGGCTTTGGCTATATCCACAAAACTTCTCGACTGAAGGGCTGCCCCTCCAATCAATCCGCCATCAATATCCTGCTGCGAAAACAATTCAGCTGCATTATCCGGTTTCACACTGCCCCCATACAAAATACAAATACTTTCCGCTGTTTCTTTCCCGTATCTATCGGTGAGCAACTTTCGAATGAATGCATGTACTTCCTGCGCCTGTGCGGTTGATGCGGTTACACCCGTACCAATAGCCCAAACGGGTTCGTATGCAATTACCACCTGTTTCATTTGTGCGGCACTAAGGTGAAACAAACCTTCTTTTACCTGCGATTCAATCACCTCAAAATGTTTTCCAGCATTGCGCTGCTCTATTGTTTCGCCACAGCAGTAAATGGCCGTGAGGCCGGTGGCCAATACCACATTTACTTTTGTAGCCAAAAGGGCATTGGTTTCACCATTGTACATTCTACGTTCGCTGTGACCTAATATGATATGTGTGGCTCCGCAGCTTTTAATCATCTCGGCCGATACTTCACCTGTGTAAGCTCCTTTTACTTCCTGATGGCAGTTTTGCGCCCCTGCCAACACCGGACTCCCTTTTGCCAATGCGGCTACTGCGTGCACATGAATAAATGGTGGAATGAGAATAACGGTTACCTTATCGGCACTCACTTCATCCTTTACCATATTCACTACTTCAGAAGTTAGTGCCATTCCTTCTTCAAAGTTTTTGTTCATTTTCCAGTTTCCTGCTACAATTTTCTTTCTCATGAATATCTGTCTTTTTATGGTTTACTGTTTTTCCCAAAAGCGGTTTTTCTTTGTTTCCAGAAACACGTGTTCCAAAATTTCACGATCATCAGTGGTAAAAGCAACTTTTCTGCGCTCACACATGGCTTTGGCCATCTCAATTACTTTAGGCAATTGAAACGTTTCAAAACCGTGTGCGCCTCCCCAGGCAAAAGACGGAATATAATTGCGCGGAAAACCCGACCCGAAAACATTGGCAGCTACGCCCACCACGGTACCGGTATTAAACATGGTATTGATGCCCGCCTTTGAGTGGTCGCCCATCATCAGGCCACAAAACTGCAAGCCTGTTTTTACAAACCTCTCGGAGGCATAGCTCCACACTTTCACTTCCTGATAATTATTTTTCAGGTTAGAGTTATTGGTATCGGCACCCAGGTTGCACCATTCGCCTATCACCGAATTTCCCAAAAAACCGTCATGGCCTTTGTTGGAATAAGCCATCAGCACCGAATTGTTTACTTCTCCGCCCACTTTGCAGTAAGGGCCAACGGTGGTGGGTCCATAAATTTTTGCGCCCATTTTGGTGCCTGCATGTTCGCACAAAGCAAAAGGCCCGCGAATGATGGTGCCTTCCATTATTTCAGCATCTTTTCCAATATACACCGGCCCTGTTGATGCATTGATTATTGCAAAATCAACTCTCGCTCCCTCTTCTACAAAAATACGTTCGGGGTTTACGGTGCGGTTGGTGGCATTGAGTGTGGCCGAAGTGCGGCCTTTGCTGAGCAGTTCATAATCCTGCTCTATGGCTTTTCCGTTTTGCGAAAAAATATCCCATACCCTTTTCACCTGAATAAAATCGGCTGAGGCAGCGTTTTTACGTTGGTAATGCGCCAGAATATTTTCTTCATCCAGTTCTTTCTTGCTGCTGAGGCAGGCGGCAATAAGCAACTCATTTTGCACTAACGCTTCTCCCGGTTTCAACTCCATTATTTCGCTTACCAGCTGAGCCGTTGGACAAATAGTGCCGTTTATAAGCATATCCTTTTCGTTTATCTCCAACGGAAATTTTTTGTGCAGGTAGGGTTGGGTATGGTAAAAGCAGGCTGCCCCACGAAAATGATGCCTCCATTTTTCGCTAATTGTTAGTATCCCTATCCGTAGTTCGGCACAGGGGCGGGTGAACGTGAATGGTAATAAATGTACCCGCTCGGCACTATCAAAAAATATGAGGTTCATGAAACAAAAATAAAAAAGTCCTACGCTAAAGCCGGACTTTTCTTTAAACATTTACCACTTGTATAACTGCCTTATTTCAAAACAGATAATTTTGATTTGTAAACAACTACCCCATCCTGAAGAACGACTACCTGATAAATTCCTGCTGATAAAGAGGATAAATCGTACTCTTATTCACGCTTTCGTACCCAGTGTGTAAATAAGTGCTCCGACATGTTGCCAGCCACCAAAACTTTAATTAATCTATCGGTTGATAAGTGAACACATAAAAACAACAACGAACGAACTGTTTCACTCCCTAATTGAACTAAAATGCATAAAGAAACCTAAAGTGCCAAAAAAATATTTACAATTTTTTATACTATACTTATTGCATGTCCAAAAAAATCTATTTTTGTGTCGGTGTGCCGAAAAACCATAAAAAAAAGTAGGGGCGGATGCTGAAAAGCCAAAGAGTAAGCAAAAAAAAAATACTTCAATAATATGAAAAAATAGGTACAATTCCTGTGGTTGGCAGCCTTCACTGTAATGGCAAGCTCCTGTAGCCGATCCTCTTTTTATGCAATTAAATCACAGCCAAAGCAAACCCATGAAATGGTGGCCAAGACTCCTCAAGATATAAAAAATAAGGAATCTAAAGTCATCCAAATGCAAGAGGCTGATGTGCGCATAACAGAGGCAAATGCCAGTGCCACTCCAGTAATAACCACGGCTAATGTAACGGAGGTAACAGTGCTTTCAATTCCGGCCAATAACCCGGGAAAACAGGTAATTGGAAAACATATAGGACAGAAAAAATCCGCTGATATAAAAGCAAGCAATAAGACGGATCAAAATCAAAAAACGCCAAAGACAACTAGCTCTGGTGATAAAAGTTGGGTCGTGACGTTGTTGCTTGCTTTCTTTCTTGGTGGTTTAGGTATTCATCGTTTTTATCTTGGATATACATGGCAAGGAGTGGTGCAACTATTAACATTTGGTGGATTAGGAATATGGTTTTTAATTGATTTCGTCAGGATTATTATGAAAGATTTAAAACCCAAAGATGGAGACTACAACTAGCTCATAAGTATAATTCATAAATATTTTCTTTAGAAAAAAGGGGCTTATGGCCCCTTTTCTTTTATCGCCCGGCTCTTGCTCACAGTTTGCGATGCTGAGATTACTATGATTTAGTTTAGTTGCGAGTCTAAATAGGCCATTTTAAACAAGCAAACTAATTTTCAGTTAATAAATTCAATGAGGTAATTACATGCAGTCGAAAATAGTTAGTTGTATTTATTGTCAAATCGGCCTTCTGTTACATGAACCACTTCCCCGGTTGTTTTATCCCTTGCGTCAAACCAAAAAGTGCCTGAAATTATTGAGTTAATCGTATCTAGCCGAGAAATATTTATTTGACCATTATTTATAGTATCCGTATAGAAAAAAACAGACCCATTTCGGAAAGAGCATTCGGTTATTTCAGATGTCAAACTTCCTATCTGGAACACCCCGGTAACATTTGAATGGAATATGCGCTCCTCCCTTTTGCTCCAATACAGCCGTAGTAATATCCGTTTTATCTAGCTGCATAAAAAGACTATCAATTACATTTTGAAAATCGCGCTGAGGCAAACTATCCACCTCCTGAGCCAATACGGGTGCTATGGTAAAAATAAGCAACCCTAATGCTATTACTTTTTTCATATAAGAAAGGTTTTAATTAATATTTTACATCGAAACGGCCATTACGT
>JAGVLJ010000080.1 GCA_020049855.1 Bacteroidia bacterium | reverse complement strand
TAGTTGTACTAAATGTTATTTACAAAACGTAATCGGTCTAAACACCTTAAAAAATGAGTTGAAATCACACAAACCTACTGGAGTTACAGATCAACAAATAGACGACCTCTTAAGCCAATTTTAAATGAAACTGTTATTTTGCGTTCTGTGTAGTCTAATCTTCTTTGGGGCATGCACAACAGAAGAAAACACCATCTCAAAAACTTCATTCTGGAATTTAACCCCCCATCAAATTAAAGTTTTGTACTTTAAAAATGGTAGCCCGATAGATGATGAAACAAGAATAATTTCTCCGTTCGAAAAAAAGGAAGTTGATTATTCTCATCAACGAGGTAAAAATTCTGGTTTACTATATCCTTACATTCTTAGTGATATTTCTGACTCTTGTGTTATGTCGTTTAACGATACTATCACAGCCTCTCACTATGCTTATTATACAGTTGGAACAAACTCCAAAGCAATACTATTTCCCAGCAACCGCAATGTATTCAATCAAAATAATTACATTAGAACAGTTTTAAAAGAAACAAAAAAATCAATGAATATTGAATACTTCTACTATATTACTGAACAAGACTATATATACGCAAGGGATAAATAACTTAGTAAATTACTGTTTAAAAAATGAATTGGAAAATGAACAAACCTACCGGAGTAACTGACCAGCAAATAGACAATTTACTTAGTAACTTCTAGTATGCTAAAATATTTGATTTATTTTCTAACTATTCTTCTATTCAGTTGCCGTGGTGAGGAAACAACAACCAGCAAACTTATCATTATTAACCATTCAGGAGTTACTATAAAAATTGCCCCAAACCTCACGTTACCGGATACCCTATCCCTGGCGAATAATCAAATTTATGAATACAATCATGGGTTGGAAAGGGGCATAACTCCAGGTATTTAATTAGCCTACTTTGTTGATGGGAATCCTGTTCTAGTCCGTTTTAGCAATGAGTTCTCAGTCACTCATTACCGAGACACTTTTACTCACCTGGATAAATCATATAATATCACCTCTGGCAGATGTTTCTATAATCCACTAAGTTATTCCAAAGAAATTAAGGACAATAATAAATACTCACGCTTTGTTACGCTTACCTATACTTTTACTCAAGCCGATTATCCATTTGCTAAGTAATTTTATTAAATCTTTTTATGATATAAATCTTCAAATATTACTCTTTTGCAATCAGCAAATTGCACACTACACAACAGGTGCATAAATTTCTGATACTTCTCCTTTGTTTTTTTCCCTACATTGTGCCCGATTTTAATCCTCAAATATGGGTTCAGCAGCACTTATTCTCTTAGTAATTTGCGGGGTAGCCTTTGCCGGAGGAGGCATTCTGCTTTCAAAAATTCTGGCTAAATCATCCACCAATGCACAAAAAGGCGAAACCTATGAATGTGGTATTCCTACCACAGGGACTTCCTGGATTCAATTTAATGTAGGATATTACCTTTTTGCACTCATTTTTCTGGTGTTTGATGTAGAGCTGGTATTTATGTACCCCTGGGCAGTGGTGGTAAAAGATACCGGCATGCTTGCTCTTTTTGAAATCCTGGTATTTATGTTCATTTTGTTTATGGGCCTGTTGTACGCCTGGAAGAAAGGAGCACTCAAATGGATGTAAATAGAAGTTTAAAGTTTGTGGTTTAAAGTTTAAAGTTGTGGCAACGGTAACAAGATTTGAAGAATTAGAAGTTTGGAAAAAGGCAAGGATACTTGCAGATGATGATTTTAAACTCATTTCAGGCAGCGACTTGGCAAAGGACTATAAACTAAAGGAACAGATGAATAGCTCCAGTGGTTCTATAATGGATAATATAGCCGAAGGATTTGAGCGCGGGGGTAAACCGGAGTTTATAAACTTCTTATCCTTTGTCAAAGGATCAGCAGGTGAACTTCGTTCGCAGTTGTACCGCTGCCTCGACAGAAAGTATCTTGATTTAAGCGCATTTGAAGAACTTAAAGCGAAAACAGAAGAAGCAAGCAGAATGATTGGAGGTTTTATAGATTACCTGAACCAAACAGAAATAAAAGGACTAAAATTTAAGCACCGGGTTTAACCTGAAACTTTAAACCCGAAACTTTAAACTGTATAAAGTGGATACAAAAGAATTAACATTTCCCGGACAAGTACACGAAACAGCGGATGGTGGAATCCTTGTCACCAAACTTGACGAGGTTATTAACTGGGCCCGTTCCAATTCTCTTTGGCCATTGGTATTCGGCACCAGTTGTTGCGCTATTGAAATGATGTCGGCAGCCGATGCCAAACATGATTGGTCGCGGTTTGGATTTGAAGTGGCACGTGCCACCCCGCGCCAAGCCGATTTGATTATTGTAGCGGGAACCATTGTGATGAAAATGGCCCCTGTACTGAAACGCCTGTACGACCAAATGCCCGACCCTAAATATGTCATTGCCATGGGAGCCTGTACCATTTCGGGCGGACCATTTTTTTACAATACCTACTCGGTGGTAAAAGGCGTGGATCATGTGATTCCGGTAGATGTATACATTCCCGGCTGCCCTCCCCGCCCCGAAGCCTTGTTACATTCAATGATAACCCTTCAGGAAAAAATAAAACACGAAACTTATTTCAAAAAGTCAAAAGAAGAAGCGAAATGACCAACGAAGAGCTGAAACAGGAACTAAACACCCTTTTACCTTCCGCTACCTTTGATGAAACCGGTAAAATGTTAACGGTGTTTGTTGCTCCTGGCGAATTTTTGAATTTCATGCAGCAACTGCGCAATGTACCCGTTCTGCATTTTGATTATTTGTTTTGCCTTACCTGTGTTGACTGGAAAGATCACTTTATAATGGTGTACCATCTTGAATCAAAAACACACGGGCATACGCTGGTAGTAAAATCAAAACTTACCGACAGAGAAAATGCTTCGATTGAAACCGTTTGCTCCATTTGGAGAACTGCTGAGTTTCACGAAAGAGAAGTATATGATTTGTTCGGGGTTAAATTTTTAAATCACCCCGACCTGCGCAGGTTATTTTTGGATGAAGACTGGCCGGGGCATCCGCTCAGAAAAGATTATACTGACGAAAATATGATTGAGCTATGAGGTTGCTTGGCGATGATATACTGACCGAAGAAGGCGAGTTCATTATAAATATGGGGCCGCAACATCCGTCAACACACGGAGTGCTGCATTTAAAAATATGGCTTGAAGGAGAAACCATTAAACGGGTACAACCCCACCTGGGATATATTCATCGTTCTATTGAGAAAATGAGCGAGAGCCTTTCGTACCGTAATTTTATTTTCGCTACCAGCCGCATGGATTACCTTTCGGCCCACATGAATAACGAAGCCTGTGCGCTTGCCGTTGAACAGGGGCTTGAAGTGGAAGTGCCGCAGCGCGCCAAAGTAATTCGTACCTTAATGGCAGAGTTAACCCGGCTTTCATCGCATCAATTATGGTGGGGATGTACGGGGCTTGACCTTGGTGCAGTAACTCCGTTTTTTTATGCGTTCCGCGAACGCGAGGCCATCATGTCAATTATGGAAGAAACCTGCGGGGCGCGCCTTACACAAAACTATATGGTGCCCGGTGGCGTGATGGCAGATTTGCATCCAGATTTTCAAAAACACACCAAAGAAGTACTGACACAGATAAAAGATAAACTGCATGAATATGACGAAGTGCTTTCAGGCAATGTCATTTTCGAACAACGTACCAAGGGGGTAGGGTTTCTTTCAAAAGAAGATGCCATTTCGTATGGATGCACCGGACCTATGGCCCGCGCGTCCGGGGTAAGTTGTGATATTCGGAAATTAAAACCTTACAGTGCCTACGATCAGGTTCAGTTTGAGGAGATACTGGATACAGGTGGCGATTGTTATGCGCGTTACATGGTGCGCATGGCCGAAATGAAACAATCCGTTTCCATCATTGAGCAGTTGATTGATAATATTCCCGAAGGAGATTTTCAGGCCAAAACAAAAAATGTAATTAAACTGCCCAAAGGAGAGTTTTACCAGCGGGTAGAAACTGCCAGAGGTGAATTAGGCGTATACTTGGTGAGTGACGGAGCGGCCAGTCCCTACCGCATTAAATACCGCTCGCCCAATTTCTCTAACCTTTCCGCTTTGCCACATATGGCCAAAGGTGCCAAGATTGGAGACCTGGTGGCCATTATGGCAACCATTGATTTAGTAATTCCGGATATTGACAGATAATAAATTTAACAGCACGTGAAACCACTACTTGCAATCAGTTTTTCCTCGTTAGCCAATTCGTTTCACCAATGGCTCACTGCAATGTTCGCTAATGACATGGCTGTGATGGTAACCGAAATGGTGGTAGTGGGTATTTCGCTCATTGTGTTTTTGGTGTTGCTCAGTTTCTTTTTAGGATACATGGAACGCAAAGTAGCTGCCTTTATGCAAATACGATTAGGGCCAAACCGCGTTGGGCCAAAAGGCTCGCTACAAATTGTAGCCGACACTGTGAAACTTTTATTCAAAGAAGGACTCACCCCTGATAATGCCGATAAGTTCTTATTCAACCTTGCCCCTTTCATCATGGTAATTACGTCCATGCTGGTGGTAGCACCTATTGCATTTGCCAGAGATTTTCAAATCTGGGATATCAGCATCGGTGTTTTGTATGTTTCTTCTGTTTCGTCCATCACGGTAATTGGTATATTGATGGCAGGATGGTCAAGTAACAATAAATACTCACTGCTGGGTGCCATGCGCAGCGGAGCACAAATTGTAAGTTACGAATTATCTATTGGGCTTTCCCTTATTTCCATTGTTGTTTTATCAGGAAGCCTTAGCCTGGGAGATATTGTAAATAGTCAGGTAAACGGGTGGTGGATTTTTAAAGGACATATTCCTGTGGTGATTGCATTTATCGTGTTCATCATTGCATCAACGGCTGAAATAAACCGTGCTCCTTTTGATATGGCAGAAGCCGAACAGGAACTTACCGCAGGCTTTCATACCGAATATGCCGGAATGAAATTCGCCATGTTTCTGTTATCAGAGTACATCAACCTGTTTGTGGTATCTGCTATCGCGGCTACTATCTTTTTAGGCGGGTGGATGCCCTTGCACATTGGCAACTGGCAGGCATTTAATCAGGCGATGGACTATATCCCTTCATCGCTGTGGTTTTTTGGAAAAACATTTACCATAATTTTTATCATCATGTGGTTTCGGTGGACTTTCCCCCGGCTACGTGTTGATCAGTTATTGAATCTGGAGTGGAAATATTTATTACCGATAAGTATGGTTAATGTAATTCTGGTGACGGTAATGGCTATTATGGGGTGGCATTTTTAAAAGAGGGGAAATGATACACAATGATGATTGTTATTTCCCGCAGAACTCGCAGCAATACGCAGAATTTTCAGCGAGTATCTTCGAGTTCTGCGGGAAACAGAAATAATACTGTACTAAAATAGAACATATGTTTTTAAAAGAGTATTTCGGAACAATATACAAAGCATCCAAATCGCTGCTCACGGGTATGAAACTTACCGGATACTATTTTTTCCATCCGAAAGAGATTCAAACCCATGAATACCCCGACAACAGGGGTACGCTTAAAATGGCCGACCGTTTTCGCGGGGAAGTCATTATGCCTCACGATGCCAACAACGAACACCGATGCACGGGATGTCAGGCCTGCGAAATTGCCTGCCCCAACGGAACCATTAAAATAATCACCAAACAGGAAATACAACCTGACGGTAAAAAGAAAAAACGCATTGACACCTTTGTTTACCACCTTGAGCTGTGCACCATGTGCAACCTGTGTGTGGTAGCCTGCCCATCTGATGCCATTGTAATGGGACAGACATTTGAACATAGTGTGTATGATAAAAAGCAATTGAAAAAAGTGCTGAATAAACCGGGATCAAAACTGATGGAGGGCGTAGAATAATGAATGCATCAACTATGGTATTTTATATTTTGAGTGCCGTCATTTTAGGAGGTGCTTTGCTTTCTGTTACCGCTAAAAAAATATTCCGGGCTGCTGTCTTCCTGCTTTTTTCGCTTATTGGAATTGCCGGATTATATTTTTACCTGAACTATGAATTTATTGCGGCTGTACAAATTGTGGTGTATGTAGGCGGTATTGTGGTACTCATTATCTTTTCCATTTTTCTTACTCATGAATCGGGAAGAGATATGAAAGAACCATCCATGATAAGTAATTTGTTTGCCGTATTTGCCTGCTGTTTTGCTGCGGCACTCACCTACCTGTTTATTAAAGAAGAACATTTTAATGCAACACCCAACCCAACGCTTGAACCATCGGCACGTAATATCGGAACGCAAATGCTGGATATAACCCGATACGGATATATTCTTCCATTTGAAGCCGTTAGTATTTTATTGCTTGCCGCCATGATTGGTTGTATTGTGATTGCTATTAAACTGAAACCAAAAGAATAATGAACACGTGCATCGCAGATTCATTTCAAAATAAGACAACGTCATTACGTGGACAGCTCAACCACAACAATCTGATGAATCGGATAGATTGCCACACTGTGTTCGCAATGACAATTTGCTGGGGCGTTTTTGAAATGAATCCTACAAACTTTAATATGTAGAAAAATGAACGAAATAGGCTTAACACATATCCTCTTTGTAAGCACCATGCTCTTCTTTATCGGGGTTTATGGCTTTCTTACGCGAAAAAATATGATTACTATGCTCATGGCTGTTGAATTAATCCTAAACAGTGTAAACATCAATTTTATTGCGTTCAATAAATATTTGTACGGTGACAAATTAGACGGACTTTTCTTTACCATCTTCATTATCACCATTGCCGCTGCCGAAGCAGCAGTGGCTATAGCCATTATTATTAACCTATATCGAAACCTCAAATCAATTGATGTGGATGATGCCGATATAATGAAATTTTAAACAGCAATGTCAAGTTTAAACATAGTCCTCATTCCTCTATTACCTCTGGCAGTATTTCTGCTATTGGGTTTATTCGGGAGAAAATATTTAAGCAAATTTGCCGGAGTAATTGCTACCTTTTCGGTGGCCGTTGCTGCCTTTTTATCCTTAAGCACCGCCTACTCCTATTTCTTCATTACCGGAAAAACAGAAGGAGTATATCAAAAGCTGGAAGTAATGAAATTTACCTGGCTGCAGTTTGCGCCAAATATTTCCATTGATATGGGAATGCTCATTGATCCCATCTCGGTGATGATGCTGGTGGTGGTAACTTTTGTATCGCTCATGGTTCATGTGTTTAGTCTGGGCTACATGAAAGGTGAAGCACGGTATGCTACGTATTACGCCTATCTGGGTTTATTCACCTTCTCCATGTTAGGTCTTGTACTTTCCACCAATATTTTTCAAATTTATATGTTCTGGGAACTGGTGGGAGTTTCATCCTTCCTCCTCATCGGATATTATTTTGAAAAACCTTCGGCTGTAGCCGCATCAAAAAAAGCATTCATCGTAACACGCTTTGCCGACTTAGGTTTTCTCATTGGTATTTTAATTCTAGGGTTCAATGCCGAAACATTAGATTTCGGTACGCTCATACAACGACTCACCGACCCAACCTCCACGTATTTACAGGGAAGTGTGGCTTCTTCATTTTTAGGTATCAGTTCTCTCACCTGGGGACTGGTGATGGTGTTTTTAGGTGGTGCCGGTAAATCGGCTATGTTTCCGTTTCACATCTGGTTGCCCGATGCGATGGAAGGCCCTACTCCCGTATCGGCACTGATTCATGCTGCTACCATGGTGGTAGCCGGAGTATATTTAGTGGCCCGTCTGTTTCCTGTATTTTCCTTTGACGTAGCTGCACTTGATGTGGTAACCTATGTTGGCGCATTCTCGGCCATATTAGCTGCGGTTATTGCCTGCACACAAACCGATATTAAACGGGTACTGGCTTATTCCACCATGTCGCAAATAGGTTACATGATGTTTTCACTTGGCGTTTCGCGCTATGGGGGCGAACACGGTTTAGGCTATATGGCTTCCATGTTTCATTTGTTTACACACGCCTTCTTCAAATCATTATTATTCCTTGGGGCAGGTGCTGTTATTCACATGGTGCACAGCAACGAAATGAGCGATATGGGCGGGCTAAGAAAATCCATGCCTATAACACATATCACTTTTTTAATTGCATGTCTGGCTATTGCCGGAGTGCCTCCGTTTGCCGGTTTCTTCAGTAAAGAAGAAATTTTACTGGCCGCTTTTCACTCCAATAAACTGATTTACGTGCTGGCGTTATTTACCTCAGGACTAACTGCCTTTTACATGTTCCGTTTATACTTCTCCATTTTCTGGAGTAAAGAAACACAACACACCACTGATGCACATCACGATGAACATGACCATGGGGAAGGTACACTATCCATGAAAATACCATTAATTATACTTGGTATTTGTGCGATAAGTTCCGGATTCGTTCCCATCGCTTCGTGGATTACTTCGGATGGATTACCTCTGGAAACACATATTGATATGGCTTTCTCTGTTGCTCCGGTTGCACTTGGGCTTGGTGGAATTTTGCTGGCTTTGTTTCTCTACAAAAAAGCAAACCCCAGGCCCGATACGATTGCGACTTCAATGGGCGGATTTTATCGAGCCGCACATCGCAAATTTTATATGGATGAGCTATACCTGTTTATCACTAAAAAAATTATTATTAAACTAGTGGGCCGGCCGGCTGCATGGATTGACAAAAATATTGTAGACGGCTTTATGAATTTCATTGCAGCCGTTACAGCCTTGTTTTCGGAATTGATTAAAGGTTTGCAATCAGGCAAACTTCAACAATATGCAGCTTACTATTTTGCCGGTGTGCTGTGTTTTGTTTTACTGTTCATTTATTTATGGCATTAATTTTTTGACAACAACGCATGAGCAATTTAACCATACTTATTCTCATCCCGCTTATTACCGCCCTTACTGTGTTGTTCGCGAAAACAACTGCACAAATCAGGTGGATTTCGTTGATTGGCTCAGTCATTCAACTTGCAGTTGCCGCCCTGCTGATGAAAGCGTACTATGCAGAGCGGGCAGCAGGTAATACCGCACAAATGTTGTTTGAATACCGTTGCAACTGGTTTACGCCACTTAATATTGAATACTATGTAGGCATTGACGGAATCTCGCTGGTGATGATTATGATGACCGCCTTTGTGGTGGTGGCAGGAATTCTCATCTCCTGGAAAGTAGAAACGCTAACCAAAGAGTTTTTCTTTCTGCTGTTGATGCTGAGCATGGGTGCTTACGGATTTTTTATCTCCCTCGATTTATTTACTCTGTTCTTCTTTTTAGAAGTAGCCGTGATTCCAAAATTTTTATTAATTGGTATCTGGGGCAGCGGCAAAAAAGAATACAGTGCCATGAAACTTGCTCTGATGTTGATGGGTGGTTCTGCTTTGGTAATGGTAGGTATATTAGCTACGTACTTCAACAGCGATACAGGCAATGGTGCACATACATTCGACTTATTAAAAATTGCCGCTCAACAAATACCCTACAACGCCCAGTTATTTATTTTCCCGCTGCTGTTTGTTGGGTTTGGTGTATTCACCGCTTTATTTCCTTTTCATACCTGGGTACCTGACGGACACTCTTCGGCTCCTACAGCCGGCTCCATGTTTCTGGCAGGAATCTCAATGAAACTTGGTGGATACGGATGTTTGCGCGTAGCCACATACCTTATGCCACAGGCGGCTGAACATTATTCGGGTATCATTGTTTTACTGGCCACCATTGCCATTGTTTACGGAGCTTTTGCCACACTCATGCAAAAGGATTTGAAATACATTAACGCCTATTCTTCGGTGAGTCATTGCGGATTTATTCTACTGGGTATTGGGATGATGACTAAAACGGCTCTCATTGGTGCCGTGATGCAAATGGTATCGCATGGGGTTATGACAGCCCTTTTCTTCGGTGCCATTGGCATGATTTACGAACGCACCCACACCCGCGAAGTAGAAAAATTGGGCGGTCTGTTAAAAACCATCCCCTTTCTTGCAACCATTTATATTATTTCCGGACTCTGCTCATTAGGTCTTCCCGGACTGAGTGGTTTTGTATCGGAAATGACCATTTTTATGGGAGCCTGGCAACGGCCCGATGCCTACCACCGTATTGCTACCATCTTATCCTGTGCCTCTATTGTGGTAACAGCTGTGTACATTTTACGGGCTGCAGGCAAAGCCATGATGGGACCCATTACTAACGAACATTACCTGCACCTGGAGGACGCCACCTGGAATGAAAAAATTGCTTCGGTAGTATTAACCCTGGGGATACTGGCCATTGGTATTGCACCCTTTTGGCTGATAAATTTAATTGAACCCGACACCCAATTAATTATGAATGGTATTGCACGCGGAATAACAGGAAATTAAACATGAACAGCGAATTTTTGATATTGATGAAACAGGAAATGGGTGTTACCCTGATCCTATTTATTTTGTTGTTCCTGAAAATATGGGATGGCATTAAAGAGAACGGCATTTTGCTCCATCTGATTAATGTGCTGTTGTTACTTAACTTTCTTTTGGGTTTTGTACTCAACCAAAACGGAGAATTATTTAACGGCATGTTTGCTACCAACTCCCTGCGTGTAATGGAAAAATCTGTTCTCAATTTGGGCACCCTGATTATTTCACTACAGGCGTATGATTACTTAAAATCTCACAAACACCTGCTCGAATTTTTTATGCTGTTGCTGAGTACGCTACTGGGTATGTTCTTTATGATTTCAAGCAATAACCTGCTCATGTTCTACCTCGGCATCGAGTTGTCATCCATTCCGCTGGCTGCTATGGCTAATTTTGATATGGATAAAATAAAATCATCCGAAGCTGCAGTAAAAATGATTCTATCCTCTGCGTTTGCCTCCGCTCTCATGTTGTTTGGTATATCGTTTTTATATGGAACTTCGGGGACGCTCAACTTTCAGGAATTAGTTTCACTCATTACCGGAAGTCCGTTGCAGGTATTTGCCCTGCTGCTGGTATTTAGCGGATTTGCCTTTAAACTTTCGGCCGTACCTTTCCATCTGTGGACCGCTGATGTGTACGAGGGCGCACCTGTTGCCGTTACCTCCTACCTCTCGGTAATTTCAAAAGCGGCTATAGTATTTGTTACCCTCTCGTCACTGGCTCCGTTATTCTCTCACCTCAATGAAATGTGGTATCACCTGTTATTTGTTACCATCATTCTTACCATTACTCTTGGAAATATTTTTGCCATCAGGCAAGATAATATCAAACGTTTTCTGGCTTTCTCTTCTATCTCGCAGGTTGGATTTATTTTACTCGGTATTTCATCAGGCACTGCAACAGGTGCTACATCGGCCATCTATTTTCTGGTGGTTTATATTTTCTCCAATCTGGGTGCATTTGGGGTAATTGCACTCCTGTCATCACAAACAGGCAAAGAAAATATTAGCGATTTAAAAGGTTTTTACCAAACCAACCCGTTGATGGGTTGGGTACTGGCCATTTCCTTATTCTCGTTGGGAGGCATTCCGCCAACAGCCGGTTTTTTTGGAAAAATGTTTTTGGTAACTGCAGGAGCAGCTAAAGGAAATTATGTGTTGATTACCATTGCTGCATTAAACATGGTTATCTCCCTGTACTATTACCTGCGAGTGGTGAAAGCCATTTTTATGGATAAGAACGAAACACCGGTGGAACCGCTGAGGGGAAGTTTATCTCTGCGACTGGCTTTGCTTATTTGCATGATAGGCGTGGTAGGCACCGGATTTGCAGGCGGATTTTTTGAACACATCTATCAACTGGCAGCTAAATAAATTATGGCACTCAATCCCAATCATACGTTTGAAGATTTAGGCGATGTAAAATGCGCCATTGTAGAAAAAAACTGCACGCAGCAACGGGTTGACTTTTTAAAACACCTGCTCGAATTTAATAAGTTTGAAGTAGTGGTGGTAAAAAGCCCGCCACCCAAAGTAGCTGCCAAACCCGCAGCAGTGGCCGAAGGTGAAACCCCGGCAGAAGCACCACCCGTCCCTGAAACATTTACGGTAGGCGTAACCGATGTAACATTCAGCCCAACCAATGCCGTGTTTAACCGGGAGCTGAAAACTCCGGATGGTGAAGTAGTAACTACTGCCTACTGGAAACAACTGGGGGAAGTAGCCAAAGAAGATTTTTGGTATTGGAGGAAGTAGTGTCTATGCAGACGAAATAATAATAATAAACACCAAACTGGTTATTGAATAACTACCAGCTAAAAACAAAAAAGCCCCATCGGTAACGTGAGGCTTTTTTGTTCATTCAATTATTAGCTGGCGGTTGACTCTCCTCCATCCCGTTTATTTTATCAATACTCTGCTTCACCATATTATCCAGCTCCATAATACTTTGATGCATTTGTTCCAGGTATGCTTTCAGGTCAGTATCCAAATCTGTGTGATTTATTAAATGTGTATTTACTAATTCATACAATCCGGCAATATTGGCTATTGGCTTCCTTATCATATGCGATTGGACGTAAGCAAAGTCTTTAAGAAGGGTATTTTGTTTTTGCAACATATGCTTTTGCCCTTCCAGCTTGTCAATATCCTGTATGGAACCAATAAGGCGGTATGGCTCGCTGTTTTCATTATACAAGATACAAAAACTATCACGCACATATTTGTAGCTCCCGTTTAAACACTTGAATCTGTATTCAAAACTTATCTGCGGTAATTTATTTTTAAGAGCTCCTTCAAATATATCAAGTACAGACTCTTTATCCTCGGGGTGTACATGCTTCTGCCACCAGTCGAGCCGCTGATTTTGCTCTTCTGGCTCGTACCCGAACAATAGCGCAAAATTTTCATTACGGGTTACCACACCGGTCGATAAATCAAGTTCCCAAACTGCATCATGGCTTGCACGCAACACCGTGGTAAGTCGATCATAACTTCGCTGTAACTCAAGTTCGGCACGTTTTTGATCATCTATATTAATTCCATGAAAAGCTACCCCAATCAATTTTTTATCATAACTAAAAACGGGCTGGTAAACTTGATTTACCCACACATCTCGTCCCAGTTTCTCGTGATAAAACGTACATTCGATATCAATCTTTTTTCCCTGCAAAGCCATTCTTGCCCGTTCAATTACCTTTTCCTTATCTTGTTCGGGTAAATAAAATTCAATAGGCTGATAATACTCGAATTTTTTGTTCATAAATAACTCAACCTGCTTTTTAAAACGCGGGCTGCAACGAATCAAAGTCAGGTCCTTATTAAAAAAAGCAAAGGAATTAAACATACTGTCCAAAACTGAATTCAGGAGATGCTCATTTTCCATGGCCTTTTGCTCGACCGATTTTATTTGATCTATATCTCTGTAGTGAACAGTCGCTCCAAGAATATTCCCCCTTGTATCAAATACAGGATAATGAGTGATGGAAAACCATCTATCAGAGTTTTGCTTGGGAATATTAAATTGTTGTTCATCATGTAGCACACTTCCGCCAAGAACCAGTCTTATTTTTTTCTCCTCGTGTTCCCGTGTATATTCAGAAACAAAATCAAGGTAAAAATCTCCGGCCTGAATCTGGCGACCATATAATTTTTTCAACCTTTCGGCCATTGATTTATTAAAGGTAAGTACCCTCAGATTTTTGTCAACCATTATGAAAAAAGAATCCATACTTTCAACCACGGCTTTTAAAAAAAAGCCAAGGTTCTCCCCCGTGTTTTCTCGTATTTCCCCCGTCATAAATGATTTGCTTTGCAGTTAATAGTAAGTCCAAATTTTAATGGAATACATGACATTACCAAGCGAACACATAAGATTAGAAACGTTCTAAACAGATAGATTTGAGTGAATGCCGCTGCAAAAAATAGTAAACCGAATGCATCAGAATTTTCTAAAAATTTGGTAACGGATTAAGCAAAATCAGTGTAGAGCCAGTTTCCATAATGCAGTTCGCTTTCATCAACCAATCCTTCAATTGCACCGTTCAAATCGTCTTTGTGTATGGAGCAATAGCCATCCTGCTTTGCCGTGTAAAAGGCAAAGTCAGCCTCCTGAACGGGGCTGTGAATGGAATGATATTTAGTTGAAGTGACTGAACCATGTTTTATTGTCATTGCTTGTTATTCAAAAATTACCTGCTCAAAATATTCTCTGCCCAATGAGTAAGGAATTAATTTTTTGTGTTGCAGCCTACCAATAATAATGGTAGGATACTTGCAAAACTATGCCCGTGCAAAATTTATTAGTGGTTGAATATCTCCTTTGTCTGCTGCTTTTATTGCATTGAGGTAAGCACTTCGTGTATCGCCCTGATTTACCAAATTAGCTGCGCCCCAGGTGTAATGCGGCAGCTTAAAAATTTTCTCAATTACAATATCGGCCATTAACCTGCTGTGCCTGCCGTTACCATTGGCAAAACAATGAATGCTTACCAGCCGGTGCTTGAAACGGATGGTTGTTTCATCGGGGCTATACGTGTTGTTGGCGTACCAAAATCTGGTATCGTCCAGCAAGGTTCGTAGCTCGGTGGGTATTTGCCATTTGTCCACGCCAATGTTTTTGTTGGACTTGCGAAACTCACCTGCCCATGCCCAAACATTGTTATACATACGCTTGTGCAGCCCACGTATAAACTCTTCGGTAAACACGGCCTCCGCTTTAAAAGAACGGTTTAACGACCACAACACTGCCTGTTCGATATTCTGCTGTTCAAACTCATCCAACTCGCCACGGGTGGCGATGGTGGGAATGAGCAGACCATCTTTCTCGTCCTCATCCAGCAGGGTTTGCCCATCTATGTAATCTAAATCTAATCCCATAAAGTTTTAGGCATTTCGGTTTTTATTGCGAATGCCCTTTCCTGTATTGCTTTTTCAATGCGTTGTTTGCTGTTTTCCTGGTCTTCCAGCTTCATGCTGTTATTGGTACGCATTACTATTTGTGTAGCCAGTTCTTTGGCTTTTCTATCTATTAATGCCTCCAAACTGCCATCGTTGGGCACAAAGCCGTACACCAACTGCATATCCAATGCCCTTGCTGCTTCCCTCAACGCCTTGATACTTATGGAGCCATCTTTTTCCCTGCTTTCCATATCCTGCACACTTTGTTTGGTAATAGAAAGCCTGTTACCCAACTGCAACATGCTCATACCAATGGCATTGCGAATGGCTTTTATCCAGCCTGTAGGAGGCGGAGCTACCTTTTGCAAACTGGCGAAAGCCAGCATTTTGCCATTCAACTGCTGTATTTGTAATGACTTCTTGTCCATGATAGTAATATTATGCTATGACTAAACAAAGGCAAATGTATGGCTATAATATGACAAATAAAAGAAAAATGTAAGGCTTTGGACTGACTATAATATGCCGGGAGGCGAAGGAATTTCTCTGTTTCTTCCTTGATGGCCACTTCAATTTTTTCATCCCGCTTCCGCTGTTTGTATGCTTTCTTGGCACAGGTATCTGAGCAAAACTGTGTAACAGTAGTCTTGGCGGCAAACCGGTTACCGCAGTGCTGACAAGTTTTTTGTAGACGAATGTTACTGCTCATTTTGTTGCCTG
>JAGVLJ010000063.1 GCA_020049855.1 Bacteroidia bacterium | reverse complement strand
TTTCTTTAGTATACCATTTAGTAAATTTATTAGGCAGCCTGAATACCCGCGAATAATCATCTAACAATACCAGATTAATCAAGTCTTTATACCGCACCAGATTGGTGAGGTTTGTTATGGTATGGTCGGCCCTGCGGCCGGTAGCCCAAATAATATTGGCTGCTTTGCCTCCACGGGATAGTACAAAGTCAATGGCTTTTTCCAAATCGGTTTTATTTTGGTCAGGGGTTCTTACCACTTCAATGGGTTGTTGGTGCTGCAATAATTCGTCAAAATGACCTATGCGGTCAAAATCTCCAAGTAATACATCTACTTTAATACCAAGCTCCAGCACTCTGTAAATGGCTCCGTCAAGTACAATTATCAGTGGACTCCATTCAAGCAATTGTCCCAGTAATTCGGCTGAACAGGATTCACCATTGGCAATTATAAGGGCAGGTTCCTGCATATCTTTAACGATATGATGTGACGACATGTTGAAAATTTGATTATTTTAGCTTCGAATTTATTACATCCGCAGCAACAATGGAAAGAAAGATTTTTTCGAAGGAAACGGGTTACGTTTATAGTCAGGTTTTGCGAACAGCCGCCATCCTGCTTATTGTATTGCCTTTTTTTCTGATGCAGGACAACCTGGTACTGGCTGCCATAGTGGCGCTAATTGGACTTGGGGTGTTTGATGCCACCAAAGGGGTAAGGGTAAACCTGAATGAGCGTACCGTTGCGCTATATACCAACGTGCTGGGGATTTATTTTGGACCGTGGAAACGCATTCCAAACGATGCCGCACTCATTATTTCCTATATTTACCGCAAAGAAGAACGCAAGGTCAAATCATTACCGGAAAATCCGGTATCTCTTCGCGATATGGAGTTTTACGTTCATCTGGCCGATATTCACCTGAAACCCCAAAAAAAAATATACACCTGTTTTGAAGAACAGGAAGCGATTGATTTTGCCATGTTTTTAGGCGAGGAACTGGATGTAGAGGTATATGATTATTACTATGCCGATAATACTCCGCGCAAGCTGCGCGGCAAGGGAGATCCGCCACGCATACCGAAGGACTAAAGTTTCAGGTTTAATCCTCCTTCGCTCCTTGAAGAGCTTCGGAGGATAAGAAGTTTAAAGTTGTCCTGTAATGAAACACCTTAACTGGCGCAAGTCTGAAGACTTGTGCCTCTTCAAATATATAAAAGTTATTATAAGTCGTTATGAATGATTTTTTCGCCCAAGTCTGGAAGACTTGCGCGAGCGGGTGTCGTAGTGTATTCACGAGGGCAGACGATGACGGTTCTAAATGTTTTTGTTCTCTCATCGTGGCCTTTCCCCCGACAGGACACCTGATGTTTTTGTTCAGGTATGTTGGGGACATACGGAGGAATGAGAATTTTTATTCCGATAACTTAACAAATTTAGTTAAGCTTGAAAAAGACACATACCGTAGGTAGAGGTTTCGATTTGGTTATCGCCTCATATTTTTTTTGATGAATGTCACTCCACCTTTCCCCCAAATGAAAATTCCCCTGTGCATTATTGCACAGGGGAGACAAATTGGTTAACTAGTTGATTAATTCCTTTGTTATGGTAATATTCTCTTGATATTCGGGAGATGCTCACACGAGACCTGCCCTCAACAGAACACCTGATGTTTTTTTGCTCCTGTCTGTGGAGGGAGGTTGCGCTCAATAATCGTTAAAAATTACATTTTCACAATTTTCTTTTTTAGTTCATTCCTGGAAGTTTTTAGGTGAACCATATAAACGCCACTGCTCAATGAAGACATATTAATATATTCTATATTTACTGTTTCGTTCGGGTTGCAATTACCATTTTGAGAAAGCACTTGTTTCCCCATCATGTCAAAAACAAGGATCTCCACATCACTGCAATTATCTATGGCATAGGAAATAGCTAGTACATCTTTTACAGGATTTGGATAAGTGGCAAGTATGGTATTAGCGTTTATTGATTTATCTCTAATCATGCCATTACCCATAGACCTTTTTGTGAAACCGGCACTGTTCTTATAAACAGTAGAGTTCTTGCATACATTCTCAATTTCAAGGTCAGTAGCCTTTAATTCAGAAACTGGGGTTGTCGGACATTGGTAAAGAATATCGTATCTCGGCATTAAACTTAGCAGTACTTCTGGTGGAATTATCATTTCCGGTTCAGTTGAAATAGTACCTCCACAGAAAATCTGGACATTATTTGCCCACGTAATATTTTTGCCAATAATAATTTCTTCAGAAGCATAGATTACCTGATTGTTGGATGTAAAAGTAGTATTGTCAGGGATAATTATTTTTCGGCCTTTCAAAACACCCAGATGATTAGGATTTCCAGGATTGAAAGTAATCGTACCACCATTCTGAAAGAAAAAATTGGGATAACCATAATTGGTAAGAATAACTCCATCGTATATCATTTCATCTAACTTGTAATAATTTGACCCACCAATGGAGTTTAATGAGAAATACTGTTTGACATTAAAGATACCGGCATTTTCTATTGTAC
Source organism: Bacteroidia bacterium (assembly GCA_020049855.1). Taxonomy (GTDB): domain Bacteria; phylum Bacteroidota; class Bacteroidia; order UKL13-3; family UKL13-3; genus JAGPCK01. The sequence continues at coordinate 29,238 of JAGVLJ010000063.1, read as the reverse complement.
ATGTTTTTTCGGCAATGCTATACTTCTCTGAAAGGTCGTATGTTATTATTTGTGTTACAGGCTCAGCATTATCAGCATCCAGCCTTTTAAACTTTACTAGTAGTTTTAAGAACATTTTTCCCCTGTTTCCTCCAAAAAGAACCATATTCAACTGCTTAATACAAGTCAGCGGTACATAATCAGTACGCAGGCGAATAATAGATGTTGTTGAAGCTGGGTAATCAGCGCTGATATATTCTAAGTGGATACCTGTTTTTTCCAGATTTTCTAATCTGTCATTAAGGCTCATATAGGGATCAAATAAACCGTAGTACATAGGCATAGCGGGTTTGTTTAAGTAACCATGCAATGACTGGATAAACAAATTGTCATTTGCTTCATATTCCAAAACTATTGCGGCATCAATGGTTTGCACTTCAAGATGGGATGCCGGGTTTACCAGGTATTTGATATCATCCTTTATCCTGAACTGATTAAAATTTCTCGCGAGATCCTCATTGATATCTGTAACTGATGCATCAATCAGGTTTATGTTGTCTTCAGTATATTCATATGATCCTCCTTCGCTGGGAGCAATCCACTTGGAAATATTTCGGAAGGGTTTAAGTTCACAGTACTCCAGATTTGGAGCTTTTAATAGATTAAAAACTCCAAGGATATTATTATAGGAAGGGATATCGTTAGAATTGGCGGATCCTATTGGAGAGCCAGGTGTAAGAAATCCAATACTTGCGTGTGTTTGTGGATTGGTGAGGTTTCCTTGAAGTTTTAACGCAACATTAAAATTCATTGGAGGAGAGGCTTGTGGAACAGTGCTATTTTCTTTTCCCCCATTGCTCAGGAAGTCAAAGACTCCAATAGCTGTTCCTACATAAGGCAAAACGGATGCGACTCCCTTAAAGGTACTATAGGCGCTGTTATATTTGTCTAAGCCCTCAACACCAACCATTTTTTTAAATCCATCGCTGGTTTGCATAAAATTTTGAAACATAAGTTCCATTTGTTGTGGTGTAGCGTTACCAGCAAAGTAAGGAGCGATTTCTTGTTCGAACCATTCTCTTGCCACCTTTGTCTGGTACTGTTGTTTGTAGTTTGTAAAAAAGGCGTTGGCTTTGTTTTTATATCCATCCCAGGTAGTGTATCCTGCAATTCCAGCTTTAGCTACGTTGGCAGCAACATCAAAAAATGAAGTTTTCTCATCTATTTCTGGCTTAACTGTACCGTTTTGCGCCAAAAAATACTGGTGGACATTTCCGTCTAGGGAGGCTTCAATATTAGTAACTGTTACGGTACCAAGTTCTATTCCTAAAGAGGAATTTACGTTGGCAAATCCATCAGGATTCATACAGGTACAGGGGTCATAGGAGGTTTGAATTTCACTTACCATCCAAAAGTAATCAGTAGGGTTGTTTTTTACCACGTGTGTGTTTAAGGTGTTAAAAACAAGTACCGGATTAAAATCTTCTAATGTGTTAGCAATCGGCTTTGCGTGAGAAAATAAGGCACGGTTCCCCATAGTGCTAGAAAATTTGATCTTAATATAGGCTGAATTAGCAGAATGTGCTCCCACCAATGCTACATAGGTCTTCAGACGTCCTGTGTATCGGTTGTAAAGAATGAAATACGGGTTCGCCACCGGATATCCATTAGGTAACAAGGTCGAAACGGGCTCACCAAAATTCTTTAATACAAGTTCCCATCCATTCTCGGGTTGAATATCCTGATTATTGTTGCCGATCAATTCATATTGATAGGTGTTGTCATTTCCACAACTACCGCTACCAGGAGCTTGACTACAGAAATAGGGCAATTCAACATAGAAACTTGGCTGAGTCAGATTGGCGGCAGTATAAACCGGATAGTTTATACCTGTTATTGTCCAGTTCCATTGATTGAGAGAGTTAGTTTTTCTCCAGTCGGTGGTTGGTGTATTTTCATTATTCCAGCAGTAATTAATTTGTGCTTTCAATGAAGAAAAATTATATCCATACAACAAGATGAATAAAATAATATATTGGAATTTTAATTTTGTTTTCATAAATAAAAGTTAGAAAATAAATTTCGTGAACTACCACACTTTGGTTCCTGAGAAAAAGTCAGGAATCCATTGTTTGGAGAGAGTGTCTTCGTAAGCGTATTCGAAAGAAAGGCGGTCCTTTCCATTTAACCATGCGTAACCCTTGAACTTGGGCCATTGAGGCAATGGCCAGTATATGCCATATGCGGCTGTCCCGTAGTTATCGTTTATATAAATGGCCTTTGGTGATATAGCATCAAAATATCCACCGGGAGCATAATCAGCCATTTTAAAATTGGGATACGTAAGGTTGGTTAGAATCTGGGTACGCCTGTAGTCTTCCATATTCATTCCACCACCCGGAGGAGTTTTAGGAATCATTTTAAAGGTATCTAAAATACTCACATAAATGAACTCCCAAGGCCTGCTTCTTCGCACACCATAATAGGTTCCATAAATAGGGTAGTAATGAACCACCTTTGGAATCCAGAATGGCCATGGCCCATTCGAAGTAGGCATATCTTTTTTTTCCCACGAAGTCAATTCTGTAGGCCATGTATAAATATTCTTAACCAGCGTATCGGCTCCGTCATCGAAAGGGAAATAAACTGGATCTGCTTTGCGAATTGCTATTAAAGTAATGGGGATGTAATTACCGGGGGGAAACCACGTTTTCTCTACACTTCTTGTATAATGAGTATCTGTTCCGATGATCCAAATCATTGAATCGCATGGATGGATGGCAGTGAAGCGGATAAGATTCAGCCCTTCAATCGTATCTCCTACGAACCACCTTTCTCCTACCTTTTCTTCCACAATAAAATCGGCATTGGCCGGCTTTATTATTTCAGGTGCAGGTCCTGGCACTTCATGGCGGCATCGCAAACTAAATAGTAGTATGCAAAGTAGAAGAGGGTAAAGTATTATATGTGGCAGACGACCAAACATAAATTACTCCGCTAATTTACATTTTAAACTTTGAAATTGTGTTTCGAGGGCTTTGTTTTTTTTATCTAACTCTATTATATACAAAGTTAATTCTTCTACTTTTTCAAGCAATTTCAATTGCATTTGCCCCACATCAATGATGTTTCCGTTTTTTTCGCAATCCCCGGCCGAAGGGATATTGGGCAAGTGTTTGTTGGCTTTGATGTAATTTTCAAGGTCCGGTATATTCATTAAAGAATAATCCTTGCTGAAAACGTAATCAGGAATGGCAAGAGCCGTTACCTTTACTTGCCTTGCCCACAAATTCCCGGTATTATCTACATAAAAATTATTGTTATTATTTATGTCATTTATATGCAGACTACCGGTAAGGTACATAGCTCCGTTTTGTTGTAGGTTTAGTCGGTTTTGCCAGGTGACCACATTGCCTGAGATAATATTTGCGTCATCAGAAAAATCGATGTTAAACGAACCGTTGGACCAATTGGCAAAAAGCAACCTGGCACTGGGGGCACCATTGTAACTATACTTATACTGACCACCACCTGTTGTGGTATTATCAGGATAGGCTCCCCATGAAATGGGAGCGGCAGCCGATCGGCCTCCTATGAACAACCTATTGCTGTAACCGAATTCTCCAGCCTCGAAATAACGAGTGTTTGGCCATATATCTGAAGGCACAGTTTCATCCTGACCATGAGTGGCTTGGGCTAATGATTCAAGACAAGGCAAAAGGAGGGCGCACCAGACTAAAAGGGTGCTAATTTTTTTCTTCATAATTGTGGTTGTAAAATACCGCCTACTCTATCAGGTTTTCGGCTTCCCCGGGCTTGATAAGACCTTATACGCAGTCAGGTTCGGTTCAAACTTATTTCAAAATTCTTGATTGATGAGGCCACCTGCAACAAAAATCGTATGCATGAGATGCATAAATTATGTTTTTAATGCATAAGGGGTTATATTTGGCTAACTATCCTAAACAATCTTATGTCATCAGAAAATTCACTTGATTGCATACAGTTGGGCCGGGCACTAAAGGCTGTGCGCAAATTAAAGGGGTACAAGCAGGAGTATGTAGCCCAAATAGCCGGCATTGATCAATCACTTTATTCACGTTTCGAATTGGGCAAGGCACATATTTATATCGATAAATTTGTGGCCATTTGTGATGTGTTGAAGGCGTCGCCATTTCTTCTTTTTTATAGTGCGGGTTATAAGGGCGCGTATTCAGAAGAAACAAATGCACAGGGTTGGACCCAACTGCAAAAAGAAGCCAGCCACATTCATGAAATGATGAAGGTTCTGTGAGGGGCTTGAGTGTTTTCAGTTCCGTTCTGTAAACCGGTATGCCGGTTACTTCTTTGATTTGTAGAAAAAGGAATGAATCCAAAAGCCAAATGAAAGAAAGATCCAGTTTAGAACTGCCGTCATTATTACCATTATTGGGATAAAAACGAGCATTAATCCTAATCCGATAATTCCGTAATATTCCTTTTCATTAAAATTGAAAGGGATTATGCCCAAAAGAGATAAAACTCCAAATAAAGCTCCAAACGGCAGATAACCCCAAAAGTATCCTTTGAGCAGATAATTGAACCTTTCTTTGTTATTCATAATATTTTACTATTTGGGAGCAGAATCTTTTTCGTCAACCGCGTTCTGTACCGGGTAACAACTTTAAACTAAAAACCCGAAACTTTAAACTTTTCATCCTCCGAAGCTAAAGCGTGGATTGTGCATGGCAAAGCGAAGGGATATCATCCTTCCAACAACTTCTGCATCGCATTCAGTTCCTTGTACAAGCCCGGTTGGTTGAGCAATTCCGTATGCGTACCCTGCTGCACAATTTTTCCTTTATCAATCACCACGATCATATCGGCATTTTGAATGGTGCTGAGGCGGTGGGCTATGACTATAGACGTTCTTCCTTTCATTACATTGCTCAGGGCATCCTGTACTAATCGTTCGGAAGTTGTGTCTAATGCCGAGGTGGCTTCATCCAGAATTAAGATCTCCGGGTTGCGCATCACCGCACGGGCAATGCTCAGGCGCTGTCTTTGACCTCCGCTCAGTTTGTTGCCGCGGTCGCCAATATTGGTGAGGTATTTTTTATCCTGCTCCAGAATAAATTCATGTGCATTGGCAATACGGGCCGCTTTTTCCACGGCTTCCATCGGAGCATGGTTTACTCCAAAAGCAATATTGTTAAAAATGGTTTCATTAAATAAAATCGCCTCTTGGGTTACAATACCCATCAGTTTTCGCAACTCTGCAATTTTATACTGTTTGATAGGCACTCCGTCAATCAGTATTTCTCCTTCGGTGGGGTCATAAAAACGCGGAACCAAATCGGCTAATGTAGATTTCCCACTGCCCGATGGGCCTACGAGCGCTACGGTTTTTCCTTTTTCAATAATGAGGTTCACCCCATCCAGCACTTTTTCCTTCTCGTAGGCAAAGGATACATTGCGAAACTCGATCTGTTTTTGAAAACGCACTTCGCCTTTTGCATCCGGTGCATCCGTAATACGATCGGGACTGTGCATGATCTGATCAATGCGATCAACCGAGGCTGCACCCTTTTGCACATTGTAGTAAGCCGTAGAAAAAGCCTTGGCCGGTGTAATGACCTGCGAGAAAATAGCAATGTAAGCAATGAACACCTCGGCACTCAGCTTTCCGTCATTGGCCAGCACCATTTGCCCCCCAAACCAAAGGATGAGCACCAGCACCACCACGCTCATCGATTCAGAGAGCGGAGAAGAAGCATCGCGCCTGCGGTTTACCCAAATACTCAGTTTGGCCAGCAGATCATTTTCATTATTGAATTTACGGCCAAAACTTTCCTCGGCATTGAAGGCTTTGATGATGCGCATGCCTGAAAGTGTTTCCTCAAACATGCTGATCATTTCGCCCAGTTTGCTCTGGCTGCGGTTGCTTTGTTTGCGAAGCGTTTTGGCCACCCTGGCAATGATAAATGCTGTTACAGGTAAGGAGAGCAAAACAAATAAAGTTAACTGCGGACTCATGTACACCAGTGTACTTACAAATACCACAATGGTGAGCGGTTCCTTAAATATTGCTTCTATCGAGCTCATAATGCTTACTTCAATTTCCTGCACATCGCTGCTCATACGTGTAATGAGGTCGCCTTTGCGTTCGTCAGAAAAATAGGAGAGTGGCAACCGCAGAATTTTATCATAGAGGTCTCTGCGGATATCGCGAATCACAAACGTGCGCAATGGCACCATAAAATACAAGGCCAGGTAACGGAACAGATTTTTGAGCGACACCATCACCACAATAAGCAGACAAACAAACAACAATGCCTGCGATGGCCCGTTGGATCGTACCATTTCGCTGATGAAAAAGGAGAACTGACCTTTGATGGAGTTAAAACTCATATCCATTACAGGTGGTTGCGTTACCAGTTTGTCGGGTTTAAAAATGAGTTCGAGAAACGGAATGACCAGGGTAAAAGAAAAAAGTCCGGCTACAATAGAAAATAGGTTGAACAGCACATTTAAAATGGCCTTAGAGGTGTAGGGCTTTACGTATCTCAGCAGCTTAAAAAACTTGTTCATCGGGGCAAAGATAAGAAATCTGCGGTGTGTAAGGGTTGAATGCCGCGAAACCCTGTGCCTTAAGAGGTGAACTGTGGATTTCGGGGCCTTTTTCAGCGAAAATATGCGGGTTCTGCGGGAAACAGAAGTGCCTTTCCAGATTACGGTTTCTTCCTTACTTTTGCAGCCTTATGTCGAACAACGAGGATATTTTCAAAAAAGTAGTTTCACACGCCAAAGAATATGGGTTTGTATTTCCGTCAAGCGAAATTTATGACGGACTGGGTGCAGTATATGATTACGGACAAAACGGGGTTGAGTTAAAAAACAACCTGCGCACCTATTGGTGGAAAGCCATGGTGCAGATGCATGAAAATATTGTGGGCATTGATGCCGCCATTTTTATGCACCCTAAGGTATGGAAAGCCAGCGGGCACGTGGATGGCTTTAGCGACCCGATGATAGACAACAAGGATTCAAAAAAACGGTATAGAGCCGATCAGTTACTGGAGGATAAAATAGCCCGGTACGAGAAAGACGGAAAAACAAATAAGGCGAATGAGTTGCAGGAGGCAATGGACAAAGCGTTACTTGATAATGACCTGCCCCAATTAAAATCGTTGATTGAAACACACGAAATCGCTTGTCCCATCAGCGGAACCCGCAACTGGACCGATGTGCGCCAATTCAACCTGATGTTTGCAACTGAAATGGGCGCAGCAGCCGATGAATCGGATAAAGTGTACCTGCGGCCTGAAACGGCACAGGGCATTTTTGTGAATTTCCTCAACGTGCAAAAAACCGGCAGGATGAAAATTCCTTTTGGTATTGCACAAACCGGTAAAGCATTCCGTAACGAAATCATCGCACGCCAGTTCATCATGCGTATGCGCGAGTTTGAACAGATGGAAATGCAGTTTTTTATTCGCCCCGGCACACAAAAACAATGGTACGAATACTGGAAAGAAGCACGTATCAAATGGCATAATAAATTAGGGTATGGTGCGGATAAGTATCGCTTCCACGATCACGTAAAACTGGCTCACTATGCCGATGCTGCCGTGGATATTGAATTTGACTTTCCGTTTGGCTTTAAAGAAATGGAAGGCATTCACAGCCGCACCGATTTTGATTTGCGCAATCATCAGGAACTCTCGGGAAAAAAATTACAATACTTCGATGCCGAGTTGGATGAGAACGGAAAACCATATGGCAATTACATTCCTTATGTAATTGAAACATCTATTGGTTTGGATCGTTTGTTCCTGGCCACTCTTTGCGCCTGCTATAAGGAGGAAGAAGTGGGTGAAGATGACAAGAAGGATACACGCGTAGTGTTGTCGCTTCCTTCATTGCTTGCTCCGTACAAGGTGGCTGTGTTTCCGCTCACCAAAAAAGATGGCCTGCCCGAAAAAGCCCGGGTGATTATGGACGAGCTGAAGTTCGATTACAATTGCTTTTACGAAGAGAAGGATGCCATTGGCAAGCGTTACCGCAGACAGGATGCATTAGGCACTCCGTATTGCATCACTGTTGACCACGATACACTTAATGACGACACCGTAACCATTCGTTACCGCGATACCATGAAGCAGGAACGGATTCCGATTGCAAAAATTAAGGAGATACTCAGAGAAGAGTTAGACTGGAAGAAGCTGCTTGCATAGTCTTTTACTATGATTTACCTGATTGAATGAAGAGCTTGATTATTACGATTGTTCATGATAAATGAAAAGTATAAATTTTCTGAGCTTACGGGTAAAATAATAGGATGCTCTATGGAGGTACATGGAATTCTTGGTAATGGTTTCCAGGAAGTAATTTATCAAAGAGCATTGGAGCTGGAAATGGCTTTACATGACCTTGAATTCAGAAGGGAGTTTGAAATGCCCATTTATTATAAGGATATACATATTGGGACACGTAGAGCTGATTTTTTGGTGGAAGGAATTATTTCAGTTGAATTAAAGGCAGTGATAAAATTGGAAGATGTACATTTAGCACAAGCTATAAATTACCTTGAGGCATATAATCTGGAAGTGGGGTTGCTTATTAATTTCGGATCGAAAAGTCTTGAATTTAAACGAGTAATTAACTCAAAGTTTAAATCATAATAAATCGGGTAATCAGGTAAATCATAGTTATAGACGATTTTCGAACTCCTTCAGTCTTTTCTCATTGCTGTTCCACATCCATTGCGAGATCACAAAACCTGCTATGGCATTCCACACTATAAGAGTGGCGATGATAAGCAGAAACTCCCAGCTTCTGGCATACACCCCGTCAAACCCTTTTTGAATTAATCGTAACACCAAAAGAATAAGCGTTACCCAGATGCTCATCAGGAGCGTATTTTTTTTCACAAATGCCGCTTTACCTGTTTTGCGTTTCTCCGTCCAGTAAGCGGCAAACTGTTTTTCCTTTTCGTCCATGCTACGAAACTACAAAATAATACAAGTGCAATACAAGTATAATTATAAGGGAAAGGAGTGATGAGTACCCTCAAAAAGAACACCTCTTGTTTTATTCAAAAAAAACGCTTTACCTTTGATAAACATTAACTACTGTATATTATGAAAACAATTATTCGCAACAATTGCCCCCCCCCAATTAGGGATTATTCTTATTAGTATCTTTGTGCTTTTTTCTCATTTTACAAAAGCTCAGGCCCGAACCTATTTTTACCTTAAATTACAGTCTTTAAGTCTGCAGCCCGAAATGCAACTGGATACAGTTGCAAATGATTCAAGCTATTTACTTGACTTTAACAACGCACAGATTGACACACTTTTTTCGAAGTATAAAATTTATAATTTTCAGCAAGCTTGTCCAATATGCCGAAAGCAGGAGAACAAGGAGTACTTTTGGGTAGAGTGTAGCGATTCCCAACTCGTGATGGATATTGATTCACTTCTTGAGGGGTTCTTCGGCACACCGGAAGTATTTACACCAGGGGTTCTATATCTTTATAGTCCAAGTGATTATTATAGTTACGGCCCCACAAATCCTCAACAATACAATTACCTTGATTTGGTGAATGCTAAAGGAGCTTGGAATTATACCCATGGGGATCCTAATGTAAAAATCGGTCTTGTAGATAAAGGCATTCTCCTAAGCCATGAAGACCTGCAAAATAAGGTTACTTCTGTTGGATTTACAAGTGAGGATCGTCATGGTACTTTGGTTGCAGGTTGTATTGCTGCTGAAACAGATAATAATGTAGGAGTTGCATCAATTGGGTTTAATTGTAGTATTTTATATCAAGACCTTAAATGGACTCCACCAGAATATGACTTAATAGAAATGGCCGATGCAGGAGCCAAAGTAATAAATGCGAGTTGGGGGTATTGTTTATCTTCAACAACAGATCCAGCAACCTCTTTTGGGCAGAGTGTAATGAATGAATTATACGAACGTGGTGTTGTAGTAGTTGTGGCTGCCGGAAACGGTAATAACGGGAATAGTTGCCCAGACCAAAATGGGGGCCGAAATGGGTATATGTATCCTGCAAGTTATGATCATGCAATATCTGTTACAGGTGTTTGTTCTTTGTATGATTACGGAACTACGGATAATAATGGAAGTAAATATCATTGGAAGGATGTGGCTGTTTTTGATGGAAACAAACCTACCGGATATAAATATTGGACCAAAAATGATAAAGTTGACATAAGTGCTCCTGGATGGAGTAATTATACAACCGATGACCCAAGCAATTCATCATACGGGCAAGCCGGGGGTACCTCTCTTGCTGCACCAGTTGTCGCTGGGACAGTTGGACTGTTATTCTCCATAAATCCATGTTTTACTCCAGATGATATTGAAAACATTCTTAAGTCAACTGCGGTAGCAATTGATCAGATACCTGAAAACCAGGAATTTGCAGGAAAATTGGGCGCAGGTAGGTTAGATGCAGAAGCGGCCTGTTCTCTCGCAACTGTTTTGTCAGCGGATCATGTAATAAGCAATGGCCAAAATGTAACATGGACAGGGAGCAAAATTGTTGCTCATAAACTAACTATTGAAGCGGGGGGCACTTTAACCATTACTGGGACAGTAAATATGGGTAAAGATGCCCGAATTATTATTGAGAGGGGTGGGAAACTTGTATTGGATGGAGCTACATTGACAACCGGATGTCATGATGCAATGTGGGAAGGCATAGAAGTTTGGGGCGATCCAACAGTAGATCAACATACCACATCCAGTCATGGTTGGATTGAAATTAAAAATGGTAGTTTGATTGAACATGCAAAAGATGCAATTTATACTGGACGAATGGATCAGAATAATAATTGGGTCTGGTCTCATACAGGCGGAGGAATAATACAAGCATTTAATTCAACTTTCAGGAATAATGGCAGGAGTCTGCAGATTATGTCATTTCATAATCCCAAAGTAAATGGTGTTGAACCGGCTAATGTAAATGTTTTTAGGAACTGTGTTTTTGAATCAACCAAAAGATTGAGAGAAGACTTATACTTAACAAATGGGGTTTATTGTGCCCCTAAGTACTTTGTTACCGTTTGGGATGTAAAAGGAATGCGTTTTTATGGGAATATTTTCAGAAATGCAGGATTGAATGAATATCCAACAAGTGTGAATGCTCCGGATCGACTTGGTGGAGGGGTTCTTTTTTTCGGGGCCTCATGTATTTTTGATGATTACGTACCCTGCTTTACTTGTTCAGCTATCCATAATACTTTTAAAAATCTTTATCGTGGCATAGATAACTGGGGAACCAATAGCCTTACTTCAATGAACATAAAAAATTGCTCTTTCGTAAATGTAAACGCAGGCATTACTTTAAATGGTGTGAGAGGCGATAAAATACTATCCAATACCTTTGATACAGATAATGAGTTAAGAGAAGATGTTCAAAACATGGCACACATTCAGGCACAACAAAGTGCTGGGTTTTTGATCACTGAAAATACTTTTACAAAAACCACAGGAAGTATTCTTAATAGTTTTGCTTCAGTAATAGACAATACGTCAATTACTGGAGCCGATTTATTTAAAAATACTTATAGAAATATGGTTTGGGGACTAGAAACAAACAATGACAACCAATATCTAAAAGTTCAATGCAATGATTTTGATAATCTCTGGCGCGATTGGAATTCCAATCGTATCGGATTTGATGGAGCTAGGCCGAGTCAAAATGTATTTTTACAAGGTTCATTCTGGTGGTCTGCAAATAACCAATTTGACAATAGTTGTTCAGCTCAAAATCACGAACATATTTACAATACTAATCCTACAGGGATAGCTTTACCCAAACACCAATTACAGTATTTTAGCGGCAATGAGGTTCGGCCTCCGGCTGATGCCTGCGTTTTGGCTCCAGCAGTTAATTTATCTCATGCAGCTGGTAACAATTTACAAAGCTGTTTATCAAAAACTACAGGTAATAATGGTACAATTCAAACAGAAATTATCAATAAGCAAATATCAGCTACCAGTAAAAAAGCCCTGATTGATGGAGGGCGCACCAACGACTTAATTAATCTCGTTAATGACCCGATGACAACCGATCAGGCGGTTTATGACACGCTGATGCTTTATTCACCGTTTCTCTCTGATGAAGTGTTAATGGTCGCCATTAATCGATCAACCTTTCACGACAGTTATCTTTTTGATATATTACTTCTCCATTCAGGTTTGAGTCCGTTGGTAATGGAGGAACTAGCTAATAGAAGCCCAGCTATGTTGCAAGGGCTTTATGATTCCCTCATGATCTGGCAGGATAGTATTGCAGCACGTGACACTTTGGTGGCGCAAATTCAATCTTTGTTACGAGATGCTCAGCTTGAATTTAATGAACTATTACGCAATTACGAAGATAGTGGGCTGGTGGATAGCGTTATTTATCAGTTAAGTTTGTTAAGTGATGTAAACAGTAAGGGGAAATACATAAACATGCTTATTGAGCTTGGGGATTTTAGCACTGCTTCTACTAAAATTGTAAGTTTAGACTCCAATGATCCTGAGCAGGAAGATTTGCAAACTTTTGAGAATATACATCTGGGTTTAAAAAATGGAGGCAATAATTGGTTTGCAGTTACACAAAATCAGCGAGAGGAATTGCGCGAACTTGCAACCCATGAAAATTCTGTGGCAAAACATGCCCAGGCAGTTCTAATCTTAATTGAAGATACAATGATATATACATTCCCGGATACAACAATTTTAGCTCCTAATGGTCCAGCATCGCAACCTCAATCTACCAAAAGAGCCATTGGAAATTCAATTCAAATGCTGGTATTCCCGAATCCGTTTACGAATTCTATTAATGTAGAATATTTTCTTCCGAATCAAAATAAGGGTGTAGTATTCTTAAAAGTCTATACAATACAAGGCCGACTTATTAAAGAAGTTAATCTTGGATTAAATAAAAAGGGTAGAATAAAGGTATCATTAGATGAGGCTGCTTTGGGAATGTATATTGCGCAGTTGGTACAAAACGGGGCAATAATAAAAACGGTAAAATTAGTGAAGCGGCCATAATATGAGTGGGTATATTCGCTGTTTAGTTGTTTTATTATTATGCATGGGGACTTTTAATTCCAATGCACAGGTTAATTATTGGAATAAACTTTATGATAATCAGAGTCAATGGGATCTGAGTTTTGCTGTTGTTGACTTGGGGGGGTATTATCTTACTGCTGGCAATACTGCAGATCTATTAGCTGCTGATTCTACCTTTTATGGTTCTGTTTGGTTATTTTATGTTGACAGTAACGGTATCAAGGGAGCAGAAAATATAATCCGGTTTAAAAACAGGCAGGCATATAAAGGGAATCAGCATATTCTTACCCGTACATTTGATGATAATTTTATTTACTATGGTGGATTGGGCGATAGCAACAATAATTATTCTATGGTGCTTATAAAGCTTGACTCTTTTTTACAGCCTATTTGGCAAACTACTGATTCAGGAAAGGGCTTCATGGAGCCCGGAGAGTTGCTTCAATTGCATGATAGTGGATTTATGGTGTGTGGGTTTGCTTCAATAAATCATCTAGCGCAGAAAGATGGATTTCTTTCAAGATTTGATAAAAATGGGAATCATTTATGGACCAAATACTATGGGGATATTCGCCAAGATTTTCTAAGTAGTATTGTTCAGAGTGATAACAATCATTACTTGCTTTCTGGGGTTTCTGATCAATCACCATTTCTGATGAAAGTAGATACGGCTGGCAATTTAATTTGGCGTAAGGATTTTAATATCCCTAATACTGGTCTATATATCAAAAAGTCAATTTATGGGGAAGGATATATTGCGTACGGATCAAGGAATGCTGATTCATATAGAGATTACTACGGAGTAGTTGCACGCATAAACGAAAATGCTGAATTTATTTGGAAAGATTCTGTTCGGCTTGGTACCCATGTAAGTGCTTTTTGTGATGCTATTGAGCTTCCTGGAGGAAATATAATAGCGGTAGGGCTTACAGATAACGGGGGGCAATTTTATCCTCTTTATGCAGGCTGGGCTGCCAAATTTTTTACAAATGGTGGAATAATGAGAGAAAGAATTTTTGCACAAGGCAATAAAGTTGAGAGTTGGTTAATGGCAGTTGCTTTAACAAGTGATGGCGGAATTGTTTGTGCAGGATATGATAGGAACGATTATGATACTTTACTTCGTGGTCAAGATAGCTGGATTATAAAAGTTGATACTAATTTGTGCGACACACCCAACTGTTCTCCCGATGTAGGGATGAGGGATGTTGCCAGCCAACATGCGTTAACTATTTATCCAAATCCTTTCACAAATGAAATAGCCATACATTTCACCTATACATCTTCATTTGATGCAACGGTTAGAATTTACAATGGACAGGGTATTTTGGTTAAAGAAACCTTGTTGGAAAAGCCTACGCAAAACAAAAATTTGTCAACTAATTCTTTTGCTCCTGGCCTTTATATTATTCAACTGATACAAAACGGAGCAATCATAAAAACGCAAAAAATGGTAAAGCAACCATAATTTGAGTAAAAATATTCACCGCTTAGTTCTTGCGTTGCCAAGAATAGGTACTTTAATTCCCATGCTCAGTTTAGTATTTCAATAAACCATGTGGGTTGTTTCATTGTCTTATGAATCTGTGCGGCTATAAGTTCGCCACAGGTAATATTGTCCTATTAGTAACCTATTTCCGTCAAATGTCTTAACTACATTACGCCCCCATCAAAAATTAATTAACTGGTATAAAGCTATTTACAAAATATGTATTGACAATATATGTATATACATATAAATTGCATGAAAATTGAACAAAGCAAACCGCAACTGAAAATGGAATTGGAAAAAGAAATACAGCAAAGCAAATTCAAGAGCCAAAAGCACAAGGCGCTGTTGAATATCATTTTTACCGCCAGCTGGCTTGATTGCGCACAACAAAGGCGCTTTAAAGAACATGGCCTTACCCCGCAGCAATACAATGTGCTTCGTATACTGCGCGGACAAAAAGGGAATGCTATTTCTGTAAACGGCATTCAGGAGCGCATGCTCGATCGCAGTTCCAATGCCTCGCGGTTAATTGATAAACTGCTCGAGAAAAAATTAGCTAAACGCATTGTGTGTAAAGAAGACAGAAGGCAGATGGAGATTTACATTACAGATAAGGGTTTGGATTTACTTAATGAAATGGATGAAGGAGTAAATGCTGCCGAACAAAATTTTGGAAACATCACCGAGGAAGAGGCAAAACAATTAAACCAGATCCTTGACAAACTGAGAGATTAAAACAACAAAAAAATAACACATGAAAAAAAACATTTTTATCGTGGCTGTTGCAACCCTGGGTTTGGTTGCCTCGGCCTTTACCCCAAACGCTATCACTTCTTACAAAGTTGATGCAGCTAAAAGTTCATTAAAATGGCATGCTAAAAAAGTAACAGGCGAACATCATGGAACCGTGCGTTTTGCTGAAGGCTCTTTAGCTTTTAACGGAAACACCTTAACCGGAGGAACCATTAAAATGGACATGACATCAATTGATGTGATTGACTTAACCGGTGAGTGGAAAGACAAATTAGTTGGACATTTAAAGTCGGATGATTTTTTCTCTTCTGCTAAACATAACCACGCCACACTAGTGATAAAATCGGCTGCAGCCATTAATGGAGTAGCCGCTGGTAATCCTAATTACACTGTTCAGGCTGAACTTACCATTAAGGGAATTAAAAACATGGTTACTTTTCCGGCTACAGTTACCGTTATTGGAAACAATGTAACAGCCAATGCTACTTTCGCAATTGATCGTACAAAGTATGATATTAAGTATGGCTCAGGTTCTTTTTTCTCTGATTTAGGAGATAAAGCTATTGATGATAGCTTTAACATCACTGTAAATCTGTTTGCAGTTAAATAACGTAGTAGGTTAGGTTGTTTTCATCTCTTCTCATGGTCCTCCTCTGATGAATGAGGAGGCCATGCAGAAGACTAACAACACATGGAACGGAAAGATTTCTTAAAAACATCATTGCTGGGGTTAACAACAGCAGGAGTTGGTTCAGTGGTAAACAGCCAACTGTTTGCCTCTGAAAATAAGCAGCACATACCGTTGGTAGGCTTTAATCACCTGCCGGCACAAACAACTATACAAATGTCGAATACCGTAATTCACAAAGCCGAATCAAGAGGACATGCCAATCATGGCTGGCTTGATTCGCATCACACCTTTAGTTTTGCATCGTACTATAATCCCGAGCGAATGCACTTTGGGGTGCTCCGGGTTTTGAACGATGATAGGGTTGAATCGGGGATGGGCTTCGGAACACATCCGCACGACAATATGGAAATTATTTCCATTCCGCTCTCGGGCGATTTGGAACACAGAGACAGCATGAACAATGTGGCGGTGATTAAGCAGGGCGATGTTCAGATTATGAGTGCCGGTACGGGTATTTATCACTCGGAGTATAACCGTAACAAAGACCGGAGCGTAAACTTTTTACAAATTTGGATTTTTCCTAAAGAGCGTAACATTACCCCGCGTTACGACCAGCAAACATTTAATTTAGAAGAGAGAATAAATAAATTTCAGCAAATAGTATCTCCCAAAGGAGAGGCTGAAGGAATAGATATCAATCAGGATGTTTGGTTTAACCTGATTCACTTCAAAAACAATTTCGAGACGGCATACACCATTAAGCGCAAGGGAAACGGGGTGTACGCTTTTGTTTTGGAAGGTTCGGTTACCATCAATAATCAAATCCTTAATAAACGGGATGGAATTGGTATTTGGGATACAGGCCAAATTTCGATACAATCTATGGGTGACGCTGAAGTGTTGCTGATGGATGTACCTATGCAATAACACAACAAAGTACTTAACAATAATCAGTTTTTAAATTAAAATAATAAAAAAGATATGACAACAGTAGCACAAACCAACTGGAGCATTGATACAGTGCACAGTGAAATCGGATTTAAAGTTCGCCACCTGGTGATTAGTCACACATCCGGAAAATTTGATCGTTTCGAAGCAAATGTAGCTTCTTCATCCGATGATTTTACAGATGCGGAAATTTCTTTCTCGGCCGATGTGGATAGTATTAACACAGCCAACGAGCAACGCGATGCACATTTAAAAAGTGATGATTTTTTTAATGCTGCACAGTTTCCAAAACTTACTTTTAAATCAACTTCATTTAAAAAGGTTGACGCAAGCGAATATAAATTAACAGGAGACCTCACCATTCGAGACATCACTAAGAATATTACGCTTACTGTTGACTTTGGCGGTGTTATTACTGATCCATGGGGAAATGTGAAAGCAGGTTTTGAAGCGACCGGTAAAGTAAACCGCAAAGATTTTAACCTTAAATGGGATGCCTTTACTGAAGCTGGCGGTGCAGTAGTTTCTGATGAAATTAAACTGCAACTTCATATTGAACTGCAGAAAAACGCCTAAACAAAGGAGAGGAGGGGGTTAGATGAAACTCCGTACAATTAAAACCACCAGTTATGCCCACGAGTTTCCGATGGGCCCCATGCGGGTGAAGCAACCGTTGCCGGCCCGCCATGTTGAACAGGTGAGTCCGTTTATTTTATTGCACCATGCCGGCCCCACCCAGGTAGAGGCGGGTCGGCCCAGGGCACGACTGAGTCCACACCCTCACCGTGGATTTGAACCCGTTACTTTTGTGTTTTCCGGTAACATGCACCATCGCGATTCAATGGGTAACGAAGGTTTTTTGCAGGGAGGAGACGTGCAATGGATGACGGCAGGCAAAGGAGTAATTCACAGTGAAGGTCCTTCGGAGGAGTTTGCAGCGGAAGGGGGAATCATGGAGATTATTCAGTTGTGGATTAATCTTCCGCAAAAATACAAAATGACCGAACCCAGGTATCAGGATATACCTGCTTCTCGAATTCCACTGATGGAATCGGCAGACGGTAAATGGAAGTTGAAACTGGTAGCAGGAGCGTTAATGAATCTAAAGGGCCCTGCCAACACATTTTCTCCCGTTCAGGCAGCCATGATTGAGTTTGAGTTTGGAGCTGCCATTCAACTTCCGGTGCAGGAAAATTTTAATGCCATTATTTACGTGCTTGAGGGAAAGGTGGAAATTAATGAGCAACTCGTTGCTCATCACACTATGGTGGAGTTTGCCAATGATGGAGAGGCCATTCAACTCACTTCGGTTGAAACGGGAAAATTGCTTTTTTTGGCGGGAGAACCAATAAATGAGCCTATGATTTCTTACGGCCCTTTTGTTTTGAACACACAGGACGAAATTGAACAAGCAATTTTAGATTACGAAACGGGAAAAATGGGGAACCTTGATTTTTAATAGATGATGAAACCGCTAATTACAATTGATATCATTTCAGATATTGTGTGCCCGTGGTGTTATATCGGAGAAGCGCGTTTAAAAAAAGCCATGAA
Source organism: Bacteroidia bacterium (assembly GCA_020049855.1). Classification (GTDB taxonomy): domain Bacteria; phylum Bacteroidota; class Bacteroidia; order UKL13-3; family UKL13-3; genus JAGPCK01. The sequence goes on along the minus strand of JAGVLJ010000063.1, from coordinate 10,801 downwards.
GTACGTTAAAGCAGAATTTAACTTTGCTGTCACTTACCATCCATTTGAGTTAAATCAGCGTATGCCGGAAGAAGGAAAAGAAGCTATATCTTATTTTTCGGAACGTTTTGGGGGAGAGCAACGCATGAAACAAATTTTTGCACAAACAACTGCTACAGCTCGAGCCGAAGGTTTGGCGTTTGATTTAACGAAACAGGCCGTTGCCCCAAATACCTTTCTTGCCCATCGCGTTATTGCCTATGCAAAAAGTAAGGGAAAGCAACTGCCGATAGTGCATGATTTGTTTTTGGCCTACTTTGCCGAAGGAAAAAACATAGGCGACAAAAACGTACTTACACAGATTATTTCAAAACACGGTATGGATATGAATGAAGCAGAGGCTATACTTAGCGGAGATGAATTTTCGGACGAGGTAAGGGATGAACAATTACACTGGATAAAACAGGGAATCAGCAGTGTTCCTTCATTTATAATTCAACATAAGTACTTTGTGCAGGGAGCCCAGCCGCCCGAATCTTTTATTGAGTTTTTCAGAGAAGCAGTAAAGGTCTAAAGTAGTGGACAAATTTTATCGGGTTGTCTTATTTTCTGAAAACTCTTTTGCGTTTCGTTGATATCTAACCATACCGCCTACGGGTATTTTTGTAAATTTGGTTGCGAAAGTTAAACTAGTGAAAAAGCTGAATTTCGTAACAATTAATTAGCTTAGGGTAGGAGTATTCAAAATGAAGGTGATTATTTTTGGTGCAACTGGCAGGGTTGGAAATCAATTGGTGCTGCAAGCACTCGTAAAAAAATATTTGGTAACAGCATTTTTACGTAAGGAAGCTGATTTGCCTTTTACCAGCGAAAATCTGGTAAAGGTAGAGGGTAATGTACTTGACGAAGAAGTGGTAACTAACGCAGTAGCCGGACACGATGTAGTATTAGTTTCACTTGGTGATTTTAAACCTGATGAAGAGATTACAATCATGTCTGAAGGTGCAAAAAACATACTGTGGGCAATGAAACAAAAGGGCATCAAAAGAATTATCGGGGTGGGGAATGCAGGAATTTTGCAGCACGATGAAATAGCGTTGCGAAAAAATCAGGAATATTTCCCTTCCTACCTGCAGTATGTGGCCGAAGATCACCTGCGGATGTTTATGCGTTTTCAAAAAAGTGAATTAGACTGGACAATTGTTTGCCCGAATAATATTCCGGATGGAGGGGCTACAGGTGTTTACCGTATTCGAAAAAATTATCCGCCCAGACATGGTATCGGTATTCGCACCGGTGATGTGGCGCATTTTATGTTGCGCGAAATGGAGGAGAGGAAATTTATTAAAACCCGGGTGGGTATTGCCTATTAATACCTACGAATGAAACGCAGTGATTTTATTAAAGCAGCAGTAACCGGGGCAATTGGAATAACTATGATGGATTTAAAAACTTTCGGAAATCAGTTGCTTAATGAAAAAAGCACTGACCGTATGCCGGCCTTGTTTATAGGGCATGGTTCACCAATGAATGCCATTCAGCACAATAAATTTACCGAAGCACTGGCAAATGCAGGAAAAGAAATACCCCGTCCAAAGGCTATCCTGGTTGTATCGGCTCACTGGCAAACAAAGGGCACTTTTGTTTCGGTTGCAGAGAAGCCTGAAACAATTTATGATTTCGGTGGGTTTCCAGATGAATTGTTTCGGGTTAAATATCCGGCATCAGGTTCACCCGCTTTTGCCGCAGAAGCAAAAAATGCCGTTACTCTTACCATTGTACAAGAAGACCGATATTGGGGACTTGATCACGGGGCATGGACTATTCTTAAACACTTATACCCCCAGGCTGATATTCCGGTGTTTGAGTTTAGCTTGGATTACACCAAACCACCCGAGTACCATTATAAACTGGCCAAGGAACTAAATGTTTTGCGCAGTAAGGGGGTTTTAATTATAGGCAGTGGCAATATTGTGCATAACCTTGGGATGCTTAACTGGCGCGATCCCAGCGCTAAATTTGACTGGGGGGTGGAGTTTGACACAAAGGTGACAAATGGACTATTGACCAAAAATCATGGCGACCTGATACATTACGAGAAGATGGGAAGGGCGGCTCAACTTTCAGTTCCAACCAATGAACATTACCTGCCAATGTTGTATGCAGCAGCCTTGCAGCAAAATAACGAATCGCTAAACTTTATTTACGAAGGCATTGAAATGGGCTCTATCAGCATGCGTTGTTTCAGGGTAGGCTAATGCTTGTGGTACGAATATTGCCAACAAACCCCGATTTCTAAATTATATTTGCTGCGTGCTAAACAAACTGCAACATATTTTATTGGGCATAGTAGTACTGGCACTGGTCAGGGTGTTTATGCTGGCCGTTCCCGGCAGTATTGAAGAAAATCACGAACATGCCTTAATCAAAAAGGCCTGTGATGCCGAGCTATGTAATTTGAGCGCTATTACCGATAATGAAGAGGATGATGAGCCCGGCAGGAAAAAAATAAAAACCGGGTTTACTGAATTGCCTGTTGCGTTTAGTTACCGCCCAATGTTTGTTATCGGAAATCCCGGGTATGCTTCTAAGCTAACGAATACTAATTTTACCATTGATCATCTAAACAGCTATCTCTGCTGCTGGCGCATTTAAACTCTCGTTTTATTAATCCGGATAAATCTATCCGGTTCATTTTTAGTTTCCGCACAATTATTCAGGTGTCCTTTTTCTTTGTTAAGTTTACCTGATTTTTGACTGATTCTTCTATCAGTTGGCGGATTTTTTTAATTTAAATTATCTTATGAAACGATTAAAAAATGGAAATCAACGAATCACTGTTCTCAGAGCACCATGTACTGCATAAGTTAAAGCATTACCTCCCCGCCCAAGCTCCGTTAAAAGATTTTATTCATCACAACACGTTACATGCTTTTCAGTCGGAAAAATTTTTTTATGCCTTGCATCGGGCTACCGGTATTTTTGGCTATAAAACCCTGTTGTCAATTAATGAATATCGCGAGTTATTTCACCAGTCAAAAATATCTCCGGATATAATAGCAAAAGTTGTTGCTGAAAAAAAAGGAGACGAAGAGGCGGGGAAATGGATTGAAAAAATGTTGCATGCAAACTACCGACAGCAAGTTACCCCGCGCATAGGTCGTTTACGTTCACTTTGGAAAAGAAATTACCATATTGATATGGATGCGGATATTCAACCATTACTGTTTAGGGTGCTTTGCAATTATCTGGATCAGGGCATTGCCATGTGGCAGTTCCCGGTAATTAAGGAAGGGCTTTTGGAGTCAATACTGGCTTTGGAACAAAACAGTTACTCCAGCCTTTTTCGCACCAACGAAATTAAAGAGATGTTTCTTGCCGGGAAATGGGAAATTAAACCCTTGCTCGACTTACTGGTTGGAGACGAATCACTGTATGAACAGTATTTATTCGATCAGCAATTTGCCCATCCGGGATGGTCGGGGTTGGTAGCCATTATTGAAAGCAATCCTCAAACCCTGCTCGATACAAGAAAAATCTTGCTGCGCGAGTTAATTGTTTTTGAGCTGTTGCTTGAATTAGACGCACTAAATTATCATTTCGGCCCGGTATGGGCTCCGCTTCAAAAATTTGCGAGCTCATCATTGGATGAGTTACTTTTTCAACCTGTTAAACACAGTGAAGTTAATGATGTACTTGCGCTGTGGCAGGAGGCGTTTGAATGGTCATACTATGACCAAGTGTTGGCTGCCCTCACGCTTTCGGATGAGCAGGAAAAGGTAAAAACACAAAAAAGTTTTCAGGCCATGTTTTGCATTGATGACCGAGAGGCATCACTCAGACGGTATATTGAAAAGCATGATCGGGATTGCGAAACATTTGGCACAGCCGGGTTTTACGGGGTTGAATTTTTTTATAAGCCTGAACACGGGAAATTTGTTACCAAACTTTGTCCTGCCCCCGTTACTCCAAAATACCTTATCAAAGAGGTAGACAGTAGCCATAAGCACAACAGAGACCCTCATTTAACCAAATATTCCCATTCATTACTTACGGGATGGCTTATTTCGCAAACGCTTGGTTTTTGGTCGGCTTTCCGTTTGTTCCTGAATATATTTAAACCGTCTATGGGCCCGGCTACAGCCACCTCCTTCAGGCATATGGATCAGTTTGCAAAGCTGACTATTGAGTGTGCTGATAAAAATGATAAGGAAGATGGCCTGCAGATTGGGTTTACAATAGATGAAATGGTTGACAGGCTTGAAAGCGTATTAAAGAGTATTGGGCTGGTAGATAATTTTGCTTCACTCATCTATACATTCGGTCACGGCTCCAGCAGCGTAAATAACCCACATTACAGTGCCTATGATTGCGGAGCTTGTTCGGGTCGTCCGGGATCGGTAAACTCGAGAGTATTTTGCCAAATGGCTAACCACACCACGGTGCGCGAGGGATTAAAGGGAAGAGGCATTTTTATCCCTGATACTACACGTTTTGTTGCCGGGTTGCATGATACCACCCGTGACGAAATGGTGTTTTATGATGAGGAGTTGATGACAGGAGAAATTGCAGCAGCTCATCAAAGAAACAAAAAGATATTTAATGATGCTTTGGATGAAAATGCAAAAGAACGGTCGAGAAGGTTTGAGGTAATAAACACGGCCAGCAGTGCAAAAAAAATACATGAGCACATTAAGGATCGATCGGTCTCCCTTTTTGAACCCCGCCCCGAACTGAATCACGCAACTAACGCGCTGTGTGTGGTAGGAAGAAGAGGTCTTACACGAAATATTTTTCTTGATCGAAGGGTATTTTTGAATTCGTATGATTATTCGATAGATCCGGAAGGCAAATACTTATTGCCCATTTTAAAGGCAGTGGCACCTGTGTGCGGAGGGATTAACCTTGAGTATTTCTTTTCAAGAGTTGACAACCAGAAGCTGGGGGCGGGCACTAAGTTACCTCACAATGTGATGGGCTTAATCGGAGTGGCAAACGGGATTGACGGTGATTTACGTCCGGGTTTACCAAGTCAGATGATAGAGGTTCACGATCCGCTTCGATTGCTTACCATTGTTGAGCATTTCCCGGATGTAATTCTTACGGTACTTCAAAACTCTCCCGAAACTTATGAGTGGTTTGTTAATGATTGGATTCATTTAGCTTCCATTAATCCTGTAAACCGTGAATTACGGTATTTTAAAAACGGAAGTTTTGTTCCTTATGAACCCATTTCGAAAATTGAGGTGGCCGATGATGAAATTTCAATTATCGAAAATACAGAAGATAATATTGCGGTACATTTAATTAAGCACGAATGAGTATGGATGGCATTATACATTTTTTCGTATTTATTCCATTAGTCGGGTTTTTAATCAGTTTATTTATACCCGAGAAAAAGGAATTTTTTATTTCTGCAGTGGCCTTCACTACTTCCGGACTTAATTTTCTGGTGCTGGTATCTCTTGCTTTTGTGTGGATATTGCAAGGGCATCCTCCCCTTAGTCTGGATGAACTGGTATTGTATAGGGCGTATGGTTATTTGTTTACACTCAACTTTTACTTTGATAAGATAAGCTGTGTGTACTTGTTTGTAGGATCTCTGCTCACGTTGATGGTAACCGTTTACAGCCGTTATTATTTGCACCGTGAAGTGGGGTATAAGCGGTTTTTTAATACCATTTTATTTTTCTACATCGGCTACAGCATTACCGTGCTTTCGGGTAATTTCGAAACGCTGTTTGTAGGTTGGGAAATTTTAGGTATTTCGTCTTTTTTACTAATTGCTTTTTATCGCAACCGCTACCTGCCGGTAAAAAATGGAATTAAAGTATTTAGCATTTACCGCATTGGTGATGTGGGTATGCTGCTGGCAATGTGGCTTAGTCATTATTTGTGGCATGAAAACATCAAGTTTATGCAACTGAATAATTATGTAGAGGTGAATGAGCATATTCAAAATCATAGTCTGGTGGGCGTATTTATTTCCCTGATGTTGCTGGTGGCTGCAGCGGCCAAATCAGCACAATTGCCGTTTTCGTCCTGGCTACCACGTGCAATGGAGGGGCCAACGCCATCCAGTGCTATTTTTTATGGCTCACTGTCGGTACATATTGGAGTTTTTCTTCTGCTGCGCACTTATCCTTTTTGGGAACACCAATATTCTGTAAGGGTAATTATAGGCTTGCTTGGATTATGCACTTCAGTGGTTACGATGCTTATTGCCAGAGTGCAGTCTTCCGTAAAAAGTCAAATTGCATATGCTTCGGCCAGCCAGATTGGGTTAATTTTTATTGAAGTGGCTTTAGGTTTTGAAAACGTAGCGTTGTTCCACTTTGCGGGTAATGCTTTTTTAAGAACTTATCAGTTGCTTGTTTCGCCTTCGCTGGTGAGTTACCTTATCAGAGAGCAGTTTTATGAGTTTACTCCTCGCAAACATGATGAAGTTCCAAAGTGGCTTGGGAAAATTTACAACTCGGTTTACCTGTTAAGTATTAAAGAATTTAACCTCGACAGATTTTTATCCAGATACCTTTGGGATGCGCTAAAATCTATTGGACAAAAAGTAAACTATTTCGATTACAAATTAGTGATAAGTGTATATGGAGCGGTATTACTTGGAGGATTTTACACGCTTTATCACAAGCAATACATACCGGGCTTTTTACAAAATTATATGTCGCTCATTATTGCCGTACTTGGATTGATACTGGTATTAAAATCTTTCGTTGAACGTAAAAGTCCGAGGATGGCTTGGTTGTATATTATAATGAATCACTGCTTTATTTTATTGGCCGTTTCATATAATGATCATTTTGATATGGAACACGCTATGGTGTATCTGAGCGGGGTATTTGCATCGGGTGTTGTAGGTTACTTAAGTTTAAATCGGCTGATGAAAGCTGAAGCGAAAGTTGATCTGAACAGATTTTACGGATATGCTGCAAAGTACAAAACACTGGCTTTTGTTTTTCTGGTAGCTTGCATGGGTCTTGCCGGTTTCCCGATTACGCCAACATTTATTGGCGAAGATTTAATTTTTAGTCATATTCAGCAGAATCAGTTATTGTTTGCGGCAAGCATCTCTTTCAGTTTAATCATTGACGGAATTTCCTTAATGAGGATTTATGCACGTCTTTTCCTTGGGCCATACGTTCATCAAACGCTTGAAGCTCCTTATCGTTCTTCTTAAAATTAGTAATAGAATAAATAAATAAATAAAAAAAATGAGTCACCATATGAATATACCTGCAGATGGAATAGCAGGATTGAAACAAAACTGGAAAGATGATTTACTCTCAGGATTTGTCATCTCGTTAATTGCTTTGCCTCTTTGTTTAGGTATTGCCTTGGCATCGGGCGTTCCACCCATGGCCGGTATTATTGCCGGTATCGTAGGTGGATTAATTCTATCGATCACCAGCGGTTCACATCTTACCATAAACGGCCCCGCAGCCGGGTTGGCTGTTATTGTATTGATGAGTATTGAAGGGTTTAAAAAAATGGCTCCTGCCGGTTTAACTCCGGAGCAAGTCGAGATGTTTGCTTACCAATGCACCTTGGCAGTAGGAGTGGGTTGCGGAGTGCTTCAACTTTTATTCGGGCTTGTAAAAGCCGGAATCCTGAGTAATTTTTTTCCTTCATCAGTAGTACATGGTATGCTAGCCGCTATTGGGATTATGATTTTTGCCAAACAATTTCATACAGCCGTTGGTGTAAAGCCTGAGGGAAAAGAAATGTTGCAAATTATTTCGGCCATTCCACACAGCATTATGAACATGAATCCTGAGGTTGCTATTATTTCATTGGTGAGTTTGGTAATTCTCATCGGCCTTCCAATGGTTAAAAATAAATATGTTAAAATGCTGCCGGCTCCATTGCTTGTTGTGTTGGTGGCTATTCCGTTTGGGCATTACTTCGATTTGGAGCATGAGCACAAATACCTTTTTCTTGATAGCCATGAGTACATGCTGGGGCCTAAATTTCTGGTAACACTTCCTGCCAATGTATTGGACGGCATTGTAATGCCGCGTTTCGATTACCTGTTTACCGGTTTCGGAATTCAAATGATGATTACTTATGCACTGGTAGCAAGCCTTGAATCATTACTCACCGCTGCGGCCATTGATCGGCTAGATCCGTACAAGCGCCATTCAAATTTTAATCGCGAATTATTTGCCAAAGGATCAGGAAATATTATATCTTCTCTTTTAGGTGGGCTGCCGATTATTGCCGAAGTGGTTCGTAGTTCGGCCAACGTAAATAACGGAGCCAAAACCCGCTGGGCTAATTTTTTTCACGGAGCTTTTTTACTGGGCTTTGTGTTATTCTTAAGTCAGGTTATTCATCAAATACCTTTGGCCGCATTAGCCTCTATGCTTATGGTTACGGGCTACCGTCTGGCATCGCCAAAAGAATTTGCTAAAAACTATCATATAGGTAAAGAACAATTTATTATTTTTCTTACAACTATTATAGTAACTATAACTACCGATTTGCTTATCGGGATTGCCTGTGGGGTGTTGGCAAAACTTATCATTCACATGATGTACGGAGTGCCTTTTAAAAGTTTGTTCAAACCTTTTCTCACCATTAACGAAGAAGGTGATGAATATGTAATTGACGTAGAGCATTCGGCTATCTTCAGTAATTATATAGGATTGAAAAAGCAACTGGATGCCTTGCCTCGGGGCAAAAAAATTACAGTTGATTTCACCAACTCACATCTGGTAGACCATACCGTACTGGAGCATATACATGAGTTGGCCGATAAGTATAAAAGGAGTGGCGGCAGTTTCGAAATTACCGGACTTGATTCGCATATTCCTTTTTCGTCTCATCCTTTTGCTACACGTAAAAATTTAAGTCAACACTAAATAAAAACACCTTATGAAAAAAATATTATTTATTGTATGCCTGTTGCCTCTTGAAGTCCTGTGGGCTCAAACCAAACCAGACCGCGAGTTAAAAATGAATCTCAACGATTCGGGCACTCACTACTTAAAGGCAACTTTTACAGGGCAAATATGGGCGCGTTACAACGAGAGTAATCCGGGCACCACGGTGTTTGGATATGAGAAAAATAATACGTTCGATATCGGGCTAAGACGCGTGCGCGCGCAGTTTTTTGGAAAAGTACACGACAAGGTTTTTGTGTACACGCAGGTAGGAATTAACAACTACACGTCCATCAATGCGCGTAAGCCTAGTATCTTTTTTCACGATGTGCTGGCCGAGTATTATGTAACACCAAAGTCGCTGCAAATGGGTATGGGTCTTACCGCCTGGACAGGTTTCTCGCGTTTTGCTTCACCTGCGGTTGCCAGCATTATGGGTTATGATGCGCCTTTGTTTGCACAAGCAACTAACGATGCCACCGATCAATTTTTGCGTAAGTTCAGCATGTATGCCAAAGGTAAACTGGGTAAACTGGATTATCGGGTTATTGTATCTACTCCTATGGCTGCTCAAAACAGCACAGTGATTAAAAGCATTAGCCTTAATTCCGATTTTTCTTTTCGTCCTGCCAGGTTACAAACAGGCGGTTATATCATGTATCAGTTTTTTGATCAGGAGAGCAACCTCACTCCTTACATGGCAGGAACTTACCTTGGAAAAAAGAAAGTGCTCAATATTGGAATAGGTGCACAATACCAGCCCGATGCTATGTGGCATTGGAACAATACACTGCAAAAAGATACGGTTTCTGAAAATATGTTTAACTGGGCGGCTGATGTATTTTACGATGTTCCTGTTGGTAAAAAAGGTGGGGCACTTTCTGTATATGCTACTTATATGCAAATGGGTTTTGGGAAAAACTATGTGCGTAATATCGGTGCCATGAATCCTGCTGACGGAACATTGCCCGGCTCGATAAATTTTAACGGAGCCGGAAGTGCCTACCCTATGGTGGGTACCGGAAGCATTGTGTATGGTCAGGCCGGATTTTTATTGCCTAAAAATGTGTTGGGCGACAAGTGCGGGCAGCTGATGCCTTACGTGATGGTGATGCACAGTAATTTTGACCGGCTGAAACAAGGATTAAACACCTTTGATGCAGGACTCAATTATTTTATTGACGGGCATAAAGCAAAACTGAGCCTCGATTACCAGAACCGTCCGGTGGTGAGTGCCACCACACTCAAAGAATACACCCGCAAGAATATGGTGGTGCTGCAATTTCAGGTGGCGATATAACAGAGAAAGTTAGGTTAGGGTATACATGTCCGGTAAATCGGGGGCTTCGCTCACTGGTTTGCCGGCATGTTTTTTTAAGAGAATTTCTATCTTGTCATGCTGAGCGCAGAGAAGCAACTGGCCATTCATGGTTTTTTTGTTCTTTTGGCTTGAGCCAAAAGAACAAAAAACTCAAGACTGCTGAGGCCGTGTTGGCGGCTGTAAGGCCTTTGCTGTCCCTGACAAGGGATGACCTCCATCCGCCTAGGGCGTAATGTCGGACAGCATCCTTCTGCGAAAGACTGTGCGCAGCAAAAACCAACACCCGCTCACCACACCCCCAAAGGTCGGTCTGCTGCCGCTCGGTTCTCCTTGCAGTGCGGGAATGAAAAAAAACCAAGGGGCAGGGGGGATGCCCTGAAACTTTAAACAGGAACCTTTTGCCAAACCCCGAAACTTTTTATACCTTGCCTGTTCAAAACACTAACCCATGACCTTTGAATACTCTCTTGAACCTGTACCCCCCTCAACCCTTAGGATAAAGAACATGAAAAATAGTGTGCCACTCCAATGGTGTTTCTATGGCACAGTAATGCCCAATTTGGTCAATACTGTGCCACAAACAAGGGAATGAGTGGCAGGAATA
>JAGVLJ010000049.1 GCA_020049855.1 Bacteroidia bacterium | reverse complement strand
TGATTACGACTTCTTATTTTATTGTCAAGAATTTTTTTGACATAAATTAGTGTGGATGGAAGTATCAACGATAACAATAGCGTGATTGAGAGATTCTTTTTTCGATCAGGGTATACAATTCCATTGAAAAAAGGTTTTTCCAGAGTTTTATGGTCTGCTACATTTGCAGCTTTTGAAATTCCCAATTCTGCTCTTCTTTCCAAAAGATAATTAAACAAACTCTCCCTTACTGAATATCGTCTCTTAAGGGAAATAAACTCTCTTTCCTTAGCCGGAATATTGAACATCTTCCCTTCTATTTCGCCTATTTTTCTCTTATATTCATTTAATTTGTTTCGAATAGAACTTTCAACCCCGCTTAAATTATTAAGAATTGCTTTTTTAGTATTCTCAATATTTCTATTTAGTTGTTGTAAGGTTGGAAAGTTTTCTTTCGTGTTATAAGTTAGTTGTTTTTTGTTTTGTTCAAGTGCTCTTACTTCATTAATAAGTTGCATTAGAATCGGGTTATCAAGATGTCCTATAAATGGGGCAATTTGTGCAACATCGCTTGCCGATAAAATTTCTCTTCTAATAATAGCCACGTCTTGAAGGTCAAGTTTTAACAATTCCCCTTCAGTTTCTAACTTATTTATTTGTTCGTAGTAACTTTTTGCCTCATCTTTAAGTTCAAGCGAAGTGTGACTACTCTTTTTGTAGTTCTCAAGTTCGTTTTCAACCTCATTTAGAGTACTTGAAATGTCCCCTAGCTGTTCATTAATGAAATCAATTGTCTTTTGGGTAATTTCATTTTTCATTTTTATTTGATTTTTTTCATAAACCTCACAGAGTTTATTCATGAAATCCTGGTTTTTATCAAATAAAGGACCTGTTAAGGTCATTTCCACAACGGTGGACTTTGGGACATTTTCTACGGTAATTGAATTTGAATATTGATTTATTAATGCTTCTTCACTGTTAAAATAAATTTTATACTTACCATCCGGGATAAACTCATTTATTGATTTTATTTTCACATAAATACTATCCGAAACCATGCAATCGCTGTTGATAGAGCAGGTGATAGCATGAGACTTAAATTCCTCATCAAACGATACCCGAATCTGCCTATTTTTAACATTTACATACAGCCACTTTTTTTTGAGCTTTATTTTGGCCATGCTGTCGCATTCTACTTTAAAAAGCATAGTTGGGCCATATAATTCACTTTCAAGAACCTTTCCTACGCTGTAGTATGAAATGTCAAAGTCAAGTTCGCGGATTACGCTGCTGATAAAACTTCTGGTTTTTAAGGCGTACATCTCATTTTGAGTACTAGAGTTTATTTTGGGTGTTTTTAATTGATCTGAAACAAGTAATTCACTATTTGCCAGTCGGTTTTTTTCGTCTTTTATAAGGAAAGCGCATTTGCTTTGGTAAATATCAATAGAATATCGGTTTATTACCCAATAAATACTTAACCCAATAATAAATGACAGTATAAACAAGTACCAATTCTTTAATGTAAGAAAGATTATTTCTTTTATTACTTGATAGGGGTCATTATTTTTCCTGAATGCCTTGTTTTGTCCTTCGGTTGGTTGGTTTTCGGTCATATTATTTCTTGGAAATTTGAAAAATAATCAAAACGGTATTTAAAAGCGTTAACCCAAGAGATGCAAATGGTAATATGGCAGATGCATTTTTTGCCCTTAGTGGTTTAGCGTAGATAATATCGTTTGATTTAAGGTAATATGCATCAGAGTTCACAATATTTAGGTCGGTTAAATCAAACTCGTAAATTTTCATTTTCTCATTTTCTTTTCGCAAAATCATTACTTGTTTTTTGTTTCCATATTGCGTTAAATCTCCGGCCATGCTTAATGCCTGAATGATATTTATTCGGTCGTTTTGAACATTAATTAGTCCGGGTTTGTTTACTTCGCCAATTACATTTATGGGAAATGAATTCAGGCGTACATACATGTACGTAATATTAAAAAAGTTTTTCAGTTTTAATCCTACTGAGTCTTTTACTTCAGGTATTGTTAGTCCTTTAACATTGCACGGACCTACCAGGGGTAGGTCAATATTACCGTCTCCGTTTACAGCAAAAAGATTGATCTTATTTTTTTTCTCACCTTCATCGTTTGAACTTACAATGGACTGGTTGATTTCATCGGGGGTGTAATAATTTATCTCCAGAACATCGCCCACATCCACCTTGTGAACGGGCACAGGTTTGTTTTGGGTGCTGAATTCGGTTATTTTTTGCTGGGCATTAACACCCTTTTGAAAATAATCGTACTTTTTACTTGAAGTACAAGCAGTAAGTGAAAGAAGTGTGAAGCACAGGTAAATGCAGGTTTTGTTCCCCATCATTTTGGTTGTTAATTCTATAAGGCTGCAAATATACAATGCTGCGGTGTAATTTTAATAATATAAATCACTTAGCTCCCAGCGAGTTTACTTTACAGTTCCCATTAACTTTCTAACAAGCGGAGAAATGGTAATCAGCACCAATCCGCAAATAAGGGCGTAAATGGCTAACTGTTTATAACCCGCAGTGTACGAAATGAGTTTTTCGGCAGGGCTTCCATTCTCTACGGTATGAGCCATTCCGGCTCCAAGAATACCGGCTACATACTGCCCGTAGGCACTTGCAAGAAACCACATACCCATCATTACTCCCTGCAAAGGTTTGGGAGATAATTTTGTCATAATAGAAAGTCCGATAGGGGATAAACAAAGTTCGCCAAAGGTGATGATGAAATAGGCAAATGTAAAAAGATCGAGCGAAGTGATACCTTGTTCGTTGGCAAAAAAGCGAGTTGCGTAAAACACATAAAATGCAAGGGAAAGAAACAAAAAACCTAATCCGAATTTGACTACCGTATTCGGCTCTGCCCTTTTGTTGCTTAGAGCAATCCAAATGAGTCCAAGTAATGGGCTAAAGATGATTACAAAAAGGGAATTTGCCGAATTATTTATTCCATTTGGGTCGAGTTTAATTCCCATTAAATGGCTGTCAAGGTTATTAGCGGCAAACAGACTTAACGATCCTCCGCTTTGTTCAAAGAAGGCCCAAAAAAGAATCGAGAATACAATAAACACCATAGCAGCCATTAACTTTTTGCGCTCCTCTGCCGAAAATTTAAACATTTCATAGAAAAGGTAAATCAAGGTACATGGGCCAATGGTATACATAAAGTAATCGGTGTACTCAGTTTTAGCTACCATTTTCATAATTAGCGGAATAACCAGTAAAGAGCCAAGGTACACTGCATATTCATACCACTTGCGTAATTTATCGTCTTTTACCCCGTGGAAAGGGGAGAGTCCAATTGAACCTAAGCTTTTTTGAGTGAACACAAAGGTGAGCAAGCTAATAGTCATTACAATGGCGGCAAGCCCAAATGCCAGGTTCCACGAATAATCTTTCCCAATGGTTATACAGGTATAACCGCCAAGCAATGCTCCAATATTAATTCCCGAATAAAACAGGGAAAATCCCGCATCCCTTCTGGAATCGTCTGTTTTGTATAATGTGCCTACCATTGTTGAAATATTTGGCTTGAAAAATCCCGTTCCTATAATTGAAAAACTTAGTCCGGGAAAGAAAAATGTCTTCGGGTCAAAGGCGAGTATGCAACTTCCGGCAATCATTAAAATCCCTCCCCAAAAAAGAGATTTTCTAAAACCTAGAATTTTATCGGCAAACAGGCCCCCAATAAATGTAAATGCATATACAAATGCTTGTGTAGCCCCATACTGTAAACTAGCGGTGCTTTCATCCATATATAACTGATGTACCATAAAAAATGTGAGCATTCCACGCATACCGTAAAAACAAAAGCGTTCCCACATTTCACTGAAGAATAAATACCAAAGTTGTTTTGGGTATTTCCCTTCAAACGATTGAATTTTATCCAGTGTGATTTCATTTTCCGTCATACCAACAATGATACGGAAAATGCAGTTGAATCAAAACGGTATTTGGTTAAGATATTTTTTTCTCTTTCATAATACTATTAAGCCATTTTAAGATAGAGAATAAAATAAGTGCAGCTCCAAGCAACAGTGTCGAGTTAAGAAAGAAAAAATTACTTTTATCCTCATATTTGTCCCACATGCTGGCAAGCACCCCACTCAATTTATTCCCAATTGATGTTGATAAAAACCACCCACCCATCATTAAAGCGGTGATGCGTGGCGGGCTTAATTTTGATACAAGCGATAGTCCCATGGGGCTAAGAAAGAGTTCACCTATGGTGATAACCCCATAGCAACCAATTAACCAAAGCACACTTACTTTTTCAGTTCCGTTGTGTCCGGCTTTTACAGCTGCCACCATTACCAGAGCCGATAAAGCTGAGATTAATAATCCAAATGCTACTTTTGTTGCAGTGCTTGGTTCTTTTTTTCTACTCCGTAAGTAGGTGAAAAATGCCACTACCAATGGGGTCAACATTATCACCCATCCGGGGTTAATAGATTGGCTTATATTTGTTGACCATACTTCAATGTTACTTCCTTCTGCAGGCAACCGCTTAGGGGGCTCATTTCTAAAATAGACCGGATAGTTCCACTCTTTAACCGGAACACCATTTTGTTTCTGTAATCTGAAATACTCATCGTATTTTTCTACAGAATCTTTTGCATAAGTTAATGTTTTGGATTGTTTTAAATTCAAGCAAACACTTTTTACCATACCTTCTACCTTTCTGTCTGTGTATCGGTCGGCCCAGGTGTTTAAGGCACTACCATTTTGTTTAAAAACTGCCCAAAAAAGAATCACCACCGCAAAAATGGCATACATGGCTCCAATTGGACGTTTTTCTTCAGTACTTGCTTTTTTATATATAGAGCCATAGAAATAGATTACCGGAATGCAACTTAAAATGAATGCATCAGTGCTGTCGCTGCCAAAAATACTTCCGGGAATAAGCCAACCTGCTATTCCGGATATAATGGACGGGAGGATAATAAGGGCAACAATTCGTCCTATTGGCATATCTGTTGGCTGAACACCTTTTTTTTCGTCATATCCTTCATAGTGTTTTGTGCCGCTTAAAAATACGATTACCCCTATAAACATTCCGATTCCGGCCGCCATAAAGGCCCAGTTCCACCCTAACATAATTTGCAGGGCAGCACCAAAAAAGTTGCAGATGAACGCCCCAACGTTAATACCCATATAAAAGATGTTATAACCTTCATCTTTTTTTGCTTTGTAGTGCTCGGTACTGTATATGTTCCCTAATAGGGTGGAGATATTGGGTTTGAAAAAACCATTACCTAGAATAACCAATGTCATGGCCAGGTAGAGCATTGGTAGGGTGTGAATTCCCATCATACAATATCCAAATCCCATGAGCAGCCCCCCAATAATAATTGACTTTTTATACCCGAGGTACCTATCGGCAATAAGACCGCCTAAAAACGGGGTAAGAAAAACAAGTGCTATAAATGTTCCGTAAAGGTCTGCCGACTCAGCTTCTGTCATCGCAAAACCATCTTTTACATCTTTCAAATAAAGAGTAAAAATACCTATCATTAAGTAGTAGCCAAAACGTTCCCACATTTCACTAAAGAAAAGAAAGGGCAAGGCCTTTGGATGTTTCATTGGTTAAGTAGAGTAATGTAGCTTGAGTAATTGTGTAACTAAAGAATGAAGCAGAGGTTAATTTACTCCGTGCATCATTTTAAGGAGTCGTTTATAAATTGCTACCAATACCAAAGCTCCTGCACCGCTAAGTACAATAAAAACACAGAAAAAGATAAATAAATTGGATATTTCTACTCCAAGGAAACTCGGAATTTTAGCTCCGGCTTCGGCAGGAGATTCTCCTGCTCCGGGAGGGATAAGTGCGCTTAACGTTCCGGCAAATTTATTGGCGGCTGCATTAGCCAAAAACCAGGTTCCCATTAGCAAAGATGAAAGTCTTAACGGTGCCAGCTTACTAACCATGCTTAATCCAATTGGAGATAAACATAACTCGCCCATCGTATGAACAATATACAAGGCAAACAACCAGAACATCGTAATTTTGGTTTGGGGGTCAACTCCATGCACTGCGAAGGCAATAATGATATATCCAAGTGCAACCAGCCCAAGTCCCATGGCCATTTTAAGAGGAGAGGAGGGTTCCATATTTACACTGGCCAATTTACCCCATAGCATGGTAAATACAGGAGCCAAAATAATTATGGCTAACGGATTAACGGATTGAAACCACGAGGCCGGAAAATCTTCTTTATGAAAATCGTTTATATATCCGGTAAAGGTTAGAATTACCAGTGCCAGTATGGAGATTCCCTGAATTGATAATATTACCGTTTTTGACCATTCGAAAAACCAACCCAATGCCTTTGCTAAAAAATAAGCCAAAGTGCCTGCACCTGCCAGTATAATAAATTTACTGACATTGATAATAACATGTCGGTCAACTTGGGTATCGGCAAATAAAGTTAATGATGCACCCGCTTGTTCAAAACAGGCCCAGAAGAAAATAACAAAGAAGGCAAGAATGAAAATAACAATGATGCGTTCACGTTCATCTTTTGACAATGACTTATCTGTTAAAATAACAATCGGCATAATAATCATTGAACCGTATATGAGGTATCCTATTACTCCGATTTCAGAAAGCGTATGAGCAAATGTTTCAGGATTGGAAACAGCTTCGGAGCCGAAAATAAAAGTAATTAATTGTTGAAAATTAAGCAGGGCAAAAATCAACGCGGTTGACCCAAGAATAATCAGGTATGTTTGAATATCCATTTTTGCTTTCGGCATACCCAAGGGATGTCCTTCGGGATCTTTCAGGTGTTTGTTTTTGAGTAGTT
Source organism: Bacteroidia bacterium (assembly GCA_020049855.1). Classification (GTDB taxonomy): domain Bacteria; phylum Bacteroidota; class Bacteroidia; order UKL13-3; family UKL13-3; genus JAGPCK01. The sequence continues at coordinate 24,212 of JAGVLJ010000049.1, read as the reverse complement.
CGAATGAGACAGTACTTAGCACCATCCCAATTGCAGCAGCAAGAAATCCATACTTAAAATCTCCCACATTCCCTGTATCGCCCAGAGTTCCGCAAATTAGGGGTGAAAAAAACGCTCCCATGTTTATACCCATATAAAAAATGGTAAATGCTCCATCAATTCTTGAATCACCTTTTGGATATAACTGCCCCACCATAGTTGAGATATTAGGTTTGAAAAAACCATTCCCGATAATCAAAAAGGTGAGACCGCCCCACATAAACGACATGGCCGATGCGCTTTGTGCTCCTTCAATCACGGCACTTCCGCTTAAGAATAATAGAAACTGGCCAATTGCCATCAGGATGCCTCCAACAAAAATACTTCTTCGATTACCCCAAAATTTATCTGAGATATATCCGCCAAGCAAAGGGGTAAGGTAAACAAGACCGGTAAAGCTTCCGTATATGTTAGATGCGTTGGCCGATGACATAACCAATGCTTTGGTCATGAATAGAATAAAAATTGCACGCATTCCATAATAACTGAAACGTTCCCACATTTCAGTAAAAAACAGAAGATAAAGTCCTCTTGGGTGTCCTTGTTTTGCTGTTGATTCCATTCTTTATTTGATTAATTACTTGTGCAAGTAACTAAAGTTTAATGGAATTACAAATTATGCAGAATAAAGTCCGTTATACGGCTGAAAACATGTAATCTGGTATTGCCACCACCAATGCCGTGGTTCTTGTTAGGGTAATATTCCGAATCGAAATTTTTCCCTGCTTTAATAAGTGCATTTACCATTTCCACCGAGTTCTGAAAGTGAACATTATCATCTGCAGTTCCATGTACAATCAGGTATCTTCCTTTTAATTTGTCAGTGTGCATGATGGGTGAATTTATATCGTAGTTTTTCCCATTTTCCTGAGGTGTACGCATGTAACGTTCAGTGTAAATATTATCGTAATAGCGCCAGTTGGTAACTGGCGCAACAGCTACGGCAGTTTTAAATTTGTCCGATCCTTTTGTAATGCACAGAGAACTCATATAACCTCCATAACTCCACCCGAATATCCCAATACGGGTTGGGTCAATATAGGGAAGTGAACCTAGATAAGCTGCAGCATCTATCTGATCTTCGGTTTCTCTTTTACCCAATTCGAGGTAAGTGCATTTTTTAAAATCTTCGCCCCTAAAACCGGTACCCCGGTTATCAATGGAAACTACTATATATCCTTTTTTACTGAGGTACTGATACCACAAGTAATTCGAGCCACCCCAACGATCAACAACTGTTTGGCTTCCGGGACCACCGTAAACAAACATGAGCACCGGATATTTTTTTGACCCATCAAATGCTGAAGGTTTTATCATCCATCCGTTAAGTTGAGTTCCTGATGTGTTGGTAAAAGTAAAAAAAACTGCTTTTGTCAGTTTTAGGTCTTCCAGCTTTTTATTCAACTCATTATTGTTTTCAAGCTCCCTTACTTGTTTCCCGTTTGAATGATGTAGGGTTATCAATGCAGGGGTATTAATATCTGAACAATTATCAATGTACAGGCTGTTATCAGCATTAAATGTAATGTAATGAAATCCGCTTTTGGCGGTAAGTTTAGTTTTATTACGTCCGTCAAAACTAATGGAGTACAGATGTCTCTCCATTGGTGAAATTTCTGCGGAAGTGTAATATATTACTTTCTTTTTCGAATCAACCGAAACAAGATCATCTACATCCCAAGCTCCTTTCGTGATTTGGTTGATAAGTTTACCACTTTCGTTATATAAATATAAGTGTTTGAATCCATCGCGTTCACTGCTCCAAATAAAAGTTTTTCCGTCAGCGGTAAAAGTGAGGTCATCATTGATATCAACATAATATTTGTTTTTTTCGTTTAGTAGCATAGATCCTTTTCCGCTATTTACATCTGCTTTATATACAGTAAGGTCATTTTGAAGCCTGTTTAAGAAGTACACAAGTGCAAACTGATTTTGGGTACTCCATTTTAATCTTGGAACATAAAAATCTTTAGCATTCCCAAAATCGAATGAAACGGTTTTTGAAGTTGCAAGGTTGTAAAAAAGCACACTCACTTCTGAGTTGGCTTCTCCGGCTTTCGGATATTTGTATCGGTATTCGCTTGGATATAATTCGCCATACATGGTCATTGAAAATTCGTGAACATTACTTTCATCAAAATGGTAATAACCGATAATATCGCTATTGGGCGACCACTGATACGCTCTTGTAAAAGCAAATTCTTCTTCATATACCCAATCGCATGAACCATTAATTATTTTATTTCGCTCTCCATCAATAGTTATCTGGGTTGTTTTGGAAGTTTCAATATTAAAATACCAAAGGTTATTTTCCATTAAATACGCTACTTTTTTTCCGTCAGGAGAAAATGTGGCATGCATTATTTTAGAAGTTGCTACGGGCGTTAGTGATTTTGCTGCAAAATCGTAAACATAAAACTCGGCAATAAACGAATGACGATATATGGATTCTTGGTTTGTTTGAATCAACACTTTGTTTTCATCAGATGAAAAATTATAAGACTCGATACTGATTTTATCTCCTTTTTTATTTTTAAGGTTGCTTCCGTCAATAAGCACTTTTTCCATTTTTCCATTCTCGTAACTGTATTGAACCAGATCAGTACTTTTTGTTTCTTTATTAAAATCGAGCATCGTATAACTTTTTCCATTGTTCATTGAGGCAAAACCGGGAATCCCCTTAGCCGCGTATTCACGACTATTCCAGATTTTTTCAAGAGATAGTGTATCTGAATTTTGAGCTTTTACACCAAATGAGGAAAAAAGAATAAGAACAAAAAGAGGAAATAGGAATAATTTGCTGTGCATATAAATTAAATTTATGAAGGTGCAATATAGAAAAGTTACCTCACAGCTACTATCCGTTTTCAGAGAAATTGTGGGTGAAGAATATGTTTTGGCCAATGCCGACCAAATGGCTAACTATGCACATGATCATACTGAAGACCTCGTCTATTATCCTGAAGTAGTTATTAAAGCTTCAAAAGCTGAGGAAATTTCCCAAATACTTACTTTATGTAATAAAGAATTAATTCCGGTAACGGTTCGTGGGGCAGGTACCGGATTAAGCGGTGGTGCTCTACCCGTTTTAGGTGGAGTTTTGCTCTCAATGGAGCGGTTTAATAAAATTCTGGATATTGATGAGCAAAACTTTCAGGCAACGGTTGAACCCGGTGTTATCAATGAAGTTTTTCAGCATACTGTACAGGCGAAGGGGCTGTTTTATCCACCCGACCCGGCCAGCAAGGGTTCCTGTTTTCTGGGAGGTAATTTGGCTCATTCAGCAGGCGGCCCACGGGCATTAAAATATGGTACTACCCGCGATTACGTATTGAATATGGAAGTTATTCTGGCTAGCGGAGAAATAATTTGGACCGGAGCTAATACACTTAAATATTCTACAGGGTATAACCTTACTCATCTTATGATTGGTAGCGAAGGCACTCTGGCTGTAATAACAAAAATTGTATTCAAACTGATACCACTCCCAAAACATAATCTGCTGCTGTTTGCAACTTTTGCTGATGCCGAAATGGCTTGCACTGCTGTTGCAAACGTATTCCGGGCAGGATACACCCCGTCCTGCTGTGAATTTATGGAGAGAGATGGATTAATGCTTTCGGCAACTATGCATAATTTAAGTTTTGATTTGCACAAAGAAGTTGCGGCTTGTTTATTAATTGAGGTTGATGGTAATGAAATGGAGAAGCTACACGTGGAAGCTGAACAAATAGCCGAGTTACTTTACACAATGGGTTGCTTAGATATTCTGCTTGCCGATTCTGCCGAACGGAAAGAATTTTTTTGGAAACTTAGACGTAGCATCGGGGAGGCTGTTAAAACTCGTTCGGTTTATAAAGAGGAAGATGCCGTGGTACCAAGAGCAGAATTACCTGTTTTGATGAAGGGATTGAAGGAATTGGAGGCCAAATACGGGTTTAAGTCTGTTTCCTATGGTCATGCCGGAGATGGTAACTTGCATATCAATATTTTGAAAGAGTCGCTTACCACTGAACAATGGAATGGAATGATAAATGAGGTTATACGTGAAATTTTTCAGCTATGTGTTAAATTAAAAGGAACTATCTCGGGAGAACATGGAATAGGATTGGTGCAAAAGAATTTTGTGGATATTCCTCTTACCCCGATTCATTTTAGATTAATGCAAGGAATCAAACAAGTGTTTGATCCAAATCAAATACTGAATCCAGGTAAAATAATTCCTGATATTTTTGGCTAAAATAAAAAGGTCAGGCAATATTGCCTGACCTTTTTATTTTGGTTATTACGAATAGTTACTGTACAATCATTTTTCTGGTTTCTGAGAAGTTTCCTGAGGTAATGGTGTAAAAATAGATACCAGCCTTCAGGTTTTTTCTGTCAAGTGTAATTTCGTTAATTCCTGTATTCAATTTTGAAACAGAAGTTGTAACAGTTTGCCCAAGCATATTTGTAACAGTAAAAGTCACTTCGGCTCCTTTTTTCATAGCAATACTTATTACAGTTTCGTTAGAAAAAGGGTTAGGGTAGTTCTGACTAACCGAGAATAAATCGTTTGCTCTAACTTTTTTAACGCTTAAGGCAATATCGCCACCAATCGAGTTGTTAAGAATATCAGCAGTAGGGATGGCTGCATACATAATATCGTTTATTCCGGGGATGTCTCCATTTTGAAGAGCTGTTCCGGGGTCTCCGTCACGTTGCCATATTAAGTGAAGTTTGTTGCTTATTCGTTTATTAATACAGCCAAACACATCCTCAAGTCCCATACCTTTAGTAAGGTTTTGGGGAGCAGACCAAGAAGCACCGTTATCCTTTGAGTAAACTACATACACATCGCGGTAATTTTCAAATGGGTCAATTGGAGTTATATCCTCTTCAACAGGAGCAGAATAAACTACATAAATGTTATTAGATCCATCAACTCCAGCACTTGGCATAGTTACCAGATTAGTGCTGCCATATCTGGCTGCTGCTCCGGTAATGGTATTGTTTATTTGCCACGTAGATGGTTCAATTTCAACGGTATCAGTATTATTTCTATCAAGAATAAACCCTATGGTATCCGTTTTATTTGTGTATTCACTCCAATGCATCAAAGCACCTGCCGATGGGAAATAGGAATAGCTGCTATCGGTCGTTCTAGCCGCTACTACGGTCATTCCCCAAAAAAGTTGAACCTTTCCGTTATTATCAATAACAACTTCTACCGAACCGTCATTTCCTCTGTATTGTTGGTTGCTGAAAGTATCTTTGGTTCCATAGGGCATGCTATCAGCAATAATTCTCATAAAGGTAGTACCATTGTCGGTAGATTTCCATAAAACTACATGGTCAACAACACCACCAGCTACAATGGCAACAATTGAATCACGTACATCAATGGCATAATTATCTCCACCTCCATAAAGGGTAATTGTTGAATCGTATCCGGGAAGGGTTATATTTTGAATTGGCCAGGTATTTCCTCCATCAAGTGATCTTGAATACACCATTGGATTGTTGACGCCTTTAATTATTTTGTTTCCGGCCACAGTAGTATAATTGGCAATTACGTGAATGATATTTCCGTTATTGGCTACTCTACCCCAAATTGGGTATTGGGAGGTATTATCACCGAGTAAGATAGGCGACAATGTCCAACTGTTGCTTCCTATCGTTCCATTAGTAGATTTACGAAAACCTCCTACCGGAGCATGTCCAAAAACGTATTCTCCGCCTCCAATTTCTCCCAAACTTGGCCATCCTGTTCTGTTAGTTGTACCTGTTCCGCCCTCAATACGTACAGTTGGATACGCTCCCCACGATGTTCCGTTGAAGTAGTTATAGCCGGTTCCGCGGTCGTTCCACGGGTCGTTTTCATTTGAGTAAGTCCAAACAACCGATACTTTACCACCTGCGTACTCCATTACCCTACGGCCAATAGAAGCATTTGTTTGAAGATCGTACTTTGATTCTCCAATTTTAATCATCGGGTAATTGGATGTACTTGGAGATAAAGCGGAACCTGATTGAATGCTTTTTGGGTTATTAGTTGAAGTTGCCGATGGGTTTACCATTTTGTTGTCTGTGACTCCTGTTTTGGTGCCATTTACTGCAACATTCTTTTGCTGGGCTATAGCCCAAAAAGGAACTGTCATCAAACCAATTAATACTACTTTTTTCATCAGCGTTAATATTTAAATTTTATTTTTTTGATATTTTATGAATATATATTGTAATGCAAGTTTAGGAAATATTTTTGAAATAAAAAGCATTACTTTATAGTTGAGTTAACATATAAATTAGCTCTTTTAATTGTTGCTTTTCATCGGTAGCATTATTATTTATCCCCTTGCTTTTTAAGTCAAAGGTTTTCAATATATTGAACGACATATAGGTGCGTTGTGGGGAATAATTTTTAAGGGCCGTAAGATAATCTTCGGCAAAGAAAAAATTTATACCCAGCGATTTCATAAGGCCGTTTTTACTCTTATCTTGTAATTGGTGAGCTACGTAGAGTTTGGAAAAAAAACTATACAGATTGGCAATTAGTGAAATCATCGAAAAATCTTTTGACTGAGTAATATGCTCTCCGATAAGATAGGCTCTGTAGGCATTACGTTGGCCAATGGCATTTTGCAATTCAAAAACATTAAACTCTTTACTGATTCCTACATTTTGTTCAATTTCCTCCAAACTTATTTCAGTGCCTTTATCTTTTTTGTTTATGAGAATTTTATCCAGTTCGTTAGCAATTCGGCTTAAGTCGGTTCCAATGTACTCGCTCAGCAATAAACAGGCTTTTTCGTTTATTTTAATTCCTTGTTTTTTCAGGTATGTAGTAATCCATCCTGAGATCTGATTGCTGTATAACTTTGCTGATTCAAACGTAACGCATTTTTTCAGCGAGGTAAAAGCCTTGGTGCGTTTGTCAAATTTTTTATTTTTATAGCATAAGACTAGAACCGTACTGTCAAGCGGTTGCAGGAAATAGGGAATAAGTGCATCATAATTTTTTATTTCCTGTGCTTCCTTTACCAAAATAAGCTGGTAGTTGGCCATCATTGGAAAACGCCTGGCAGCTCCGGCAATTTGGTCGGCATCAACATCTTTTCCGTAAAATAGCGAAAAGTTAAACCCTTTTTCTGCTTCACTTAGCACTACTTGTTCAAGGGCATTGCTTATTTTATCAATAAAATATGATTCCTCTCCATGCAGCAGATAAATTGGTGCAAATTTTTTAGCTTTGATGGTCGATATTATTTCCTCATATGCTTTTAAAGTATCCGTTGCCATTGCTTAATTTCGTAATTAAATGCAAGCGTTAAATTTTCCTTCTTTTCAATTCAAATTCTCGCCTGACGAGCAAAGAAAATTAATTTATGACATAATTCGAAAAAAATATGTAAGTCTTACTCCTGAAGAGTGGGTAAGGCAACACGTAATTCATTATTTAGCAGAGCATCTGAGGTATCCTTTGGGATTTTTGTCTGTTGAAAAAATGCTGAAAGTAAATGGGCTTGCCAAACGAACTGATATTGTTGCCTACATTGCTTCGGGGACTCCAAAACTTATTGTTGAATGTAAGGCTCCCCGCATCCAAATTAATCAGCAGGTTTTTGACCAGATTGCCCGTTACAATATTACCATGCAGGTTCCTTTTTTGTTAGTGACAAATGGGCTTAATCATTTTGTATGTAAAATTGACTTAGTTACAAAGAAATATACTTTCATAGATACAATTCCCCCATATCACAAACTGCTCACATTATAATTCCGGCTATTGTGGCACTAAGGTAAGAAGCTAATGTGCCGCATAATAAGGCACGCATTCCAAGCTTGGCCAAATCAGTTCTTCGTTCAGGTGCTAAGGTGCTTATTCCACCAATTTGCATTCCTACGCTGCTAAAATTAGCAAAGCCACAAATGGCAATACTTACTATCATTATACCTTTATCAGAAACGACCGGAACGCTAGCATTTGTTAAATTTCTAAAGGCAACAAATTCGTTAATAGTTAGCTTTTGTCCAAGCAGGGTGGCCACATTTTGTACATCTTCGGCAGGAGTTCCCATTATCCAGGCAATTGGATAAAATATTTTGCTGAAAATAAAATCGAGAGATAGATCGGGTTGAATATGCCCAAGCAGCCAGTTTATCATTGCAATTAATGAAATAAAACCAATGAGCATGGCAATTACATTCATTGATATTTTAAACCCATCGGCTGCTCCATGGCTTATGGCATCTATGAGGTTACTATACTGACTTTTTACCTGAAGTTTTACTTTGCCCATTGTTTGCGACTCTTCAGTTTCAGGAAAAATAATTTTGGAAATGACTAAAGCACCGGGGGCTGCCATTAAACTTGCTGCAATAAGGTACTCGGCTTTGGCTCCCATATTAGCATATACAATTAAGATACCTCCGGCAATGCATGCCAAACTACCGCTCATTGAGGATAGTAATTCACTTTTGGTCATCCCTGCCAAATATGGTCTGATCATTACCTGTGCTTCAACCTGACCCACAAAAGCACTTGCAACATTGCTAAGGGCTTCGGCACCGCTTACACGCATCACTCGGTTCATTGCCCCGGCAATTAGTTCTACCAATTTTTGCATTACCCCAACATGGTATAGCATAGCAACTAATACGCATACTAAAACGATGGTAGCGGTAATGTTAAATGCAAACACAAAAGTATCGGGCGAGGCATAATCAACCGGGTTTCCGGTTTTATTAAATGAGCCAACACCTCGATAAACAAAATTGGCTCCTTCTTTTGCAAACTGTTCTATTTTTTGCATTCCTTTACCTATAAGCTGGAAGAATTCGGTTACGGGTTTGACTTTTAAAATAAGGAGTGCCAGAGTGGTTTGTAATCCAAGTCCGCTGGCAACTAAGCGGTAATTTATTTTTTTTCTGTTATTTGAAAATAAATGGGCTATGCACAGAATGAATACAATACCCAGAAGCCCGGTGAAGCGGTCCATTATTTTTCACGTTTTTTTATTTCGTCTCGTATTAAGGCAGCGCGATGATAATCTTCAATTCGTATGGCTTCCTCCAGCAGATTGTTCAATTGATCAATTGTCATTGAAGTAAGGTTGGCATTTGGGTTGAAGGGCTGGGGTTCACTAAATGGTTCTTCCGTCTCTTCTATATGTTCCTGTTCGTTTTCTTCTTTTCCTTCCTCTTCCTGTTCTTCGTTTATCACTATACCTGCCGATCGCATAATGGCATCGGTGGTGTAAATGGGGCATTTGAATCTAACAGCAAGTGCAATTGCATCAGAGGTGCGGGCATCAATTTCTTTCGATTCTCCGTTTAATTCGCAAATCATTTTCGCATAAAAAACGCCATCGGTAAGCGTATGAATGAGTACTTCTTTTATTTCTACATCAAATGTGCGGCAGAAAGACACAAATAAATCATGTGTCATTGGGCGAAACGGAACTATTTTTTCAATTTCAATAGCGATGGCCTGAGCCTCAAAACTTCCGATGATAATAGGTAATTTCCGGTTGCCAAGTTCTTCACCTAAGATAAGGGTATAAGAACCATGAGACTGACCCGAAGTGAGGCCGACAATTTCAAGCCGAATTTTTTGCATGCAGTTGTAAAGGTAGTACCAAGATTGTCAAAAATAGTAAAAGGAGTAAAATAAAACTTCGTTTAGTGTTGTGATGATTTAAGGTTTTTGGCTGCTATAACTAATTTAGGTACTACTTCAAAAATATCGCCTACAATACCATAATCGGCTGCTTTGAAAAAAGGCGCGTCAGGATCTTTATTAATGGCTACAATTACTTTACTTGAGCTAACCCCGGCCAAATGTTGTATGGCACCCGAAATTCCGCACGCAATGTATAAATTAGGTTTAATAGTAATTCCGGTTTGACCCACATGCTCAGAGTGTGGCCGCCAATGCATATCTGAGACAGGTTTTGAACAGGCGGTGGCTGCTCCTAATACGGTAGCGAGTTCTTCAAGCATTGCCCAGTTCTCGGGTCCTTTCATTCCTCTTCCTCCTGATACCACTAACTCAGCTTCGGTTAATGGAATCTTACCAGATACTCTTTTTACTTCAACCGATTGGCATGTAAAATCAGCATCGTTAAAAGATGGAGAAAACTCAGCAATTTCAGCTGCTTTATTCAATTCCTTAGGGCTGTATGAATTAGATGTGAGGGATAGGATTTTTACCTGAGTTTTAATTTCAACATCGGCAAATGCTTTCCCGGAGAAAACCGTTTTTTTAACTTTAAATCCGGAGGATATTTCAGGCAAGGAAATAACACCTGAAACCAACCCCGCATTAAGTTTAACTGCAAGCCGTGGAGCCAAAGACTTACCGCTGTAAGTGTTTGGGAGTACTACAATAGTAACATTTTCCTGTTTGGCGATTTGGCTTATCACGGAAGCGTAGGACTGAGGATTGAATGTATCTAATTTTTTATCAGCTGCATTCACAATTTTATCAGCTCCGTAACGGGCTAGTTCTTCCAGCCTCCCGCCTTCAACTGTTCCAAGCGAAGCCGCTATAACTTTATCTCCTGTAGTTGTAGCAGTGGCTGCTGCGTAGCTCACCGCTTCAAAGGATGATTTCTTATAAATACCGTCTATATTTTCTGCAAATACTAAAATGGCCATATCAATCTTTTCTTAATGTATTTTTAAATCACTTTTGCTTCGTTGTGTAGTATCGTTATCAATTCTTCCGCTTTCTCTGCATCTATCATTTTGCATCCTGCTTTAGGTTGAGGTAATTCGTAGAAGGCTATTTCGGTTGAATTGGTGACTGATGTAGGCTCCATAATCTTTAATGGCTTGGTGCGGGCGGCCATTATTCCACGCATATTTGGAATGCGGGGTTCTGCTAATTCTTTCTGTGCACTAACTACCAGCGGCAGGTTGCATTTTACCACTTCACGGCCACCATCTATATCCCGTTCCATAGTGGCAACACTATTTTCAATATCAAGGGTATTAATAACATTTACTGATGGAAGGTTAAGCATTTCTGCCAACATACCGCACACTTGCCCACTATTATAATCTATTGATTCCCTTCCCGTGAAAATAAGATCATAGTTCTCTGCTTTAACGGCTTCTGCAATTTGTCCGGCAACAAAATAGGCATCGGTAGGTTGGGCATTGATTCGTATGGCATCGTTGGCTCCTATAGCTAATGCTTTACGGATATTTGGCTCCGTATCGGCCAACCCAACGTTAATCACTGTAACTGTACCTTGATGTTTTTCAACTAATTCAAGGGCTTTTGTTAGGGCCAGTTCGTCATAGGGGTTAATAATAAACTGTACACCTGCTGAATTGAACTTCGTGTTATTGTCAGTAAAAGTTATTTTTGTTGTGGTATCAGGCACATTGCTGATACATACCAGAATCTTCATATTCTTTCCTTAAAATGGGTTACAAAAGTATTTATTTTTTGTTCATTTAGCATATGCAGCAAAATAGATTAGAACAATTGTTAAAATTTTTAACTGAAAGTCCGGATGACGATTTTCTTAATTATGCGCTTGCCATGGAATATGTGGGATTATCTGATTTAGATAACGCTTTGAAATTGCTTCTTAACCTGCAAGAAAAAAATCCGGAATATTTGGCAACTTATTATCAATTGGGTAAAATTCTTGAATTAAAATCTGACATAGAAGAGGCACGCAACATGTACAAAAAGGGACTTGAGTTAGCAATAAAACAGAAAGAAAAAAAAACTGCAGCCGAGTTGCAATCGGCAATTGATTTACTGGACGATTAGGATTTTAGAATGGTGGAGCTTCTTCATCATTCATATTGTTCATTTTGGATTGAAGTGTAATCATATTTGAAGGTTCAAAATCTGCATCATCAGTATAAGAGGATATTTCAAGATTCTCAAAGCGGGCAAATTTCTTTACAAATTTAAGTTTTACGGTGTCTGTTGCACCGTTACGATGTTTAGCCACAATAATTTCGGCAATTCCCTGCACCGGATTTCCATCCTGATCATCATTAAATCCATAGTACTCGGGTCTGTAAATAAAAGATACCATGTCTGCGTCTTGCTCAATAGATCCCGATTCCCTAAGGTCAGATAACATGGGGCGTTTATCTCCTCCACGTGTTTCCACGGCACGACTTAACTGGGAGAGTGCAATAACCGGAATATTTAATTCTTTTGCCAACGCTTTTAAGGACCGGGAGATATAACTGATTTCCTGCTCACGGTTTCCACCGGATCGGCTTTCATCGCCCCGCATTAGTTGCAGGTAATCAATAATAACTAATTGAATATTATGTTGCGATTTTAATTTTCGGCATTTGGCTCGTAATTCAAATATAGAAAGAGCCGGGGTGTCGTCAATAAATATAGGTGCTTCTGAAAGTTTGCCAACCATTTTATTCAACTGCACCCATTCATCTTCTCTAAGTTGTCCTTTTTTAAGTTTCTCGGCTTCCAAATTGGTTTCGCTGGCAATTAAACGATTTACCAATTGAATGGATGACATTTCGAGCGAAAACAGGGCAACGGGGTTATTTCCGATAACTGCCGCATTGCGAGCCATGCCCAGCACAAAGGCCGTTTTACCCATACCCGGACGTGCTGCCAAAATAACTAAGTCAGATTTCTGCCAACCTGAGGTTAAACGATCTAAGGCAGTAAAACCAGATGGAATACCGGTAAGACCATCTTCATGCCCCTTAAGCGATTCAATTTGCTTAATGGCTTCTTTTAAAATGGAATCAACTTTTTCAGAACTGTTACTAATATTTCCTTCTGTAAGCTGATAGAGTTTGTTTTCTGTTTGATCCAGCAAATCAAATACGTCTGTGGTTTCTTCAAATGCGTCTCGCTGCACTTCACCCGCAATGCGAATCAATTCCCGCTGAATAAATTTTTGTTGGATGATTCGTGCATGAAATTCAATATTAGCAGCAGAAGCTACCCTATTGGTTAATTGCGTGATGTAGTACGGACCACCACAAATTTCAAGGGTGCCATCCAATCGAAGTTGATTGGTAATTGTGAGAATATCTACCGGCTCCGATTTATCAAATAAGCCAAGTATAGCCTTGAAAATTAATTGATGAGAGTCTTTGTAAAAATAGTCTGCTTTTATAATGTCAAGAACAACTGAAAGGGCATTTTTTTCAATCATTAATGCACCCAATACAGCTTCTTCAAGCTCAAGTGCCTGCGGGGGTAATTTTCCGGTAATTAACTCGGAGGGGAATTGTTTTGTGTCTTTTTTTCGCGTAAATTTTGTTTTGTTAGTGTCCATCGTCTCTTTTCAACCTCTTCGAAATAGTGTTTGATTAACTTGCACGAATATTCAATTTTTTAACCGCTTCCCGAAATTTTTTCTTTTTTAAAATCAGTTATGCACATCTGTTTTTAGTAATGTATAAAACCTGTTCACTTGTCTTTTAGCTACACTCAAATCAGTGAACACCAGAATTAAGTTATCAACACGCGGCCTCTCACTATTTTGGTAACAGTTTCATAATGCAGTATAACTGAAATTGGTGAACGCATACTTTGTCAGCGTTCTAAGTTTTGTAAACATATGTAGTACGAATATCTTGGTAAACCAATAGTTAAGTATTTAGTGTATTAGTCAAAAATATTTAAACTAAAATTTAGGTTAGTTACTTCATTTTTGGGCATATTTGTTCGAAAAGAAATGAGTTTACGTATCCTGTTTTTAGTGGGTCTGCTATTTAGTTTTTTAGCCGGATTGTCGCAGGTAAGTTTTGACCAAAAATATACTGATGCGGGAAGATTAGGTTTGGCTATTAGTAATGTGGGCACTTTGGGCAGGCCGGCTGTACGAAGTAATTCGCAGGGCCCACCTTCCATGGAATATCCGATTAGTTCGGGAATAGAACACTTATTTGAAGGCGGAATTTGGATGGGTGCTATGGTGAATGGGCAGCAACTTGTATCAACCTCGGCAGTAGATGCTGCAAATGGCTACTCAACCGGAACCAGTGGATTTGAGTTTACAGCAAGCGGAACTGTAAAAGTGCGCTCTACCCTTAAAAACAGTGATTATTTCACTCCATCAGCTGTTTCTCATCAAGATTTTGTAGTTGGGTTTACCGATAAAAATGTGATTGTTCCTGGATTGAATATTCCTATATCCAATCATACAAATCCTTTGTTTGCCGATGTTCGCCTTGAAAGTTATGCCTGGAATTATTCATATGCCGATTTTTTTGTAATTCTTAATTATGAAATCGTAAATAATTCAACTAACCCATGGGACTCAGTTTATTTAGGGATGTGGAGCGATATGGTGGTTAGAAACATTAATGTAACGCAAGATAATGGTACCGCTTTTTTTAATAAGGGACGGGGTGGATTTGATAAAAGTGCCGGGGCTATCTATGTGTATCAGGCAGCTGGAGACGATGTGGATTATACCCAATCTTATGCAGCCTGTCAGTTATTGGGAGTTGAATGGAGAGGAAAATATTTTCACCCCAATAATGCAAAGCAATTTGCCGATTCGGGCTATTCGCCCCCGGTAATTAATCCCAATTTTTGGTATTACAACTCTACCACAGCACCCTACACTTCTCCTACAAATGATTTAGAGCGTTATTACAAGCTAAAAACACCAATTGACTCATTAAAAATAATTGCAGGGCCTAATACAGTTACCGGTAATTGGATTCAACTTATTTCTATTGGGAGCATTCCTCAGGTACTTCCGGGTGAGAATATTAAGTTTGTTGTAGCAATGGTTTGCGCTAAACAAAAAGAATCAGGTGACCCGTTAAACAAAGATAATGCAGTTTCGAGACAAGAATTAACCGATCACCTCTCATGGGCTAAACGAACATACCTTGGAGAAGATTTAAACGAAAACGGAGTACTAGATGCAGGAGAAGATTTAAACGGAAATACCATTTTAAACAGATTTATTTTACCAGAACCTCCGGCTGACCCTTATGTTAAAATGATTCCGGGGGACACTGAACTGGATATTTATTGGGGCAAAAACTCAATAGAATCGATCGATCCTATTTCAAAGAAAAAAGATTTTGAAGGATTCAGGTTATACCGAACCAATATAGGAGATGATAAATCAACCAATCTGTTGGATAGAGCTAATTTAATTGCACAATGGGATTCGGCAGGTAATGGCATTGGATTTAACAATGGTTTTTCAGCTATTCAATTGCCATCTCCTATAGTAATGGAAGGGGATACATTTTATTTCCATTATCGCCTTACCGGTTTAATGAACGGGTGGCAGTACCTCGTATTACTCACAGCATTTGATAAAGGAGATATGGCTTTAGACTTAGAGTCGTTGGAATCATCATTTTCGGAAAATTCATATCATATTTTTACAGGAACAGAACCCAATCCGATAGAAAGCAAAAACAGCACACCTGCAATCGGGGTTTATCCAAATCCGTATAAAGGCTCGGCACTTTGGGACGGAACCACTTCAAGGACAAGAAAAATATATTTTTACAATTTACCTCAACGATGCGAAATAACTATTTATACTGCAGCAGGGGATCTGGTTAATAAAATTTTGCATAATGGCTTAACCTATGTGGGAGAGGACAGCCGTTGGTTTGAAAATTTTGCAGGTACTAAAAATATTGTTATGTCAGGGGGAGAGCATGCTTGGGATTTGCTTACGGAAACCAAAAATCAGATAAGCCAGGGCATATATATGTTTGCTGTGAAAGATTTGGCAACCGGACAAATTCAGACAGGTAAATTTGTAATCTTAAAGTAAATAACTATCTTGTACAATTAAATCGATTATTAATATGAAAAGATTTTTTACCCTTTTACTACTCGTAGGTTCTCTGGGCGGGTATGCTCAGGTGAACGGTGATTTCAGGAGCAAACAATCTGGAGATTGGCATTCTGCTGCCACTTGGGAGGTATTCAACCAAGTTACTCTTTTTTGGGATCCTGCAACGGGAGTTCCAACTTCTACCAATTCGGTTTGGATACAAGATGGCGACTCTGTTTACATGAATGCTAATGGCTCTTGCAAGGATTTGCATCTGAACGCACAAATTGATGCCGCAGATAGTGCTCGAATTTATATTGGCGGGTATACACTAAATGTGTATGGAAAAATACGAACATATAGCGGAGCAAAAGGAACTATGCCAGGCTCACCATCTACCGGGGTAAATAATTCACAACGGTTTTTGGTGACAACAGGAAGCGGGAGTTTAACATTTGCCGGAACGTCCCGTGCCGGAACATTAACCGGTGAGTGGGGTGTTCCTTTTAATTTCATTCATTGGACATTAAAAGTAAATACGGCAACTGAAACAGATACCATTACTATAAAAACCAATATCAGGTCTTCGCATATTCTTGTTTCAAAAGGGATTTTATTAATGGATGCCGGAGTTGGAGGTGCTTTGAGACCCGATAGCGGTGTTGCCGGCACCGGAAAGTTAACTATTCAGGCACAGGGAACATTAATTATGAACCAAACTCCCATAGCCAGGGTAGCTGCTGAACGTTTTGGTTATTTATTGCTTGAGGAAGGAGGACGTATTCTTTTGCCGACCGGAACAGTAAGTAATTCAGCAGCTTCTTCTTCGGTAAGCTTGCTGGGTACGGTTATTTCAGCCAATGGTCAGCTTATAGGCAACGGAGGTATTTCGGGAGCAACCGTAATTGACACATATACTAACCTGCGTTTAGAGGCTAATCTTTCTCTTCCTCGTAATATTACTGTGAATGGTAATTTAACCCTTACAGCAACTAATCAACTCTCACTAAACAGCAATACATTAACCTATGGACCTAACGCTTTGGTTGAGTATGCAGGAACTACGGCTCAAACTACATCAGACATTGAATACCCTGCTTCAAATGGCCCTTCAGGGTTTATTGTGAATAATAGTGCAGGGTTAACTTTACACGGTAGCAGAACTGTATCCAACACCGTAAAAATGATTCAAGGTGCATTAACACTTGGGGCTACTACCCTTAATTATGGTTCATCGGCATCCTTAGAATATGCAGGTACGGCTCTTCAAACAACCTCCAATAATGAGTTCCCAAAAACTTCTGGCCCGGCTCATTTAATTATTAATAATGCCTTTAATGTTCAGTTAAGCGATACGCATCAGTTAAGCGGTAATTTAACATTTACCAATGGGAAATTGGTAACAACAAATGCAGGTTATTTAATTCTAAGCAGCACTTCGGTTGTAAACGGAGCCGATAATACTAAATTCATTAACGGGCCTGTTGAAGTAACTGTTGCTTCGGCAAGCCAAACTACCAAAACCATCCCTATTGGCAAAGGCACTACTTATAGGCCTTTATCATTAACGGTAACTCAATCTGTAGCAACGGCCACCTCTTATAGGGCTGAATTGTTTATTTCATCAGCCCCCAATAGGAGTATTCCTTCAACCATTGATTCAATTTCTTCATTAAGGTATTGGACAATTTCAAAAGGTATCGGTGCTTCTGTTTCGGCAGCAAGAATTCAGTTAAGTTATGGAAATAATGGGGTAGATTATGCTGCCGATTCCTCAAAATTGAGAATTGTAAAAGATAATGGTGCCGGAAGTTGGATTGATTTAGGCGGAATTGGATCGGCAAATAATTCGGGTACTATTCTCTCGGATACAAATTTTACTTCATTCGGTGATTTTGCTTTAGCCTATGCGAAAGTATCGTCTTTATATCCATATCCTATTATCTCAATTGACAGTCTGCAATTTGTGAGTGCACAAAAACTTGCACTCGGAAATACTCGGCCGGATTATCAAAACCCTGTAGCCAAAAATAGTATTTATGGAGATACCGTTCAGGTGGAAGGGGTTGTAACTTTTGACCCTCGTTATTATGGTCTTTCCATTAACCGAAAAGCTACGTTTATTCAAAATCCAACTGGCGGACCATGGAGCGGAATTGAGGTGATGTGTGATCCTGCCACGGTGAGCGGTTGGTCGGGTGGACTTGCAACTTATAAAGCAGCTACCCAATTTTATCAAAGTTCGGTAAAGGGACTAAAAGTTCGCTATGTAGGAGTTCTAAAAAATTTTAATGGCACAGGCGGGCCAATTACCACTGGAGAGACTCAACTTAATATTCTGCCATATCCAGCAGAGATTATTAACCTTAATCCCGTACCAATAACACCTACTGTGGTGGCTATAGATCAGTTAATGAAAAATAACGGCAGCGGAACTATGGTTGTACAACCAATTACCGGAGAGCAGTATGAAGGGGTTTATGTAGAGTTGAAAAATGTAACCGTTGTAGATCGCACCGGAACAGGGACACCTTCGGGTACCCGATGGACATGGTCATTGCAAGATGCTAATGGGAACAAAATATCGGTTTACGATTTTTCTGCTTATTTCAGAAATGATAACTTGGAGGATACCGTTGGCCCCCCTGCTATTCCGGGTACACCTTATTTCACTCCTCCTCAAATTGGAGTGACCTTAGCTTATGTGCGTGGGGTAATTACTGAATCCTATATTACGGCCACAGGAAATCAACAATATGTTATAAGCCCATTGATGCTTTCCGACTTAGGGCCAATACTAGGGGTAGCTCCAACTATTAACCGTTTGCCACGAAATCCGGTAATTGCAACTTCAGCTAATCCTGTAGTTATTAGTGCACGTATTATTGATGATACAAGTGTAGTTTCTGCCTCGCTTTTTTATGCAGTTGGAAACGGAGGTTTCAATGCGGTAATTATGTCTCGAACTTCTGGAAGCATGACGGATGGAATTTGGCAGGCCAGCATTCCTGCTCAAACTAACGGGAGCATTGTTAAATATTATATTAGAGCTACCGACAACTCCAATGCTTCCTCTAATTCGCCCGATTCTTTAGCCACCAACAATGCTTATATTGTAACAGATGCAGGAGTTACTACTATTCAGCAATTGCAATATTCTCCATTTACAAATGGCAATTCTATATGGGCCGGAGATACCTTAACCGGCATATCGGTAAAAGGAATTGTTACTTCAACTACCAAGTCGGATGATTTAGGCTTAGTAACCATTCAAAATGGCAATGGGCCTAATTCAGCTATTTTTGTTCAACCTGCCGTGGGCGATGGAATTGACCAATGGAACCGTGGAGATTCAATAGTTATCACATCATGCGTTGTTCGTGAAAATTTTAATGTAACAACTTTATATAATGCAGGGAACTCTAATCATACCGTAGCAGCTACCTCAAAAACTCTCCCGGCTTTTATTACTAATTTATCTCTTGATTCGGTTCGCTTAAAAGTGGGTGCATATACCGAACCTTATGAGGCAATGCTGGTAGAATTTGATTCGGTGTATGCAGTGAATTTAAATGCAGATGCGCCAAGTAATTTTGGCGAGTGGGCTTTTAGAAAAGACACTTTATCAACCAATGGCTTACGAGTAGATGACCAATCAAATGATATTCCTGCCAATTTCAATACCGATTCACTTACCCTAAATAAAAAATATGCTTATGTACGGGGAATATTAACTTTCAGCTTCAGTAATTGGAAATTATTGCCTCGAAACCGAGATGATATTGCAGGGTTTAAAACCAATTATGGTACGACCTCTATTTACAATGTGCTTGCTGATGTAGCTATAACGATATATCCGAATCCTGCGCTGAATGAACTTACAATTCGTTTAACAAACCCTAATTTCCGCAGAAATACATTCGATTTTTCAATAGCTTTATTTGATCTTACAGGAAGGATAGTAAAAGAGGTAAATTTAGCTGGTGTGGCGAACACCATCAATCAGGTAATTCCTGTTTCGGATATTAATCCCGGCATCTATTTCTGCCGCATTTCATCAGGCGATTCATCCAAAACGGTTAAAGTAGTTATAGCAAGGTAATAAAGATTCTAATAGTATGACAAAAAGGCACTCGACAACGGGTGCCTTTTTATTTTGTGTATATTTTTACAGAAAACCCACATAAATAGCCACCTGATAAGGTTGATATTCGAAAACAAATTCTATTAAATTTGGCATGATGTAATTGGTAAGGCTTTTGATTATCCTGCAACCAATTACCAAATTGAGCAATTTGAATAGTTAGAAAGGAATAAAATGATGGAAGCAAAATTTTCGCCCAGAGTAAAAGATGTAATTTCCTACAGCAGGGAAGAGGCAATTCGGTTAGGGCATGATTATATTGGAGTAGAGCATTTACTTCTGGGTCTTATTCGCGAAGGAGACGGGAAGGCAATTAAAACCCTTAAGGCATTAGATGTAGACACTATACGGCTGAAGAAGGTTATTGAGGACACTGTAAAAGGTACGGCCACCTCTTCGTTAACTTCAAATCTGGTTAATATTCCTCTTACTAAGCAAGCTGAAAAGGTATTAAAGATAACTTACCTTGAAGCTAAGATTTTTAAAACCGATATTATAGGTACCGAGCATTTGCTATTATCCGTTTTAAGAGATGAGGACAATATTGCTTCTCAAATTTTGGTTCAGTTTGCAGTGACTTACGATGTTTTTAAAACCGCTCTCGAGAACAATTTGCCCGATGTGAAATCCGAACTGCCTCCTGAGTCGCCAGGTGATTTTTATACTCCTGAAGAACGTAAACCAGAACTACGCAAACCGGGCGATACTAAATCAAAAACTCCTGTGCTTGATAATTTCGGTCGTGATTTAACCAAATCGGCCGAAGATGGTAAGCTTGATCCTATTGTTGGCCGCGAAAAAGAAATTGAACGCGTTTCTCAAATCCTTTCCCGCAGAAAGAAAAATAATCCGGTGCTGATAGGAGAACCGGGTGTTGGAAAAACAGCTATAGCCGAGGGTTTGGCATTGCGTATTGTGCAGCGAAAAGTTTCCCGGGTTCTTTTTAATAAACGAGTAGTCATGCTTGATTTGGCTTCGTTGGTTGCAGGTACCAAATACCGCGGGCAGTTTGAAGAGCGCATGAAAGCTGTGATGAACGAGTTGGAAAAATCGCCTGATGTAATATTGTTCATTGATGAAATTCATACCATAGTAGGTGCCGGTGGTGCTTCGGGTTCACTTGATGCATCGAATATGTTTAAACCTGCTTTGGCCCGGGGCGAGATTCAATGTATTGGAGCTACCACATTGGATGAGTACCGCCAGTATATCGAAAAGGACGGAGCTTTGGAAAGACGTTTTCAACCGGTAATGGTAGATCCTGCCTCGCCTGAAGAAACCGTAGAAATCCTTAAAAACATTAAAGAAAAATACGAAGACCACCATTCGGTGACCTATACCGATGAAGCGATAGAGGCTTGTGTTAAATTAAGTAATCGGTACATGACCGACCGTTACCTTCCCGATAAAGCCATAGATGTAATGGACGAATCAGGAGCTCGTGTTCATATCAGCAATATACATGTGCCACAAAATATTCTTGATTTGGAAAAGATGATTGAGGATATTAAGGTAGAAAAAAACCGGGTGGTAAAAAGCCAGAAATACGAAGAGGCAGCCAAATTGCGTGATAAGGAAAAGCACCTGCTGGAGCAATTAGAAACCGAAAAAAATAAATGGGAGGAAGATACCAAATCGCAACGCTCCACAGTGACTGCAGACGATGTAGCCGATGTGGTAGCTATGATTACCGGTATTCCTACCAAGCGTATTGCACAAAGTGAGGGAAACCGCTTGTTGAATATGGCACAAGACCTGAAAGGGTCAGTAATAGGGCAGGATAAAGCCATTGAAAAATTATCGAAAGCTATTCAGCGCACACGAGCAGGTTTAAAAAACCCTAACCGCCCAATTGGATCCTTTATTTTCCTTGGGCCAACGGGTGTTGGAAAAACAGAACTGGCTAAAGTACTTGCCCGATATATGTTTGATTCGGAAGATGCACTGGTGCGCATTGACATGAGCGAGTACATGGAAAAATTTGCTGTTTCGCGTTTGGTGGGAGCGCCTCCGGGTTATGTTGGATACGAAGAAGGCGGACAGCTTACTGAAAAAATCCGCAGAAAACCTTATTCGGTCATTTTATTGGATGAAGTAGAGAAAGCGCATCCCGATGTATTTAACCTGATGCTGCAAGCCCTTGACGAAGGTTTTATGACCGATAGTCTTGGACGCAAAGTTGACTTCCGGAATACCGTAATCATCATGACTTCAAATATTGGTTCTAGGCAGTTAAAAGAGTTTGGCGGAGGTGTGGGATTTGGTACACAAAGCAAAACAGACGGAGCCGAAACCTATTCGAAAAATGTGATTGAAACGGCCTTAAAACGCTTTTTCTCGCCCGAGTTTTTAAACCGGATAGATGATGTGGTTATATTCAATTCTCTTAGCAAAGAAGATATTTTGGCTATTGCCGATATTTCGCTGCGTAAATTGTTTTCCCGCATTGAGCAAATGGGATATAAGTTTAAAATTGCCGATGTAGCTAAAGAATTTATAGCCGAAAAAGGATTTGATTCCGATTTTGGTGCAAGGCCTTTAAATCGCGCCATTCAAAAATACTTAGAAGATCCTATTGCTGAAGAAATGCTCAAATCAGAGATAACGGAAGGCGATGTGATTGATATAGATTATGTGGCGGGAGAAGAGCAACTAAAAATTGCCATTCAGAAAAAGAAAGAACCTAAAAGCAGGAAAAAGGATACACCCACAACCGAATAATTTGTGAAAATAACACTGCTGGTCATTGGTAAAACTACATTTGACTTTGTAAAGCAGGGAGTAAATGAATATGCTGAAAGGATTGGCCGTTATGCCCCTTTCAGCATTTTTGTTATTGAGGGGTTGAAGAAATCCCAAAGCCTCTCTGATGAACAGGTGAAACAAAAAGAAGGGGAATTGATTTTAAAACAAATCAAACCCACCGATACCCTCATTCTGCTGGATGAAAAAGGCAAACGTTTTACTTCGGTAGGTTTTTCAACCCACGTAGCCGCCTGGATGCAATCAGGCAAAGATGTTGTACTGGTGATTGGCGGGGCCTATGGGTTTTCAGAAACGGTTTACCAGCGCGTGCAACATAAAATCTCTTTATCCGATATGACTTTTTCGCACCAGCTTATCCGGGTTATTTTTCTCGAGCAGTTGTACAGGGCTTTTACCATTCTGCGGGGCGAACCTTACCATCATGAGTAACGCATTTTATCGTTTTACGAAAAATATTACCTCGCAACTTCAAAACCATTAACTTTTTCTTTCTATTTACATACAGCCACGCTGAATTTGCATAAGATGTCCGGACCTCATTCTGGATTTCAGCATCCCAATCAAAAAGTCATGCTGAACTCGTTTCAGCATCTGTCAATGAACAGAGGGATGCTGAAACGAGTTCAGCATGACTAAATATAGTTTTGTTTTTACGAAAAATTATAAGGTAACTTTGAATAAATAAAAACCCGCTGCTATGCACCATATAAAACTCCTCCTGCTCCTTATCTCCCTAAGCTGCCTTAGCCTGCATTGCAAAAAAGAGGAGAAAGATTATTACTCCATTTTACCACCTGCCACACAAAGCGGAAAAGAAACGGCAGGTTGCTTGGTAAACGGGCAGGTTTGGACTTACAGTAGCTCGGTGAGTGGACTTGACTGGCTCCCCGATGGCAGGTTTTTGCTACAGTTGCAGAAAAGGGTGCCATTTGCTCCAACCTCTAAAATTACAATCAGCTTGTATGATACAGTGAAAACCCCAGGGGTGTATGAAATTTCAGCTAACACCACTTATAACTCCCTCGCATTTTTTTACTGGGGTGCCGGAGCGAGTGGGGGTGGGGGAGTCTTTTATGATACAGATAATACCCATAAAGGGTACCTCATCATCACTCGGCTTGATGAGCAACAACGCATTATTTCAGGTTTATTTTATTTTGATGCCATTGAAACTACCACGGGCGATGTGGTGCATGTAACCGATGGCCGTTTTGATATGCACTATTAACCATACCTAAATTTTACCCAATATGAAAAAAATCATCCTGCTTTTTTGCCTGTGTCTTGCTTTCACAGGCTCTTCTTATGCCCAATTAGACGAAGATGAACCGGAACTGGATACCGTTTTGGTTGATTCGCTCGAAAATATTTTTTACGAGGATTTAACCGATTCGGTTTTTGCGCTGATGAGTTTTGACTCTTTGCTTTGTAATGAATCACAGTATTTTCAACGCAATTAGCATTAACTTTGGCTAAACAAAAAACAACCACTGTAATGAAACATT
>JAGVLJ010000014.1 GCA_020049855.1 Bacteroidia bacterium | reverse complement strand
TGCAATGCCGAATTTATTGGCACGCTCAAGCCAGGGTTTAAAATAATCGGCACGGTTAACATTGTTGGTAACACTTATTTTGCCGGTTAAAAGCGTTGTGGCGGTAGGGCCTTTTGCCAATTCAGTTTGGGTAAGGCTAATCTGTATGTCATCCAAATAGCTTGTTTCACCAAAAGCATGGCTGGGTTTCACCCACTGGTCTTTATTGTCGGGGTCGGGTTTGGGGCACACCCGAGCCAGTTTATATCCTCCTTTTTCTACAATACATTTAACAATCCGTTCAAACAGGATATTTTCATTTTCCGTAGTCAGGATTATGTCATTTATTTTATTCAGTAAGGTAAGTTCATGAATAGCTTTTTGCAATTTTTCTTCCCGTGGTTTAAAGGCAGGTTCGGCCTTTTTTAGTACATCAATATTTTTAAAAAGTATGTACGCGCCACATACATTTTTGGTGCGGTCGTAAACCGGAAAAATTTTAGTGCGAGCCCACGATGTGGAAGCATCCCGCAGCGGTATCTCAATCTCCAGGCTATGGCTTTTGCCGTGCAGCGATTCAGTAAACAGCAGGTTAAACATGTCAAACTGTTCGGGAAATATAAATTCTCTGAAGTTAGCCCCTATATAAATTTCTTTTTTTGTGGTATCCTGTATTATTTTTTTGGCAGCGGTGTTGTACTGGAGAATCAGGTAATCTTTGTCAATAAGCAAAACAGGTTCTTCAATATTTTCAATGAGTGCATCAACGTTATCAGGCATATTGCTCAAGTTAATTTCTGCCCTTTTGCGGTTATCAATGTCAGTGGCCGCAACTAATACCCCCAGTAATTCTCCGGTAGGTTCGTACATTGGCTTAAAGTTATAGCGAAACCATATTTTGTGCTGTCCTAATATTGTTTCAGCTTCAAGTTCAGTAGGCTTTCCCTTAGCTGCGTTTTCAAACGCCTCCACAAATAGTTCTTTAGGGAAATGGAAACTGTAATCTCTGTAATCATCCCCTATGGTTATTTCCTTTCCGCTAAGGGTGAGTAATGTTTCTTTTATTACTTTATTATAATACAGGATTCGGTAATTTTTGTCGAGCAAAATAATATTACCGGGAGAATTGTCTAACACCGCCCGAAGTAATTGGATAGAATCGGCAGTTTCGGGTGAAGGGAGATTTACGTATATTGTTTTATTGTCCTTCATTTTTCCGTTTTTTAAGCGAGAATAAACTAAGGCAACAAAGATAGACTTTAATACAAATACAATCAGGATAGCGGAGGATATTTTTGCATAAATGGAGGTTAGCTTTTGCGTATTGTGCAAAAAAAAGCCCGCACAAAAGCGGGCTTTCTCACAAGGGCCGATTTGTTAACTATGCATTGATATCAAACGTATTCATAAAAGCGGTAGTGAAGTTTCCATTTTTGAAATCTTCATTCTGCATAAGCTTAATCTGAAGCGGAATGGTTGTATGTATGCCTGGTCCCTCAATAACAAATTCACTTAGGGCTCGTTCCATTTTTATGATGGCTTCTTCGCGGGTTTGGGCGCACACAATCAACTTGGCAATCATAGAGTCGTAGTTAGATGGAATGGTGTAGCCAGCGTAAATATGGGTATCCACCCGCACCCCATGTCCGCCCGGTTTATGCAGGTTTACAATTCTACCCGGGGTGGGTCTGAAATTATTAAAAGGGTCTTCTGCATTAATGCGGCATTCAATAGCATGCTTCATAGGCAAATGATTTTTTCCGCTAATGGGCACACCGGCCGCAATAAGAATTTGTTCTTTTACCAAATCGTAATTAATTACTTCCTCGGTTACGGGATGTTCTACCTGAATTCGGGTGTTCATCTCCATGAAGTAAAAGTTACGGTGTTTGTCAACTAAAAATTCAATGGTTCCTAACCCTTCGTATTTAATAGACTCTCCGGCTGCAATGGCAGCAGCACCCATTTTATCACGCAATTCGGGTGTTATAAAAGGCGATGGGGCTTCTTCAACCAATTTTTGGTGTCTGCGTTGTATCGAGCAGTCACGCTCACTCAGGTGGCAAACTTTACCGTATTGGTCGCCAGCAATTTGAATTTCAATATGGCGGGGTTCTTCAATATATTTTTCCAGATATACGCCCGCGTTGCCAAAGGCCGCACCTGCTTCCTGTCGGGCGCTGTCCCAGGCCGCTTCAAATTCTTCGTCCTGCCAAATGATACGCATGCCTCGGCCACCGCCACCGGCAGTAGCTTTCAAAATAACAGGGTATCCAATTTGGGCGGCTATTTCAATGCCTTGTTTCACATCTTCCAGCAAACCATCAGAGCCGGGAATAGTAGGAACACCCGCTTTTTTCATGGTGTCCTTGGCATTGGCCTTATCGCCCATCGAGTTTATTTGTTCGGGGGTGGCACCAATAAATTTAATTCCATGGTCGCGACAAATTTCTGAAAATTTTGCATTCTCGGATAAGAAACCGTAACCCGGATGTATGGCATCGGCATTGGTAATTTCGGCTGCAGCAATTATGCTGGCCATATTCAAATAACTCTGTGGGCTGGGAGGAGGACCTATGCACACTGCCTCGTCAGCAAAACGCACATGCAAACTTTCTTTATCGGCCGTAGAATAAACAGCCACGGTTTTTATTCTCATCTCTTTACAGGTGCGAATAATACGAAGTGCTATCTCTCCGCGGTTGGCAATGAGTATTTTCTTAAACATGTTTAATTAGCATTTTTGAAAAAAAACACCAGTGGCAGCATCGTGCCATACCGGTTTACATGGGTTCAACAAGAAAAAGTGGCTGGTCATATTCAACCGGTGATGAATTTTCAACCAGCACTTTAACAATACGACCTGAAACTTCAGATTCAATTTCATTAAAAAGTTTCATGGCTTCAATAATGCAAACCACTTTACCAACTTTAATCTCATCGCCTGGTTTTACAAAAGCGGGCTTATCGGGCGAGGCCGAGGAGTAAAAAGTGCCAATCATTGGACTTTTTATGGTGATTAAGTGTGCATCGCTGGCCACAGGCGCAGCAGGGGGTGTGGTGGCGGGTATGGCAGCAGCCGGTGCTACCGGAGCCGATTGAATAACCGGAGCCACAGGAATAGAAACTACCGGAGCACCTGCTACTCCTTCGTATGTTTTTTTAATGGCAATTTTAAAATCGCCTTTTTCTACTTCAACCTCACTTACACCATACTCTGATACAAGTTTAATCAGCTCTTTTATCTCTTTTAATTCCATAACACGAATATATTTTCCTTACTATTAAAAACTAAAGGTATAAAAAAAATGTGCGAACGGGCAAATGAAAAAAATTTGTATGTGATAATCAGCCGTTATAAGCCCATTTTATGTACACCGAACCCCAGGTAAACCCCCCCCCGAAAGCAGAGAAAATAAGGTTGTCCCCTTGTTTAAGTTTCTTTTCCCATTCCCAAAGCAATAGCGGAAGTGTTCCATTGGTGGTGTTTCCGTATTTTTCAATATTAATCATAATTTTATCACGGCTCAGTCCCATGCGTTCAGCCGTAGCATCAATAATGCGAAGATTGGCCTGGTGTGGTACTAGCCAGGTAACTGTGTCGGCAGAGAGGTTGTTGCGTTCCATAATTTCATACGAAACCTGAGCCATATTGGTTACGGCAAACTTGAAAACGGTTTTGCCATCCTGAAAAACAAAATGTTCTTTGGCATCTACCGTTTGGTGTGTAGGCGGTTTTTGCGATCCTCCGGCTTTTTGATGAAGGTAGTGGCGTCCCGAACCGTCAATATGCAGCAATGCATCCTGCACGCCATACCCATTGAAGTCGGGTTCCAGCAAAACACATCCGGCACCATCTCCAAAAATAATGCACGTGTTGCGGTCAGTGTAATCAATAATCGCACTCATTTTATCTCCGCCTATCAGCAGCACTTTTTTGTATTTGCCCGATTCAATAAACTTGGCACCGGTTTCAAGCCCGAATAAAAATCCGGAACAAGCCGCTTGTAAATCAAAACCCCAAGCATTTTTAGCCCCTATTTTATCGGCAATTACGCAGGCCGATGAAGGGAAAATCATATCACCTGTAACGGTGGCACAAATAATCACATCAATTTCATCGGGCGTTATTCCGCGTTTACGCATCAATTCTTTTACAGCCGGAATAGCCATTTCAGTAACTCCTTTGTTTTCGCCTTTAAGTATATGGCGTTCTTTAATACCAGTCCTGGTTGTAATCCACTCGTCAGTGGTATCAACCATTTTTTCCAAATCGGCATTAGCGAGAATATCAGGCGGTACATAACCACCCACGGCAGTAATGGCTGCGGTAATTTTACTCATTGTTTGCTGTGGTGCTTGTTGCTAAATTTTTAAACGCATCACGAATTTGTTTCACCAGTTCGGTTTTAACCACATCGCGCGAAATCAGAATCATGTTTTTAAAGGCAAGGGCGTTTGAAATTCCATGCCCGATGATTACCGGAGCATTTACTCCCAGAATTGGGGTGCCGCCATAGTTTTCATAGTTAAACCTGTCAAAGTATTCATCGGTAATTTTCCGTTTGTGCATCATGTAAAATACCGATTCAACCGATTTAAGAATTACGTTTCCGGTAAACCCATCGCACACAATCACGTCAGCTTTGTCATTAAAAAGGTCACGCCCTTCAACGTTGCCAATAAAATTGATCAATTGATTTTGGGCGAGCAATTGGTGGGCAGCCAGCGTAAGCAAGTTTCCTTTTTCTTTCTCTTCGCCTATGCTCATTAAACCTACTTTTGGGTTATCAATACCGTACACATATTTGCTCATTAGGGATCCTAATATGGCAAATTGATTAAGCATCTCGGGCTTGCAGTCGGCATTGGCACCTACATCAAGAAGTAGACCGTATTGTCCGTTCGATTTTGGCAATATGGATGTAATGGTAGGTCGTGAAACACCTTCAATGGGTTTTACCGAGAAGATAGAACCTACCATCATGGCACCAGTGTTTCCTGCACTAATAAAAGCATCAATTTCTCCACTAGCCAGCAACTCAAAGCCTACTGAAATGCTTGAATTTTTTTTTGCCTGAAATGCCTTGGTAGGGTGTTCACCCATTTCAATCACTTCGGTGGTGTGCACAAAATTGAAAACCTCAGGATTAACCTGCTGTTCAGTAATTAATTGCTTAACCTGCTGGCTATCGCCAATAAGTGTAAGTCTTACCTCTTCCCCTAGTGAAGGCAAAGCCTGTATGCAGCCCAGCACTGCTTGTGCAGGGGCATAGTCTCCACCCATCATATCAAGGCCGATCCTTATCATTACCTTTTCGGTTTAGAAAAGATTAGGCTTCTGAATCGTTGCCGGGAAGTACTTTTTTCCCTTTGTAGTACCCGTTGGCGGTTACCCTGTGATACAAGTGGGTTTCGCCTGAAGTAGGGTCAACTGCAATAGTTGGTGCTACGCCTTTGTAGTGTGTTCTTCTTTTGTCTCTTCTCGTGTTCGAGAGTTTTCGTTTCGGATTAGGCATCGTACTTTCTTATTTAATTATTACTCAAAAAATCTTTTAACTTACTCCAGCGCTCATCGGGTTCAGCTTCGTTTGTGTCAGGGTGGCTAAGCAGTTCTAATTTGGCCAACATCTCCCTGTCGCATTCGGGTAAATTTCCC
Organism: Bacteroidia bacterium; assembly: GCA_020049855.1. Taxonomy (GTDB): domain Bacteria; phylum Bacteroidota; class Bacteroidia; order UKL13-3; family UKL13-3; genus JAGPCK01. The sequence goes on along the minus strand of JAGVLJ010000014.1, from coordinate 43,503 downwards.
GGTTCGGTACAGGTTTTTACAAAGGGCAAAGCAAGCAGTACAAAATCATAAATGTGTTGCCCTATGTTAAAACAATTTTCCTTTCTTGAGAGGTAAATAATCTCATCTTCTTCATCTTTCGGTTGTTCCTCGTCAGTGATTTTAACAATCAAAAACGATACATGATCAACCGGCTGCTGATAAGCCGCAAGACATTTCTCGCAATCAAGGCCAAGGGAGCCTTTAATGTTAAACCTAAGATTTACCAGTCGGTCGGATTTATCCAACTCCAGCGCAATCTCCATGTTTGAACTTTTTACAGTATGATTATCAAAGTTTTCAAAAAAAGCTGGCTCCAATCTATATGTATAGTGGTTTTGGCCGTTTCTTATTTTTGAAAGCTCTATGTCAAACTCTTTCAGGCTCACCCTTGCTTAATTAAGCCCGCAAAGATAAAAAGAATGGGGTAATTAGGAAATGAAAACGTGTATGATGCTGTAAAAAAGGGATATAAACTAAAAATCAATCCTGAAACGCTCTCTTCTAAGCGGTGTAAAGGGCAAAGGATTGGAAGTTATATCTTCGCTGTTTTTGCGCTGCCTGAAAATTTCGATGGCTGCATACATGGCATTTCGGAAAGAAGTTTCGCTCGCCTTATTTTTTCCTGCCAGCGAGTAAGCTGTTCCGTGGTCGGGAGAGGTGCGTACTGCGGGTAGTCCGGCTGTAAAATTTACCCCCTCTTCAAAAGCTATGTATTTAAAAGGGATTAATCCCTGATCGTGATACATGGCCAGTACGGCATCAAACTGGCGGTATTGCCGCGACCCGAAAAATCCATCGGCAGGGTAAGGTCCGTAGGCTAGTATGCCGGCATCTTGTGCAGCTTTCACAGCTGGAGTAACGATGTTTTCGTCTTCGGTACCTATCAGATTATTGTCGCCAGCATGGGGATTTAAACCTAGTACGGCAATACGTGGTTTGTTCATTCCAAAATCTTCAAACAAACTTTTTTTCATCAGTTTAAGTTTGGCTGTAATTTTTTCTGCTGTAATTTTTTCTGTTACTTCTTTTACCGGCACATGCCCGGTTACCAATCCTATTTTCAGTTCGGGGCTTAGCAAAAACATCAGGTGTTCTGAGTTGGAAAATTCAGTTGCGAGAAATTCGGTATGGCCTATAAATTTTCCTGCTTCGGCAGGTATATTATGTTTGTTGAGGGGGGCGGTAACTAAGGCATCAATTTTACCATCTCGCAAGTCGTTGGTGGCAAGTTGTAAAGATTTAAGCGCGTATTTACCACCAAGTGCATTGTCTTCGCCAGGTTTTATGTCAATTTCTTCTTCCCAGCACACCAGCACGTTGGGGCGTTTCGGATTTATTTGGTCAATGCTTTTGGCAATAAACAAATTGAAATCGTTTTGTCCGATTATTTTTTTGTAAAAAGAAAAAATCTTTGGTGAGGCGTATACTACGGGAATGCAAAATTCATTGATGCGTGCATCGGCCAGTGTTTTAATAATTACTTCGGGTCCTATGCCGTTTACATCGCCAACAGAGATACCGATAATAGGAGTTTTTAATCGATTCATTTAGATGCGTTCAGTATAAAGTCAAATAATAAGCGAACACCCACACCGGTTCCATTTTTTCCCCGGTAGGAGTCGTTGTTGTTTATAAATGCCGGGCCTGCAATATCAAAATGCATCCACGGGTAGTCGGTGTAATATTCTAAAAATTTTCCGGCAGTAATGGCTCCGCCAATAGGGCCACCAATGTTTTTCATGTCGGCTAAATCAGATTTGATTAAGTTTTTGTATTCGTCCCAGAAAGGAAATTCTACGAGGCGTTCATACACGTAGTTCCCACTTTTTTTCAACTTGTTTTTAATTTTTTCATCTGCGGTGCCCATGCATACAATACCATAGGGACCAATTGCGGCAGCCGCTGCACCGGTAAGGGTGGCAAAGTCGAGTACCAGTTCGGGTTTGTATTTTTTGGCATAGGCAAGCGCATCGGCCAGTAACATACGTCCTTCGGCATCGGTGTTTAATACTTCTACGGTTTTGCCGCTGTACATTTCAATCACATCACCAGGGGTGTAGGCATTTTCTCCGGGACGGTTGTCGGTAGCGGGCACCAGTCCAATCACGTGGTATTTTAATTTGGCTTTGGCTACGGCAAATATGGCACAGGACACCGCAGCGGCACCGGCCATATCGCACTTCATGGTATCCATGCTGTTGGGTGTGGGCTTGAGGCTTAATCCTCCGGTATCATACACCACGCCTTTGCCTACCAGTACCAGCGGTTTTTTATTTACCGCACCACGTGGTTTGTATTCCATAATGGTAAAAGTGGGCGGGGTTTGGCTGCCTTTATTTACGGCAAGAAGTCCGCCCATTTTTAAAGCTTCAATTTTTGTTTTGTTTAATACCTCTACCTGAAATCCGGCTGTGTCACCCATTTTCTGAATTTCTTCTGCAAGCTTTGGAGCATTTAAATAGGATTGTGGCTCATTAACAAGTGTACGGGCAAGCGAGGTAGCTTCCACTATAATGGCTAAACGTTCCAGATCTTTTTTATCTAATTTTTTGCTGTTGATGGCAATGGTTTGTAAACTGTTTTTTTCTTTATCCGCTTCACCCCGGTATTTTAAAAACTGGTAATTACTTAGTGCAATACCTTCAGCTATGGCCAGTGCTGCTTCAGTATCATTCAGCACATCTTCGATAATCACGCTGCCTTGTTTATGCGTGTTAAGGGCACTGCAAATTTTACTTCCGCTATTTCTTAAATCTTCTAACTGGGCGTGTCGCTCTTGTTTATCTTTTGTAATCAACACAAACACCAGCCTGTCAAACTGATTAATCATAATTAGTTGTTCATCTGCTTTAATTTTTTGATTAATCCAGGCTACTTCTTTTTCAGTTAATTGATAAGCCGACCATTTTGTTTTTTTATCTGCCAGCAATACAATTGATGTATTGCTGGCAGTTTTTATTGCTTTTTTAATGGATGTTGCCATAGGGTTTGTATTTTCGAAGCCTCAAAAATAGAGGATTTGACGGTACATACCACATGTTGGTAAAAGTACTTTAAACAACTGAATGGAAAAGGTTAAACCCAAGAAACAATTAGGACAGCATTTCTTGCACGATGAAAATATCGCAAAAAAAATTGTGCAGGCTCTGCTGGACGAGCTGAAGGCCAATACCATTATAGAGGTAGGTCCGGGTATGGGGGTGCTTACAAAATATTTATTGGAACAACATGCCTGGCAACTGATTGTGGCCGAAATTGATAGCGAAAGTGTAACCTATTTGAGCCGGGAGTTTGTGAAATTGAGTGGCCGGATATTAAACGAAGATTTTTTACAACTTGATTTCACCCAATTTGAACCTCCGGTAGCCGTAATCGGGAACTTTCCGTACAATATATCTTCCCAGATTGTTTTTAAAGTTATAGAAAACAGAACGGTATGCCCCTTAATGGTAGGGATGTTTCAAAAGGAAGTAGCCCAGCGCCTGGTAGCTAAACCCCGAACCAAAGAGTACGGAATTATGTCAGTGATTACACAAGCTTATTTTGATGTAGAGTATTTATTTACAGTGAGCGAAGGCGTTTTTAATCCACCGCCAAAAGTAAAATCGGCCGTAGTAAGGCTTAAAAGAAAAACAGAAGGCTTTCTTAATTGCGATGAAAGTTTATTTTTGCGCGTGGTAAAGGCTGCATTTAATCAACGTAGAAAGACGCTGCGCAATGCATTGAGTATATTTAATCCGGATAAAAATGAAGCAATGCTTGACAGCGGATTTATGAAGTGCAGAGCCGAGGAGTTGACGTGTCTGGATTTTGAAGTACTTACCAACATCCTTGCTTCATAGAAGCAACCAAAAAAACAAGGTATAGGTCTTTATTACTAAAACAGAAGGGTACATGTCAAATGTTACTGTTACCAAGGAGTTAATTTCAGAATTGCGGCAAGTGGTTGAAGCCCGCAATGAGCAGGAAGTTAGAAAACTGCTACGCGAGATGCATCCGGAAGATGTAGCTGAGATTCTCTACGATTTCAGTACCGAAGATTCAAAGTTTGTGATTGCGCTTTTTGAAGGCGAATATGCGGTAAAAATTCTGATAGAAATAGACGAGGATACCCGCGATCGGTTTCTCACCAATTACTCACCCGAAGAAATTGCTAAACAGTTTATTGAATTTATGGATACTGATGATGTCGTATCCATCATTCGCTCTTTCCCACCCAAATTAAAAGACCAGATAATAAGTCATATTACCGACCATGAATTTGCTGCTAATATTATCTCCCTTTTAAATTTTGATGAAGACACTGCGGGTGGTATTATGGCCAAGGAACTGGTGAAAGTAAATGAAAACTGGACGGTTGCTCAGTGTATAGACGAAATACGTGCACAAGCAGAAGAAGTAAGTAATGTATATACGGTTTATGTGGTAGATGATCACGATCGGTTAAAAGGGCTTATTTCACTTAAACGTTTGATACTGGCCAAAGCCCGCGAACGTGTTTCAGCCATTATGATTGAGGATGTGGTTTCGGTTCCTACCCACGCCTCTAGCGAAGAGGTAAGTTCCATTATGGATAAATACAACCTGGTGGTGCTTCCGGTGGCCGATGCCATCGGAAGGCTGGTAGGGCGCATTACCATTGATGATATTGTAGAAGTAATTAAAGAAGAGGCCGAGAAAGATTATGAGTTGATGTCGGGTATTACCGAGAGTGTAGAGTCAACCGATAAAGTGTGGGTGCTTTCGCGTGCACGCCTTCCCTGGTTGCTCATCGGGTTACTTGGAGGTATTGTGAGCTCAAGGGTAATAGGTTTGTACGAAGGGCAATTAAAAATACACCCCGAAATGGCTTTTTTTATTCCGCTTATTGCAGCAATGGGAGGAAATGCGGGGGTACAGTCATCGGCTATTATTGTAAAGGGGCTGGCCAACAATACACTTGGCACCAAAGATATATTTCCCAAAATTATTAAAGAGCTTATGGTTTCACTCATCAACGGATTGGTATGTGCAGCCATTATATTAGCCTATAATCTTTTTATGAGTGATTCGGTTGAGCTAAGCCTTACCGTAAGTATTGCCTTAATTACGGTCATTATTTTTGCTTCTATTCTCGGAACTTTTGTCCCTATGTTGTTAGATAGAGTGAAAATTGATCCAGCCTTGGCAACGGGGCCGTTTATTACTACCACCAACGACCTTCTTGGTCTTGGGGTATATTTTTTGGTAGGCAGGTTATTATACGGGACCTTCTGATATGAAACTAAACCTGTTGATTGTTGATGATATGCATCCGTTGTTCATGCAACAATTGGATAAAAAGAATATTAGCTACCGATATCTCCCCAACATTACTCCTGACGAAATCAGAAAAGAATTAAAGCAGTATAATGGCCTGGTGGTACGTAGTAAGATTTATGTAGATAGGTGCCTATTAGATGCGCTACCCGGTCTGTTGCTCATAGCAAGAGCCGGTTCAGGAATGGATAATATAGATGAAGTATATGCACTGCAACTGGGGGTGGAATTAGTAAATGCACCCGAAGCTAATGCTGATGCAGTGGGCGAACATACCGTAGGTATGCTGTTGGCCGTAATGCTCAATTTAGTAAAGGCCGATACGGAAGTGCGAAAAATGCAGTGGAACAGGGAGGCCAACAGGGGAGTAGAATTAAAAGGTAAAACCGTGGCACTAATTGGTTACGGCCACACCGGGAAGGCCGTTGCAAAAAAGCTATCCGGTTTTGAGGTAACGGTTTTAGCTTATGATAAATACCTGAAAAATTATGGAGATATATATGCCAGCGAAGCAACTATGGCCGATATTTTTGAGCAGGCCGATATTGTAAGTTTACATATACCACTAACCGATGAAACCTTTCATCTGATTGATGCTGACTATATCAACCAATTCAAAAAGAGAGTGGTACTGCTTAACTTGTCAAGGGGCAAAGTAGTGAACCAACACTATTTAGTAAAAGCATTAGCCGAAGAAAAAGTAAAGGCATGTGCCTTAGATGTATTGGAAAATGAAAACCTGAAACAACTGAGCGAAGAAGAAAAAAAAACTTTTACAGAACTAGTTGGAAACAATAAGGTTGTGCTTGCTCCTCATATTGGAGGCTGGACACATGAGTCGTATAAAAAAATTTCCTTTTTTTTATCAAATAAAATTAGTTGTTTAGCGGACAAGTTTACTGAAAATGGCTGGAAGCGTCAAAGTAAGACTTAAAACAAGTAAAACACATGGTTAATAAAATAAAATTTCCTTTATCCAATAGTAAATTCTATAAAAAATAAAAGCCGAACAGATGATGAATAAAAAGTTTTACCTTTTGCTAGTAGTTTTCATGGGTTTTTGGCATCATGTATCGGCTCAAACCGGTTTTGGTGAAATCCGTGGGAAAGTGCGGGACGAAAAGGGCAAGCCCGTGGATTATGCGCTGGTGGTTGCCAAACTGGAAGGAGTAGCTAAACGCAGCACCTACACCGATGATGAGGGGAATTATGTATTACGACCGCTTGATCCGGGCACCTACTCTATTGAGGTGCAATTCCCGGGTTATGAAGGTGATACTACCCGCGGCATTGTGCTTTCACCCGACCAAATCAGGTTTATAAATGTTGAAATTGCTCCGAAAGGAACACTTAGACTGGTAATAAAAAAGGACTCCAAAAATGCGGTTCCGTTAATAGATCCGGGTGGAAAACAAGGTATTGGGTTAACGGCAGCACAGGTAATGCGCATGCCTAATCGTAACATTAATCAATTGGCTAATTTAGCTGCCGGGGTAATTTCAGTAAATGGCGGAACACCTACTTTTAGAGGGGCTCGTGCCGATGGTACCGCTTATTATATTGATGGGGTTCGCGTTATTGGCAGTGCAGGCGTACCAACCAATATGATTGATCAAATTCAGGTAATTACCAGCGGTGTTCCTGCTCAGTATGGCGATTATACGGGAGGAGCTATTTCCATCCGTACCAAGGGGCCATCGAAATATTTGCATGGCGGTGCTGAATTAATTACCTCTACCCCTTTTGATGCGTACAATTTTAATCAGTTGGAAATGTATGCACAGGGCCCTATTCTAAAAAAGGACAAAGGTGACCGAGACAAAGAACGCTCTTTGCTTGGGTTCTCGTTGGGTGCAAATCTTGGTTACACAAAAGATCCAAGCCCATCGGCAATTGGGGTGTGGAAAGCAAAAGATAATGTATTAAGCAATTTAGAAAAAAATCCGCTGCGTATAGCTCCAGGCGGTACTGGTTTTGTTCCAAACGCTGAATTTGTTACCAAAAGTGATTTGGAGAAGGTAGATGCCAAATTAAATATTCCACGCAAATCCTTTAGCATTACAGGAAGTTTAAATTACCAGCCATCCAAAAATATTAACATTGTTTTTGGAGGTCAGGCCAATTACGTAAATGCCCTTGGGTATTCGTATTCAAGTTCACTGTTTAACTTCAAAGAAAATCCGCAAACCATTGACGGAACTTACAGAACTTACCTAAGGTTTACTCAAACTTTTACTAACGATAATAAGGAGAAAGATAAGTTCTACCCAATCTCAAATGCGTTTTACACCGTTCGTTTCGACTATACTTATCGCCAAATTGTGCAGCAGGATCCCGACCTTAAAGATGATTTCTTTAAGTATGGATATGTAGGTAAATTCAAGACCTACCAATCGGCCTTTTACAATACCTATAATCCTGGTGTAAACGGAACACCAAAAAAGTTTATCGACCAGAATGGCGATACCGTACTATTAAGCTATTTTCAGGAGCATGTTGCCAATGTTGATACACTCTACACATTTGAGCGTTCAGATATTAATGCCATTCGGGCTAATTATACCCAAAACCTCTATGAACTTATAGCCAGCCAGGGTGGGAAAATTTCGAGTATCAATACAGTTCGTCAAAATCTGGGATTGGTTAATGGAGATAATCCACAGGCAATATACTCATTAATGTGGTCAAATCCGGGAACACCGCTAACCAATTACAGCAAAGCCTCCGTAGAGCAGTTTACTTTATATGCAATGGGCGAAGCCAGCATAAACAGTAAACGCAATAAAGGCCGTCAGCATTCCCTCCAGTTTGGATTGCAGTATGAGCAGCGTGTGCAGCGTTCATACGGGGTATCGGCTATTCAGTTATGGGGTCTTGCCCGTCAGTTAATGAATAATCAATTTAATGCAGGTTTGGCCAATCAGGCTGACGCAAACGGATATTATCGCGGCTTTTTGGTATATGATGCCAATGGAGTATTTCAGGATACAGTTCGCTACGACCGCTCATTCAATGGAGCCGATCAATCCTATTTTGACAAGACTTTCCGAAGTGAGTTAATAGCAAGAGGTGAGCGTGACGTGTATGGAAATCTGATTAATCAGCAAAGTTTTATTGATGTGAACTCTTATTCGCCAAACGATTTCAATATTAATATGTTTAGTGCTGATGAACTATTAAATAATGGAAATTCCTATGTGAATTATTACGGATACGATGCATATGGCAATAAAGTAAAAGGTAAACCGGGCTACGACCGTTTCTTAAACGGGGAGCGTTTGATTCCGGCTTATATGCCCATTTATCAGGCCGCCTGGTTACAGGATCAGTTTATTTTCCGCGATTTAATTTTCCGCATCGGTGTTCGTTTGGAACGTTTTGACAACAACATGCCGGTACTTAAAGATCCGTTTACATTATATCCTGTAAAAACAGCAGGCGAGGTGAGTGAAATAGGAAACAATCAAGTTACCCATCCATCAACCATTGGCTCTAATTATGCTGTTTATGTAGATGATGTGAAAAATCCAACCAAAATATTGGGATATCGTGACGGAATTAACTGGTACAATGCCGAAGGAAGCCGTATCAATGACCCTTCCGTATTAGCCAATGCTACTACTTCTGGCCGTATTCAACCTTATTTGGTTGACCCCAATAATCAGGTAATCACTACTACCGGTACGTTTAAAGATTACCAACCTCAGATTAATGTGTTACCACGTGTTTGGTTCTCCTTCCCTATCAATGAAAAGGCTCAGTTTTTTGCAACATACGATATCTTAACCCAGCGCCCTACCGAAGGTACCATTGCACAGGTTGATGATTATTACTACATGCAAAACAGAGCTAACAGTACCATTGGTAATCCTGATTTAAAACCAACCAGACGTACCGACTACGAGCTAGGCTTTAAGCAAGCACTTGGCAGTGATGCTGACGGGAACGCCAATCAGGCGTTAACTATTGCCGCATCTTACAGCGAAATGAGAAACCTCATAACGCAGTACCGCTACAATCAGGCTTATCCTATTACCTATACTACTTTTGGAAATCTTGATTTTTCTACGGTAAAAAGTTTACGTTTTGAATATGAACTAAGAGATTTAGGTAACGTATCGCTGATGGCCAACTACGCATTGCAGTTTGCCGATGGTACGGGTTCAAACTCCGGTTCAAGCGGAGCTTTGCTTGCAGTTGGGCTGCCTAATTTACGTACCTTATTTCCATTAGATTATGATGTTCGCCACATTATTAAAGGTACAGTTGATTTCCATTACAAAGGTTATGACAAGGATGCTAAAAGAAATCAATATAATGGTCCAATAGTGTTTAACAAGCCTATTTTCCAAAATGCAGGGATTGCGTTAATTTTTAATTCCCAATCTGGGCGTCCATATACCGTAAACTCTCAGGCCACCCCTGACGCTCAACCGGGGGTAGTTGTTCGAAGCCCGATAAAGGGTAATCCTAACGGATCACGTTTACCATGGCAATTTTATACCGACCTGAATATTGACAAAACATTCTACTTCAAAGCAGGCACTTATAAAAACGGAGCACCTAAACAAGCCAGTATTGTGGTATTTATGCAAATCACCAATTTGTTTAATGCTAAAAATGTTTTGGGCGTTTATCGTTACAGCGGTTCGGCAGATAATGACGGGTACTTAAATTCACCTGCAGGTCAAGTTGCAATTAATCAGGCAACCAATGCCCAATCATTTATTGACTTGTATAATATTAAAGTGGCCAATCCGGGCAATTATGCGTTGCCAAGATGGACCAGACTTGGGGTTCGTTACAACTTTTAACTAACAGGTAAGGACGACAAATGAGAATGAAATCATTAAAGAAAAGTAAGTTCAACATGAAATACAAAGTAATTTCAGGAATAACAATAGCCATGCTTTTTGGAGCTAATGGCTACGCCAGAGAAATAGTAGGAGCACCACAGGAAAATCCGGCAGGACGTACCGGCAAAAATGAGTTCTATAAAGTGGCCGCAGGTTGTGAGCCGGCCACCGCTCAGGTAGATTTAGATATTAATAATGTTAGAACCCGTATTTTAAACGGAGGAGATATGTGGTGGGATTTGAACAACGCCAAGTACGAAATTCCAAAAATCACCGACCCTGCCAATAATAACAGAAAAAACTCCCTTTTTGCTGGAGCCTTATGGATTGGGGGATTATCGCAAGGAAATCTAAAGTTGGCCGCCCAAACCTATCGACAGAATGGAAATGATTTTTTCCCGGGGCCTTTAAATACAAACAATTCATCTGTTACCCCTGATCGGTGTAAATTTTACGACAAGATTTTTAAAATAAATAGGGTAGATATTGAAAATTTTATTGCCAATCCCGATAAGTCTAGCCCACCTTCAGTAATTGATGAGTGGCCTGCTCACGGGAATCCTGCATTTGGAGAAACTGAATACTTGGCTCCATTTGTGAACGTTGGAGGAAGTTTGAGGTATGAGCCCCAACTGGGAGATTATCCGGATGTATTGGGTGACCAAACTTTGTGGTGGGTATATAATGATAAAGGGGCAATTCACACCGAAACTCAGGGTATACCTATTGGGTTGGAGTTGCAAACACAAGCTTTTGGTTTTGCTACCAACGATGAAATTAATAACATGACTTTTTATACCACTACCATTACCAATAGAAGCAATGAAGATGTTGACAGTTGTTATTTTGGAGAGTGGGTCGATGCCGATCTTGGAAATTATTCTGACGACTACGTAGGTTGTGATGTAGTGCATAGTCTGGGGTACACCTATAATGGGGATGATGATGATGAAGGCGTTTTAGGTTATGGTGTAAATCCTCCAAGCGTTGGGGTTGATTTTTTTGAAGGTCCTTTTGCTGACCCAAATGATGGAGTAGATAATGACCGCAATGGAACCACAGATGAGCCTGGCGAACGTATAGGTCTTTCTAAATTTGTTTATTACAACAATGATTTTTCTGCTGACCGAGGAAATCCAACTGCGCCACAACACTATTACAATTACTTGCGTGGAATATGGAAGAATGGAGTGACCATGAGTTATGGTGGAAATGGAATTGGGGGCGGTTTAGGTGCAACCAATGTGAAAAGCAATTGGATGTTTCCAAAAAATACCGACCCATTCCTTTACTCCTCGTTGGGAGAGTGGACGGAACTTACAGCCGGTAATCCACCTGCCGACAGAAGGTTCTTACAATCAGCCGGGCCTTTCAAATTAAAATCAGGGGCAGTAAATAAAGTAACGGTTGGAGTAGTTTGGGCACGTGTTTCACAGGGTGGGGCAACAGGTTCACTCGATCTTTTGGTGAAGTATGATGAGACTGCTCAAGTTCTATTCGACAATAATTTTAAAATACTTGATGGACCAACGGCTCCCGATTTGAATATTGCCGAGATAAACCGTGAGTTAATCATCAATCTTGAAAATACAGTCAACAATAAAGTAGAACTCTATCAGGATACGCTAAAAAGAACGGGACAACCCAATGTGCTATACAATTTTGAAGGATACCTTATCTATCAATTAAAAGACGGGTCGGTTTCTACCGGAGAGTTGGATGATGTAGATCGTGCGCGTTTGGTGGTGCAAACGGATTTGCAAAATAATGTGAAGGACTTAGTGAATGAGGAATATGATCCTGCCATTAAAGATTATACCAAAATATTAAAAGTAGTGGGTAGCGAAAAAGGAATTTCACACTCTTTCCGCATACAAAAGGATCTATTTGCCAGAGGAGATCAGACTCTGGTAAACTTCAAAACCTACTACTATATGATTATATCATATGCACGGGCAAGCGATAATAATTATCGGGTGCAATATTACCCCGGCCGTAAAAACGTAAAAACTTATGCAGCTGTACCACATCCACCGCAGCCACGTAGCGGGGGGCTGCAAGTTAATTCGGGGTACGGAGGCGGGCCTCAAATTAAACGTATTACCGGGACAGGAAACGGTGGTCAGGAGCTTGAGCTAACACAAGCTTCTATTGATGCAATTGTGAAAAATGGGAAACTAAGCCAACCAACTTACCTTGGGGGCAACGGGCCCGTAAATATTAAAGTAATTGACCCGACCAAAGTGCCTGCGGGAGATTTTGAATTATACATTCTGGATTCTACCGCAAAGGCCGATTCATTGGCGGCTCCTAAATCAATCTGGTACTTGGTTCGTAAAAATGGTATTAACCGAGATACTGTTTTCTCTGAAATGACGCTTGCCAAGAAAAATGAGCAAATTGTTAAATTCAAAAATCCCACCACGGGTAAAGCAGAGGACTGGGGAATGTCGGTTGCTATTAATCAAACGATCAAAACAGGGAATACAACGGACTTATTCGATCAATCAAATGGTTATATATCTTCCTCCATCGAGTTTGCAGATTTGAGTAAACCGTGGCTAACAGGATTAAAAGATGTAGATAATATTCAGGTACGCTCCACGGCTTACTGGCTCAATTGGATTCGATCGGGAAGCGTTGGTCGTAACGATTGGCAAAGCCCATCTCCACCGGCTGACAAGGATTATTACTGGGATTATAATACCAATGGAAGTTCACTTGACCCTAAAGAGCGTTTTGAAAAAGTGTTGGATGGGCGAATGGCTCCTTATACTTTGTGTTCTAAAAAAACCCGAGCCAATGACCTTAACACTTACGGGCCTGCATGGGAGGGCTCGTTACAAACCGACAGCCGCTTGACCGATTTGGCAAGTATTGATTTGGTATTAACCTCAGATACCAGTAAATGGACGCGTTGTGTAGTGCTTGAATTAGGGGAAGACCCGAACCTTACTGAAGGCAATGCAGCAAAACTGAGTATGCGTAAACATGCATCGGTAGATAAAATGGGTAAGCCATTACCTGGAGGTGAGCAGGGTCGTGGATGGTTTCCGGGCTATGCCATCAATGTTGAAACTGGGGAGCGCTTAAATATCATGTTTGGCGAAGATTCCTATTATGAGGGTGAGAATACCCGCGATATGTTGTGGAATCCTACATCTACCCTTTACAATGGGGTATCTTCTACACCTGTATTTGGCGGCAAGCACTACATTTATATTATGGGTAGCAAAACATTCGGTACTTATACAGGCCCTATTTATGACGAAGGGGCGAGTTATCAGAACTTGTTTACAACCAACCAAACCAATAATCTTAACAAGCGTTTCGTGTTTTCACAAGCAATGTGGGTAATGATGTCGTACACGCAAGGTGGTTTTAAAACACTTACTCCTGAAGAAGGGATTGTACCCACTGATGTACGCATAAAAGTAAGAATGCAAAAGCCATACGCCATCTATAATCCCGATAACAACCCGATTAACGGAGGAATGCCGGCTTATTCATTCTCAACTGCCGATATAGCAGCCGTAGCCAGTGCTGCGGTAGGTAAAAAAGCTATTGATATGATTAATGTAGTTCCGAACCCCTACTACGGGTATTCAGCCTATGAAACAAATCAACTGGATACCAAAGTGAAGTTTACCAACCTTCCGCCAAAATGTACAATTAGTATTTATACGCTGAATGGTGTTTTGGTAAGACGTATTAAAAAAGATGATCCCACTACTACCAGTGCTGATTGGGATATTAAGAATCAAGCCAACGTGCCAATTGCCAGCGGGGTTTACATCATTCATATTGATGCAGGTGTACTTGGTGAAAAGGTGCTCAAATGGTTTGGAGTGATGAGGCAGTATGATTTGGATTCGTTTTAATTCCTAACCTGAAAATAACATAGAAATGAGAATTAGAAATATAATTTTTACAGCAATTTTTGCCTTGGGTATTTCAACCGTTGTTATGGCAGGTAATCCTGACCGGGCAGGGCAGGCTGGTGCAACCGAGTTACTCATTAACCCGTGGGCACGCAGTTCGGGTTTGGGAGGAGCAAACAGTGCTGAAGTGAAAGGACTGGAAGCTTTCCATCTGAATGTAGCCGGGTTAGCCTTTACTGACAATACCGAGTTGGTTTTTAGTAGAACCAATTATTTAAAAACAACCGATATTAATATTAATAATTTCGGATTTGCCCAGCGAGTTGGCGAAGGGTCGGTAATCGGAATTTCAGTTTTTTCAATGAATTTTGGCAATATTGATATCACTACCACCGAAGCCCCGGATGGTACGTTGGGAACTTTTTCGCCACAGTTTTTAAATGTAGGTTTGGGTTATGCCAAAAAATTCTCTGATAATATTTATGGTGGAATTATGATGCGGGCTATTTCAGAAGCCATTACTGATGTAAAAGCTCAGGGGGTGAGCATGGAGGCCGGTGTTCAATATAAAGCCTCACTCAACCCTAATAATGCCAAAATTAAAGGACGGGATGTTCATTTTGGGGTTGCTATCCGAAACATTGGCCCCGATATGAAATTTGGGGGTAGCGGTCTTTCGGTATATACCACCAATGTATCTACGGGACTTTCATCAAACACCGAACAACGGGCAGCTACATTTAATCTTCCTTCGTTGATTAATGTCGGAGCAAGTTATGATATTCGCCTCGATCGTGATTCAACCAAGTATAATCATCGTCTTACGGCTTCATTTAATTTTGCCTCGCACACTTTTCAAAATAACCAGTACATTTTAGGGGTTGAATATGGCATGAAAGAAATGTTGTTGTTTCGAAGCGGATTTGTTTTTGAAAAGGATTTGTTCAATAAGGAACTGCGCAAAACGGTGTTTACTGGGTTTAATGCAGGCTTTGGGGTATTGATACCTATTAACAAAACAGGTACTAAATTCGGTATTGATTATTCTTACCGTGCTACCAATAGCTTTGACGGAGTACATACTTTTGGTGCCCGCTTATTGCTTACAGGCAAGAAATCGAATTAATACATATATTTGTACCCGTAAAAAGAAGAAACGTCTTGCACGCAAGGCGTTTCTTCTTTTTAGCTTAATCAGGAAACAACAATATGGCAGACGAAGTTATTTACCTTACTAAAGAAGGTTTCGACAATTTTAAAAAGGAATTGCAGCAACTCCGAAGTGTGGAGATGCCTTATATCTCCCGGCAGATTGCGGAAGCACGTGATAAAGGCGATTTATCGGAGAATGCCGAGTATCATGCCGCTAAAGAGGCTCAAAGCCTGCTGGCAACACGTATTTCACAAATGGAAAATCAACTGGCAAAGGTGCGTGTAATAGATGAAACTAAACTCGACAACAGCAAGGTGATGATTTTAAGTAAGGTGAAAGTGAAAAACCTGAAAACAAAAGGAGAGATTGTTTATGTAATGGTTTCAGAAAAGGAAGCCGATATGAAAGCGGGAAAAATTTCTATCAAATCTCCGATAGGAGCGGCCTTAATGGGAAAAGCCTTAGGCGATGTGGTGGATATAACCGTGCCAGCAGGAGTAATCCAACTGGAGATAATTGATATAAGTTTGTAAAAGCATGGTAAGTATATTCAGCAAAATTGTTTTGGGCGAAATACCCTGTTATAAAATAGCCGAAACCACAGATTACCTTGCTTTTTTAGATGTGTTTCCGCTTACAACCGGCCATGTGCTGGTGATTCCGAAGCAGGAAACCGATAATATTTTTGATTTAGACAATGAGCAATTTGCAGGATTGCATTTGTTCTCGAAAATTGTGGCCGATGCTGTTCGCAAAGCAATTCCTTGCAAAAAAGTAGGAGTTGCAGTTATTGGGCTTGAGGTGCCCCATGCACATATACATTTAGTTCCTATCAATGAGGTGGGCGATATTAATTTTGCCAAACCAAAATTAAAACCTGCTCCTGAAGAACTGGCTGCCACTGCTCAGGCCATACGCCATTTTATAGCCTGATTTATTTAAGCTTCTTAGGATTGTTTTTAATAAATGAAGCCCAACCGGTGTATTTTTTATTTTTTTCCTGACCAAGGTTGTTTTGCAAAAAGTGGCAATAAGCCGCAGCCAAGCCATCGGTAGCATCTAAAAATTGTGGAGTCTCTTTAAAGTGTAGTATTTTTTGAAGCATTGCGGCCACCTGCTCCTTGCTTGCGCTTCCGCTTCCCGTTATGGATTGTTTTATTTTACGTGGCGCATATTCAAATATGGGAAGTTCACGGTATAGTCCGGCAGCCATGGCAACCCCTTGGGCTCGTCCAAGCTTCAGCATTGATTGTACGTTTTTCCCAAAAAACGGAGCTTCCAAAGCCATCTCATCAGGGTGATATTCATCAATAAGGGTTAGGCATCGCTCAAAAATCTGTTTCAGTTTTAGTGAATGTCCATCCAGATGATCAAGTTTCATCACTCCAAGGCTAAGAATGCTGGTCTTCTTTTTATGACAGCCAATTAGTCCGTAGCCCATAATATTGGTTCCCGGATCTATGCCCAGTATGATTCGGTCAAACGGAACTTCACGATGGCTTTGCAACTTATTTTTGAATTGAATGTACTAACTTCACCCGCGAAAATACCGCATTTTTTGAATCGCAAACCTTTAAAGGTTATAATTCTTGCAGCTAAACTGCTCGTTACGGTTTACACATGCTCTTATGTGTACTACAAACTGTTTGTGTCTTATAATATTGATGATCTTTATAGCCAATACAGGGAAAGTATGGGAGGGATGGTTGGCTGGACCGTAGCACTTACAGTACTTTTTATGGCAGCCAACTGGAGCATTGAAGCTCTCAAGTGGCAATACCTTATTCAGCGCAAGGAACGCATCAGTTTCAGCATGGCATTTAAGGCGGTAATATCCGGAACTACTATCAGTCTAATTACTCCCAACCGTATTGGCGAATATGCCGGGCGCGTAGTGTATTTGGAAACCTATGATAAAGTAAAAGCTGCACTTACTACTATGGTTGGAAGTTTTGCACAATTGTGTATCACGTTGGTGGCAGGATGTGTTTGCCTGTGCTTTGAGTTGAAACATATTCTTCCGCAAATGGATTTGGCCAGGCAAACGTTAGTGTTTCTTTGCTTAATTCTGGTGGGTCTTATTTTGCTGCTGTATTACAATATCTGGTTAATTGCTCCTGTGAGCCGGAGAATGCCGTTCATTAAAAAATATGCCCGCTATTTCGAAGAGTTTGAACAATACACATATACTGATTTAACAATACTGCTTGGGTATTCGCTGGCTCGTTATGCTGTGTTCACCGCCCAGTATGTGCTTATGCTGTATTCCTTTCGTACTAGTGTGGAAGTAGCCGATGCTCTAAAAGTAATACCGATTATTTTTTTGGTACAATCTATTGTGCCCACTTCCACCCTCACCGAAATAGGATTGCGCGGATACAGTGCCATTGTGTTTTTTGCATTCTATTCCACCAACAAAGTAAGTTTAACTCTGTCGGCCTACGGGTTGTGGATCATCAATCTTATTTTTCCGGCACTGGTAGGGTTAATCCTATTGTTGCGGGTAAGGTTTTTAAAAGCCGATACATGATACCAACAATTGTCATTTTTCTTAGCGGCTTTTATATATCCATTCTTATTTACCATTATATAGGCTGGCACAAAACGCCTGCCTGGATTGATACCTCGGAGATTGAATTAATGCCCTTGCCCGCGTGCACCATTATAGTGCCCGTGCGCAACGAAGAAAAACATATTATCAACTGCCTCGATGGATTATTTGCCCAGCACTATGCAGGGGCATTTGAGGTGATTGTAGCCGATGACCACTCAACCGATAGCACCACGAAACTGGTAGAGCAGTACATAGGTAAGCGGCTGGTGGGCGGGTCAACCAATTTGCGTTTACTAAAACTGGAGGAGAATGAACAGGTTGGTAAATCGTACAAAAAGCAGGCAATTACCAAAGCTATTTCTATGGCCAGCGGAGCCATTATTCTTACCACCGATGCCGACTGCTGGCGAAGCAACGAATGGTTAAAAACCATGGTGCATTTTATGGAGCATAAAAACCTGCATTTGGTATCGGGCCCTGTTGAGTTTACGTTCGACAATGTATTTGAAAAAATGCAGGCACTGGAATTTTTAGGGTTAATTGGCATAGGGGCTGCAGCTATTAAAATGGGCACTCCAAATATGTGTAACGGAGCTAATTTAGCGTATCGAAAACAGGTATTTGCTGAAGTGGGCGGCTATAGCGGTAATGAACAACTAAGTTCAGGCGATGATGAATTTTTAATGCATAAAATTTTTAAGAAATATCCCCGGCAGGTTGAGTTTATAAAAAGCACTTCAGCACTGGTGCAAACCGAACCGCAGCATAAAGCTGTAGGGTTTATACAGCAACGCAAGCGATGGGTATCAAAAAGTGTGCATTACAACAATAAACTTATTACCCTATTTATGGCACTGGTGTATTTGTATCATGTAAGTTTGCTGGCAAGTTTTGTTGCTGCCTTTTTTTCTCCCGTTTGGTTAAAAATTTTTACAGTTATTTTTATGCTAAAGGTTGTGGTTGAAGGAGTGTTTTTATATAGTGTATTGAAAATGTTTAAACGTACCTCCCTTTTGCTATGGCTTATTCCTGCCCAGCCACTGCATCTCTTGTATGTGTTGTATATTGGTTTGGCCGGGCAGTTTGGTACGTTTGAATGGAAAGGAAGAAATGTGCGATGAATGATTTATCACCCGTAGAATTTGATATTTTAGGAGCTCTTTATTTTGTAGAGCCATTTGACAATATTGTAAAGGAAGTAAATGCTCCCGAAAATATTATTACCGACTGCCTGCGCGGCTTAATACAACACAAGCTGGTAACCGCCATGAAATTTGATATGGAACAAAGTGAGTACGTTCGCAGCTTTATTTATGACAGCGACAACATGCGGGCATACCATTACCTGGCTACCAAAGAGGGATTGATGAAGCATAATAGCAGGTGAAGTTACTTTTTATTCTTCTTTAGAAGGGTATTAATTTCTTCTAGATAGCTAATCTCTTTTTTTAGGCTTTCTAATTCTTTATCTTTATTAGTTGTAGTTGAGTCTTCCGGCTTGTTAATGCCCAAAGAATTAGAATAAGGTTCAAAAAAGTCAAATTTTAACACCGAGCTAATTTTGTATAATAGGGCTGAATCGATTGATTCACGCTTAAGAATATCCTCCACATTTTGCCTTGACTTGGCAATGCGTCTGGCGAATTCGCTTTTGCTAATGCCATTTAATTTAATCTGTTTCTCTATTTCTTTCCCTATGTGAAGTTTCACGAAGCAATCTTCGTTGCCCTGATTGAAATAACATCTTTTGATTGTACAATTAAATTTGGCCTAATGTAAAATAAAATTTGACGATTTCGTTTTTTATATAACTTTGTCTTAATAAACCTTAATTAATGTTTTATGAAAACACAAATATTCGCAATCTGCACTTTGATTTTGTTATCTTTATCCTGCAAAAAGCAAGATTTACCTGAAATGAGTAATAACAAGTCTCCTTTTGTCAACAACCCTAATGCAAATTATTCGTTACAGCATTTTGAAACAGAAGAAGCGCAGTTGGCTTACGCCAAAAAACAGTTAGGGTTAATTGCAAAAGCTTTTTCGGGTCTAACCGAGTCTAATGCTTTTAAAAATATACTTGCAACAGCCGCGACCAACACTGGGGATTCTGTTGGGGCAGACAGTTGTGTTCTCATCGAAAGGCTAATTACGGTTTGCACAAATGGGGGATACGATTTGGTTGATAGCGCACAGGCAGTTTTGGATGACAATGGAATTGATGAGAATTTCCTGGATCTAGTTTATTCACTTAGGAATATTGATGGTGAAAATTATTTTATACAAATTTACATCCCGCAACCGGAAACAGAGCCTGTATCTTCCACCATATATGCTGTTCCTTACTGGGAAGATGAGGAGTATAATAACTATACGGCTTATAAGAAAAAGTATACGGGTTTGCCAGCTGACTTAACCATTGATTCAATTACTTCACAAGATACAACCTCACTAATGGGTAAACATGTTTGGGTCTTTTCGGTAAACGATATTATTGAGAATGACGGTACTTTTCCAATTGATGGTTCTCTTTCAGGAGATGTTTTTGATAGCACGTATGCTGATTCTGGCTCAATGAAATATCATCACCCAATCTATGCACCAAAATATAAGACAAATGCTCCAGGTGACCAATTTTGGATACAAAATATGGCTATTTCAATTGATTATGATGGATGGATGGGCGGTCCAAGTGAAGTTTATTGCATCCGCAAACTTTGCAATGAATCCTGGGCGATACATGATTTATGGGCTAATACTAATAATGAAAGAGGGGATAAGGTCGGGAAATTCACTAGGCAAGAAATTCATCAGGCAAATTGTTGTAATTACCGTGGGTATGATGTTAACTTTAATTGGGTTGGAAAGGATAATTGGTATGCCTGGGGTCGACCAATTATTGCGTTTGTATTATATGAACGGGATGCATTAAGGAAAAAAGAACGAAATAGCCCGAAGTACCTTTTTATAAGCCCAACAACAAATAAGTACGTCAAATTTGAGTTTAGGTCGGCTAATGTACCTTACGCCCTTTATTTTTTCACTAACCGTGATACGCCTTATCCATACAACCTTTTCAATCTGATGAATTGGTCAGGATCTGCATGGCAGGCTGAGCATATTGAGTTTAATAACACACTAAGAACACCGTAGTTTTTTATGAGCAACTTTAAAATATTTATAATTTTTAGTATCATTTTGCATTGTGCCTTTTTTTTTAAGGGTTATTCTCAAGAGGTAAAGCAAAAGGAAAGAAAAGTGTTGCTTTTGGTTGAGGCCAATTATGTTCGTAGGTTTGGCATTTTCTCAAAAACAGACTTTATGTACTATCCTTCTCCTGCGCAGGTAATCCCATTCTATAGTCTGGCAAATCAATTAACTGGAATGGGTCTTAACCTTGGGATTAGTTTAAGCAACAGGAAAGGGTGGGGAGTAAAGTATTCCAATACTATCCGTTATAATCATATTTATTATACTTTACCAATTGTTGATACTACAACTAGTAGTATAAGTAGCCCTGGAGTGAATGTACAAGGTTTAATTGTTGATTATAACTTAAATTTAATAAAGGTTTTCAGACCTCGAAAACCAGTTCAACATATTATGGAGGTAGGTTTGGCTTTTATGAATAGAGGTACTAATTATTCTTATGCACAATATTTTGGTGGGGGAACAGGTAGTTTTATGTTTGAAGCAGTAAATGTGAATTACTCAATACAAAAAAATAGATTTAAAGCTGGGCTTGGATTATATTACAGTAAGTCTCCTTTTGGTTATCCAGATTTAAAATCGTTGATTTTATCAGAGGTTAAAGTAGGATATACATTCAACCCTCTTTAGCTCTCCTTCCGTAAATATCCAATGAAGCCAGCATACCTGCAAAGGCCCAAATGAGCACCATGGTTTTGTCGGAGTCGCTGTAATTGTTTAATACACCATGAGCGTAGTAGGTCGAAATTCCCAGTGCAATTCCAAAGGCAAGTAACCGCACATGTTTCATTCGGGCATGGTACACCAGTTTCATGGCGGTGTGCAGGTACAACAGTACTAATAAAATAATCAAAAGCAATCCGGGCAATCCGGTTTCGGCTAACGGGTTTAAATATTCGCTGTGCGAGTTGCCCCCGTCACCAAAGTTGGTACTGATGGGTGTGAGGTCGGCCGAGTTTTGATAAGGGGCATAATTAAAAATATAGGTACCCGGCCCAAACCCCGTTAGTGGTTTTTCTTTAAACATGGCAATGGCCGAGTTCCATCGGTTAATGCGTTCGAGGTTTGAGTTATCGGTAGATATATTGGTAATGGATTGAAACTGTCGGTCGAAACCTGTTTCGGATACTTGCTTGTTGCGCGATAGCATAACGGCAATATCATCTTTAAAATTTACATATACCACTGTTACCAGACTTGTGGTGAGCAGTAAAAACCATAGCCGGATACGCATGAAAAAAACAACAGTCAGTGCGGCTGCAGCCCCCAAGCTTAGCCAGGCTGCGCGGGTGTAGGAAAGTAAAATGCCGGAGGTAAATAGCAGGATAAGTGCAATGGCGGCTACTTGCAATCCTGATGATTGTCCGCCCTTACGACCGACCCATGCTAAAGCAATTAAAGGTGGAACCATAAAGGCAATGGTGGCCGCATACACCCCGTGGTCAATAAAAAAGGGGCTCATTACATAAAAAGCCGCATCTCTGGAAAATGCAAATTCGTTATGCTGAACGATTGTATTAATAACCGCGATAGCCAGCGGAACAGAATAAATCCAGATGAAACGGGAAATATTTTTTTTCTCTTTAAAAAAAGAGATGCCGTAAAAATAAAACACCACAATGAACCAAATGCGTGACAGTAAAAATTTGAAGGAAACCAGCGGCATGGTACTGGTACACGATGTAATAAACAGCCAGCCAAGGTAAAAGTAAATGCCTACGCTTATGGGATGTTTTAGTATTGCGTTCTCTATGCTGCGTACAAAAAACAGTCGCAGTAAAATAATGAACATTAACAGCATGATGAGCGGCTCGTTGGGCAAACTTAATCCAAGATTAGCTGTTTGGTCAAGCGTGGCTAATGAGAGGGGTGTACAGCCAACTGCCAGCCAAAAAACAGCGTTAAATGATCGAAAAATTAAGAATACAACAAATAGCAACGAGGCCGGTAAAAAAAACAGAAGCCAGTTATATTCGGGGAATTGCTGATAGTAGAAGTAGCCTGTTCCAATTCCTGTCAGCGAAAGCAGCGTTGCCCACAGCATCAGGCTGCGTGGTTGTTTTAGTTGATTGGTAAAATCAAAGTACATTAGTTATGGCCAAGCTGTTGTTTAACCGGCAGGTAAAGTTGCTCGTAAATCAGCAGTACCAAACAGGTGGTAACAAAGGTAGCAATGGTAGCGGCTACCACAATAAGCCACCTCACCGGAAAGGCACGATCACCGGGGGGGTAAGCTCTGTTAACTTCAAAGCTGGCGGCAATTTCCGATTTTGTATTGGCTTTGGCCTGCTCGTATTTTTTACGCAGATCGGCCATTTTCTGAGCTTCTTCCACCATTAGGCGGTTGTAACGAAAATAATCGCCCGATAGCGCACCAATTGATTTAATGCGGGTGTCAATATAATTTAGCGTGCGTTGGTCATTATGAGAGGCGGCAATAGCTGCTTGTTCCATTAAACCTTTCACCTGTTCATCGGGCGAGATAATTCCTTTTTCACCCAGCGCATTCAGCGAATCTTTAACTACTTGAATGTAGGCTTCTTTTTCGGCCAGGTAACTTTCCATATCACTTAATGCGCGTGTTGAGTAGCTGCGTAACATTTCGCGTTTGGCCGTGTCGGCAAAGGCAACTACTGCATTGGCAATATCAGCAGCATATTGTGGATTTTTATCAAGTACTGTCACTTCAATAGCCGAATATTGGTTGCGTTTTACTTTTATGTTACTTTCGTATTGGTTGGCCAATTTTAATTCGGCACCTTTTGATGTTGGGTTAATTTCATAATGTTCCATCAGTTTAAATTTTCGGATAACCGAGCCCCGCACAAAATCCGACTGCAAAATCTGAAGCAATTGTTCGGCATGTTCTTCTTCGCCAAAAGCAAGCGGGTCCTGCGCTTTATCCTTCGAGGTAACTTCAGAAAGGTAGGCTCCGGCAAAGGAGCCATTTGAACTGGGAAAAACCACTGCCTGTGCCATAAATTTGGGAGGTAGCAGTAACGCTACCACTACCGAGATTCCAGCTCCGCATAGGGTTACCAGCATAATTTTTTTCCACCAGCGAATAAGGAAGTACACGATGTTTATCAGGTCAAAACGAGGATGATTGGGTGTATTGTTCATGAAAACGAATTTGAGCAAAAATACATTATTTGACGATAGATTAACGTTGCACGGTTCCTTTCAGTACGTTCAGCATATTTTTCCAGTTAAACAGATTTAGAACCAGTACCATACTACCAGCAGTGGCTGCAGGTAAAACAAGTGCAGCTAAACCTGTTAGGACGCCTGTGCGCAGCCAGCCCGCAAGGGCAAACAATATTATCGCTATTCCGATGATTTTTAACCATAAATACGGGGTTGCCTTTAGCGGCATTTTGCGGTACGAAAAAAACATATGGCAGCCGGCTACAAAACTCTGGGTAATCAATCCGGTGCATGCGGCTCCTAGAGCCTTATATTCGGGGATAAGCCATAAGTTTAAAATGATATTCAGCAATAAACTTAACAGGGCTATTTTATTTAACAGGGTCAGATTTTCGTTGGCGGTGAGCAGTGTTCCATACACATAAATGGTGCATATGGGAATAAAGGAAAGCATGAGCAGCAAAAAAATCATTCCGCTTTGCGGGAAGGTATGCACATATAAAGCCGACATCACCTGTTCTTTGTATTGCCAGGCATAGGCGGCAAGCAAAATGGCAGGAAGCACTACCAGTGTAAAGCTAAAGTTGACCAGTTTGTTCAAGCTTTGTTTTTGCCTGAGCATTTTTAAAAAAATAGGCAGCAACAACGAGGCGACCAGGATGCCCAGCATATTCACTGCATCAAGCAGGCGGTAGGCTGCTGCATACATCCCTATTTCCCGTTCGCTGTCGGGTAAAATTAGGTACATCATTTTAGCATCAATGCGTGTATATACTACCATCAAAAAAGCAAGCAGCGCATAGGGATAACTTTGTTTAACGATAACCAGCAGCAAAGGTAAATTCCAGTTAAGTTTAATTTGGGCGGTGTACCTGCTTACAAAGGCCAAACATACTATCGCAGTAAACAAGTAGGATAAAGTTTGAGCATACACAAAATACTCGATTTGAAAACGGGTGCGCAACGGAGTAAACAATAAAACACCACAAAAAACAATCATCAACAGCCTGTCGAGTACCGAAAGAAAGGTATCGGTTTTGAACAACTGCAAGGCCGAAATATTGGTACGCAGGTATAAAATGTACCACGATAAAATTTGATTCAAACAAAGCAGCATCAACAGGTACATTTGAACGCTTGTGTAACCTGAAAAGATACCTATAAGCAGGGTGATGAGCAGGTACACTACCGCCAGCAGCAGTTTTACCACCAAAATACCGGCCAGTTTTTTATTGATGAGTTGCGGATGCCGGGCAATTACCTTGCTGTTGTAATTGTTAATGCCCATATCAAGTAAAATGGCAAGCAAAAAAGTAGTGTTGAATAACTCGTAGTATTGGCCATAAGCCTCGGTACCTACCAGATTTTGTACGGTGCGGTCAATGCCTAATACCCACAAAGGTTTAATAAGCAGGTTAGCGAATACTAATAGCAGCAGGTTGCCAAAAAATTTCTTTACCACAATATGCTCGGAAAGATAGTAATACTAACTGAAATGACAATTATACGCACGGTTTTTACTAATTTGCAACGGTTGAGAATAGCAGTAAATACCCGTTTTCTTTTAAAGGATAAACTGGAAGGCATTGGCACCTTTCAGCACGAAACCCTGCAACGGGTGGTGCGTAACCATCCTGAACATGAGTTTGTCTTTATTTTCGACCGCAAATTTTCTGAGGAATATGTGTATGCACCCAATGTGCAGCCGGTAGTAGCTTTTCCGCAGGCAAGGCATCCGTATTTGTACTATATTTATTTTCAATACAGTATTCCCAGATTACTCAGGAAATACAAAGCCGATTTGTTTTTTTCGCCCGATGGGTATCTCTCGTTGCGTACTAATATACCGCAGGTTCAGGTATTGCACGATTTAGCTTTTGAACATTATCCCGAGGATATAAGCAAATCAGGGGCTTGGTACTATACTAAATTTTTTCCTCAGTTTGCCGAACGTGCCCAACGTATCATTACCATTTCTGAATATACCAAAAAGGATATAGTAGAATTGTATTCCATTGCACCTGAAAAAATAGATCTTGTGTATCCGGGTGCTGCTCCTTCGTTTAAGCCTGTAAACGAAGTTATAAAACAAGTAACCCGAAGGCGGTTTACTAAAGACCATGCATACTTTCTCTATGTGGGAGCCATTCAGCCCCGTAAAAATATTGGTAATTTACTCAAGGCATTTGATGCATTTCGCAAGTCTTATGGCTCAGGAATAAAGTTGGTAATAGTGGGCCGCAAAGCATGGAAAACACAGGAGCTTGAGGCCATTTTTGAAGAGATGAAATTTAAAGAGGATGTAGTGTTCACCGGGAGATTGAGCAACGAAGACCTTGGCCACGTAATGGGTTCGGCTTTGGCTCTTACCTACGTTTCTTATTTTGAAGGATTCGGAATTCCCATTCTCGAGGCTATGCAGGCAGGAATACCGATAATTTGTTCGGGAGTAACCTCAATGCCCGAAGTGGCCGGAGATGCGGCATTATTGGTGAATCCTTTTTCGGTTGAGAGTATTAAAGATGCGATGATTCAAATGGCAAAGGACGAAAAATTGAGAACCAATTTGATTGCAAAAGGAACTATTCAACAAACGAAATTCAGTTGGGAGAAAACAGCCACCGGGGTGTGGGACTCATTTGTCTGTGTTCTCGGAAGTTAGCTTAATAGTTTCGGAGCGTAGAGTTAAATTGGTGCGTGCTACTATGGCATGAATCTGCTCATCAAGTTTGTTACATGTGCTTTCCAGAAAATCCATCAATTCTTTATGTTCACTGCTTCCCAGATTACTTTTATCAAACAACTGAATTAACCCCAGCATAGAAGCCAGCGGATGACGTAATTCATGTGAACTGATCCAAGCAATTTCTTTTAGCTTGGCATTGTGTTCCCTTAATTGCAGTTCAGAGGTTATCCGATCCGTTACATCATATCTGAAACAGATAAAGTGGGAGATTGCATTTTGCTGATTGAGTATGGGAATAATTGAGCTGTCGCACCAGAAAAAACGTTGGTGTTTGCTTTTGTTTTTTACTAATCCACGCCATACTTTCCCTGATTTTATGGTGAGCCACAACTCCTGATAAAACTCCTTGGAATGATGCCCCGATTTAATGATATTATGATTTTTACCAATCAATTCCTTTTCACTGTAGCCCGATATCTGCTCAAAATTTTTATTTACGTGCAGAATAGCTCCTTCTAAATTGGTGATGGAAACAATTGCTGCCGAATCAATGGCATGCCGGTACTCGGTAAGTTCCTTGTTGAGTTCGGAAATTCTTAGACGCGCCAATTGTTCACTGGTAACATCAATTCCTGAACTGATGCGGCAATCTTTTCCATTAAACCTGATTATATTAGAATTGACCTGAACGTAAACCCACTCCCCGTTTTTTTTGATATGCCTCCAAATTCCTATATTGGTGTTGGCTTTTTCACCCACCTTACCAATTAGCTCCTTCAATTGGTCGTGGTCTTCAGGATGACGCATATTTAGAACTGTCATCTGTAAAAATTCTTTTTTCGAATAGCCGTAAAACTCAATAGCTGCTTCATTTACTGCCACAAACCGCAGTGATGGGTATTCAAAAATCCACATGGGCTGGGGATTAGAACGCAGCAGTAATTGGTAGTCTTTTTCAGTTTGGTTTAACCTTACAGAGTAGTTTTTTATTAGCGCATAAATAAGCCATGAACTTAATGAAATAAAAAAAATACCTTTGAGTGTGCTGAAATAAATGGTGTTATTCAGGTTGTGAAATGAATTCCATATCAAGCGGTCACTAACTGTAATCCAGATAAAAGAAATACCGAAGTAAATAAGCGCAATACGCGCGGGAGGAAGTTTCATGTAAGCTTGTTTGGCATGGGGTTCTTATTTCGTTGTTTAGCCAGGAATACGAGCCATGTATTTTTCCATATCGGCAATTTGCGATTTTACCTCTTTGGTTTTTGGCTTCAGCATTTTTGCCTTGCGAAAATAGTCTTTTCCAATTTTGTTTTGCCTGCGCTGAATTTCCAGAGAAGCTAGTTGTAGGTAAGCGGCTGCTTTGTTGTCGTCATCGGGTAAGCCTTTTTGCAAGGCGAGTTTTAAATTCTCGCGTGCCGCCTTAGAATCTCCTTTTTGCATGGCAATCATGCCCAGTTGCAGGTATTGTACTCCTTCTTGTTCTTTCAACAAAGAACTTTTGGTATTTAAACTTTTACGCAGATGTTCCTCGGCTTTATCTAAATCTTTTCCGGCAAAAGCCAAATTTGATTGCAGCATGTAGTAACTCTGGCGGATGGGTTTAAATAACAACTTGGGGTATTTAATTTTATTCAAATGTGCAATGGCGGCATCGGGGTCGTCTTCTTCAATTGAAAGTTGTACTAAGCGCATGGGACCAATTGTATAGTGCATTAGAATAAAAATAACACCAAGGAGATATAGAGGGAAAGCGGGCCAGAAACCCTCAAAAACCTGTAGGACTCCGCCCAGAGCTAGCACCACAAAACCCACTATTAAACGGTAAATAATAAACCAACGGAGCAATTTCATAATAACAATTTATGTAAAAATCTTGCCGCGAAGATACAAAGGTTTGATGAAACGTAAAACCTGATAAACCCTATTAAAGTCGTTGGTATTCAATTTTTGGGAATCCCTTGTTGCGATTGGCATCATAAAAGTCAAGGAAGCGCATTTTATAATAGGTTCCCGTGGCATCTTTAATAATGTAAGTCCAGTTGTCGAAAATTTTATAGTTCCCATTGGAAAAATCAAAATCAAACCCTTTCCACTCATATCCTATCACATCGCGTTTGGTTAACAAGGGCAAATTTTTCACGCTCTCGTAGGTAATAGACTCAAATGGCATATCAACCAGCTTGTTGCAGCTTACCCCTTCCGGATTCAACCAAACGCCTGTAACAGTGTAAGGAATAGTAGAACCGAGTGCGCTAACCCATGTTTTGTATCGGGTAAACATCAAGTTCCAGCTACGTGTTTGAGGTTCGTTCGATTTTTGCGTGGGCCGGGGATTGAATGAAAAATAGGTAAAGTTTTCACCTGCTTGTTTGGCAATGTTTACTCGTTGCTCATCACTTCCATTTATATTAGCCAGCCGAATGGTGTATTGCGCGGCACTTACATTTAGTAGTTGTATTTTTTTATATCGTTTGTCGGCAGGTTCCAAATTGCTTAGATCAAGTAAAATAATTTTATTATTATTTTTTCCGTTGCTAAGCCATCGGTCTCGGATAATTAGGGAATCATATGAGCCGTCCGATCGATCCCAATCAAAAGCGATTCCGTTGGGTGAAGTAATGGCAGCAAAATCAGTATCGTTGCTTACCCAAGCTTTCACATCTTTTCCGGTATTCATTAAAATGAGGTTACTTGCGTTTCTATTGTCGAAGGCAAGATCCCAACCAAGTGTGGCCGATGTAAATTTAGCTCCCGTTTGTAAACTAAAACATACCTGCTGCGAATAGTCTTCTTTCATTTCAATAACAGTTACCGTACTTAGTCCTTGGCGAGGCAATGTAATCGGTTCTTCTTTTTTCTCACATGATGAAAAGAAGACAATTATTAAAGAGAAATACTTTATGATTTTTTCCATCCAAAATTCCACTTAACAGTAACAAAATAAGAACGCCCTGTGCCAATAAGCACCTGGCCGCTTCCGCTGTGAACACCTGCACTGGCTGTGCTGTTTATATTCACTATATTAAACATGTTTTTAAGCCCGGCTGCAATATAAAGTTGGTTATTTAAAATGCGTTTAGATAGATTCATATCCATTATGCTGTAGGCGTTAATATATGTTTGTTCGGGTTTGTTTGCTTGATTAACCCCATAGGCCAGTTGTTTTCCGTTGTACTTATAAAATACTGAAAAATCTGTTTTTATGTATGGAAGAGAGGTGGTGAAATTGCTTCTGAGTTCAGGGGTGTACACAAAGGGAAGGTTTGCAGCATTTGCAAATTGATTGCTACGTCCTAAATAGGCAGCACCTACCGAAACTAAATACTTAGTTGAGCGGATTTCGGCATTTATCACACCTCCCACCGATCGAAATCCTTCAATATTGATATACGTGTATTGCATAGTGCTCAAGTTGGTTACCGCCAGCGCAATCATATCCTTTATTTGGTTGTAAAAAGCCGAAAGGTCAATCCGGAGTACTTTGTTGGTTTTACGGTGGAGCCATTGCACAGAGCTTTGGTAATTATCAGATGTTTCAGCCCTCAGATTCGGATTTCCGAGTATATTGTGGTTTACATCTACAAAAACAAGGTTCATTTCTTTCAATGATGGGGCACGGTATCCTCGGGCATATGAACAACGAAAGAGAGTATTTTTGGTGATATCCATTTTTACGTTAAGCGATGGTAATACGGGAACCGTAAAACGCGAGTTGTATGCAACACGTAATCCGGGCCTAACAATTAGGCGTGACACAGGCTTATACTCGGCTGTGTAAAATAAGGCTGCATCCAGTATTTCCTGTTTATTATTGGCGAGTCTTGGGCCTTTCCCATTTTCGTAATTCACATCATATCCCGTTTGAAAATTAAATTTTGAGGTCATTTTATGTGAGTTAAAAGTACCTCTGAACAGCCAGTGACTAAAAGCATTAGTATCTTGTTGTGCGGTGTTGTTTATGCGGGTATCTTCTAAGGTTACCAGGTTACGGTTGTAGGTTTCTTTTTGTCTGTTGTACCAGGCATACGAGTTGATAAACGCAAGCGAAGAACCGTTTTTGAAATAAATATCACTGTATAATGAATTGGTGTTGCGCCAGCTTATGTAAAAGTCGTCAAAGGCATACGCTTCATATGGAGTGATGGTGGCTGATCCTCTCGAAATAAGTTTTTCACGGTAAAGTTGCGAATAGAGGCGGTGTTGTATTTTACGCGTATGAAATGTGTAAGTTATGTCTCCAAATATCTGTTCTTTAGGTTTCCAGGGTTTTACCCGGTTGCTTTCATCAAGGGTAAATCCTTGAAAAAAGTAGCGCCCTCCCGAAAGTAAAAGTTTATTGTTTTTTAAAGGTATCCCAATGCTGCCGTCAAAATTGTACCTCCCAATGTTTTCAACATAAGTGTTTAATGCAATAGGACGATAGGTGTTTACATCTTTTTTGGTAATGATATTTATTACCCCCCCCAGCGCATCTGTACCGTAAATCACACTCATTGGGCCTTCAATTAGTTCGATGCGGTCTACATTATTCAGCATCATCTGGCTTAAATCGATGTTCCCATTTAGACGTCCGGTTACGGGCACTCCATCAAGTAAAATTTTCACGTTTTGACCGCTTATTCCCTGTAGGCTCATACTACTTCCAATAAATGCGTCATTGGCAACTCGTATATTTAACTCATTGCTGAGTAACTCGGCTAAATTTTGCACAGCCTGCTTTTCAATTCGGGCGGAATTAATCACATTAATTTTGATGGCAGACTGGTCGGCTGTGTGCGAATCATATTGCCCTGTTACTACTACCTGATCAAGAATTTTATTAATTTCTTTAAGTCGGTAAATTTTAGAAGTTGCTCCGGGTTGCAGTGTGTCAAACAACACCTCATATCCCGGAAAGTGAATTCGGATGAGTGATGTTCCTTTTAGCACAATGAGGGTGTTGCCCAAAGAATCGGCAAATTTTAGAGATTGATTGCTTTTGGTGTTTCCAAGTTGCGTATAGTACACAAAAGCGTCTGCCACGGGTAAATTGGTATTTGCATTCACTACTTGAATGGCTGTTTGTGCCTGAGCAACCAAACAGCCATTCAACAACAAAAACAATAGTAGCCTGATGTGCATTTATTTTACCAGCAAACGCTGTTGTGCGGGATAGTCGCCTGCAAAAAGGCTAATGATGTAGAGGCCTTTTGGTAAATTACTTAAATCAATTTCAGAAGTATTTAATCCACTTACACTTTCAATGGTTGATGTTATCCATTGTTTGCCGGCCATATCATATACCCGAATAGTTTGTTGTTTATCTCCAACAGTGTTACTAAAAATTAGTGTTGCAGTGGTACTTGCCGGATTTGGATATACGGCAAAACTGCTTGCATACGGATTAACCTTTTTTATCGAAGTGCCTAATCCCTGTACCGCAATGGCAATTTTACCGTTGGCATTCCCACCATAGTAAGTAAAAATAAGTTTATAAATATTATTGTCTTTTGCCTTAACAAAGTAAGATAATGAATCAACCAGTGCCGATGTAAGTGCGGCTTTCCAGTCCCATCCTATTTCAGAAATATTGTTGGTATAGCTGTCGCGGTAAGTAAAATTGTGAGCAGTAGTTTTATCAACTCCGCGTGCCTCGGCTACTTGCACCCCTATGTTGCTCAATGTTCCTACCACCGGATAATCATTAATGGTTTGTGAGAATAAGGTTACGTTAGTGGCATAACGGCCAAATAATAAATCCCAATTGCTGCTCAACGGCTCATTATCGAGTACATTTTTAGCCAGCACATTCAGGTAAACAAAGTTTTTTCCGGCAAAATCTTTTTTGTTGATGGTGACACTGTCAGGCGATGTACCGTCAATATTTGACCATTTGAACATCCATAATGTATCATACGCCAAACGTTCGATGATGAATTTTTTGTAAAAAAATCCGGGAGAATTATATATTTTAAGCAGGTACATGGAATCACCTACCACATCATGTGAGTTTTGGTTGTAGGTTCCCCACCCAAAGTTGAAAATATCGGATGATTTGTTGGCATTAAAGGCTCCGATATCCCAGGTAGTATCAGGGTCTGTCAGGTTCGTCCAGCTACTCATTCCGGAGGTATCCAAAGCGGCATTGTAATCAGCTGCGGTTTTTCCTGGAACACGGTATAATTTCATTCCTGCCCCGCCATTGTAGCGCATTGAAGTTCCGCTAATCGGATTGTTGGGGAAAGCAGAGGCTCTTACAGGAATGGCCAAATGCCAGTTGGAAAGAGGGGTAGGAGTTTGAACTTTATTACTAAGGCGGTAATAAGTGCGGGCTGCAAATCCCGGAGTACAATAAATGGTATCAACAGTTTGTGCCGACACGGCCGCGCTGACACCTATTGATAAAGCAAGTAAAAACTTTTTCATATGATGGTATTTAAAATTTGAGGGTACAAATAAACAGCAGCCAAAAACAATAGGAGTATGATGCAAATCAGTTTATGGCCTTTTGACAGAACTTTGACAAACGAAGGACTACACTACAAATTTATATCCAACACCTCTTACTGACTCAATGTATTGGGGATTTTTGGGGTCGGTTTCAAAGTGCTTGCGCAGCATTAAAATAAAATTGTCAATGGTTCGGGTAGATGGGAAAACATTGTAACCCCATACACTTTGCAGAATTTTTTCGCGGCTCACCACTTCATTTTTATTATCGATAAGCAACCTTAACAGCATCACTTCTTTTTTTGTAAGAGTAAATGCCTCGTTTACCCCTTGCGCTTCATAGCTTTCAAAGTTTATCCAGCAATTACCAAAATGAAAAATATTGGGTGTTTTACTTTCAACCCCACTTATCCGTTTACTTTTATGAATAAGGAGGCTTACTCTTAGCATCAACTCTTCCAGATTGAATGGCTTGGTAAGGTAGTCATCACCGCCCTTTTTTAATCCAAGTACACGGTCTTCCCCACTGTTTCTGGCCGAGAGAAAAAGAATTGGCACTTCATTATTGTGTAGCCTGATGCTTTCGCACACCGTTATGCCGTCCATTTCGGGAAGCATAATATCTAGAATAATCAGGTCAAAACTTTCTTCTTTAAAGCGTTTAATGGCCGATAGCCCGTCCTGCACACCTACTACCTTATAGCCCTCCAACTCCAGATTTAGTTTTAAGGGTTCCAAAATATGCTCTTCGTCTTCTACTACTAAAATGCGTTCATTAGCCATTGTTGCTGAATTTAACGGTGAAAATACTTCCTTTACCTTCGGCACTTTTCACACTTACCTGTGCCTGGTGGGTATCGAGCACTTGTTTTACAATATACAAGCCCAAACCTGTACCTTTGGTTTTACGGGTACTTTCGCTGCCTACCCTATAAAATTTATCAAATATTTTTTGCTGCTCTCCCTGTGCAATTCCTTGTCCGTTGTCTTCCACCTGTAGCGTGGCTTTACCTAACTCGGTGGTAAGTTTTACTTTTACCTCGCATTGGTTTTTATTGGCATATTTAAAGGCATTTTCAATAAGGTTGCTTATGGCAATGCTAAGCACAAAACGATCGGCTCTCACTTTCACTCCAGGTTCAATGGTTTTTATTAATGATGCTTTACCTGTGTAGGCATGTGCAAATTTATCGCATAACTCACTCAGCATTTCAGACAAATCAAGTTGCTCAAGCTGGTAGTGATATTTTTTACCTTCTATTTGGGCAGCTACCAATACGTTTTCAATTAAATCATTTAGGCGATCGGTTTCTTTCAGCGAGTTGCGGATAATTTCTTCCGTTTTCTCTTTTTCAAGAGCGTGTTTCTGTAAGGTTTGCAAGTACAATTTTACCGATGCCAGGGGAGTTTTTAATTCATGTGTAATAGATAATAAAAAATTATGTTGCTGACTGTTAAGCTCCATTTTTTGCTGAAAACTGCGGTAAATCCATATCAACCCCCACAGCAACAATAGCACAAATACAATTCCTTCCGAGAGGTACATTAACTCTTTGCGGTGTTGCCGTTCCTGAATAAAAGCAACGGCCTGGGGCTTTGGAAACAAGGCATACTCATCCATTGAAGTGGCTTCTTCGGTGTATCCGGCTTCGTACATTGGATGTTCGCGCTGCATGTATTGAGCAAATGAGGCACTGTCGGTAATTTCACCCGCAGTCATTTTTTTCTGAATATCCTGGTTTACGGTGTACGTGGTGAGCCAAAGCATGTCTTTTTCGTATTTAAACATTTTGCGGCTGTTCATAATGGAAGAGTAGGTGAGCCAGCTAAAGGCTGCCAGCACATATGCGGCAACAATAAAAAATAGAATACGCGGTTTCACTTCTTTTTTCTGCAAATTTGCTGCAAGGTACTACAGTTTGCAAATATTTCAGATAATCAGGTACAGATGCTATTGCAGGTCTCTTCTTTATTTGTGTATCCCGTAAAGTCGCTGGGGGGCATATCATTGCCCGTGGTAAACGTTACTACCCGTGGTTTTGAGCACGACCGCCACATGATGCTCACCGATGAGTATGGCCGTTTTTTAACTCAACGCGAATGGCCTCGTTTATGCCTTTTCAGTACCTCGTTGCATCAGAATGGGATATTTATTATTCACAAGAATGAAAAGGTGTTTATCCCCTTTTATTTTGATGGACATGAGATGACAGTGCAAGTGTGGGAGGATACGGTAACCGCCATTCGTGCTTCTGACGAGATAAACAGGTGGTTTAGCGCGCGTGTGGGTTTTTCCTGTTCATTGGTAAGGTGTGCTTCGCAAACCAAACGAATGGTAGATACCACTTATGCCAAACACAACGAACAAACTGCTTTTGCCGATGCGTTTCCGGTATTGATACTTGGGCAGGAATCATTAAATTTATTAAACAGCAAGCTACAGGATAAACTTCCAGCAGACCGCTTTCGGCCAAACATGGTTTTTTCAGGGGGGCTTCCGCATCAGGAAGATGAATGCAAGCTGATGTATATTGCCGATACCATTCTTGAATTGAGCAAACCATGCACCCGCTGTACGATACCCACCATAAACCAGCAAACCAGTAAAAAAGGGAAGGAGCCTTTGCACACACTGGGTATCTACCGACAACAAAATAATAAAATCCTTTTTGGGCAAAATGCCCTTGTGTTGAGCCCGGGAGTTATAAAAGTAGGTGATGTTGTGCACGTGAGTTAACACTCCCTCATGCAGGGCAGAACATAAAGTGCGTGAGCCGTCTGCCAGCCTCAGTTATGGCTTGGGCAAGGTGCGAAAGTATGCTCCTCCTGCCCAAACAAAAATCATATCCCGCCCTGACAATTGTCATATTCCGCCTTTGGAGATGGCAGTATTTTTATACTTCCAAAATCGGGGCGCGCTTGAAGTCACCTTATGTTCTTCTGTTGCAGCTCTGAAAAGTAAAGAAGATATTGGATTATGAGTAATCAAAATAAACCAAAGTACCCCGGTAAACGGGTTACCACTAATGGAAATTCACTGGTGTGCAGCACCGAACAACTTATTTGCGATGCGGGGGTATTTTACCCCATCACTCCATCAACCGAAATGGGTGAGCTCTTTCAAACAGCCTATGCACAGGGTCAGCTCAATGCCTTTGGACGTCCGCTTACGGCTATTGAAACCGAAGGCGAACATGCAGCACAAGGCGGAGCGATTGCGATGAGTGTAACAGGAAAACGCACCGTTAACTTTACTTCGGGTCAGGGGGTGGTGTACGGATTGGAGCAATATTACCATGCTCCGGGCAAATTAAGCACCATGGTGATTGAAGTGGGGGCTCGTGCTCTTACCAAACATGCCCTCAATGTGCATTGCGGCCACGATGATGTATATGCGGCTCTCGATACAGGATGGTTGATAACCTTTGCCAAGGATGCGCAGCAGGCAGCCGATCAGGCCATCATTTTACGAAGGGTTACCGAGCTTTCGCTTAATCCCGGAATGAATGTGCAGGACGGGTTTTTAACTACGCACTTAGAACGCACTTTTCGTAAACCTGAAGCGGCATTGATACGCGAATTTTTAGGCGACCCGTCAGATGAAATTGAAAGTCCTACCGAAGCACAAAAAACTTTATTCGGTACTAAACGCAGGCGTATTCCCGCAGGAATTGATTTAAAAAATCCGTTACTGCTTGGTCCGGTACAAAATCAGGAACATTACATGAATGGGGTGGCTGCCCGCAGAAATAATTTTTCGGAAGCCATTCTTTCATTTTTTGAACAAGCCTATACAACCTATGGAGAATTAACCGGGCGAAGCTACGGATTGATTTCTTCGTATAATTGTGAGCAGGCCGAAACTGTTTTTGTAGCACTGGGTTCTGCAGCCGAAAATATTGAAGCCGTTGTGGATTACCTTAAAGCTACACGCAACGTAGCCGTTGGGGTAATTCATATCAATGTTATTCGTCCGTTTCCCGAAAAGGCAGTGATAGAAGCACTGAAAGGAAAAACACGCGTGATAGTACTGGAACGTACAGATGAATCACTATCGGGTGATAATCCTTTGACACGGGATATTAAAGTTGCACTCAGTAAAGCCGAAGCAAACTTTTTTACCAATACTTATGAAGGGTTGCCTTCTCTTAACCCGCTTACCGAGAGGCCGGAAATTTTTTCAGGATCCTACGGATTGGGCTCCCGCGATTTCAGACCCGAGGGGATTATAGGAGCACTTGATTTTGCCGAGGGACGCATTGCCCGACAAGACGGAAAAAAAGCAGGCGAGGGAGCAGGGTTTTTCTTTATCGGAATTGATCATCCGTATGCAGTGTTGTCTGTTGAAAGGCCTTCCTGTCTGCCCAACGATTCTATTGCTGTTCGGTTTCACTCTATTGGTGGTTGGGGAATGATTACTACAGGAAAAAATCTAGGCGAAGTGCTTGGGGAATTTTCAAATTACATTGCTCAGCGTGATAAACTTTTGGACGAGGACGGAACACCTAAAGAGGTTATTCATATAAGTGCAAATCCCAAGTATGGGTCGGAGAAAAAAGGAGCACCTACCAATTACTTTATGGTAGCAGCCCCAGAGCGGGTGCGTGTAAATTGTGATTTGCAGCATGTTCACACGGTATTGTGCTGCGACCCCAAAGTGTTTTTACACTCCAATCCACTAGATGGGCTGGAAGACGGAGGTGCTTTTGTGTGGGAATCAAACGAACATTCTCCCGAAAAAGCATGGGAGCGCATTCCTAAAAAGTACAGGCAATGGATTATTGACAAAAAAATAAAGGTATATATCCTTAATGGATTTGAAATTGCCAAAAAAGCTACTCCGCGTGAAGATTTGCAAACACGTATGCAGGGTAATGCTTTTCTTGGGGCATTTTTTCACGTATCTCCTTTTTTAAAAACATTTCATATTCCGGTTGAAGAGTATCAGTCAACTATTCGCAAGCAGTACGAGAAAAAATTCGGTCGTTTTGGCGAGGCGGTCGTTAATTCAAATATGATGGTGATGCAGGCCGGTTTTGATCAAGTAATTGAAGTGCCTTACGGTGCAGTTGATGCCCCGGATACTTCGCGTTTTATTGGAGGCATGATTCATTGCATGGCAGGAGTTACACCCGTGCACGAACCCGAAACGGAAAAAGCACCCATGTTTCGCATGTCAACTTTTGATGAGGAGTTTCGTGCCGGATTGGGCTATCATCAACCGGCCAGTGCATTAGCATCGGTGGGTTTAGTGGCATCGGCTACCGGAAGTACCAGCAGTAAATATGTTTCGCGCAGGCAAATACCGGTGTGGATTCCGGATAATTGCACCCAATGCATGGAGTGCATGGTGGTGTGCCCCGATACGGCTTTGCCAAACACCGCTCAGGATATACATACAGTGATTAATACGGCCATTCGTAATTATGTAAAAGACCAAACTACTCGCAATGCTTTGTTAAAACGTGTTTCAGATATTGATGTTCCCATTCGCTCGGCCATGCTCGAAGCAGCAA
This sequence comes from Bacteroidia bacterium, assembly GCA_020049855.1. GTDB lineage: Bacteria > Bacteroidota > Bacteroidia > UKL13-3 > UKL13-3 > JAGPCK01. The sequence goes on along the minus strand of JAGVLJ010000014.1, from coordinate 4,746 downwards.
ATTCAAAAGAGACAAAAGAAGCCCCGGCATTTTTTGAACTGGTGCTGCAGGCTTATCGAAATTTAAAAGATGAGCATATTACCGAACGCAGTTTGGGTGAACTGGGCGCAATACTTAAAATTGTTCCCATGGCCTATCTAAACACAAAAGCTATTTTTAGTAGTATGGAGAAAAAACAACCTGGCTCGGGAGGGTTATTCTCTATTGCCGTACGCGATTTGTGTAAAGGGTGTGCGGCTTGTGTAGAAGCGTGTGGAAATCACAATGCACTTAAGATGGTAGAAGAAACCGAACAACATCATGCCGATTTGGAATCGGCATACGAGTTTTTTAGTTTGTTGCATGATACGCCCAAAAAATATCTGGGTATTTTTGATGAGGAAAATCCCGAAAACTCGAAAGCAGCAGCACTTAAATTTCATCTTATGCTGCAATCAAAATATAATGCACTTCTTTCAGGCGATGGAGCTTGCGCTGGCTGTGGAGAAAAATCGGTATTACGCTCGGTAGCTACTTTAACCGAAACATTAATGCGCCCAATTTTTCATAAAAAAGCAGCCCGTTTGCATCAAAAGGCCTCTTTGCTTGAAAAAGACGGATTAAAAATGCTCGCTGCATTAAGGGAAAAAGAGGAACAAGTTTATGTGTTGCTCAAAAAAACCGTGTTGCATATCCTTATGGGTTTTGGTGCTGAAGATGCAAACGAAACAGATAAACGCATCAATGAAAATTTTAAAGGAGGAGATGCCGAACTGATTCAGGCTTTAGTAACCGTGTTGCGTAGCGAGGCCATAAATCACATTAGCCTCCAAGCCATTGAAGGCGTTGCACCCAATGGAATGGCCGCTATGGCAATGGCTGCTCATACCGGATGTAATACCGTTTTCGGAAGCACACCACCAAATAATCCGCATCCGTATCCGTGGATGAATTCCTTGTTTCAGGATGGGGCTACTATTGGCTGGCTTATGGGTGAAAGTTTTATTCGCGACCATGCGGTTCGTTCGGTGATACCTGAGCGGTTAACCGATTTGCTCATGGGCGTTGCCCCTCAAACATTCACCGATCAGGATTATTTTAGGTTCACTCATTTCACCGATACTTATATGACTGATGATGAAATTATGGAATTACCCAAAGTATGGGTGATAGGCGGAGATGGTGGCATGGGAGATATTGGATTTCAGAATGTATCAAAAGTGGTTTTGCAAAATAGACCAAATGTAAAAATGATGATGCTGGATACACAGGTATATTCCAATACAGGCGGACAAAATTCAGAATCATCGGTGATGGCCGGTGGGTTTGATATGAATCAGGCGGGTGCGGCAACCAGCGGAAAACTTACCGAGAAAAAGTGGGTCGCTGAAGCATTTATCGGTGGTCATGGTTCTCCTTTTGTAGCTCAGGTTTCATTAGCCAATTCGGGTTCGTTGTATAAATCGCTTCTTGATGGATTATGTTATCGGGGTACTGCATTTTTTCAAGTGTACACTACTTGCCAGCCTGAACATGGAGTTCCTGATTATGCAAGTCCGCAACAGGCATTGTATGCACGCGACAGCCGTGGAGTTCCCGAATTTATTTTTAACCCGCAATTGGGCGAATCATTTACTGAGGCGTTAAATGTAAAGGGGAATCCAAATTACATGGGCGACTGGTATCAGGCCATAGCACCTATTACTAAAACACCTTACACCTACCTTCCGGCTCACTGGGCATTTACCGAGGCTCGTTTTCGCATGCACCACAAGGTGGTTGATGAAACCGAGACGAATGGTAAAATAAGGCTCGAAGAATTAATCAAACTGATTACTCAAGATGATATTGTGCATCGCAGGTTTTTAAATCCGGAGCACCGTTCGTTTATTCCCGAGTGGGGTACATTTACCTATGAGCATTGTGCCGATGGGAAAAAGAAAGCACATCTGGTATCAAGGCAAATGGTATTGTTTTGCGTAGAGCGCAGAAAAGCCTGGCGCATGATGCAAAGCAGAGCCGGTATTGCCAATGCCGATTACAAAGCCCAGCGTGAATTAATTGATAAAATAGACCGAGGCGAACTTAGCCGCACCGAGTTTCTATCTCCTCAAACCAGTAAAGCATTAACAAATGAATAAGGCAGAAGAACTTTTTCAGCAGGCTGTAGCCCGACTGAATTTTGTAAACGAAGAATTAAACCGCCCCCAAGAAGATGTGATGACTTTTTCAGTATGCCACCAAACACGAGGCATTATGTCGGATTTACTTTCTTCCTACTTGTTAAAAAACGGGAAAGATATTTCGGCAGCACCCGATGTGGATGTGTTGCAGATGCAATGCGGTGAACTCGACAACCGTTTTTCGTTGCTTGATTTAACGGTTATGCATTGCCATCCGGGTAATATGCAAACTAAAGATATGTATTGCATGGATATGGAAAGGGTGGGTTCGTGCCTGCGTATGGCCAATGTACTTAAGGAAATGATTGAAGGTAACTTTGATACAGCCAAGCAGGTTTCGCATTAGCAACCCAGCATTATATCAATAGGTAAATGGAATACACAACGAGATAGAACCGGAGGTATTCTTCTTTTATTTCTGTTCATTATACCCGTAACAAACCCCTAAAACCACGGAACGTATAATTAAGATTGTGCACTGTTATGACACACAAATACTGTTTCGTAGCGAAGATCACCAAAAATAGAACCGCCAAGCTTTCGTATTGCTTTCGGTGTAGCCAACCAACTCGATGTTTTTGCATCAAATTTTCCGAGTTGCTGCAATGCTCGATATTGATCTTCCGATAAAAGCTCAATTCCCATAGCAGCGGCCATATCTATGGCAGTATTTTCCGGTTTAAACTCTTTTCTCAACTTAAGCCCTTCACGGTCGTAACAAAGGCCTCTACGGCCTATGGGGCTTTCGGACGAACAATCGCAGTAGTGGTATTCGTTCGTTTTTTTATCACTGAGTGACAGCATAACCACATCAGGTTCTCCTCCGGTTTTTTCCATTTCGTTCAGCGACCAAAGTTTTTCTGCATTTGATTCAAGCCGTATCAGCACTTTTGCCCACTCAATACTTTTATGTCGGGTCATGTTTTTTTCAAATCTGGCTTTCAAAATACTTATCAGTTCGGTGCATTTTGATTGAGATAATTTCTTTCTTTTTTCTTTTGTCATTATAGGGTTGTTTAATTTGCCTCTCGGGAAAAGCAAGCTCTTACCACAGCTTTGGTCTTGCGTTTGGTTTGTGTGGCTGTGGTATGTTCTTGCTTTTTGTATTGGCTAATCATTTTTTAGTTTAAACCGTACTCCAACATAAATTTCTCTGCCGCGTGTCGGACCCCAAACTGATGAAGTGTCAAAGTATGGGCTGAATGGATTTTGCCAACTGATAATAGGCTGCGATTGTCTGAAATCAAAAATATTTTCGCAACCTGCATATACTTCAAACTTCCTCAAACTATAAGTAAATTGAGCATTTACTAAGGTGTACGGATTTGAAAAGTCAGGTCGTTGAAACTCGGATGGATTTGATTTTGTATAGGGCAAACGCTGTCTGCCATACCAATGCACATTCATATCAAAGTGAAACTTGTTTGATAATGGTTTGTAGCTAAAAGTTGTAATTACTTTGTGAATTGGATTGAAAGGCAAAAGTTGTTTTGTTTCTCCAACTTCCCGATAAATGTCTAAATAGTTATATCCTGTTTTGAACTCAAATCGTCTGTAAATCTTCAAATACAATTCTGCCTGAAAACCATTGCTTATACTCGTTCCGGTAAAATTACGAATAATAGCCTTTGTCGGGTCGCTGTCATAGTCAGGGAAAATTTGGTTTTGAAAATCGGTTCTGTAATAGTCGGCACTGAAATAGCCTGAGAAGTTGTTGTTTTTGATTTCAAATTTTTGTGTGAAATTCACTCCAAAGTTTACTGCCTTTTCTGGTCGCAACTGCTCGGCAAAAATGATGTCTCTTGAACTTACCAGCAGCCCGATGTTTTCGCTGAACAGGTTTACCGTTCGCCAACCTGTTCCAAAGTTTGCACGAACAATAGTTTTTGGTGTAATGTCATATTTTACAAGTGTTCTTGGCGTAAACTGAAAACCAAATTGGTTGTGATGGTCGCCCCGAACTCCTGCAATCCAAGTAAGTTTATTATTAAAAAATCGCATTGTGTTTTCGGCAAAAAGTCCGGGTATGTTTTCCAATCTCTTGTAATCTCCTGAATAAGTTCTTTGCAAAAATGTATCGGTAAAGGCAATTTCTTCATTCAAATTTAGATGCCGATAACTAATACCTGTTTTTAAATTGTGTTTGGCATAGTTCAGTTCATATTGAATGTTGCCGTAAAAATTGGTTTGTTGTGCGTTGTATTTTACAGTTCCGAAAAAAGAATTTTGTTCTTGATGAAAAGCCGAAGTAAGTAACACAACGTTGTGTTTGTCATTAAAACGATAGCCTGTTTTAGTCCAAATTTCGGGCTGATTTATATTTACAGATTGTCCATAAACATTGGTGCTTCCTTTGTCGCTTTCTGCATTGAAAAAAGTTTGTCCGCCAATGCGTTGTTCATTTAAAAAACGTAAACCAATTCTGCTGTTCCAGCCCCAATCTTTGTCATTTCCATATTTCCATTTGTTCGAAATCATATAGAGCTGTAAGCATCCCCGAAAATAGTACATTTTAAAAGTAGAAAATAAATTTTTAATTTTAACATGTAAAAAAGGATGAAAAAGAGCAAGTTTAGTCCCAGTC
>JAGVLJ010000028.1 GCA_020049855.1 Bacteroidia bacterium | reverse complement strand
TTCCATCCGCATCTATCCAAATCCTGCAAATGATAAACTTTACATCGAATCTGACGACAAAATAGCTGAAGTAAAAATTTATGACGTAACAGGGCGAATGGTGTATGAGCAATCAACCATTTCGGATTCATCTTTACAAATTGATTGTACCAAATTTATTAGGGGGATATACTTTATAAAAATTAATTCAAACTTAAATACCTATTACTCCCACAAAATAATTATTCAATAACATTTAAAAATTTAAACCAATGAGGAAGACAGTACAAATTGTCTTGATGACCTTGCTTTGTCTTTTTACAACGCAATCACAAGCACAAAATGAGCCCTGCGGATTTGACAGCCTGATGCGCTATTACCGCAGTGTTGACAGCGCCTATTTTGATGCCTTTATGGAAGGGCATACCAGCCGGATTAATCATTTCAGGCAGAATCCGCCACCCCAGCAACAATTGTATAACGGGAATTATCAGACTTCGTCTTACGGGGGCGGGAAACACTTATTCGTTATCCCGGTAGCTGTGCATGTGTTTTATGACGGAAATACTGCTGCAACTAATATATCGCTGGCACAAATTGAAAACCAGATAAACGTATTGAATAATAAATTTGATACCATAGGAATACGTTTTTGCCTCGCTAAAATTACCCGTTATATTGATACGGGAGTAGTACACAAAGTTTACGGACAAAGGCAATTAAAAGATATGACCAAACGGGTGTATGCCGACCCTGATTCCTTCATGAATGTATACGTGGTAAAAACCATTTTAGACAGCGCAGGAAACAATTCAACCCTTGGCGGATATAACAACCTTTTTCCGGGCATGAATGGCATTGATGCCATTGTGGTTCGGTATAACCGTTTCGGGGACTATGCCACCTGTACCGGAACCTGCGCTTTAGATGCCGATGCAGAAGGAAAAACACTGGTGCATGAGGTAGGGCACTACCTTGGGCTTTACCACACTTTTGAGAAAGAATGTAACGGAGGTACTACCGCTGGCAATTGTTCCACACTTGGAGACAAGTGTTGCGATACCCCACCCCATCAGCAACCCACATCTTCAGGTTGCAGTTCAAGCCCCAATACCTGTACGGAAACTTATGGTGGTAATGCTCCCGACCCTATTCATAATTATATGAACTATACAGGAGAAGCCTGTATGACTCATTTTACCTCCGATCAGGTAAGTATTATGATGACCGCTCTTTATGGGAAACGCAACTCCTTAGTAATGCCGACCAATGTAAATGCTTTAAACCTTACCTGTTCAATTAAAAGTGCTTATTTCAGTGCCGACAAATATTTTCTATGTAATAAGGATACTGTACACTTTACTGCCTATGCTCAAAGCGGCTCTCAGTACAAATGGCAGTTGTACAGTGACAGCGTAATCTATAACGGAAGCTTTAGCAACAGCAGTACCTTCAATTATTACATCAGTAAGCAAACTAAATATACCATTACCCTAACAGTAATTAATGGTAACGATACTCTTATCCTTACCGATAGCAATCTGGTGCAATATGCAAATTGTGGTAGTACAATACCAAGCACACAAGGTAATTGGTATTTTGGTGATTATGCTGGTTTAAATTTTAGAACATTTGGGCCAACTGCTGACTTAAAGCCAAGCAATTTAAAACCATTAAATATTTCTACCTCAGAAGGCAGCATTAGCCAGAGCAACGCACAGGGCATGTTGCTGTTTTATGGGGCAGGAGAACTTGATTTTTCTAACCCCACCTCGGTTAATTTCAGAATATACAATAGAAATTATACAGAAGTGGCACATAGCCCAATTATTGGATGGCAAAGTTCCTTTCAGGCCGGGGTGGTGGTGCCTTCTCCGGCAAATCAGGCGAGGTACTATATCTTTAGTACCGCAGCAGGAGAACCCGACTTTACAAATTTATCTATGCCGGATTATCGTGGTTTACGCTATTCTATTTTTGACACAACCCTAAATGACATAGATACAAACGTGAAAAATATTCCGGTAAAAAATCCGTTAAGCGGTCATCAATATAGCGCATTAGACAGTGCAATTGTTACGGGGGAAAATATCACAGCAATTCCAGCCTGTAATGGAACTGACTACTGGATAATTACTACAGGTGGAGTTAATACGGGCTATCATAACGACCGCTTGCTAATATATAAACTAACATCAGCAGGTCTTACCTTTATCAACTATTATGACAATATGGTGGGTGGCCTTGGAAGCTACGGTCACGGTTGTATAAAGGCATCTCCCGATGGAACCAAAATAGCGGGTTTAGGCTTTCTTGCATGGTTTGACAGGGAGAACGGAAGTATTATTAAAACTACAAGACTGGATTTTTCAATGTATGGGTATTCATTCAGTCCAGATTCAAAAAAGCTGTATGTAATAAAGCCTTATGATTCGTTATATCAATACAACGTACTAAGCAGCGACCCTGAGGCCACAAAGGTTTTTGTAGGGCTTACACTAAATAACCTATTTACACAACTACAACTTGGCCCTGATAATAAATTATATGTTTCATTAAATTTTAAAGACAATATCGCTGTTGTAAATTTTCCTGATAGCTTATGTTCTAAAACGAATCCGAATAAATGCGGATTCAGTTTAAATGGGCCTTCCCTCACAAGGAATGGAATCGGGGGTACTTCCATACAGGGGTTACCAAACATGGTTGATGCAAAAACAATTGATAAAGTAAATCCCGAAATTCTTGCCATTGATAGTGCCTGTGGTCAAATGCGCTTTTATACTACAGCAAGCTGCGAGGATGTTTATACCTGGGATTTCGGAGATGGAAGTTATTCAATTGAAAAAAGTCCAGTACATACTTATGCAGCGATCGGAAGTTATGATGTTGTTCTTTATACACTTGATACTACTCTTTATAAAACTGTAACCGTTGGGATTGAAAAGCCTCAAATTAACGGGGACACGCTTACCAGTTGCGATACCAACCGGGTATATATCTATTCTTGCGGAAATGAAAATGAATATTACACTTATACGTGGAGTATCACCAATGGAAATATTATTTACGTTGATGAAAGTGTTAATAATGCTTATGTAAAATGGCATCAGAACGGGAAACTTTACCTTACTGCCCGAAATAAATCAACAGGATGTAGTGCAATTGATTCTATTAGCCTTATAGTAATGCCTGAAATCATCAATATTATAGATACTCCATCCATTGGAGCTTGTAATGGGGTTGCACCAGCGTTAGTTACTTCGCAACCTACCTATGGTGGATATGGCATTGGTACTTATACTTACAAATGGTATAAGAGTACTGACACCGGAACAGTAAAAAACTGGACGTTGGTATCGGGGGCAACCGACTCTGTTTACCAACCAACTGCACAAACACAAACAACATGGTACTATAGACAGGTAACCTCTGGTTCCTGCGAACTTGCAAGTAATATAGTGAAAGTTCAAATGCGGGTCGCAAATAATGCTATTAGCTTAGATACGACAGATTGTGATGATGTGCTTGGTTCAATACCTTCGAGCACTATTGGTATTCAATCCTACATTTGGGAAAGAAGTGCCAACGGCATCACTTGGGAAACAATTTCCGGTGAAACACAAAAAGATTTAAAATATCCGGTGTTCTTTGATACAACCCATGTAAGACGGATAGTAACCGATAGCAATGCCTGTTCATCTACCAGCAATGTGGTTATTCCTGCCATTTTCGCGGGTGATATTACTTATTCAGGTGATACCCTTTGTACAGGAAATGCTTTGTATGTTTCCGGTAATGCTCCGTGTAGCGGTAATAAAACCATAAGTTATCAATGGCAATACCGGAAGTTAGGCACAACTAATTATGTCAATCTGGGTGGTACAGGAACGTTACAAAATTATTCTCACAGTAGTTGGACAGACAGTTGTTATATCATAAGGGAAATGACCTCGTTTGGAAAATTTTCTTATAGCGATTCGGTACTGATCCCGATGCGTCCGTTATTAATAAATTACCTGCTGGAAAATGGAGATACTACGTGTCCGGGAAGAAATCTTCATACTATTGATGGAAGTTTCTCCTGCATAAGTACAAAATACTTTTTCAGGTGGCAAACCACTACAGACACCACCGGAACATGGGATGATATTTGGGGGGCTACAGCATATGATTACAGCCCACCTCCTGCAAGTGTGACAACATACTATCGCAGGCGGATGGTTTACAGTGTAACAAGTGATACCACCTACACAAATGTATATACTATTTCGGTGATGGCCCCTGCAATTAGTTCCCAGCCTTCCAATGTCACCGTAAATGATGGCGGTGCGGCCAGTTTCTCCATTAGTATGACCGATATGACCCTGTTGCGATGGGAAAAAAGAACAGGCACTTCCCCATTTTATACTTGGGTAACCGTTGCTCCCGGCACAAGCCCATATAGTTTTGTTACTGATTTATGCATGAATGGTGGGGTTTACAGGGCAGTGGTATTTAACCATTGTACTAATGCTGCGGAATACAGCTCGGAAGCGGTACTCACTGTTAATTCTCTAAATTATGACTTATGGGCAAAGGATAATGAGTCCGATATTTTTGCATCAGAACCTTCGACCGGATTTATATGGAACAGCCCGGATATATGGAACAGAAAAAACAACGACACTTCATCTGTTCATGAAAATCCTGAGTACAGATGGACTGCTCCTAATTACCTCAGAGCAATTGTGCGCAACACGAATAACGCAACCAGTGTTCCTGCCAAATTATTTGTATATTGGACCTTTGCCAGCACTGGTGAACGATGGGACAGGAACTGGCTTAGTAATACCTCAAACAACGATTCGGTAAGTGGCAATTGGAAAACCTATTATGGTACAAGAAAAGGGCTTGGCGGATTAATAGGTGAATACAATATTCCGGCACTTGCACCCAGCGAAGTATATAAGGTAAGTACAAGTTGGATAGTACCTGATCCGGGTATTGTGGTTGGAGATTCCAACGCGAGTAATCAGGCCGATATTTGTTTCCTGAGCCGAATTGTAACCTGTACGAATCCAAATTATGGAATGCACGTATCGGAAACAATGAGTATAGGTGATAATGTAAGGAAGAACAATAATATCATCACTAAGAATTTTGTGGTATATGATGCACTACCCGGTAATGGAAGGGTAAGTTGGGGTGGTAATGGAAATCCTAATGATGGTGCTTCGGCAACAGGTGTACTACGTCTTAGGGCAGGAAACTGTGATTTCTTCCGATACGGGTATGTTATTTTACATCTCGATCCAACACTGCAAAACATCTGGACAAATACGGATGGTTCGGGATATACGGTAGTAGATGACTCCACTTTGATGGTAGATACCTGCGTGGAGGTGGTGATGGAAAATATACAATATGATGCCGGACAAAATGCTTTACTTGGTGTAGAATTCATTATGCGAAATGATTATTCCACTCTATCCACTTTTGACGCTTTTTACGAATTTGATTTGGAAGAAATGATTGATGACGATACGGTTTCCATTGGTGGAATTCACTATGGTGTTCCAATGCACATTGAACCGCTACCGGAAAGTGGAATGTCAAGACGTATACCCTCGGACAATAAACAGGCTATTGCAGGAAAAACCAGTTTCCACGCTTATCCTAATCCGTTTAAGGATGAATTAACAATTTCGTACTACCTCCCCAAAGATGAAAAGGTAACTATTACTGTTACAAATCTTATAGGCCAAAAAGTAGCCGTAATTGACAATAACTCCTTTAAAACTACAGGTGCATACAAGTATAACTTCGATGCAACTTCGCTCAAAGAAGGAATTTATTTCATTAACTTTACAGATGGTTCATACACCCAAACACAAAAGGTTGTATTGATAAGATAAGGGGTTCTCAAACAGCGATTCCGGGTGTTCTGACTTTACAGTTGGGATGCCCGGTTTAATGATTATTTTAGATACTTAGTTTATGCTAATGAGTGAATCTTTGAAGTATCAGGTATTATATTGCACAATTTAAAGGGCAAAATTAACTTCTAAATTTTTATACTATTTGCAAAGGGGATAAGGAATATATGCCTTTTTTATTTGGTAAAGGCCATTTTTCCTCTTTCGGCCAATGCTTTTAACTTCAGTTTGGCAGCCTGCAGCAGTTGTCCTTTTTTTCTAGCTTTAAATGCATTTACCTCATGAATAATCATGTTTACGGCATGATTATAATACCTGCGTGAATACAGACGCTTAAAATCAATATCCCTGTCGGTACTGGTTTCCCATGGAAGGGGTTTAACAAAATTATTTTCTACTTCGGTGTAAAGGGGAGTACCTTTAATGGGGTATGCAACCGTAATAGTAAAAATGTCCGGGTTTGATTGTTTTAAATGGGTTACGGTTTCAAAAATATCTTTTTCAGTTTCGCCCGGATAACCTACCATAATAAATGTACCTGCTTGTATTCCGTTTTGCTGTGCCAGTTGTATCATGTTTCTTACCTGAAGCACATCTACCCGCCTATCCATCAAATCAATTACTTTTTGTGAGCCGCTTTCGGCACCTATCCATACCCTGAAACAACCGCTTTTATGAAGGAGGTTGATTACTTCTTCATTCATTCTGTCGGCTCGTGTAATGCACTCATAAGGCATTTGAATTTTTCTTGCAGAAAGTTCATCGGCAAATTCGCGCAGCCATTTATGGCTAATCGTAAAAACATCATCAACAAACCAAATGGTATCCACCTGATAGTTTTTTTGTATCCACTCAATTTCATCAACTACACTATCGGCACTTCTGCGTCTATAACTTTGTCCGTAAACTGCACGGCTGCACCAGTTGCAGGTGTAGGGGCATCCCCTCATGGTGCTTATGGATATGGCACTCGTTCTGTGTTTTTGTTTCCATGCATCAAAGTACAACTGTAGGTTTACTTTTGTTCTATTGGGTAAAGGCAACGCTTCAAGTTCTTTTAATTTTGCTCGTTCAGGGGTTATACATACTTTCTTATCTTTGTCAAGAAAAGCTATTCCATAAATATCATATATGCTTTTTTGGGTATTGGTGTTATTCAGGTATTGAATTAATTCGAGGGTAGTTTCTTCCCCTTCTCCCAGTACTATATAATCAGCACCGTGATTCAGGAAATTTTGAATATGATTTCGTACTTCAGGCCCTCCCAGAATAATTTTAGTATGGTAAAGTAACGGCTCTTTTTTTATAAATTCTATAATGCGTAGTACATTTAGTTTTGTCATCAGGTTGGTGTAAATTCCTACGGCATCCGGTTTATCATGAATTAATTTCTCTTGTAGTTTTTTAAATGACGAAAACGTACTGTCGAAAATATCATTTAGGTAATTGAATTTTTCGAGCCAGGCAGAGATGTAAAGAATACCCAGTGGTACGTATGGTCGCATGATTTCCTTTTCTTTAAAATCCTCGTGCAAAAAGTAGCCGTGGGTAAGCATTATTTTCATTTGGCAGTTATTTTTTTCGACATTGAAAGATAAATATGGTCGCCATTATCTGCGAATATTGGTAAACTCCCGATTGTATATTCAAGCCAGGTAGCCAGTTTAGTTATTACCGGATGTTTATTAAGCCATAGGTTAAGGTAAGATGGAGGGATAAACAAACCAATGGGTCTTTTTCTTATTAACACAAAAGAAGAAAATAATTTTGTCAACTTCAGGCTGTGGTAATACCAGGTAGGTTGCAAAACATCTTTGGTAAGTTTAGCCAAAGCAACAGAATACCTTCGGTTGGCGTTTTTAAATTCATTTTTAAGGGCAAAATAGAATCGTTCTGTGAGACAGTTTTTTCCTAAAAGTACCATGGTAAGCCGGCCATTTTCATTAAGTAATTTGAAGAACGCAGTATTTAATTTCCGGATTTCATTTTCATCTACACAATTTAGTCCTGCGAAGTTTGAAAAAATTAAATCAAATTTTCGCCCTTCAAAGCGTTTTTCAAGCTGATTAAAGGAACAAATACTGAAATGACAATTTACTGCCGAATTATCCCTTAGTTTTGATTTAGCAATTGTTATCATGTTGGCAGATACATCGGTGGCCCAAACTTCGCAATTGTGTTCAGTCATCCAAATAGCATCAACTCCGGTACCGCAGTTAATTTCGAGTACGTGCAGGGGTTTTTGTGCTTTAATTTCTTCCTTTAAAAAGTGCCATACCCGGTTTCGCTGTAATGTTCCTGCAAGGGAATTGCTAAAGTCCTCGTCATATTTTTCTGCTATATAGTCAAAAGGCGAGCCGATGTTATCCCACATATTTTTTTATTACTGCTTTAGAAATGATGCTTTGCGGAATACGAAATCCCAGCGTACATGCTTTTTGAAGATCTTTGAGGTGGTGCAAATTTTTAAGGGCTTCCCATGCTTGCCTTTTCCTGAACTCATAATGAACATGGCGCTGCAGTTTTTTATAAAAAACGGGAGGGTAGGTGCTTTGAAACATCATCAGCAATTCATCACTGTCAGACCAATTTGTTTTATACGAAAGCTGACTTTTTACTTGCTCATAAAATTTAGTTCCGGGCAACGGATATGAAACTGAAATTCCAAGGTCGTGCGGCATTAATTCAAACACCATTTGCATGGTTGCTTCAATTTCTTTATTTGTTTCTCCGGGGTAGCCAAATTGTAAGAAAAAGCAGGGTTTTATCCCTTTTCGTTGCATAAGTCGGGTAGCCTGATAGATTTCTTCTACTTTGATACCCTTATCCATTGCATCCAGAATTTTTTGAGATCCGCTTTCAGCACCTACCCATGCTTCGTCACAACCTGCCCGGGCTAATGCATCAATATTATTTTCTTCCAGAAGCAGGTCTGCACGTGATTGTATTTTGAAACGAATTACAAGGTTATCTTTCTGAATCAAATCGGCAAATTGGTTCACCCAACCCGGTTTTAGGCCAAAAATATCGTCACAAAACCACACATGGTCAAACTGATATTTTTCTTTCAACATTTTTAATTCCGTCACCACGTTTTGCGGTGAACGTGAATTATACCTGTTGCCATAAATGGGCTTTGCACACCAGTTGCATTTAAAGGGGCATCCTCTGGTGGTTCCTATATTTATTGAAAAGTATCCTGTACTTTTTAGCCATCTGTTTCGGTATTCGTTAAGGTTAATCAGATGCCACGCAGGGAATGGAATTATGTCCAGATTTTTTTGGTTTTCTCTTGCAGGGTTTTGAACAACGCCATTGCGTTCAAGGTACGAAATGCCCTTTATATTGGCGATGTCAAGTTCATTTTTAAGTAAAAAATTGCATAATTCAAGAAGTGTTTTTTCTCCTTCACCGTGAATAACAAAATCAACGCCTTCTTCTATATATTTCCGGTAGTGGTCGGTTGAGTCGGAACTGGAAATTATTACCCGACATCCATAGCGTTTGGCAATTTTACTCATTTTAAATGCCGCCTCGCGCATATTTGTAAGACACATTTTGGTGAGGTAGTTAAATCCGTCATCGTAAATTACCAAAATTTTTGGCTGACATTCTTTTATTACGTCTTCAATTTTATCAGCCGTTTCGGCAAACATCACATCGTAAAAATCGATATCAAATCCTGCATTATCAAGCACTGCGGCTGCATATAACGTTGCCAATGGTGCATATGGGCGTTGAAGTTTCCATTGTTTTGGATCGAACCGGAGAAAATACGAATGGGTGATAAGGATATCTGCCATGTTAAAGAGTAACCTTAAATTTGGTTTCGAATAGCAGCACTTTGGTTGTGTATTTTTCCAGTATTATATATTGATAACCCTTTTCGTGTTGTTTCGAAACATTTTTCCTGGTACGTATGTTCAGGTCAAACTGTTCAACATCAAAATCACTATATCTTTTTTTCCATCTCCTCAGCATAAACCGAAACATGAACGTGTCAAGTTTTTCGCCCCATTTACCATGCAATATTTTTTCAATTACTGCTTTAATGCCCGAAGGCTCTTTACGCGTAATAATATCATTAAATTGAAAAGACTTATTAGGGTAAAAACGATGCATCCATTCATTTGATTTTAAGATATTATTGTAGATGGCTGGATTATAAGTAGGTCGGATAAAGGCAAGTTCGGTAGCTGTAAAAATATTTTTATCCGGTATTTCCAGCGAGGATGTATCAATAAAGTAGTTGATGCAAAAATATTTTCTCAGGGGTTTAATAAGTAATTTCCGAACAGTGGCCAGCATGCTTCGGCATAGCCATAGCCTTCCGGTTTCGGTTACAATAAAAAAATCAATATCCGAGCCTTTGTCCATATAACCTTTCGAAAGCGATCCGGAAACCAATATTCCTCTTACAAAAGGAAAGCGGGCTATAATACCTGAAATGAAAAGGGCTTTTTTCATGTATTTCGCTGCAAGTTTATTTCCATTTATTCTTTTGGTTACGGCTTCTTTATCGTTGCTTAGAAAGTAATAACCGCCATACTGGTAAATAATACCTTGCTGCGAGAGTTTTTGAAGGCGGTTGTTTATCTGGTCGGGGGTTACTTCCTTTAAATCGCAAAAGTGGTAAATTTCATTCGCGGATAGCGGGTGGCGGAAAATATCGAAGTAAAGCAGCTTACGGATAACCGCTTTGTCAACTTCATTTACAAGTATAATGGATTTACCCGCATCAAAGCTGTGTATTTCCCTGCCTGAGTTTATAAAATTCGATTCCAATGTTCAAATATAAAATAAGTATAACTCTTCTTTTTTTATTGTACTTGCCTCATCAAACTGCCATTAGTTCAAAGATGAAGTTTTTTTCGCCCCAAAAGTGCTTCGATTTGCGCTGGTACAAATGAAGCTGATTGGCATGAGCGATTTTCTGCAACTGATTTATGTTACAATCTTCGCTTAAAGATAACCATACCTGAGTTTGAGGTTGCATGTGTTTGCCAATTCCTGAAAATAATTTTATAAAGTAGGTATAATTTTCACCGCAGTACCAGGCCATTTCCCATTCGGTGGTTGGATTTTTGGGATAATAAGGTGGATTTATCAGAATATAATCAAAATGGAGTGCGGGTATTTGTTCAAATAAATCGGAATAGATTATTTGAAAATCAGTATCGGGGATATTAAGATTTTTTCGGTTGTTTTGTAGGCCTTCAATTGCCAAATGGCTAATATCGGATGTAGTTACCAATGCTTTTTGACTTGCCGCGTAAAAAGATAGTAATCCACTTCCTGCTCCCAGTTCAAGTATCCTTTTGCTATGTAACTTTTCTTTTTTTAGCTCTTGTAATAAGAAACGCGTACTAAAGAAAAGTCCGGGATGGAATACACCTTTTTTAATCAGGATGCGGAGGCCTTCAAACTCATAGAACCTGTCGGCTTGTATTTGCCGCATAATGTACGGTCTATAGGTGTGCTGAATAATTTTCTTAATAAATTTCCTAAACATGATGTATTAAAACCCTTGAATTTCGGGTTGGCGGTATTTCCATAATTTATGTAATGCTTTTAGTTCGAAAGGAGATTGGTAAAGATTGTTTTTGTAGCGAAACCGGGAGAGGTTTTTTATGATGGTGCGCTGGTATGACTTTAATCGAATATCAGAAACGGTGGGATAATATGCATTCAATACCGTTTCAAAGTTTTTTATTTTATCTACCATTTCAGGGGTGAGCCATGGAGTGAGTGGGTTTTTTCGTAAGTCAAAATTTTCCCAGTCATTCTTCAGCCAGTCTTCCAGTTTTTCGGGGAAACGGAAACCGCTTTTTAAAACCTGATTATACATTTCCGAACCTTCAGTAGGTACGGGGCTGTACACATAAATAATGATTTCCGTATCCGGATTCACTTCCTTAACCTGTTTGATAAACGAAATATCCTCATCAACTTGTTTCATCACTTGTTGCCGGGAGTCACCGGGTGTTCCCAATACGAATGAGTATTCAGGAATAATGTCAAACTTTTTCATACGAGCGGCAAATTCCAGAATTTGTTTTCCGGTTTGCGTACCGCCCTTATCCATTTTTTTTAATACTTCATCATTACCTGTTTCGGCCCCAAAAAAAATCATTTTACATCCAGATTCCCTCATAAGTGCAAGGGATTCATCCGAATATTTATGGACGGTATCAATACGTCCTTCGCCCCACCAGCTCATATTGTGTTTTTTGATAAGGTTGCAAAACTCTGTTACCCGTTTTTCTGAAACAAAAAAATTGTTATCGTAAAACTCAATCGCATTTGCCCCCCAGTTGTTTTTAAGCAGCATCACATCTTCATAAACTCCCTGTGCTGATTTACCTTTCCACCTTGCTTCATAAATAGGAACTACTGCACAAAAGGAGCAGGTAAATGGGCATCCAAAACTGCTGTTATAGGCCATGGTTTTTGTTCCGAGGTAAGTTTTTCCGAGGTAATTTTCAAGTGAATACATTTTGTCCAGTTTGCTATAAGGCAATCTGGGTAATTTGTCATAATCAACCAACTCGGCTTTTGGCGTTTTAATGATGGTATCATTTTCACGGTAAATAAGATTCTGAATCTGATTTACCGGTTCTCCTTTATCAAGTGCCTGCAGCAATTGGGGAAAAGCATAATCTCCCGGACCATTGATGACATAATCCACATAGCCAGATGAAAGCGCGGACTTATGCTGGTTGGTGGCGAAATAGCCACCCCAAATCATGGTTATACCCGGATAAGTTTCTTTAATTTTTTTTGCAAACGGAATGGCTTGTTTTAGCTGTGGACCGGGCATCACGGTAAATCCAACGTATTGGAATTTTCCGGTGTTAAGGTATGATTGTATTTTATCGTATGGATCTGCTTCTCTGTTCCCATCTACAATAACCCAGTCATAAATCCCATCTACCGAGGCAGCTACTTGTAGTACCGAGTTTGGTATCCGGTATTTTCGCTCGCTACTTCTGGGGTTAAACAGCAGAATTTTTTTATTCATAACGTATATTAGGCAATACCTGATATTTGTTGGCAAATTAATGAAAAACAATCACGTTTGCGAATTCTATTCACCTCATGACTAATGAATAAAAACTAAGTAATACCTTGCATCATTATGCGGGAGGGTATTTGTTTTTTTTTGTCGTTTTGTGCTTTCTTCACCAGTTATGGGCAGGAGTTAAAGCGGCATGTTTATACTTTTGGGAAAGGCAACAAGGGCTTTTATTATCTTCATGTAAATAAGTATTCGATAGCTAACGGGATTAAACTTGCTAATCCGATGCAACTAATTCTTAATGAAAGGGGGGAAATTACCTATTACCGAATTACGGAAAATGCCTCTGATTTTAAGTTGCACTCAAATGGGCTGATGTCTTTTTTTCTCACCAACAAATATTATATCATGGATCAGCATTTTCACATTATTGATTCGGTAGGCTGCGTAAACGGTACACAAACCGACACACATGAGTTGCTCATTTTGCCCAACGGAAATTATTTACTTATGGGGCTTGAAGAAACTCAAATGGATTTAAGTGAGTTTCCTATTTTTTTGCAACATGAGGTAAGGGGAAGTAAATTTGCTAAAGTAAAAACGGGTGTTATTCAGGAATTGAATAGTAAAAAGGAATTGGTTTATGAGTGGAGGGCAAAGGAATATTTTAAGATTGAACAGGCCGATCCTTTTTTTCTGAATGATACCCAGAAAGTAGACCTTACTCATTTTAACTCAGTGCAACCAACACCTGACGGAAATCTATTAATATCTGCCCGCTATTACAATGAAATTTTTAAGGTCAATAAGCAGAATGGAAAAATACTATGGCGTTTTGGAGGGAAAAACAATCAATTCCGTTTTATCGGAGACACGATTCCGTTTTTGGGGCAGCATGATGCCCGGGAAATAAGCCCAAACCATATTACTCTTTTTGATAACGGATATGCAGCTCCAGGAAAACAACATGGGGCACGTGCATTAGAATATGCACTGGATACGCTACAAAAAACAGCAAGGCTTGTGTGGAGTTATGTGTATCAACCGGGTTTGGTAGTGGAGTCTGCAGGTAATGCGCAGCGACTTCCCAATGGAAACACATTAATCAATTATGGCAGAATAGCTGCTGGAGTTCCAAATATAACTTTTGTGGTAGCCAATAAGGCGGGTGAAAAAGTGATGGAACTTTATTTTGAAGATACTTTGTACAGTTACCGCACTTTTGGATACCTGAGTTTACCAGAAAGTATAAAGCGGCCTGCCATTTTAGCCATAGCAGATCAGAAAGGCAGCTATAAACTGAGCACCGATATGAAAGGAGGGCATTATAAATGGTCAACCGGAGATACAAGTGCAGTTATACAAGTGCATTTACCTGGGGAATATCATGTATATATTTCGTGCGGAGAGGGTGGTTTTATAAGGTCCGAAACATTTTTGCTGAAAGGTAAAGGAAGAAGACAGAAACAAATGGGTGCATTGAAATAGTAAATTAGAATAATTGAAGAGGTTTAAGTTTATATTTATTTTAGCGACAGGGCTTCTGTTTTATAGCTGCCTGCGGCAGTCGGAGAAAAAGCAGCATATAATCGCTGAGGCTGATACTATCGCCACCATCGTTCCTGATACCATGCAAATTCCGGAAGGAAAGTTTGGAGCTGCGGTGCGTTACGGGCGGGAGTTATTTATCAAAACGGCCTACTATATTGGGCCAAATGGAATTAACGGAAAGTTCACAGGGAATAAAATGAACTGCACCCAGTGCCATCAGCACGCGGGTACCAAACCCTATTCTTTTAATCTTGTGAAAGCACATGAACGGTATCCGATGTACCGGGCACGCGAAGGAAAGGTACTCTCTTTAGGGGAAAGAATAAATAACTGTGTTACCCGACCGCATAATGGAGTTCCTATTCCGTTAGATAGTAAAGAAATGATTGCCATGTTAAGTTACCTGAAATGGATTAATGAAAAAGTGCCTAATGAAAAATGGATGGAAGGAGAAGAAGCGCTTGCCATTTCCTTTCCTGATCATGCTGCTAATCCGGAAAAGGGAAAGGATTTATATAAACTTAAATGTCAAAGGTGCCATGGTATAAACGGAGAGGGAAAAATGGATGCAGCCGGGGTAGCCTTTCAGTATCCTCCTTTATGGGGACCAGATGCTTATCAACCGGGCTCAAGTATGCACCGGGTAATTAAGCAAGCGCAGTGGATAAAAGCCAATATGCCTTTTGATTCGGTAAGTTGGGATAAGCCTGTCTTAACCGATGAAGAGGCTTTTGATATAGCAGCGTTTGTGAATGACGACCGGATACACAGCAGACCCAATCCGGTTACCTTTGATTATCCTTTTCCGGAAGACAAAGCAATTGATTACGGCAAGGGGCCATACATTGATACATTCTCAGAATTGCAGCATAAGTTTGGCCCCTATAAGCCGATTATTTTGTATTGGAAGAATAAAAGGTGGAAGCCGCGTTTCTGATTTTATCAGGTTTCTCTACTGTAAAAAGAAAATTTTTGAGATAATTACCATCCTGCGCGTGCCACTTTTTAATTAATACGAAAGCTTTTATCTGATTGTACCAACACCAGGGGCGAAACAGAATGGATAATTTTTTCAGTTGTGTGAAAAGTGATGAGCAACGGTTAATCTGATGCATTGATCGCTCAGATGTTCCGTTCGACATATCCAGCGTGGAGATAATACTGAAACCGATTTCTTCATATAAGTGCTGCCAATCTTTTTTGTTGGCCGGATTAGTTAATGACTGTACCATTCCGAAATGATTTAGACAGCGCTGATTTATGAAATCTCTTTGTTCAACTTTACATTCATCTTTCCAAATAGCATCGATGGCAGCAAAGCGGCCTCCGGGTTTAAGAGTTCTAAAAATTTCAATCAGCAAGCCGGGCAATAAAACTTCGTCAACAATGGCTAATACCGACTCGGCATAAATTACATCCATACATGCATCTGGAAATGGAAGTTTCTCACCTGAACATATTTGTTGTAGGTGTATATCATGTTGTATTCTGCAAAATCTCAACCGTTGATAAGCAGTATGCAGCATGTGTGGAGATATGTCAACACCATGAAGGTGCAGGCCTGAAATTAAGTGCAGGTCTGCCAGTGTGGCACCTGTTCCGCAACCCAATTCCAACACATGCATTCCAGAGTATAGGTTGAGGCTTTTAATTAATTTCGATGTCCCATATTTTCCTTGCGGATGTAAATAGGCCAATCCTTTTTTTGCCCATTCATTCAGCAAATGAAAGTTAGGTGTTCGGGATTTTAACATTTTTTGTTTCTGCTGAATGGTGTTCATTAATAAATGAGGTTGGGTTCGTAACCGGAAAGCTCTCTGGCTGAATCAGGCACCCGAATGTAGCGATAAGGAGAAAGCGGGTCTACGTCTTTTCGGTTGTAGAGTACGCCCAGAAAAGGAAACTCTGTGTGCAAATGGGTAGGCAGGCCTGCTGTTTTTTGCATCACCTCGGCCAAAGTTACGTTCCATTCTATTGCTAACCTTTCAGCGGAAGGTTCCATAAATGAAATGTACAATAATTCCATTTGAGTGTGGTCCTGTTTCTTGTTAAAATCAATCGAGGAAGGGGGTAGATTTTGCCGATAAGTATCAAGTAAAAACCTGCGCGAGGCTACCTTGGCTTTAAATTCTGAAGGAGTGTAAAATCCGTTTACTTCCGTTTGTGCAGTATGAGGTATCTGAATATTGATTTCATGACACCAGAGGCATTTAGCCGGTTTGCCCGCGCGCGAATAATTAGTATCCGAAGCAAGTTGCCTTTTCCCCTGTACATCATACACAGCAAAACGCAGCTGCCCGTTGGGCATAATATCCATCACTTCATTCTCGGCTGTGGTGTAACTTCCGCTTAGTAAAGAGCCATTCAACTGATGACTTACATACCCGCTTCGTTGTACGAGACTATCTCCCGGGAATTCTACCAGTCGGTGCTTTTTAGATACCTCCGATTCAATAACAGCTGCCTGTTTTGTTTCAAAAGTGTATCGGTTTCTGAAATACAGATAATCGGGCGCGGCAGCAGTAATGGCATAATAGTGATGGCTGGAGTTAAGGGTTAACATCACAAAACGGCCAATGTCTATGCCTCCTGATGTTACATATTCTTCGCTTTCTTTCAGTCGTGGAATCAATTTGGAAAGGGCAACAAATGCTTCTGCATGAAAACCGGCTTTAGTCAGGTCTAATTGTAACAGGGTGGATGATTTCCATTGGAAAAGTTCATCATCCTGGCCGGCCGGAAGATTCGCACTAAGAAAGGAAAGACACCACCTGAGTCCGGTGAGCACCTGCTCTTCCGTCTCAGACGAATAAGCCTGATTCCACCTCAGGTTAATCGTTAAGGGTTCTGCACGTATTACGGGGTCGTGCCTGCATGAGTCAACGGAGATGATGACTGAGAGGAAAAGAAGGAAAATGAAGCTTATTCTCTTTTGCATGATTTGGGTTATCCTGCACACTGCGTGGCAAGTTAATGTTTCATGAAGTATTGGAAAAGATTTTTGAATAAAGTTTTTAAGAAAATTAATTAAAAAACGTGGAAGTATGGTTTTTCAGCAAACACTTTCTTTATTGATTTTACCAAACAATAAAACATAGCATACCCACATAGCCAGCTGGGCAGAAGTGCTCGCGATTAATGCTCCGCTTATTCCTAGCGGTTTGATAAGTAGCAAACATAATCCAATGCTAATGGCGATACCCAGCAAATTGATCAGGGTTACTTTTTTTTCCATACGTAGTTTAAATAAATAGAAAATGATTGGAGAGAACCAAAAACCGGGAAGGCAGTAAAAGAATCCCAGCGCATACCAGTTAAATTGACCTGACAACCGATAAACGTAATGCATAAAAATAAACAAGACTCCAAGTCCGGTTAAGCATAGTAGTATTCCAAGAAGAAGTAATTTTGTAGCTAACGTAACAATTTTTTCCCGGGGTAAACGATATAGATTTTTGAGAAATGGATATACCAGAAAACTTGATGCTGTTCTGATGAGAACTAAAAAATTGGTGAATATCTGGTAACGGGCCAACTCTCTTTTGTCCAACAGTAAATCAATAACCGCTAAATCAGCTTTCGTTTGTATCAGACCTGTAAGAGCCAGGAGCATAAAGGGGAGTGAGGCTTTTAAATGATCAATTTTCAAGCTTGTCCGAAATTCCAGTTTGATCCACGCAGGGAAAAGAAAAACAAAAGCTGCTGTTCTGGTCATATTAGCAACAGTGATTAGCACAAGAATCAGTTCAAACGTGATGGAATGGAAAAATAACAGAATACCTGCTGATACAACAAAGGCGGAAAGTATTTCCACTATGAGGGCTGATGTAAATTTCTTTTCGAAGTTAATGGCCGCCTCAAAAGATTGAGCAACAAAACGGCAAATAATCCAGGTAGCCAAATGCAGACAAATTGTGGTGGGGAAAAAAAAGAAAAGGATGATTGTTGCCGGTAGAAGCAGAACTAGCAGGCGGGTAATAAAGGAAACATTCCACAGGGAAATGGTGAACTGAGGAAACAGGCTGAATTCCCTGATAAGATATTCTTTATTGCCCCAGGAGCATATTCCGGTTACGAGGTATTGCACCAGTTGTAATTCCACAATGATGCCCCACCATTCCGGAAGGAAAAGCCGTGTTACTGCAATTGAAAAAAGCTGATTACCTATGCTTGGAGCAAGACTAAAAAATGCATTAGTAACAACCGGAAGTAGCCGTTGGTGTTTTTTGATGACGGCCATCAGGGAAGTTGTTTGTATCGTAAGGTATAAAATCCAGGTCCTCGTCCTTTATCGGTGAGGTAAATAATTCTGTTATCAGCCCTGACTGCTTTAAGAATGTTTTCTGATTTCCGTTCTTCCGTGCCCAGGTGATTTCTGTCGCATGGATAGGGCTCGATAGATTTGAATTCTTCTGTTGTATAAATAGTTTTTTGCTGAGGGCCGTTTTGATTGAAATAAGTTAGGTTTATTTGATTTTTTGTCAATGAAAAGTCATAGATAAGCAAAGCCTCTTCCTTTTGCAGGTAATAGGAATCCTCCGAAGGGGTTTTATACCATAACATCGGAAACAGGAAAAATGCTGAGAGCCACAACTGCCACCATCTCCATATTGGTTTTAGCTTCACAACACAAAGTATCCATACAATAAGTAATATATATAACCTTGGGTACTGAAAACCCAGTGGCATTGAGTTTACTTTATTAACAGGAATATTGCACAAAGCAACAACCAACCAAATAAATAGGATAATGGGTTTGTTATTGGAACTAAATCCAAAGGCCGCTAAAGGCAGGGCCATGATACAAAGACCATAAGTGGTTCCATATCCGTTTATGAGTAATCCGGTAATTATCCAAAGTGACAAACGCTGGATGCGTGTTGAGTTTTTGGAAAAAGTTGCCCCAAGCGTTATACAGCAAACAACCGCCTTGAAGGCGCGATTCAGCCATTCATAGATTTCGGGGTTGTTAACTAATGCATCTGGATTGTGCATTTGATCAGGAACAAAAATATTTCGCAGTAATACCTGCATGCTTTGATACTGGTAGGCAAATGAGTCATTTATTTCTCCGGCAAAAAGTCGGGGTAGGGTGAGAAAATGATAAGTGTACCAACTCTCCCATCCGGTAATAAGTATAGTAAGTGAGCATAGCACAATTCCGGTAAGCAGCATCCGGAAAATAGTTCGAAAATCTTTTTCAAGCAGCAAAAAGAGGACAATAATTGCGGGAAATATTTTTAGCAAAATACAAATACTCCAATAAATAGCCGGGATAAGTTTCGCCCCCCTTTGCCAGGCAAGAAAACCTTCACTGGTAAAAGAAAAAACGAGGAGATACAACTGCCCCTGATTAATATTAGATTGTATAGGTAGGAACAAGGCAGGAATACACAGCAACAACAGTAAAGGAGAAAGTTGCAAATAGCTAATTAAACGCGTTAGTGAAAATACAAACAGGGACGCGCCACATAGGTTAAATATAAGTTTTGCCGTTTCAAATTTAACAAAGGTTAGTGGCAGGAAGCTAAGTAAAGTAAAAGGGGGGATGGGAGCATAATTTACAAAGAAATTTCTAAGTCCCGATGCCTCATATATCTGCAGATTGAACACCGAGGCTTCTCGTATATCAGTAACCGACATGCCGTTTTTAAGAAACAGCGACCCAAAATAATAATTTCCAAAGTCACCAGGAGGAACCGAAGAAGACCTGTAAATGAGATAGGCAAAAAGCAGGCTGTAAGAAAGCCAAATTGTTGAAGGACGAAGAGCGGAATCAGTAAGCGTTTTTATCACCTAAAATTACTAATTTTGCGGTCTTAACTATAATCATTAAATCCAGCAGCATATTCCATTTACGTATGTATAATAGGTCAAGGCGTACACGACTTCGGAGCATGTAGTCATCCTTTATTTCTCCCCTATAACCTTCTACTTGTGATAGGCCGGTAATACCCGGACGTATTTGCTGGCGCAGGTGAAAGTTTTCTATAATTTGAGAGTATTCAAGGGTGTGTTTAAGCATATGTGGTCGGGGGCCTATTACCGACATGTCACCTTTCAATACATTTAAAAACTGAGGGAGTTCATCTAAACTGAATTTTCTGAGGAACTTTCCGGCAAGGGTTATTCTGGGGTCATTTAATGTAGTTTGGGTAGCATGCGCGTCATTATTTACCATCATGGTGCGTAGTTTAATGCACGTAAATATTCTGTGTTGCCTTCCTGTGCGTTCCTGAATAAAAAATACAGGTCCATTAGAGGTAAGTTTAATAAACAAAGCAAGTATTGGTAACAACCATGACAAGATAAAAACAATAACAAAAAGAGAGATTACAATATCACAGACGCGTTTTATGTAACGATTCAATCTCACCTCAAGAGGTTTCCTATCCGGTTTAAAAGTTAAAATACGGGCTTCATAAAAATCACCTTGCTCGTAAAGGGTTTTTATCCGGCCGGTTAAATTTGTACGTCTTTTTCTATCTAAAGTCATGTTGCAATTTTCAAACTTACGAACCTAAAGGCTTTTTCTCTATGTCAGGATTTATTTTATTATGTACAATCAAGAGTGAACTAAAAAACATAAACCAAACTATGCCCTTGTTGGCACTTAAAAAACACTCCGTTATGTTTAATAAGCTTACAACTACCAAGAGCATTGTTAAGACAAAATGGTTGCCCGAAATGCTTTTAAACCCCAGCCATATTATCCACAGCATCCAACAAAGCAAACCTAAAATCCCCTGACTTAATATAAATTCAATATATTGGTTGTGTGGGTTATAACCTCTATAGCCGCTATCGCCCAGTACCGGGTTTCCCATATACATTCCGCTGGCTTCGTATTTTTCATTAAGGAACTGTTGAAAATCGCCCGTACCAACACCCAGTAACCAGGCTTGATGCTCCGCGAGGATAGATAGCGAATGCCTCCAGATAACTGTTCGTAGGGTGACACCGCTGAAAGGCGTGTTGTAAGCAAATTTTTCTTTTGCGATTACTCCTTTATCACTTTTAATTTCTGCTAAAAACCGCTGTTTAAGAAATGGAGTAAACCCTATAATGAGTATAATTGAAAGCAGGGTAAGCAATGCCAGAGCTATTTTTAGCCCGACAGCTAGATGTGTTTTTAAAATAAGGTAGCTTAGAAGAAACAGAAAAAATAAAGCAACCACCATTTTTGAGCTGAGCAAAACAATACAGGTAGTAAGAAAAATAAAAATTAACGGGGTGTATTTGTTGAAGAGTTGTTGAGAAAGTGCAAGTATGCATCCAAACAAACAATACATAGAAAGGTAAATAGCATTGAAGTGGATTCCCCTGCTAAGGTTATGGTAGAAGAATACGTCACTTTGGGATGTGAAAATAAAGAAAGAACTGGCAGCCAGTGAAAGCATGTACACGCAGGCAATTACCACCGATAGTACATGGGCTCTTAGAATGGTACGAATCTGTTTGGGCGAAAATCCCGGAGAAATAAGAAATACAGCAGGGAAAATAACCAAACTTAATTTGCGCTCGGCAAAAAGCCATGCTTCACTTTTATTTATGCTCAATAACCACCCAGATAAAACTAAGAGAAATAGCAAAGCGGAAAACATCAATACAGGATAACTAGATATGTTTTGTTTAAAGGTGGCTAGTGAAAAACGAAGCAAAGAAACCGCCAGAAAAAGAATAACGAGCAGGCTATTTACCGGAATAGGTAAGACGAATGAAGTAGCAACAGCCACTGCCAAAAAGTAAGCGCTTGTGTTAAGAAAAAGTTTCATGGCTATAACGAAGATAGCATCAGTTGTTCGTATCGTAAATTAATTTGCGGCCAGCTATACAGGTTTTTTATTTTCTCCAGATTCTTTTCGTTCCATTTCTTGTTTTGTTCCGGTGATGGATTGGTATTTATTAGTACCATGATATCATTTTCATTTTTGAAATAATGGGCTTCGTTACCCAGCACATGTTGGTTAAATACATTATTGTGGGCACAAATTAATGCCTGCGATGCCATGGCTTCTAAGAGTGAGGGGTTGGTACCTCCTACTGAATGGCCATGAAAATACATTGCCGAATAGTATCGAAGGTTATTAAGTAGGTTTATATCGTATATCGGGTCCTGAAAAATTATATTCTTAAAATGGCTATACTTGTTTCTTATTTTTGCCCCATACCTGTTTTGGTGATTTCCGATTAAAACAAGTTTTTTGTCGGTGTGGCTTAAGGTAAATCCATTAATGATTGTTTCTATATTATTTTCCGGCTCAAATCTGGCTATTGCCAAGTAGTAGGAAAAGGGGGTAAGTTGTTGTTGTTTCAAGAATTCTTCATTCGGATTGGTAAATGAAGTTGCTCCATACGCAATGTAACTCGGATTTCGATGAAAAGTACTGGAGATGTATGCCTGAATTCCAGGTGAATCAGCTATAAGTACATCACTGGTTTGTGCTGCCAGTTTCTCGGCATATTTCAAAAATTTTTTTACAGGGCTTGAGTATTTACTTCGTTTCCATTCCAAGCCGTCCATATTGGTTATAAGAACTGATTGCGGGGGAATGAGCCAATGCCATATTGAACTACTGGTGTATCCAAGTTGAAGAACGATATCTGGTTTTAGTTTTCGAATTTGAATAACACAATTTAGATCATAAATAAACTGGCCGGTAGTCCCCATTGTTTTTTCAGGGTCGTTGCAATGAATAATATGAACCCCATTCCACCACTTTTCTTTGTAGGGATGAGCAGACGAACTGAATACCCAAACTTCATGTTGTTTTGAAACCAGATACTCTGATAGGTATTGAGCTAATTGCTCAAATCCTCCGTAATTGTTCGGAATACCTCTTGTACCTAAAATAGCTACCCGCATCATTAGTGTTTGGCAGTTGCGCTACCAAAAAGTTTATTTTTTAGTTTCACCCCAGGGCCATACAATCTGGCCAGTATTTTTTTGAACACGTCATTATCTCCCACATGCCAGTCAGTAGTTCTTGGTTTTTCAATGAGGTGTTTGTGTATGGTGTAGGCATAAGCGGCCACCGAGGTTCTTGATTTACCTTCAGGGAAGTTAGTTTTGTTATATCCGTGCAAGGTAAAGTTACGTGTTTGCTGAATTACTATTCTGTTAAATGGAACCTCAATGGCTACCTTTTCTCCACTGCGTAAATCTTCTAATTGCAGTTGTCCACCGTAGTCGGGTTTCCAGTCCTCATTTAAATACAATAGCAGGTTAAGGTTTCGATACCAATTTTTGTTCAATGGATGGTAATTAAAATCAAGATGCATATCAAGAAAACTATTTTTCTTTCCCTGGTGTATGCCTCCGCCATGAAATTTTTTATCTATAAAAACAGGTTCGTTGCTAATAAAGCATAAAAAATTTTCAAATTGTTCGGATGTCAGGTCATCATAAAGTTCGTTAAATAGGGCAGACAAATCGGAAAATTTTGATTTTTCGAATTTATTAGCGGCAAAAACATAATCGCGGCTTTTGGTATGTATATCCGGCATTTCTCTCACTAGTTGGTGTAATTTCCCGGCATCACAAAAATCATCTATAATAAGGTGAGGGAATGGTTTTGCCAGCAAAAATTTGTTGCGAAATTTTTCTTTTTCTTTTTCTAATTTGTCAAATTGTATCATAGTGTTTCAGGATTTCAATATACGCTTTTAATGTTTTGGCAGCTGCTATTTCCCAGATAAAGTTGGAGAGCACATGCTCTTTGAGGGAGTCATTTTTTTCGGCAGCATAAGCACTTTCTATTGCTTCCTTAATTGAATCCACACTATCCGGGGCGCAATAGTAGGCATAGTTCTCAAAATAATCCATTACATCACCCCTGTTGGCTATTACCAGATTGCACCCCATAGCTGCAGCTTCAAGATTTGACAATCCTGTTGTTTCAAACCAGCTTGGCATGGCATGTACTTTACTTTGGTTGTAAAAATGTAAAAGTTTATGTTGAGGTAGGTAATCAATAAATTTAA
This sequence comes from Bacteroidia bacterium, assembly GCA_020049855.1. Lineage (GTDB taxonomy): Bacteria > Bacteroidota > Bacteroidia > UKL13-3 > UKL13-3 > JAGPCK01. Next base: position 4,516 of record JAGVLJ010000028.1, on the reverse strand, counting down.
CATTTGGCCCGGCCTCTTTCAAACATTGTTTGTAATATCCCTTTTGGTTTGGAGCAATCTGCCCTATAAGGGTAAGATTATATGTTGTTTTATTTACCGCACGAATCAGGTTAAGTTGATTTTTACGTCCCTCAATTCGTCCTACACATAAAATCCCTTTTCGTGGTTGAGTGTTTTTGTTTTCGTAAAACAAAGCCGGATCAAACCCGTTAGGAATTACGTGGTACGGCAAATTCACGTTAAAATCATTTTTTAATCGGGAGTATTCATTTTGCGAGTTTGGTAGTAGTAAAGTTGTTTTTTCTAAGATGCAACGAATTGAACCATTGTGTCCCTTGATCCAGTAAAGTGGGGTACTCACTTTTTCCCTTTTCAACACAAATTTAGCCAAGGTTTTCAGGTATTCAATTTGATGATAAGGAAGTATTTTGCTAAGTAAATTTATTACTCCTGTTCTATGGTGCCGGTCATATTCCCGGTAATCTACATAAATGCTTGATAAGGCGATCGGCTTTTTTGCATGTAATGCATGGTAAAGCAAATCTTCACAATCGGTAATATTGAAAAAATGAATCAGGTCGAAGCAGGAATAATCTATCTTTTTATCGGAGGTAAATATATCAACCGAAACGCCTAATTTCTGCAGTTCCTTTGCGGTTTGATTCATTTGTACAGTGTCGCCACCCGGAATAGTGTGTACATTCGGTCTGATAATGAAAGCTACTTTCATACCCTCCCTTCCTTTCTCTTCACATTAACGTCTAACTCCGGAAAGCAATTTACAAAGGCAAAAATCCATGCAGTATATTCAACAATATTGGTAATGAAACTTCCGGTAAACTGGTAAATAAAAATGAAACAAAACACAAGCAACCTAAAGTGATTGTTCCACACCCTTGTTTTAAAAAAAAGATAAGTAATAAGTGAAAAACGGAAAATTATTCCTGTAAAACCAAAAATGGCCAAAGTTTCGGCAGTAGTATTGGGTATCCGAACAACCTCCAAGTTTCCCCAGTGCCAGAAATAAATTCGTTGTATTTCGGCACCCACAATTTTAATCTGACCAAGGCCTGCTCCTACAAGCAAACTCTTGCGTTGAGCAATCATCCAAGCCATCTTAAATGAATCAGAAGTTCGTCCATTGGTGGAGGTGTCAAGCCCGTTGAGAATATTAGATATTCGGGTAAATAGAGCGTTTTCCGGGAAAAATATACTGAGATACAACACCAAAAAAGCAGTTAATGCTAATGTAACAGATAGCGGCCAGAAAAAACTTTTTCGGGTAAGAATTTTTTCCCAATTCAACAGGTAATACACACAAAAGGCCATTACCATTGCCGAGATAACTCCTATGGATAGTGAAAGGATCATAGGGGTGAGTACTAACAGTGTTATAGTTAATTTTCCTTTCGCTATTTGACCATGAAACAACTGTAGCAAAAAATAAAAAACCAACGGAACTAACAATAACGAATAATAGGATGCTTCATATGTCAGAAGGGCGAGCCTGTATATACTGTCAACGCTATGGGTAAATTTGTTTTTATACCATAGTATATCGCGGTAAGGGGTAAAATACGTCATCAACGCCAGAAAAGTGAAAAAGGCATTGGTGAGCAAAATTTTGTAGAACAACTCCGGCAGTTTACGGTATGTTTTTATGAAATGATAAAAAACCATCACGCTGCAGTAAGTACAAACAAAAAGAATATTTGATGCAACAAAACTTTTAAGCTCAACTCCCATTAGCAAGTGGATGCCATCAAAGGCCGAAAGAAAAAGGATAAATGCGATAAGGTATGTTTTTTTTCGAGTAAGCAAAAGTTTTAAATACAAGGCAGGCCCGATAAATTGGGTGTAAAGTAAACCGGCTGGTAAGAATGTGCTGTTAAAGAAAAAATAAACATGGGCAAGGAAAGTGGGAATTCCTATTTTTAGTCGACTGTTGTTTTGCTCAGCTGCCAATTGGGGATTCTTAATTATTATGGGGCAATTTAATTCTAATCAGGTTAAATATCACAGTTTAGGCAACTGAATTCGTTTTTGGGTGCCAACTAATTAAATCGAATTTTTTAAATGACGGGAAAATAAATAGCTTCGTGGCAGTAAATAGCAACCGGGTTATGAGTACAAATCAGGATGAATTTGATGTTGAATTAGCTGTCAGGCGTCTGTATCGTTTAGGGGTAAAGGGTATATGTAAATTGGTTTATCCTATTCAAATAGCGTTTTATAAACCTTTAAAATTGGTAGTGGCACTGCTTGTTGCTACGGGGCTAAGTTTTGTGTTAGCTAAACTTATTCCTCCTGTTTACCAATCAGAATTTACCTTTAAGCCAATAGCAGGAGATGATTTGTTCTTTATGAATCAGTTGAATGATATTCACCAATTGGTAAAAGATAATGACGATGAACAATTGAGTGTTTTGCTTAATCTTCCTGAGGAAGTAACCAAGTCAATCAACTATGTTGATACCAAGCCTGTGTGGGCAAGCCCCCGAAAGGATACCGTTAAGCTATTGGTTGTTCAGATTAAAACAAAAAACAAAGATGATTTTAATGCGATTCAGAAAAGTTTAATAGGGTTCATTGAAAATAGCGAGCATTATTTGCGTTTAAAGGGGATGCGGCAGAAACAAATTAATTTGATGCGTGAAAAATTGGATGAAGACATCAATGAAATTGACAGCTTAAAAAAATTAATGGCTCAAACTATGATGCCCCGAAGTGGGGGAGGGTTTGTGTACGGTGAGCCATTGGATCCGGTTAAGCTGTATGACGCAGGATTGGCATTGTACAAGCAACAATTGTCATTAAACTGGCAGCAGGAGTATATAAACAGCTTTGAGTTAACTAGTCCATGCATTGTTTCGTCAAAACCAATCTGGCCAAAATTTTCTTATTTATTAGTAGCCTCCAGCCTGATGGTTTTACTATTGGTAGGCAGGCATAATCATCAATATAAAACTTAACTAGTTACCATTACCCCTTTAATTTTGCGCGTCTGTTTGTGTGCTTCATTCACTTTTTTGCGCTTGGCCTGGAGTGTAATATTTCCAAAGTTGATAATTCTATAGTTCATTCCACTGTACATAACGTAGTTCCCACTGGTATCCGATTGGTCGGGAACAAGTTCGAATAAGTCCCACTGGTTGATGCGGAAGGACAACAATTTTCCGTCACCTTTCTCAAAGCGCATATAAAGGGTAGTTCCAATAATGGTATCACAAGTGGCTTTGGTACCGGTTTTAAACTTTATTCTCTCCAATTCATTTTTCTTTTTCATTCTTAATTTGCCATTGCTTGCTACCATTGCTTCAGAAAAATTTTTTCGCATCAGGCTAAAAGTTCCTTTGTTGTAGAACTGAACATTATGGTAATTTACCCTCTGCTCATCCAGTTTTGTTTTTAATTCACCGGTTAATCTCACTTTGCGGGTACACGATGTGAGCAGCACAACTAATACCGCCATCATCATTAATTCTTTTCTTTTCATTGAGTTTAAGTTTTATAATGGCTGTTTAAATCTAAAACTGTTCCAAAAATAGATCGCGGCAATAAAAGAAGGCGATGGATTAATTTAGAATGAAAGGTTGTACTGCATATTCCAGGTGCGTGGGGCGCCCATATTTCCTGGGAAAAACATGTATTCTTTGTTTAATATATTTTTTACGATAAGGGCAATTTTGTGATGCGACCCGGCATTAAATGCAAGGCGCACATCTACGATTCCATATCCTGTTTGATTGTCCTTGCGGTATTGTTCTACTCCGTTAATCAACAGACCTAATGTTTGATCAATATTCATCATATAGCTGTTGTAGCGCCAGGTACAGCCAATAGCTACTTTATGAATATTCAGGTCAGCGTTAAGTTTGATAGTGTGGCTAAAGCGGTATTTTAGTTTGTCTTCATTACCGAGCGTATCAGCAGGTTGTTTTACATAGTCTTTATTGGCAGGGTCAATAAAAGTATATCCGGCCAAAATACGCAACGGCAGCCCAAAAATCCGACCCTCGGCCGCACTGCTCCATTCAAATCCGTTAATGCGGGCATTGGTAACATTCATAGCCGAGAATCCCAGGTATTGCGCGGTATTGTTGGGGTCATAAACAGGAGGAAGGTAAAGGCCAAAAGTAAATTCAATCATATTGTAGTATTCGGTCCAGAATGCGGCTATATCCATATATCCTTTCCAGTTTTGAATTTTAAATCCCTGCCTCAAACCAATTTCACTGCTCCATCCTGTTTCAGGTTTCACCGCAGGATTGGGAAATATTTTAAGTGACCCTGCTGTGGTGGCGGCAAATCGTTCGGCTACCGAGGCAAACCGATACCCCTGTCCCAGTGACATACGCAGGTAAGTGGCTTTACCTGTTTGAATATTTGCGCCTCCTCTAAAAACAGGGTAATATTCCGTTTGAATAGTGTCTACTTTGTTTCGCTCCATTCGTGCACCAAATGAAATGGAAACTCGTCCGAATTTTTGATCCAGTTGGGCATATAGGGCATTATT
>JAGVLJ010000039.1 GCA_020049855.1 Bacteroidia bacterium | reverse complement strand
TGCTATACTTCGCCAGACAATATGAACACTTTTTCGCCAGATGAAAGGGTGGTCAATTTGCTCCGGAAAAGGGTGGTCAGTTTAACCGGTATATCCACCTTGCGCTAACAAAATTTGAAGAGCAGCTATCAAATGTTGCAAGGCAAAAGTTTATACTAAATATGATGAATTATCCTCTATGGTAATTGGTGTTGGATTTGGGGCAATAGGCAAGGCCGGAAAACCTGATTCCATTTCATTTCTAAATCAAAAAATAGCCGATGAAAATGTGATAGACAGAATTTCAGGATCTAACTGTGGAGGAAATAAAACCATTCTTTCATGTGACTTTGATTCTGAATCAATCAAAGGCTGCAATAAAATGGGAAGTTCTATACCAATGCCCTTAGAATACCTTTGCGCTGGCGGAGACAGCGGAGGCGGGTTATTCAAACTTGTCGTAGGCCAATGGTATCTTGTGGGTATTTGTTCAGGAGGGAAAACTGATATTAAACAATTAAATAAAACTGGATATTATGGCCAAATAATAAATTGGACAAGAATTTAGGCATTTGTAAACTGGATAAATACAGGGTGAAAATTAAACAGGGTGAGGGTTCCGGCATGCCGTTTTTTTTCCCGCTCCAGTTGTAAAGGCAATGTATATGCTAAGAACTGCATGAGTTTGCTATTGGGTAGTGAGCGCATTACCTTTGCGTAGCGTTTAGTGTTTAACTCCCAAGATAAAGGGAAGGGGTTTCCATCATCAGCAAGGTTTATGCTTTATCCCAAGCCTCGTTTTAAAAAATCCTCGTAGGCCTGCTGAATGCCATTCTCGAGTGAGGTGGTATAGATCCAGCCCAGTTGCTTGAGTTGGGTTATATCCATCAGCTTGCGTAGGGTACCATCCGGTTTTGAGGTGTCAAATACCAGATTGCCCTTAAATCCGATGATATGCTTAATCAACTCGGCCAGGTCTTTAATCGAAATATCTTCCCCGCTGCCAATGTTTACAAATTGCTTTTCGTTGTATTGTTCCATCAGCAGGTAAGCAGCATCGGCCAGGTCATCGGCAAATAAAAACTCCCTGAGCGGAGTACCTGTTCCCCAAATCATCACTTCCTTTTTTCCATCCCTTTTCGCTTCATGAAATTTGCGGATAAGAGCCGGGAGTACATGCGAATTTTCAGGGTGATAATTATCATTGATGCCATATAAATTAGTAGGCATAACAGAGATAAAATTACAGCCATACTGGTCGCGGTAAGCTTCGCACATTTTAATGCCGGCAATTTTAGCAATGGCATAAGGCTCGTTGGTAGGTTCAAGCAAGCCCGTAAGCAGGGAATCTTCTTTAAGCGGTTGGGAAGCCATTTTAGGGTAAATACAGGATGACCCAAAGAACAAGAGTTTTTTTACTCCGTGCACATAACTCTGATGAATTACGTTGTTTTGAATCATTAGGTTTTCATAAATAAAATCGGCACGGTAGGTATTATTGGCAACAATGCCTCCCACTTTGGCGGCAGCCAAAAAAACGTATTCGGGCTTTTCGGCAGCAAAAAAACCGACTACGGCCATTTGATCGCGTAAATCAAGTTCACTGCTGCTGCGGGCAATCAGGTTGGTAAATCCTTCCCGTTGCAATTTGCGGTACACAGCCGAACCTACCATTCCGCGGTAACCGGCTACAAAAATTTTTGCGCTTTTATTCATGAATAGCGGCCAATAATTATTCGAAATAGTTGAGGGTTTTATAGCCTCCATCGCGCAGGTATTTATCTTTTTTCACCATTTTTAAATCCCCTTTCATCATATCATTTACCAGCGCTTTTAAATCGTACTTAGGTTTCCAGTTCAGTTTTTCGCGGGCTTTGGTAGCATCGCCAATAAGCAACTCCACTTCGGTAGGACGAAAATACCTTGGATCCACGCACACTACTTCTTTTCCAATGGGCAATAAGGAGGGCTTGAGTTGTAAAAACTCCATTCGCTCCTTATCAATCCCGGCCACAAAACCGGTTTCTTTTTCTCCTTCCCCTTTAAACTCCAATTTAACGCCTACATCTTCGAATGACATTCGAACAAATTCCCTTACTCGGGTAGTAATGCCTGTGGCAATTACAAAATCTTCTGCTTTGGATTGTTGCAAAATAAGGTACATAGCTTCTACATAATCTTTAGCATGACCCCAGTCGCGTTGGGCATTAAGGTTTCCGAGAAATAATTTTTCCTGCAAACCCATTACAATTTTTGCGGTAGCTCGGGTAATTTTACGGGTTACAAATGTTTCTCCCCTGACCGGTGACTCATGGTTAAATAAAATACCATTGCAGGCATACATGTTATATGCTTCGCGGTAGTTAACGGTAATCCAGTAAGCATATAGTTTAGCCACTGCATAAGGCGAGCGAGGATAAAACGGTGTGGTTTCGCTTTGCGGAACCGCCTGCACCAATCCGTACAACTCGGAAGTAGAAGCCTGATACACGCGCGTTTTTTCGGTAAGGCCACAAATACGAATAGCTTCAAGAATACGTAATGTTCCAATTCCATCGGCATTGGCTGTGTACTCTGGAGTTTCAAAACTTACATGCACATGGCTCATAGCAGCCAAGTTATAAATTTCATCGGGTTGCGTTTCCTGAATAATGCGGATAAGATTGGTACTATCTGTTAAATCTCCGTAGTGCAGAGTTAATTTCAGATTTTTTTCGTGCGGATCCTGATAAAGGTGATCAATTCGATCGGTATTAAACAATGAACTCCTGCGCTTAATCCCATGAACCTGATATCCTTTATTCAAAAGAAATTCAGCAAGGTAAGCTCCGTCTTGTCCGGTAATCCCGGTTATTAATGCTACTTTCGACATGCGATTGGGTGTAAAATAGAATTAAACTTAAATTGCAAAACTACATTTTATAGCGACAAATTCTACTTCATCAGCCGTTTTGCTCATTTTCACCCCAAATATCACCCCCCGGCACCGATATGTGTTTGATCACATTTTTGGTGTATTCTTAGGTTGTCCTTTCACAGTAACCTCCTTATCCGAAGAGTTTTCTGCTTTTACAGGCCCACGTATTAATTATTCGGCTCAAAATTTTGAGCAAACATTTCAGGTGATACCTTGTGGTCTGCTTGACGAACAAAAGACCCGGCCAGCAGCATTGCCTCCAACTACATTATGGGAAAAAGAAACCGTTCTTTTTCCTCAGCCGGGGAATCATATTCCGTTCGATTTATTTGCCATGACTTTTTACCTGTTGTCAAGATATGAAGAATGGCAAAGCCCATGCACTGACGAACATGGAAGGTTTTTAGCATCGGCCTCTGTTGCTCACAGCACACACAACCTGCAGCGGCCTTGGCTCGATTATGTTCTTGAAAAATTTAAGTCCCATTTATTACAATCGTTTCCCAAACTTTCCTGTAAAAAGCATTCATTTTCCTTTACCCCAACCATAGATATTGATATGGCCTACTGCTATGTCGGTAAACCCCTGTGGCGGCAATTGCTTGCCGCAGGAAAGGATTTACTCACCGCAAAAGGGCAACAACTTGGAGAGCGAATTGCCGTACTGAACGGAACAAACCCCGACCCATATAATTGCTATGACCAATTGGCCGGGTTACATAATAAATTTCCGGTCATTTATTTTTTTCTTCTTGGCAATTATACGGATAAAGACAAAAATCTGAAGTGGAACAGCAAGGCAATGCACAAGCTAGTTAAAACCATAGCTGAGCATTACCAAATTGGAATACACCCTTCGTATTACAGCAGCGATAAACCCGAACTGTTTGCCAAAGAAATAAAGCGTTTGCACCTACTCAGTACAAAGCCGATAATACATAGCAGGCAGCATTTTTTACGCATGAACTACCACCTTACCTGTTTGCTGTTGATTGAAAACGGCATTGAGCATGAATACTCCATGGGTTATGCTGAAACAATTGGATTTAGGGCTTCAACTGCACGCTCTTTTAAATTTTTCGACCTTATTCATAATAACCAAACCCAACTCACCATTCATCCATTTATGCTCATGGATGTAACATTAAAGAATTATATGGAATTAACCGTTGAGGAAGCAATGGAGGCAACTTTAGAGATTATACAACAAGTGAAACAGGTTAACGGAGAATTAATAAGTTTGTGGCATAATGAATCGCTTAGTGAGTACGGAGTCTGGAAGGGGTGGAGTAAAGTTTATGAGCAATTGATTAAGAACGCAACCGAGTGATACGATATTTGACACATAGCGAAATTGATAAACCAAAATGGGACAGCAGCCTTGATAATTGCTACAACCCGCTGATATATGCCCGCAGTTCCTACCTTGATACGGTGTGTGACGAGTGGGATGCTTTGGTAATGAATGATTACGATGCCATGATGCCCTTACCTGTGCGAAAAAAATACGGGGTGTATTATGTGTATCAGCCTTTTTTTTGCCAGCAATTAGGGATTTTTTCCAAGTTTCTGGTATCGGGTTTTTTGGTAACCAAATTTCTGGATGCCCTGCCCGATAAATTTGGGTATATTGATTCGCAACTCAATTCTTCCTGCAGCATGGATGAGTATAAAAATGAATGTATAACCGAACGGAAAAACCATGAACTACTGCTGCTGTCCACCTACGAACATCATGTACGTTCCTTTTCCGAAAACACCAAACGCAATATCAGTAAAGCCCTCAAAAATGAATTAACCTTTAGCCGTGAATCTGCGGGAGATGCATTAGTAGATTTTTACGTAGAACAAAACGGAAACAAGAGCCCTGAAGTAAAACAAAAGGACTACCTCCGATTTAAGGAATTATTAAAGAAACCTATTGGAAAAGAATGGCAGTTTTTGCGCGTTCATAATTCACAAAATGAAACACTCGCTGCCGGAATTTTTGCCGGATATGCCGAACGACTTACCTATCTGATGGGTGCTTCATCTGAAAAAGGAAAAGAACTTGGTTCAATGCAAATGCTAATGAACGAGGTAATAAAGAATGCCATAGATAAATATGTGGTGATTGATTTTGAAGGTTCGGATATTGAAGGAATAGCCCGTTTTTACCGTGGATTCGGAGCCGATGAAGTTCCGTACTTTCACTATAAAGAAAATCGTTTACCTGCGTTGGTTAGATTACTTAAGCGCTAAACCACCGCTTGCCTGTACGTAACGTGTAATTTACAAATTTTTCGAGCCCTGTATCGTACGCAATATTCCCAAGGGAATTTCCATTTTCATCTAACACATCTTTGGTAAAATGCGATTCAAATAATTTGGAAGAAACCAAGGTGTCGAGTTCAAAAAAGCTAATGATTTTTCCGAGAATATAAGTAAGCTGAACCACCGGTTGACGCCCGCCCTTGCCGCTTGAAACGCCAACAAATGCAAATACTTTGTCACTGAATAAATCCAAAAACGGTTTATCGCCCATGCGATGAATAAAATTTGCCAGTTCGGCCGGCATTGTCCAGTTGTACTCAGGTACCACTAATATCACCACTCCAGCACCACTCATGGAATTTACCAGATGCTGCTGAAACGGAGAAAGGTTGTCCCGATCAATTACCCCTTGGTTATATAATGGAATATCATATCCGGCAAAATCAACAAGTGATACGGAATACAAGCCCTTGCTTTGCACCACACGTGCTAAAGCTTTTGCCACCCGTAAACTGCTACTACTGATGCGTGGTGAAGAAGAAATAATGCTAATGTTCATACCAGCGGGTTATATATTTATACAAATTAAACCCTTCCCTCGTCATTTGTTCTGCCAATTCTTTACGAAGTTTATTTTTATCGATATCGCGGGTGCGGTAAGCCTGAATCATGTGCAGGGCTTTTTCGGCCAATAAAAATTCTCGTTTACGATGCAGTTGCCCTGATTGCTGATGAGCCTGTATAGCTTGTATCAAATCAGCCACACCTTGCCCACTGCCCGCAACGGTTTTTACCACCGGAGTTTCCCAGTCTTTCCCGGCATGACTGTGTGCCAGTAAAATTAAATTTTTATAAAATGTTTCAGCCCCCTCGCGGTCTGATTTGTTTACTACAAACACATCGGCAATTTCCATAACCCCTGATTTAATGGTTTGTATTTCATCGCCCGACTCTGGCACCATCACCACCAGCGTAGTATCAGCCAATCCTGCAATTTCTACTTCCGACTGACCAACACCAACCGTTTCGATAATAACGTAATCAAATCCTGCTGCCTTAAGTATATCTACTGCCTCGTAAATTTTAGGCGATAGGCCGCCCAAGGCCCCACGCGATGCCATAGAACGAATAAACACCTGCTCATTGGTAAAATGCTCACTCATGCGAATGCGGTCGCCCAATAAAGCTCCGTAATTAAACGGAGAGGTAGGGTCAACAGCAAGGATAGCAATCTTTTTTCCCTGTTTCACCAGTTCGGAAATCAGGGCATTGATGAGCGTACTTTTTCCGGCACCCGGAGGGCCTGTTACGCCCAACACTGTAGCAGCATTTAAAAAGTGAAGTGATTGCAAAATCTGCTCATACCCGGGCGTTTCATTCTCGGCCAGGCTGATGCAACGAGCCAGTGCTTTTTTATCACCGGCATGCAGATTTTTTATTAACGAATCAAACATCAATTTTGTTCACTCTACGCTCGTGGCGGCCTCCTTCAAAAGCCGTATTGATAAAGGTTTGGGTAATGCTGGCAGCAAGTTCTTCGCTTATAAAGCGGGCGGGCAAACACAGCACGTTGGCATTGTTGTGCTGACGAGCCAGTGCAGCAAGTTCTTCATTCCAGCATAATGCGGCACGAACCCCTCGGTGTTTATTGGCCGTGATGCATACCCCGTTGCCACTGCCACAAATCAAAATGCCTAACTGTGCTTCTCCCATGCGTACCTTTTCGGCAAGCGGATGAGCAAAATCGGGGTAATCACATGATTCGTCACTGAATGGGCCTACATCGGTACAGACGTGACCCAGTTGTTGTAAACGGGCAATGAGTATTTTTTTATATTGGTAACCTGCATGGTCACCTCCTACTACCAGTTGCATATGGTTGTTATTTGCCGGCAAGTTATTGAATTTGGTTGTCAGAATGGGCATTGTGCGAAAAATGTGAATGAAGTGAAGCGTTAAAAAACCGGAATCCTCTTTAACAAATATTTCAGATAAGTATATTGAAAAGATATAGGCATCCCCCGATGCCAATAAGCTGAAACAGCCTCTTTCTTTCGTAATGAGTCATAAATAAATATAAGGCAATTGGTTCCACTAAGTGTAAAATTAAGGTGATTGGGAATATCTTTCATCCTTTACAGAAAGTTAAAACCCAAGCGTTACCTGCATCAAGTAATTACGACCGGCTTGTGGAAAATAATAATTATAATCACTTCGCACCCCCCCACTAATACTACTGTAGGTATAGCCATTAGGCTCATATTTTTCGTTGAATAGGTTGTTGTACATAAATCCAATACGCAAGTTTTTTATCCGTTTCGCAAAATTTGTGCTATAGGAAATCAAAAGGTTGTTTACAAAAAATGCGTCAAGCTTGCGGCCGTTGTTTTGTGTATTGTCAAGGTATTGGTCAGAAACATATTTACTTATTATATCGAAAGCGAAATGTTTAAACGGCAGGAATCTGATTTGTGAAACAGCTATGATAGTGGGAGAAAAAGCAAGGTTGCTCTTGCGGTACTCCTGTGCCAACTGTCCACCCCTATCCCAGTCGTCAACAAACTCGGTAAAGGCTTTAATTTTATTTTCACTTAAGGTAATGTTTCCGCTCCACTGCATATAGCGGGTAATGTTCACCGATCCTGCCAGCTCTATTCCGGTGCGGTAACTTACGGGCACATTGATTCGGTTGTATGCACCCACATCATTAATCTTTCCGGTAAGTATTAATTGATTTTTGTAGTGCATGTAATACATATTAGCCGAAAAAGAGGCGCGTTTCCATGTTTTGCGGCAACCCACTTCTACATCATGCAACAGCTCGGCCTTAGGCCTGCTCATTAAAGTAGAATTGACAAAATCATTGCGGTTGGGTTCTTTGCCTGCTACACTATACGAAACATACATGTCCGATGAATCACTGAAGGCATACACTGCTCCTGCCTTAGGATTGAAAAAGGTATAATCAACCGTTTGCTGAATATTATTAAGATTTTGATCGAAACCCAGAAAATTATACTGAATGTAACGCACCTGTGCATCGGCAAACAGAGCAACCTTTCCCAGATAATGCTGAACCTTTCCATACATATTTACATCTGTTTTGTACGAATTGTCGTGGTAGTAGCGCGTATTTACCGGAATCGTGGTGGCATATTGCGCCCAAATAACTTCCCCATAGTGACGGCCGTCATAATACGTAGCTCCACCACCCAGAGTGGCTGTTGTTTTTTTAGAAGGAGTGTAGTGCAATGAAAAAGTAGTTCCGTAAAAATCATTATCCAGCCACCTGCGTCTTATCAGGTCAGTTTGTGTGACAGTATCGCTGCCCACTACCGCGTTGTTCAGTCCGTAATCTGAAAAGTTTTGTGCCGCTTTATACTCCTCATAATAGCCTTTTCCACGGGTATAAAACAAGGCAGTATTGAGCAATAATTTTTTGCTGAACTCATAGGTAAAAAAGGCCTGGTAATAATCCTGCTGATAATTGTCGGTTTGATTGGGATAGGTAAATTCATTGTACGTCCGGTTGGTGTCCAGCACGTCCTGCGGAATACCGTTCCAAGCCTGATAGGTGCGCTCACTGCCCGAGAAGTGTACTAATTTTACCATACTCTTTTTACCATAATGTCCGGCCGATAGGTAGTACGATTTCAAATCAGAGAAGGCGCGGTCTATATATCCGTCAGAAGAAATTTTAGACAGGCGGCCATCAAAACCCCATCCGCTTTTTAACACCCCTGTTCCAAACTGCACATTATTTTTATAGGTGTTGAACGAACCGATGCTGCTGTTTACTTCGGCATACGCATCCTGCCTCACACTATTTGTTTGCACATTGATGCTGCTGCCAAAAGCGGCCGCCCCATTGGTAGAAGTTCCAACTCCCCGTTGTATTTGCACGCTTTGCACCGAACTGGCAAAATCGGGCAAATCTACCCAATACACGCCCTGCGATTCGGCATCGTTTACCGGTATTCCGTTAATAGTAACATTAATGCGTGTTTGGTCTATCCCCCGAATGGTCATACCTGTGTAACCTACGCCTGCTCCTGCATCAGAGTTGACCACCACCGAAGGAGTGAGATTGAGCAGAAAGGGAAAATCCTGCCCCATGTTTTGTTCACTCAATTGCTTTTTAGAAATATTGGTAAATGTACCGGCCGATTTATCCTGTGCCCGAATGGCCCGCACAATCACTTCGTCTTTAAGCAAAAACTGTCCGTCAAGTTTTACCAAGAGGTGTTGCGAGGTTGTTAACTGCACCGTATCAACATAAGTTTTGAATCCGATGCAGGATACCACCAGTATATGCTGCCCTTGTCCGAGTGAACCAAATGAAAAAGAACCGTTTTTTTCACTTACGGCATTCATAGATTTACCCGAAGGAAGCAGGAGCGTGACATACGCATCGGGAACGGGTTCGTTGGCGGAGCCTCCGTTTATTTGCCCGGACAGGTTAATGGTTTGCGCCTGTAGCTGCATACTGACGGCAAATAGCGTTACTAAAAAAAAGCGTTGAAACATGTAAAATATTAATAAAAGGTTAAACACTATCAACCATCGGGGCTGATGGTTGCTTTATATGGTTAACCCCCTTTCAGAGAGCATTCATGCAGAGAAGATGAGTGCTCATCTTTCCCTTCGCAGGTATTATCCTGTTCAGGTTCAAAGGGTGTAATCTCAGCCGAAATTCCTTTCAGCACCCCCAAGATTTTTGGTGAGGCAAAGTTAGCGTAGAAATTTCTTACCAAACAAGCAGAATTTTTAACAGGCCGTTAAATAATCCAATACTTTTGTTTTTGTTTAACAGATGGAACCGGATAAAGAAATATTGCTGAGTTTGGTGAGAGACAAAATTTACTTTGGTAAATACGAAGGGAAGTTGCTGTGCGATTTGCCTGTTTCCTATTTAGAGTGGTTTTCACGAAACGGATTCCCAAAAGGGAAACTGGGCATGCAGTTGCAAACTTTATATGAAATAAAAATAAACGGACTGGAGTATTTGCTTCAGCCGCTAAAAAAGAAATAACATATGTACCCTAATCGTTTTTATCACCATTCGCTTGCTTTGCCTATATATTTCCAGAGAAGAACTCCGGAAAAACGGAAGCCGCTAAGGATTTTTTTCTTGCAAATGCCAAATAAAACCTTTTAATTTTGTGCTATTAATAATATAACTACGATCCATATGAAAACCCGCTCCCGCATCTTAATACGCTTTTTTATTTGGGTGTCTCTTTTTTGCCGGATGCAAAAAGGAAGAGGAAATAGACAAGCTGCCCCCTGCCACTGCCAGCGGCCTGGGTACGTTTGGTTGCCTTATAAACGGCAAGGCATGGCCGGTTTATGAGAAAGGGTATCATAATATACAGACATTTTATGAAAATGGAACTTTACTTGTAGATTATGAAATAAAACCCGATGAATTAAGTCAATATACAACAGCCTATGTTGGGGTAGGAATAAAAAAACTTGTGAAACCTGGGAACTATCTGGTATATTTTAATGATATAAAAAATGATGCCTTTACCGTAACTTATAAAGGAGTTACATATTTTTCCCATCATCCTATCAACGCAGGTGGATTTGCCTGGGTAAATATTACTCGGCTAGATACCGTATATGGATTTGCCGCAGGTATGTTCGGTTTCACCTTATTAGATGATAATGGACTTACTTCTGTAAAGGTAGAATCAGGCCGTTTTGATATAAGTTATTAACTAATTAATTTTTACTTATGAAAAAAATCATTTTGCTGTTCACCTTGTGGTGCTTTTGTTTACCTCAAATAAGCAGCGCTCAGGACGATTCGTTATTTACAGATTCTACCATAGCATATTCCTACCTGGAAATGATGGATTCCTGCTTTAAGCATGTTGACCTAAGCCAGGTATCAACTGGTATTCTAATAGAAAAAGCCATGGCCACCACT